>NZ_BONQ01000042.1 GCF_016862795.1 Dactylosporangium siamense | reverse complement strand
CCCCGCCGCCACAGGCGGGTCCGGCCGTCCGCGTCGACGCAGACCAGGCCCAGCCCGGTCGGTCGCGGCCCGCCGGCCAGGCAGCGGACCTGGGCGCCGGGCAGCGTGCCGAGCACGTCGAGGCGGCCCAGGGTCAGGTCGACGACGCCGGCGGTGCCGCCCCGCTGCACGACGGCGGCAACCGAGCCGTCCACGGGCGGGAGGAGCCGCCAGCCGGGCAGCGGCCGTTCCTTCCCGTCGCTCCACCGCACGATCCGCGGGCCGGCGTCGATCGCGTAGCCCGCCCCGGAGATCGGCTGCCGCAGCGCACGCACCGTCCACCGGGTCCGGCCGGTGCCCGGGTCGAGCGCGGCTGTCGTGCCGCCGTCGGTGGTGGTCACGCACAGCCACGGGCCGCAGACCGCCGCGGTCCCGTCCAGCGGGACGGTCCACGCCGGCCTCGGGGCGCCGTGCGGCAGGCCGGTGAGCAGGCCCGGCCGGCCGGGGTCGGGCTGGTCCGCCGCGATCACGCTGCCACCCGCGGCGAGCAGCAGCGACGTCTCGGTGACGGTCCCGCCGCCGATGCGTCCGCCGCCGTTCATGGTGTACGTGTCCAGGGCGCCCGCCTCGTCGACCGCCGCGAACCAGTCCCCGCCGGCCACGACCAGCCGCCCGTCCGGGAACCGCACCGTCCACCGCGGCCGGCCGTCCGCCGGGTCGACCGCCGCCAGGCGCTGCACCCGGCGGCGGGCGCCGCAGTCCGGGCCCTCGGCGAGCAGCAGGTCGCCGCCGGCGGTCACCGCGTGCGGCGCGCCGGGCGCCGTCCACAGCGGATCGCCGGTGGCCGGGTCGAGGCGGTCCACGGACGGGGCGTGCTGCGGGTCGCACGGCTGGTGGGTGACCAGGACCGCGTCGGCGACGACGAGGAGATCCGGGTCCGGGCCGGCCAGGGGGCGGCGCCAGCGTTCGGTGCCGTCGGACCAGGCGTACGCGGTCACGTTCCAGGCGAGGGTGCCGTTGCCCCGCAGCACGTAGAACGCGTCCCCGGCGCCGGCCAGCCGCATCGTGCCCGGCGGGAGCTGGACCACCGGCGCCAGCGGCGGGGGCGGGCGCAGTTCGAGGACGGCCGGCACGACGGCGGCCAGGACGAGCGGCACCGCCCACCACGGCACCCGCCGCCGCGGCACGGCGGGGCGCGGCCGCACCGGCGTGGCGTCCAGGTCGATCACGGGTCCCACGGTATGCGCAACCGCTGCCGACGGAATCAGTGCATTGACGGCATCCGATGCAATCGATCCCTCGTCTACACCCTCGCACTTCGATGCGAACCTCGCCGATGGAACCCGCGGCGATACTGTGCGTTGTCAATATCATCACGGGCGGTCTGCCCGTTTCCGGTCACGGTGACCCCGCCCGGCGTGCAGACCGACTTGAGGAGGCTTCATGGTGCGAAAACGCCTGGTCACGACCGCGGTCGTCGTCCTCGCCGCGCCGGTGCTCGTCGCGCTGCCGGGTTCCCCGGCCTCGGCGGCCCCGGTCAAGGCGCCTGCGGCGTCCAGTGCGAGCACGGCGTCCGACACGCGGCACCTGACCCGCACGAACTTCACGTTGGACGGCAAGCTGGTCGACACGTCGAAGATGGCCAAGCCATCGGCGCGGCGGGCACTCGCCGCGGGGGAGACCCCGACCGTCGGCACGGTCCGTCAGTGGCTGGGTTCGGACGACTACCAGGGCCGGCTGTACCGCAAGGACTACGTCCTGCGCGGGGTCGGCGAGCACATCGAGGTCTGGGTCGCGGTCGACACCTCGTTCCCGGCGGGCGACTGCCGCAACGCGGTGCCGAACACGACCACGGTCACCGACGCTCAGGTGGCGAACTTCATCCACGAGTTCGACACCAACATGTACCCGAAGGAGACCGCCGCCTTCAGCACCCCGCCGGACCGGGACGGCAGCAACGCGCTGCTCGGCCCGGACGCCAACGGTAACGGTGGCGTGTACACCGGCGGCGGCGAGAAGACGGTGACGCTGGTCGACAACGTCCGGGACGACAACTACTACACGTTCCCGGCCGCGACGACCTACATCGCCGGCTTCTTCTCGACGCAGTTCAACGAGCTGTTCGACCGCAACGTCATGACGATCGACGCGTTCGACTGGGAGCACCGCACCGGTGCCAACCCCGTTGACGCGCCGTCCAGTGACGTGTGCGTCAGCCGCCCGGCCAGGCCGACCCTCTACGAGGGCACGTTCGCGCACGAGTGGCAGCACCTGCTGCTGTCCTACGTCGACCCGAACGAGACGACCTGGATGAACGAGGGTCTGTCCGACTTCGCGCAGACGCTCACCGGCTACGTCGACGGCACCAAGACGGTCTACGACAAGGGTGGCGACAGCCACCTGTACTGCTTCCAGGGTTACGGCCCGGTGCAGACACCCTTCAACCCCAACCCGCGTGACTGCGGTGGCTCCCAGAACTCGCTCAACCTCTGGGGTGAGGGCGGCAGCGGCGCCGGTGTGCTCGCCGACTACGGCAACGCATACCAGCTGATGCTGTACCTCTACGACCACTACGGTCAGGACATCATCGAGAAGCTGCACCGCGACGCGGGTCTGCAGGGTCTCGCCAGCCTCGACGCCGCGGTGAAGGCCGAGGGCGCCAAGGACGTGTACACGGTGCTGCACGACTACCAGTCGTCGGTGCTGCTGGACAAGCTCCTTGACGACTCGCGGTTCAGCATCGTGCTCGGTGCGGACAAGAAGAAGGTCACGTCGAAGAGCGTCCGCTCCTCGGTCAACCTCGCGAACACGCAGAGCTACAGCGTGCCCGGAGCGGCGCCCAACGGTGCCGACTACGTGCTGCTGCAGAAGAACGGCACGGCCATCAAGGGCAAGGACCTGCGGTCCTTGAAGTTCTCGGGCGCCGCCCAGCTGCCGGCTCTGCCGCTGGCTTGGACGCTGGTGAACAACGACCCCGACCGGCCGGGCAACTCGGTGCTGTTCTCGGGCAACGCCAACAACACCGACGCCACCGCGGTCCTCCCGGTGACGGTTCCGGCCACCAACGCGACGCTGTCCTTCCAGGCGAAGTACGGCGCCGAGCTCGGTTACGACTACGGCTACGTCGTGGTCTCCACCGACGGTGGCACGACCTACACCGCGATCCCCGGTGACCGGACCGTCGACGCGCCGCTCGGGCCCGGCCTGAACGGCACGACGACCGGCTTCGAGGCGCACAGCTACGACCTGTCCGCGTACGCGGGCAAGTCGATCCTGCTGGGCTTCCGCTACGTCAGCGACGGCGGTGTCAACGAGGGCGGTCTGCTCCTCGACGACATCACCCTCGGCGGCACGCTGCTGAGCGACGGGTCCAGCCTGGCCCCGTTCGACTCGCCGACGGAGATCAAGCCGGTCGCGGTCAAGAACTGGCACGTCAAGCTCGTCGGCATCGACGACGCGAACCACCTCGCCTGGCAGTTCGAGTTCACCGGGAAGAACACCGTCTCGCTGAACTGGATCCAGCTGGCGCTGCTGTCGCTGTTCCCGAAGGTCGTGGCGGTCGTCGCCTACGACGAGCCGACGGAGCAGGTCCAGCAGTACGCGCCGTACACCCTCACGGTGAACGGCGTCCTCCAGCCGGGCGGCAGTTCCTGACGCTGCGCTGACACGGTGACGGGCACCCCATGGGGTGCCCGTCACTGCGTTACCAGCCCACGGCCACCAGCAGCCACTGCGGGTTACCGTGCGAGACGAACGACGACTGGCCGGCGTAGTCGTCGTACGGGAAGCCGTACGACAGCTTGTCGATGGCGTGGTCGTGCCAGAACTTCGCGTAGTAGTTCGCCGGCGCGGCCTGGTAGTACAGGCTCGGCGTCGACCACTGCGACTGCGGCAGCTGCCGCACGTGCCGGTTGAGCGCCGCGCAGTTCGCCGGGTCGTTGGCGAGGACCCCGGCGCAGCCGAAGACGTCCGACGTCGGGGCGTTGATGCCGTACTGCGAGGCGTAGGCGGTGAAGTAGTTCGCGTTGACGCCGCCGGTGCGGAACGTCGGGTCGCTGCCCGGCGCGATGATCCGGTAGGGCGCCTGCGACTGGGCCAGGACGTCGAACTGTGCCGGGACCTCGTCGATGAACCGCTGGAACGTCGTCGCCCGGCTCTCGGCGAACGTCGCCTGGTCCTCGCCGACCTGCACGTCGTAGCCGTCGCGGGCGTGCAGCCGCATCGCCAGCTTCAGGCCGAAGGCGTCGACGCGGGTCGTGTTGCCGTTGAAGACCGCCGGCCCGACGGTGAACTCGATGAAGTCGTAGTACTGGCTGGTCGGGCTGCCCAGGTAGAAGTACATGCGGCCGGCGGAGTTGGCGGGCATGTCCAGGTAGGGCTGCTCGGCGATGCTGTGCGTCTGCCCGTTGAAGCTCCAGTACACCTGGCTGTCCGGGTACTGGCCGTTGGTGCGGTTCAGCACCTTGACCATGACGACGTTGGCCGGGTTCGGGATCGTGGACGTGTCACCCCAGAACGACCCGGGCGGCTGTGAGGTCGGCGGTTGCGAGGTGGGCGGCTGCGACGTCGACCCGCCGGTCGTGCGCACCTGCAGCTCCCACAGCGAGTAGCCGTAGGCGGTGGCCCGCGCGGTGCCGTTCATCCGCACGTACCGGGCGCTGCCCGACACGGTCAGGGTCTGGATGCCGCCGGTGCCGGTCGTCGTGGAGTAGGCCGTCGTCCAGGTCGTGCCGTTGGTGGACAGCTGGATGGTGAACGACGTGGCGTAGGCGGCCTCCCAGTTGAGCACCACCTGGCAGATGGTGGCCGTCGCACCCAGGTCGACCTGGATCCATTGCGGGTCGCTGAACGCGCTGGACCAGCGGGTGCCGGTGTTGCCGTCGGTCGCGAGGGCCGCGCCGGAGGCGGCGTTCTCCGTCGACGACGCGGTCGTGGGCCTGCCCTGGGCGGCGTTCGCGGTCCCGCACCCGGTGCCGCCGATCGTGCCGAACACCTGGAACTCCCACAGCGAGTAGCCGTAGGCGGTGGCCCGCGCGGTGCCGTTCATCCGCACGTACCGGGCACTGCCCGACACCGCGAGGGTCTGGATGCCGCCGGCGCCGGTGGTGGTCGAGTAGGCCGTCGTCCAGGTGGTGCCGTTGGTGGACAGCTGGATGGTGAACGACCGCGCGTAGGCGGCCTCCCAGTTGAGCACCACCTGGTCGACGGCGGCGGTGGCGCCGAGGTCGACCTGGATCCACTGGGGATCGCTGAACGCGCTGGACCAGCGGGTGCCGGTGTTGCCGTCGGTCGCGAGGGCCGCGCCGGACGCGGCGTTCTCGGTCGACGACGCGGTCGTGGGCCTGCCCTGGGACAGTAGCGGGCCGGCGGCGCTGGCCTCGGAGGTGACGGTGATGGCGACGTACCCGGCGATCAGGGTCGCCACGAGCAGGCCGGCGAGGCGCCGGCCCTTCAGTCTGCGCATGGGTCTCTCTCCCTGGTGAAGGGTGTGGTCGACCGGCGCCGCACCACGTCGATGCACCGGGAGGGCGGTTGCCGGTGCTGGCGGGCGTCGGTCGCGAAGCGGGAAGAGAGCGCTCTCTCGACACTCAGAGTGGTCGATCCATGCGAGGGCGTCAAGGGCCGCGTTTTGAGGTTCGCCGATGGGGGCACGGGGCTGGGAGGGAATCCTGGGAGGTGCACCTTGTCCGACACGCAGTCCGCCGCGGCCTCGACCGGCGGCATCATCCGCAGCCTCATCCCCGCCCGGATCGACCGGTTGACCTGGGCCCCGTTCCACACCAGGATGGTGCTGGCGCTGGGCACCGCCTGGGTCCTCGACGGCCTGGAGATCACCATCGCGAGCGCCGTGGGTGCGGTGCTCAACAAGGAGGAGACCCTCGGTCTCAGCAGTACCCAGGTCGGCGCCATCGCGACCGTGTACCTGCTGGGCGAGGTCTTCGGCGCGCTGTTCTTCGGCCGCCTGTCCGACGCCCTCGGCCGCAAGAACCTCTTCGTCGTCACCCTCGGCGTCTACCTCGCGGGCAACGCCCTGACCGCGCTGACCTGGGGCAACGGCACGCTGAGCCTGGTCTTCCTCTACCTGACGAGATTCATCGCCGGCGCCGGCATCGGCGGCGAGTATGCGGCGATCAACTCGGCGATCGACGAGATGATGCCGGCCAGATATCGCGGCCGCGTCGACATCGGCGTCAACGGCACCTACTGGGGCGGCGCGATCATCGGCACCCTGGGCACGTACATCCTGCTCAACCACATCTCGCTGAACATCAGCTGGCGGCTGGGCTTCCTGATCGGGCCGATCATCGGCCTGGCCATCTGGAGCCTGCGCAAACACCTGCCGGAGAGCCCACGCTGGCTGGTCATGCACGGTCGCGAGCAGGAGGCCGAGGAGAGCATCGCCTCGATCGAACGTGACGTCGAGCGCTCCGGGCAGACCCTCGCCCCGCTCGACGAGAGCAAGGCGATCGAGATCCGGCCGTCCGCGTCGCACGGGTACCTGTCGCTGATCAAGGTCCTGTTCCGGCAGCTGCCGTCCCGATCGGCGCTGTCCGCGACCCTGATGATCACGCAGTCGTTCCTGTACAACGCGATCTTCTTCACCTACACGCTGGTCCTGGCGAAGTTCTACGACGTCGACGCGGAGAAGACCCCGATCTACCTGATCGCCTTCGCCCTCGGCAACCTCGCCGGCCCGCTGCTGCTCGGGCACCTCTTCGACTCGATCGGCCGGCGCAAGATGATCACCGGTACGTACGTGCTGTCGGGCGTGCTCCTGGCGATCTCGGCGTGGATGTTCGACGCGGGGATGCTCACCGCGGTCACCCAGACCCTCGCGTGGTGCGTCATCTTCTTCTTCGCCTCGGCCGGCGCCAGCTCGGCGTATCTGACCGTCAGCGAGATCTTCCCCCTCGAGATCCGGGCCCAGGCGATCGCGGTGTTCTTCGCCATCGCCCAGTGCTTCGGCGCCATCGGGCCGATCTTCTACGGCTGGCTGATCGGTGAGGGCGAGGACCCCGGCAAGCTGTTCATCGGGTACCTGATCGGTGCGGCCGTGATGATCATCGGTGGGGTGGTCGAGTGGTTCCTCGGGGTCGACGCCGAGGGCAAGTCCCTTGAAGACGTAGCGGTCCCCCTCTCGGCGGTCACGACCCGTCCCCGCGCCACGGGCTGAGGTGGTCCCGGTTCCACCGCAGTGCTGGTACCGTTCAGTACCATGAGCGGAACGGCACTGCGGTGGGCCACCAAGCACGGCTTCGCGCGGATGGGAATCAGTTCCGCGGCCCGCAAGGGGGACGTCCAGGCGCGGTACTTCGTCGATCCCGAGGTGCGCGCGGATCCCTATCCCTTCTACGACCAGATCCGGGCCCAGGGCCCGCTCGTGCGTGGCAGCCTCATGTGGGCCACCGCCCGGCACGACGTGGCGTCGGCCGTGCTGCGCAGCGACGCGTTCGGGGTCGGCTTCAGTGACCGGCGGCTGCCCGCCCCGGTCGCGCTGTTGTGGCGGCTGGCCCGGCGCACCGCGCCGATCGGCCCGGTCGACCCGCCGTCGATGCTGGTGACCGACCCGCCGGACCACACCCGGTATCGCCGCCTCGTCTCGAAGGTCTTCACGGCCAGGGCGATCGAGGCGCTGCGGCCCAGGATCGAGCGGACCGCCGAGGAGCTGCTGGACGGGCTGGGGCCGCGGTTCGACCTGGTGGAGCGCTACGCCGCGCTGCTGCCCGTCACCGTCATCGCCGACATCCTCGGCGTCCCGCTGAGCATGCGGCGGCAGTTCCTGGACTGGGGGACCGCGGCCGCGCCGACGCTCGACCTGGGCCTGTCCTATCGGCAGTACCGGCGGACCGAGATCGGCATCCGGCGGAGCAACGCCTGGATGCGCGGGCACTTCGAGCGGCTCCGGAAGGCGCCCGGCGACGACCTGCTCAGCCAGCTCGTCCACCTGGAAGGGGAGCAGCTCACCGACGACGAGCTCCTCGCCACCGCCGGCCTGCTCCTCGCCGCGGGCTTCGAGACGACCGTCAACCTCCTCGGCACGGGTGCCGCGCTGCTCATGACGCACCCGGACCAGCTCGAGGCCCTGAAGGCGGACCCGGGGCTGTGGCGGGGTGCCGTGGAGGAGATGCTGCGCTACGACTCGCCGGTGCAGAACACGGCCAGGGTCTGCCAGCGGCCCGTCGAGATCGCCGGCACCGAGCTGAGGCCCGGGCACGTGGTCGTGCCCATGCTCGGCGGCGCGAACCGCGACCCCGCGGTGTTCACCGACCCGGCCCGCTTCGACGTCACCCGGTCCAACGCCCGGGACCACCTGTCGTTCTCCGGCGGCGTGCACTACTGCCTCGGCGCCGCGCTCGCCCGCCTGGAGGGCGAGGTGGGTCTCAAGACGCTGTTCGATCGGCACCCGGACCTCGCCATTGACGGCACCCCGCGCCGCCGGCGCACCCGGGTGCTGCGCGGTTACGCCTCGCTACCGGTGGCGGCGTCAGTGACTGTTTAGCCTCCGGCATGTTTCCGGAAGAACAATTTCGCCGCATTCCTGTGCGACCGCGAAATGAACGGCGGCGGCGAAACAATGCCGACGCAATTTCGTCACCGTTCATTCGATGAATCGCTATTGCCGCATCACACAGCGACCCGAGGATTCACGCCGAGGGACGACTGTGGGGTGGGGAATTGCGCAAGTGCCTGGCTTTTGTCGCATTGCTGACGCTGGTGGCATCACTGGTCGGTCCGGTGCCG
The DNA here is from genome assembly GCF_016862795.1 of Dactylosporangium siamense. Taxonomy (GTDB): domain Bacteria; phylum Actinomycetota; class Actinomycetes; order Mycobacteriales; family Micromonosporaceae; genus Dactylosporangium; species Dactylosporangium siamense. The sequence goes on along the minus strand of NZ_BONQ01000042.1, from coordinate 51,162 downwards.
CCGGCCGTCGCGGCGACCCCGCCCGGATTCACCACACAACTGGTCCTCGGGTCGGGACTCGACGGCCCTTCCGGATTCGAGATCGCCCCCGACGGGCGCATCTTCATCCTGGAGCGCACCGGCAAGATCAAGATTTTCAAGGACGGCCGGCTCCTCCCCGAACCCTTCGCTGACCTGCCCTCGGAGGCATCGGGGGACCGGGGACTCATCGGCGTCGCATTCGACCCTGGGTTCGGCGTCGCCAACCACTACGTCTACTTCTATTACACCGGTCACGACCTGCTGAATCACCTCGTGCGCTTCGACGCGTCCGGTGACATCGGCACCGACGGGCCGTTCACCATATTCCAGACCCAATCGCCGTCGCAGTTGCTGCACGTCGGTGGGAGCATCAGGTTCGGGCCGGACGGAAAGCTTTACTTCGCCGTCGGCGACAATGGCTATCCACCGAACGCACAGGATCTGACCAACCCACACGGCAAGATCCTGCGAATCAACCCGGACGGCACCATTCCGCCCGACAACCCATTCGCCGGGCAGCCCGGAAAACTCGGCGCGATCTGGGCATACGGCTTCCGAAACCCGTGGCGGTTCCAGTTCGACAGCGCCACCGGCCGGCTCTACGGCGGGGACGTCGGGGACTACACGTGGGAAGAGCTCAACCTCATCGTCAAGGGCGGCAACTACGGCTGGCCGGTCAACGAGGGCCGCTGCACCGCGACCTGCGCCGGCTACCGGGACCCGCTGCACGCCTACAACCACGACGGCGGCAGCGGCGCGGTCACCGCCGGCCCGGTCTACCACGGCACCCAGTTCCCCGCCGAGTACCAGAGCAGCATGTTCTTCGGCGACTACTCGCGCGGCTTCATCAAGCAGGCGCTGCTCGACGACGCCGGCCAGATCACCCAGGTCAAGGACTTCGACCCGGAAGCCGGCAGCGTGGTGGACCTGAAGGTCGGGCCGGACGGCTCGCTGTACTACATCACGTACTTCCCGGGCCAGCTGTACAAGGTCTCCTACAGCCTCGCCGGCAGCGCGCCCGTCGTGCGCGCCACCGCGGACTCCACCGGTGGGCAGCAGCCGCTGACGGTGCACTTCAGCAGCGCCGGCACCAGCGACCCCGACGGCGACGACCTCACGTACCACTGGGACCTCGGCGACGGCACGAGCAGTACCGCGCCGAACCCCACGAAGACCTACTCGACGGTCGGCGTCCGCACGGTGACGCTCACCGTCTCCGACGGGCAGAACACCGTCGCGTCCAAACCGATCGTCGTGCAGGTCGGCGCGCCGCCCACCGTCCAGGTCGCCGCGCCCGTCGACGGTGCCCTGTACACGTCCGGCGACACGATCACCTACAACGCGTTCGGCACCGAGGCCGCCGGCTACGACGTCAGCGACGGCGACATCAAGACCGAGGTGTTCCTGCACCACAACACCCACATCCACCCGTTCGTCGGGCCGCTGACCGGCCGGGTCGGCACGTTCACGATCCCGGTCACCGGCGAGGCGTCCGCGGACACCTGGTTCGAGATCAAGGTGACCGTCACCGACCGCAACGGGCTCACCAGCGCCAAATCGGTGTTCATCTACCCGCGGACGTCGCTGATGACGTTCAGGACCAACCCGCCGGGCCTCGGGCTGACCCTCGACGGGGTGCCGATCGCGACCCCGGACACGGTCCACGGCGTCGTCGGCTTCAAACGGGAGCTCGCCGCACCGCCGTCCCTGCAGGGCGCGGACGGCAACATGTACCACTTCACCGGCTGGTCCGACGGCGGCGCGATCCGGCACTTCATCACCACGCCGCCCACAGAAGAAGCGCAGTCGGCGACCTGGACCGCGAACTACGCGCCGTCGGCGCCGTTCCTCGGCGAGTACTTCAACAACAAGGAGCTGGCCGGCCCGCCGGCACTGACCCGGCAGGACAAGAAGGTCGAGTTCATCTGGGCCGACGGCCCGCCCGGTCCCGGGGTCAACGCCGACAACTTCTCCGCCCGCTGGTCCAAGACGCAGTACTTCGCCGCCGGCCGGTACCGCTTCACGATCGCCTCCGACGACGGCGCCCGGCTGTTCCTCGACGACGAGATCGTCATCGACCAGTGGCACGACCAGGGCACGACCGCCTACGACTACGTCGCCGACCTCGCCGCCGGGCCGCACAAGGTCCGGATGGAGTTCTTCGACACCGCCGTGGACGCCACCGCGACGCTGTCCTGGGACACGACGCCGGACCAGCCCCGCGACGAGTACATCGCGGAGTACTGGAACACCCCAGGCGCCGGTTCCGCGCCGACGCTCCCGGCGACGCGGCCGCAGCTCATCCGCAGCGAGACCGGCGTCGACCACGACTGGGGGCTCGGCTCACCGGACCCGGTGATCGACGTGGATCACTTCGCCGCGCGGTACACCCGCTCGGTGACGCTCGCCTCCGGCTACTACGACTTCGTCACCACCACCGACGACGGGGTCCGGCTGTGGGTCGACGGGCAGAAGGTCATCGACCACTGGGGCGACCAGGGCGTCACGCAGTACACCGCCCGGCTCGCGCTCGGCGGCGGCGCGCACACCATCGTCATGGAGTACTACGAGAACGGCGCGGGAGCCGTCGCCCGCCTCGCCTGGGACCGGGCCGGTGACCTGCCCCCGGCGCCGCCGTGGAGCGCGAGCTACTGGAACACGCCCGGCTCCGGGTCGCAGCCGTCGATCCCGTTGCGCGCGCCCGACCTGCAACGGACCGAAACGGCGATCGACCACCCGTACGGCGACGGCGGCCCCGGCGACGGGATCGGCGACGACCACTTCATCGCCGTGTACACCCGCACCGACGTGCTCCCCTCCGGCCTGTACCGCTTCAGCGGGGCCAGCGACGACGGCGTCCGCGTCTACGTCGACGACCAGCTGATCCTGAACAAGTGGCGGGACCAGAACGAGGAGTTCACCGCCGACAAGCTGCTGCTCGGCGGGCCGCACGCGATCCGCGTCGAGTACTACGAGAACGCCGCCGGCGCCCGGCTGCAGTTCGGCTACCGGCGGGTCGGCGACGTCACGTCACCGCCCGGCTGGGATGGCGTCTACTACCTCGGCACCGACCTGGCCGGCACCCCCGCGATGCTGCGCCAGGACCCGGGCGTCGACTTCGACTGGGGCCTCGGCGCGCCCGGCCCCGGCGTGCCGGCCGACGGCTACTCGGTCCGGTGGACCCGCACGGACAACCTCGCCGCCGGCGTCTACACGTTCAAGCTGCTCGCCGACGACGGCGTCCGGCTCTATGTCGACGGCGTGCTCGTCCTGGACGAGTGGCGCGACCAGCCGCCGTCGACGTTCGTGGTCCAGCGCAGCCTCGCCGAGGGCGCCCACGTCATCGTCGTCGAGTACTACGAGAAGACCGGCGGGGCCATCGTGCGGCTCAGCTACGACAAGACCGCCGACCCGCCGGCCCCGGTCCCGTGGACGGCGTCCTTCTACAGCAACACAACCGCCACCGGAGCGCCCGTGCTGACCCGGCAGGACCTGGCCATCGACCACGACTGGGGCGCCGAGGCCCCGGCCGAGGGCCTGCCCGCCGACGGGTTCTCCGCCCGCTGGACCAGGACCGACCACCTGCCCGGCGGCACGTACCGCATCACCGCCACCAGTGACGACGGCATCCGCGTCTCGATCGACGGAGCCGTGGTGATCGACGGATGGTCCGACCACCCGCCGACCACGTACACGTTCGAAACCGCCCTGGCTGAAGGCGATCACACCTTCACCGTCGAGTACTTCGACAGCGGCGGTGGCGCACTGGCGCGCTGTTCGGTCATCCGGTTGTGAATCTGTGTTGAAGGAGAACCACGTGACCCCCACGGCCCCTGTTTCACGCGCCCGTGCGACACCTGCGGTGCTTTGCACCATCGTCATCCCCTGCCGACATGAGGAAGACAACGTTGGACCTTTGATCGAGCGGTTGGCGGCGGTACTGCACGACGTCGAGCTGTTGTTCGTCGACGACAGCGACAACGAGCACACCGTCGACGCGATCGCCCTGGCGGCGGCCCGATTGGAGCGCGACGACCTGCGGGTGCGGGTGTTCCACCGCACCGGCGGTCAGCGGGTCGGCGGGCTCGCCGGCGCGGTCGTCGACGGGTTCCGGCGGGCCCGGGCCGTGAAGGCCCTGGTCATGGACGCCGACCTGCAGCACCCGCCGGAGCTGGTCCCTTCGATGCTGGCCGCGCTCGACGAGGTTGACCTCGTGATGGCGAGCCGCTATTGCGAGGGTGGCAGCAGCGGTGGCCTCGATGGGCCGCTGCGGCGGTTCGTGTCGAGCGGGTCGACGCTCCTGGCGCGGGTGGCGTTTCCGTTCGCGCTGCGCGGCGTGACGGACCCCATGACCGGATTTTTCGGGGTTCGTCTCGACAAGATGGACACCGACAAGCTGCGGTCACGGGGCTTCAAGATCCTGCTGGAGATCCTGGCCCGGTACCCCCGACTCCGCCGGACCGAACTGCCGCTGGACTTCGGGCAGCGGCACGCCGGCGCCAGCAAGGGCGACCTCCGGCAAGGGATGCTCTATCTGCGCCAGCTGCCCTGGCTGCGGCTGGTCACCTGGTTCGGCACGCCGGTGCTGCGCTGGGCCGCGCTGCTGGGCGTCATCGGCGCCGCCACCCTCGCGCTCGCCGTGTCGCCGCTGTCCGGCGCCGCCGTCCTGGCGCTGCTGGTGACGGTTGTCGCCACGTACAACACCGTCGTCGGTGCCCTCGAGGTCCGGTGGCGGCTGTACGGCTGGCGCACCCCCGAAGCCGTCGAACAGATGCGGTGGCCGGCCGCGGTGCCCGACGAGATCAAGGAACGCTTCACGATCATCGTGCCGGCGCTCAACGAGGAGTTCGTCATCGCCGGCACCCTGCGGCACCTGCTCCAGCAGGACCACGACGACTACGAGATCCTCGTGTCGCTGTGCGACGGCGACGACGCGACCATCGCCGAGGTCCAGCGGGTCCAGGCCGAGCACGACCCGCACGGCCGGGTCCGCACGGTGGTGCGCGCGTACACCAGATCCAACAAGCCGCGGCAGCTCAACGCGGCCCTGGAGGTCGCGACCGGCACCGTGATCGGCGTCGTCGACGCCGAGGACGACGTCGCCCCGCAGCTGCTGACCCGGGTCAACACGCTGTTCGGCAGCACCGACGCCGACGTCGTGCAGGGCGGCGTGCAGCTGATGACGCTCGGCACCAGGGTCCGCGACTGGTTCAAGGTCCACAACGTGATGGAGTACTTCTTCTGGTTCACCAGCCGCATGTTCTACCAGGTGCGGACCGGGTTCGTACCCCTCGGCGGCAACACCGTGTTCATCCGCCGGCAGCTGCTCGAACAGGCCGGCGGCTGGCCCGACAACCTCACCGAGGACTGCGCGCTCGGGGTGCTGCTGTGCACCCGGTACGACGCCCGCGTCGTCGCCGCCTACGAACCGGAGCTCGCCACCCGCGAGGAGGTGCCGCAGACCATCGGCAGCCGCCGGTCCGGGTCGCTGTTCTGGCAGCGGGTCCGCTGGAACCAGGGCTTCCTCAGCATCCTGCTCGAAGGCCGCTGGGCGACCCTGCCCACGCTGCGCCAGCGGGCCCTCGCCGGGTACATCCTGGCAACCCCGTTCCTGCAGGCCTTCTCCGCGCTGCTGCTGCCGCTGTCGGTCGTCACGATCCTCTGGCTCAAGGTGCCCGTCTTCGTGGCGATGCTGATGTACGCGCCGTTCGTGCCGATCATCATCACCCTGGCGACACAGATCGTCGGGCTGCGCGAGTTCGCTCGTGCGTATCGGCAGAAGGTCCTGTGGCGGCACTACGCGTTCCTGCTGTTCGGCGCGCCCGTCTACCAGTGGGTGCTGATGGGTGCCGCGTTCTGGGCCGTGTGGCAGCACGTCGACGGCAACACCACCTGGCACAAGACCGCCCACGGCGGCCACCACCGTCCGCTGGCTCTGGAAGGCACCCCCGCATGACCGCGGTCCTGGAAATCGAGCGCAGCCCGGTCCGCGCGCCCGTCGCCGTTACGGTGCGGGAGTCGCGCTGGCGACATCACCGCAGGTCGCTGTACGTCCTCACCCCGCTGCTGGTCCTCGCCGGGTTCGTCAACGGCTGGAACCTGCACGGCTGGCCCGGCCGCATCAACGACGACGAGGGCACCTACGTCAACCAGGCGTGGGCGATGCTCGACCACGGCGCCCTGTCGCACTACACCTACTGGTACGACCACCCGTTCCTCGGCTGGGCCATCATCGCCGGCTACGCGGGCGTCACCGACGGCTTCGACCGCGCACCCAGCGCGGTCATGGTCGGCCGCGAGGTCATGCTCATCTCCGCGCTGGTCAGCTGCGCCCTGCTGTTCCTGCTGGCCCGGCGGCTGCGGCTGAACCGGGCCTGGTCCGGCGTCGCCGTGTTCGTCTTCGCGATCAGCCCCCTCGCGGTCTTCTTCCACCGCATGGTCTTCCTGGACAACCTCGCGACCATGTTCACCATCGCCGCGTTCGCCGCGGCCGCCTCACCGCGGCGCAGCGTCGGCGCGTCGTTGTGGACCGCGATCTGGTTCGCCTCGGCCGCACTGTGCAAGGAGACCATCGTCATCCTCCTGCCGGCCCTGGTCTGGCTGCTCGTCCAGCACACCTCGCGGCGCACCCGCGTGTGGAACCTCGGTGTGTTCTTCGTGTCGTTCGGTGTACTGGTGGCCTCGTATCCGGTCTTCGCGCTGCTGAAGAACGAGCTGCTGCCGGGCGAGGGGCACGTCAGCCTGACCTGGGCGCTGTGGTGGCAGGTGTTCGCCCGCCGGGGCAGCGGCAGCCTGCTGGACCCCTCGTCCGGCACGTACAGCCTGGCGAAGTCGTGGGTCGACCTCGACCCGTGGCTGCTGCTGCCCGGGGTCGCGCTCATCGCGGTCGGCCTGGTCGTGCGCCGGTTCCGGCCGGTCGCGCTGGCGCTGCTCATCCAGGTCGTGATGATGTGCCGCGGCGGCTACGTGCCGTTCGCCTACGTCATCGCCCTGCTGCCCTTCGCGGCACTGCTCATCGCCGGCGCCGGCGACGTGGCCTGGTCGCGCTTGTCGCGCTTTCGCCTTCCGTCCGCCTTGGCAGCCGGTGCACTGGCGGCCCTGCTGGTCCTGCCCGGCTGGGTCACCACCCTGCGGGACCAGGCGAAGGTCGACGGCAGCGCCGACTCCCGCGCGGCGACGCAATGGATCATCGACAACGTGGCCCGGGACGCGGTCGTCGTCACCGACGACTACATCTGGATGGACCTGAAGCTCGCCGGGTTCACGAAACCGGTCTGGCTGTGGAAAGTCGACACCGACCCCGCCGTCATGGCCGACATCCTGCCGGCCGGCGTGGCCAGCATCGACTACATCGTCATCGCCAAACTGGCCGGCACCACCCTCGCCGAACTGCCCACCATCAAGCAGGGCATGGTCGAGTCGACCGAGGTGGTCCGCTTCGGGGAGGTCGTCGTCCGGAAGGTGCACGCGTGAAGGCCCTGCTGGGCATGGCGAGGTTCCGCGCCCTGCTGCGCGTGGCGGGCTTCGGCGCCGTCGGTGCCTCCGGGGTCCTGCCCAACCTCGCCGTCATGTGGCTCCTCGTCGACCACTGGCACCTGCACTACCTGCCGGCGGCCGTGGCCGCGACCGAGGTCGCCATCTGCTGGAACTTCGTCCTCGTCGACCTGGTGGTGTTCCGCAGCCGCCGGGGCCGGCACTGGGCCGGGCGCTTCGGCCGGTTCGTGGTCCTCAACAACCTCGACCTGGCCGTCCGGCTGCCCCTGCTGGCGCTGCTGGTCTCCTGGGCGGGCGTCAACGAGCTGGTCGCCAACCTGGTGACCCTGGTGCTCGCCTTCGGCCTGCGGTTCGGCATCACCGACCGGTTCATCTACCGGCCGGCGTCCATCCCTTCGCCGGTCGCCGAGACTGTTTGACGGCGGTCGCCGAGTTTGTTGACGCCGGTTGCCGAGACTGTTTGAGACGCTTTCGTGCCGCGGCCCCCGGATGCGGATCCGCCGGGGGCTGCGGCATGCTGGTGCCGTGGTCTTCGAACTGGGCACGGACGGCCCGAAGGTCATCGTCGTCGGCGTCGACGGCTCCGACACGTCGCTGCGGGCCGGCGCGTATGCCGCCGGCCTGGCCCGCCGGCAGGGTGCCCGGCTCGTCGTGGTCTACGTCGCCGGCGTGCCAGCCGCCAGCGTCTTCGCCCCTGGCGCGTACGCCGCGGTCGAGCAGGCCATCACCGAGGCCACCGAGGACATGCGGCGGCAGGTCGAGGCGGGCTCCGTGCACGCCGGGATCCGCGCCGAGTTCGTCGCGGTCCGCGGCGACCCCTACTCCGAGATCGTCCGGGCGGCGACGGAGCTTCGGGCCGACGCGGTCGTCGTCGGCGCCTCCTCCCGGCTCGGTCACCGGTTCGTCGGCTCCCTCGCGGTCCGCCTGGTGAAGTCCGGCAAGTGGCCCGTCACCGTCGTGCCCTGACGCGCCACCTCACCGGCCGTCGTGATAGGACTGTCCCTTTTCCGGTACTTCCTAATGATCCCGTCGACTTTGGGTACGTCTGGGTACACAACGTCGACGGGATCATGAGAAGCGTGTTGGCACCGGCCGGTCAGGCTCGGCGCAGGGTCAGCTCGGTGATCTCGCTCGGGGCGAAGATGCGGAACGGCGGGCCCCAGAAGCCGGTGCCACGGCTCGTGTAGAGCTGGGTGCGCGCGCCGTGCCGGGTCAGGCCCTGCACCACCGGCTGGTCGAGCCGGACCAGGTAGTGGAACGGCCACATCTGACCGCCGTGCGTGTGGCCCGACAGCTGCAGGTCGATGCCGTGCTCGACGGCGTCGACGATCTGCTTCGGCTGGTGGGCCAGCAGCAGCACCGGCAGGTCCGGGTCGGCGCCGGCGAGGGCGGTGGCGTGGTCGGCGCGGTGGCCCTGCAGGCCGGTGCCGGCGGCGGTGCGGTCGTCGACGCCGGCCACGACGAGCCGGTCGCCGCCGCGCTCCACGACCAGGTGCCGGTTGTGCAGCGCCTCCCAGCCGAGCTCGCCCATCCGCTGCAGCCAGCCCTCGGCCTCGCCGTAGTACTCGTGGTTGCCCGTCACGTACACCCGGGCGTGGCGGGCCTTGACGTCGCCGAGCGGGGCGGCCTGCGCGGTGCGCTGCTCGACGGTGCCGTCGGCGATGTCGCCGGTGTGCGCGACGATGTCGGCGTCCAGGCCGTTGACGACCTCGGTGACGCCCTTGGACCAGCGGACCCGGTCGATCGGGCCGTAGTGGGTGTCGGTGAGCAGGACGACCTTCAGGCCGTCCAGGCCGGCGCCGAGCCGCGGGATGGCGACCTCCACGCGGCGGACCCGCGGCACCCGCATCGCCTCGACGAAGCCCCACAGCAGCAGGCCGACCGCGACGACCGCGGTGAACCCGGCCACCACCCTGGAGCGCAGCGGGTCGCCGACCCCGCCGGCGAGCAGGGCGAGGCGCAGCAGGTCACCGGCGACGGCCCAGACGAAGAGCTGCCACACCACGCCGAGGGTCGTGTCGGCGATCCGCGACGCCCAGTCGAGGTGCCGGCGGCCGTGCCCGAGCATCATCAGCACCGGGAACCCGACCAGCCCCACGGCGAAGACCAGGGTGCCGGTGACGCGGACACCCAGCGGCCACGCGTTGCCCGACTGCACCAGCGACCACCACGGCACGCCGAACAGCAGCGTCAGGACGGAGACGAGGGTCAGCGCGAAGACCAGGGGGCGCAGCAGCGACCGGCGCCGCGCGACAGGGACCGCTTCAGTGGTAGCCACAGTTCAGCATGGCACGCAGTGCCACCCACCGGCCAAGCGGAACCTGTGACGCTTCTCAGTGATATTTCCGGGCGGAGTTGTCCCGGTTCGCCGCGCCCGGGGTGTCCTCCCAGTGGCGGCGCAGCAGCTCCAGCTCGTGCCGGCGCTGCTCGGTGACGTCGCGCATGGTGATGACCATGCCCCGCACGAGACGGTCGTCACGCAGGTCACGGAAGCGGACCTCGACCAGGACGCGGGTGCCGTCGGGGCGGCGCAGGCTCCAGGTGTCGCGGGTGCCGTCCCGGCCACCGGTCAGGGCCACGCCGAGGGTCGCGTCGACCTGGTCCCGGTCGTCCGGGCTGACGATCTCGCGCAGCGTGGCGAACGGGGTGGGCCAGATGCCGAGCAGGTCCGTCACCGACGGGCTGGTGTACCGGATCCGCTCGTCGTCGTCGAGGACCAGCACGACGTCGTTGGTGTGCTCGGCGACGGCCCGCAGGTAGTCGTCGCTGTCGCGGCGGCTGGCCGCCTCGGTGAGCGCGATCCGCGCGAGGGCGAGCGCGGCCTGTCCGGCCAGGACGGTGACCGCGTCCACGACGACGCGCAGGTCCCGGCGTTCGGCGGCGATGTAGAGCACGGCCGCGTCCAGGGGACAGACCAGCACGTATCCGAAGTCGCCCAGCCGCTCGTGCCACAGCGGCGGGGTGAGGTGCAGCGGCACGACCCGCGGCGCGGACAGCTCGTTGAGCGGCAGCAGGTCGGTGAGGCTGGAGTCCACCACGATGACGTGCGGGGCGTCGACCGGCAGCAGCTCACGGACCGCGGTCCGCACGGCGACGGCGACCGCCCCGGCGTCGGTGACGCTGACCAGGACCGTGCCCGCGTGCCGCAGGGTCCGCTCGCGGCGCAGCCCGTCGGCGTGCCGGCGCACGGCGTCGTTGAGCCTGGTGACCAGCAGCGCGAGGCTGATGCCGAACGCGACGGCGATCACCGGGCCGTCGTGGACCGGGCCGGTCAGCGCCTGGCCCACCAGGACGACCGGGGCGACCCCGACGGCGGCGAGCAGCGGCACCATGCCGAGGCCGCGGCCCGGCTCGTCGCCCGGTGGCGGGCTGGCCGGCGGGTCGGTCAGCCGGACCATCGACGGCAGCAGCGCCGCGGCGCCCCAGGTCGCGTACAGCACCACGTAGGCCAGGTCGGCCGGGCCGCCGGGCGCGAGCCCACCGCCGGACTGGGCGATCCCGTACGCCACATCACCGACGAGCATCCCGGCGGCGCCGATGGCGAGCAGGACCGCCGACGGGTTGCGCGGCGCGGCACGGACCAGCCGGACGGTGACGACCAGGACGATCACGTCGCCGAGGGTGAACGCGGCCTGGATCGACCACTCGGTGGCGGTCACCGAGCCGGTGCCCAGCCGCGGGCTGACGATGAACACCCACGCGGCGAGCAGCGCGGCGCCGCCGACGGCGAGCAGGTCCAGCAGGCCGGCCCGGCCGCCGAGGGCGGACGAGGTGCGGGTCAGGCCGATGAGCGCGGTCGCCACGAGCGGGAACATCGCCAGGTAGCACAGGTTTGCCAGCGGCGGCGGGTCGGCGCCGGCGTCCACTATCAGACCGAACATGAAGTCGCCGGCCGTCATCGCCACGAGCGCGCCGGCCAGGGCCCACCAGGGTCCGGGGCGCTGCGGCTGGATCCGGCGGATGCCGAACACGATCGCGCCGGCGCCGCACAGGCCGATCCCGGCCCAGGCGACGGAATCGAGGTCGGGCGCGACGAACACCACGGAGCCCAGCGCCGTCATCAGCACGCCATACACCGCAGTGATCAGGATCTGTCGTCTGCCCATCGACACCCTTACCGTATGTAGCGTCCTCTATATCACACCGTGGCCGGGCGACCAAGATCCTGATGGTCGGCGAGCAGTCGCGGCGTCACCCACTCGTGGCGTTCCCTGGCCTCGTCGCCGACCATGCCGCGGCTGGGCATCTCGGCCAGCAGCAGGATGTCAAACTGCAGCCGGTACAGCATCAGCCGGCGGCGCTGCGTCGCGGTGAACGTGTGCGGTCCGGGTCCGCCGTAATAGCCGCGCAACACGGGATGTTCGGGCAGTTCCTCCATCCGGCGGCCGATGGCGGGGGAGACGAAGTCATACAGCGGGTCGCCCCAGAAGTACCGCTCGCCGTCGACGAGCCCGGTGAGGCGGGTGCCGTCGCACAGGACGTTGCCGTCCCACAGGTCGAAGTGCACCAGCGCCGGCCGCTCGACCTCGTCGAGGGCGTCGCCGTGCCGGTCGACGGTGGCCAGGATCTCCTCCGCCGGGACCGGCAGCGGCACGCCCCAGTCCGCGGCGTCGGCCAGGAGGTCGGCGGTCATCGCGGTGAACGCGTCCCGCCACGTCGTCCCGGACGCCCGGCCGGCACCGTCGTATCCGAAGTGCCCGCCGGTCACGGTGTGCAGGTGCCGCAGCGCCACGCCGAGCTGCTCGCGGACCGTCTCGGCGTCCTCGCCGGGCAGCTCGGTCAGCGGCCGGCCGGGCAGCAGCCCGACGACCACCACGTCGTCGTCGGCGTGCAGCACCGGCGGCACCGGCACGTGCGGGGTCGCCGCGCCGACCGTCCGGTAGTAGCGCGCCTCGGCCGCGATGACGCCCTGCTCGTATCGCAGCAGCGGCACCCCGGCGGGCGGCCCGACCTTGACCACGACGTCGCGCCCGTCGTCGAGCGTCGCCCGCCACACCGCGGCGAACGTCCCCCCGCTCAGCTGTCCACAGTGGACGGCGGCCAGGCCGAACCGCTCGGCCAGCAGGGCGGTCAGGTCATCGGCGGTGAGGAGGCGCTGCGTGGGGCTGACGGCGTTCGGCACCCCAACACTCTAGGCGAGGCCCGGCCGGCCCCGGCGTCCCGAGATCAACATAGGCGTTGATCATTCAATCTGTTAAATCTCGTATTGACAGCGGTTGGGGGTAGTGGAGACGACCTTGCAGGCCATAGCGTGCACGAAACGCCTGACTCAATGGGGAGGCCAAGTGAGGAAAAGGCTCGCGAGTTTCGCTGTCGCCGGATTGGTAGGTGCGGCTCTGGTGGCGTTGCCACAGAGCCCCGCCACCGCGGCGCCGGCCAAGGAGCTCAGCGACGGCATCAAGCGCCAGCTCGCCGCAGGCATCCAGGTGGTGCCGAAGCAGCAGTCGACGCTGAAGGCCCCGCAGAACGCCGTCAACCCCTACACCGCGCTGCTGCGCGACAACAGCAAGGTCGACAAGTACTACTGGTCGGAAGTCGCCAAGACGCAGGCGGCCGCCCGGGCCAACCTGAAGAAGAACTCGCTGACGGCGGCGGCGACGTCACCGCTGCTGCACGACGAGGCGGAGCCGCGCGGCACGTTCGGCTCCAACGACAGCCACGCCACCGCCGAGCTGGTCAAGGGCTTCGGGACCGGCAAGAAGGTCAACAACCGGGCGCGCGTGCTCGGGCAGCTCTCGCCGGAGACGGTCAGCCTGTCCACGGTCTCCGCGGGCGCGGAGGACAACGGCGCCATCCCGATCGCGTCGGACCTGCTGTTCGGCGCGGGACGCAAGGGCGTCGCGACCAGCGGCGACATCGGTGACGGCCCGCACGGCAGCGCGGGCGACGACACCGGGGACTTCGACTTCATCAAGGTCACCGCGCTCGCCGGTCAGCAGCTGCTGGCCGGGACCGACACGCCGAGCGGACCGCTCGACACCGTCATCGGCCTGTACGACGCCGCCGGCGTGCTCGTCGGCACCGACGACGACGGCGGACCGGGCCTGGACAGCCTGCTCGACTTCACGTTCACCGCGTCCGGCACCTACTACCTGCTGATCTCCGGGTTCGGCACCGGCACCGTGTTCCCCGCCGACCCGTTCGACTCCGGCAGCGGGCTCGGGTCCGGCAGTGAGGGGCCGTACCTGCTCAACGCCTCGCTCGCCTTCCCCGACCGGGACTTCTACGCCGTCGACCTGCTCGCCGGGGACGTCCTGGGGGCGTCCGTGACCGGCGTCGGCACCCGGCTCACCGTCCGCGACCCGTCGGGCCGGACCGTGTTCGGCTCCGAGCAGGACGCGAGCTTCATCTACGCGCCGTCCTCGCCGCTGCCCGGCGGCGGCAACGCGGTCGTGTCGCAGGTCGCCGCGACCACCGGCCGGTTCACCGTCGAGGTGGGCGGCACCGCCGGCCTGTACGACATCACGCTCGAGGCCTACCGCCCCGGCCCCGAGGCGCAGGACAACGGCACCGTCCAGACCCTCTTCCTGGACTTCGACGGCGCCCGGATCAACACCGCGATCTTCGGCGGTCCCGGGGTGCGCACCCTGTCGCCGCTGGCCGGCTTCCTCGGCAAGTGGGGGCTGACCGCCGCCGACGAGAGCAAGGTGATCAACGAGGTCATCGCCTCGGTCAGGGAGAGCATCATCACCGACGCGAAGGCCCGCGGTACCAACCCGCGCTTCGGGTTGAAGATCCTCAACAGCCGTGACGACCCGGACCCGTTCGGCCAGCCGAACGTGCACCGCATCGTCGTCGGCGGCACGATCGCCGAGTCGGGCATCGACACCATCGGCATCGCGCAGTTCATCGACCCGGGCAACTACGCGACCGAGGACAGCGCGATCGTCCTGCTGGACGTGCTCAGTGACCCGAGTGGAGCGGCGTCGCTCAACACGTACATCACTCCCGCCAGTGACAAGATCAAGTTCATCGGGCGGGCGCTGGGCAACGTCGTCGCCCACGAGGGCGGCCACCTCTACGGCAACTTCCACACCGACCCGCTCAACACCACCCCGAACCTCATGGACGCCGGCGGCGCGTTCCCCGGCCTCTTCGGGGTCGGCCCGGACAACGTCGGCGGCACCGCGGACGACGTCGACTACGACTTCGGCGACGACGAGTTCTTCCCGAACGAGGGCCTCTTCGGCACCGAGGACACGCTGAACACCACGGCCTGGGGCCTCACCAAGGGCAAGGCGAAATGACCCGTTAGCTGGGTCACCAACCGGAAGATCCGCGTCCACGGTGGGGTTCTCCCCATCGTGGACGCGGACGTCGTTGTCATCGGCGCGGGGCAGGCTGGGCTGTCCGCGGCCTACCACCTGCGCCGGCTCGGCCTGGACTTCACCGTCCTGGACGCCGACGACGCGCCCGGCGGCGCCTGGCAGCACCGGGCGCCGTCCCTCGGCGTCGGTGACCTGCACCGCATCTTCGACCTGCCGGGGATGCCCTTCGTCCCGCCGGCGGACGGCCCCGCCGCACCGGTGGTCGCGGCGTACTTCGCCGACTACGAGCGGCACTTCGAGCTCGACGTGCGACGGCCGGTCCGGGTCCGCGCGGTCACCCCCGGCTTCGTCGTCGCCACCGACGCCGGCGACTGGCACGCGCGGGCGATCATCAACGCGACCGGCACCTGGTCCCGGCCGTACGTCCCGGCGTACCCCGGTGCCGGCGACTTCCTCGGCCGGCAGCTGCACTACGCCGCCTACCGCGGCCCGGCCGAGTTCGCCGGGCAGCGGGTCATCGTCGTCGGTGGTGGCAACTCCGCCGTCCACGTCCTGTCGGAGCTGCCCGGGGTCGCCGCGTCGATCCGCTGGGTGACCCGCCGCCCACCGCAGTTCCACGACGGCGAGTTCACCGAGGACCGCGGCCGGGCCGTCATCGCTTCGGTCACGTCGCGGGTCGCCGCCGGCCTGCCGCCGCAGAGCGTCGTCAGCGTCACCGGCCTCGGCTACACCACCCTGGTCCGGGCCGCACTCGCCAAGGGCGCCCTGGACCGCCACCCGATGTTCGACCGCCTGGTTGCCGGCGGCGTCATGTCCGGCACCTCGTTCGAACCCGCCGACGTGATCATCTGGGCGACCGGATTCCGGGCCGCGCTCAGCCACCTGGCACCGCTGCACCTGCGGGAGCCGGGGGGTGGCATCCGCCTGGACGGCACCGCCACCGTTCGCGAGCCGCTGGTGCACCTCATCGGCTACGGGCCGTCCGCGAGCACCGTCGGCGCCAACCGCGCCGGCCGGGCCGCGGCACTGGCCCTGGCCGCGACGGTGGGTCCGGGCCCGCGGACCCCGCACCACGTCACCCGGTGAGCGGACCCCGCCGCGTCAACTGATGACGGGCCGGATGCCCTGCGCGGCGGTCGACGGCAAGGGGACCTCCGGTCCAGCCGGGCGGCGCGGCTGGTGCTCACCCAGCCGGCGGGGTGGGACGAGGGCATGGTGGGGCCGCTGCGGCACTCGCCGCGGGACTGCCGGACCGGCTCGCCCGCTCTCCCGACGCCTGCCCGGATGGTCACGGCGGCGGTCCGACGGAGGCCCGGGACATGAGCGGCATGTCGATCAGGTGGGTGCCTTCCTCGCGGTCGGGGTCGAGCAGCAGCTCGATCCCGCGGCGGCCCATCTCGAAGTGCGGCAGCGCGACCGAGGTCAGCTGCGGCCGCAGCCACGACGCCAGGTCCGAGTCGTCGAACGCGACCACCGACACGTCCTGCGGGATCCGCAGCCCCGCCGCCGTGAGCGCCTGGTAGACGCCCATCGCGACCCGGTCGTTGAGGCAGATGAACGCCGTCGCCCGGGTGCCGGTGGTGAGGAACTGCCGGACCGCCTCGTAGGCCGGATCGGGCCACCACGTCGACTCGATGGTGCCGGCCACGCGGGTGCCCGCGGCCGCGAGGGTCTCGTCGATGCCGGCGCGGCGGTTGCGGGCGGCGTACACGTGGTCGGCGGACTCGCCGACGATGTGGATGTCGTCGCGGTGGCCGGCCGAGAGCAGGGCCGTCGCGGCGGCGCGGCCGGCGGAGAGCTCGTCCGGGACCACGCTGACCGCGCGGCGGCCGGCGAGGCAGTTGACCAGGACCACGGGGTGCCCGCGCAGCGCGGCCGGGATGCGGATCTGGCGGGTGTACATGGCGGCGTAGAGGAACCCGTCGACGCCGCGGTCGAGCATGTCCTGGACCAGGCGTTTCTCGGTGGCGGGGTCGCCCTCGGTCTCGCCGATGAAGAGCAGGTGCTGGCGGGTGAGGGCGGTGGCGGTGCTGCCGCGGATGATCTGGCCGGCGAAGGCGTCGGTGGCGATCGTGTCGGAGACCAGGCCGATCGTCTGGGTGACGCGGGTGCGCAGGCTGCGGGCGGTGAGGTTGGGCCGGTAGTCCAGCTCGCGGGCGGCGCGCAGGACGCGCTGCTCGGCGTCGGCGGAGATGCGCATGTCGCGGCGGCCGGTGAGGACGAAGGAGGCGGTGGTGCGGGAGACGCCGGCGCGCTGCGCGACGTCGAGCAGGGTCACCCGACCGGCCGGCATCGGCAGCACCCCCTCGGCGTCCGGAGATCAGTTTGACGTGTCGCAGTTCGCCACTTTGACAGGTGTCACCTGTCAGCGCACGGTCAACCGAGGCTGAATGCGTTTAGCGGTTCAGTGGCAAGCGCGGGCGTCGCGCGATCAGATGGCGGTGCCGCCGTTGCCCTTCAGCGAGCGGGTGATCTTCTTGGACAGCATCACGTAGCACCGTGCGGTGCGCAGGCCGGACTTCCACTCGTCCTTGTCGGCCATCATCCAGTAGCCGTACCTGACGTCGGCCTTGCCCAGGACGCTGTCCGGGCTGCCGGTGAAGGCGCGGACCTGGGCCCAGCACCGGTCGCTGTACGCGGTGTCCATGGCCTTGTCGTCCGCCGGGTAGGTGGCGATCGCCGAGACGATGACGCCGACGAACTCCGTGTCGTGGGCCGCGGTGCATTCGGCCGGCGTCAGGTCGCTCCAGCTCTCCTTGCTGCCGACCTGGTTCGCGCAGCCCAGCAGCATGGAGCCGCCGGGTTGCAGGGTGCCCTTCAGCGTCTCCTTGCGCGGGTCGAGGATCCCGGCCTCGGTGCGCAGCGCGGCGATGTCGCACCGGAAGAACCGCGCGCCGCCCTTCCACTGGGCGCTCGTCGGCGGGTACACGAGCATCCGCAGCCGGCCGCCGGCCCAGGCGCCGCCCAGGTACTTCGTCGTCTCCTCGTCGCAGACCTTGTACTGGTCCGCGAGCTGCTCCAGCGACGGCGCCCGGTCGGCCTCGGCCTGCGCGCCGGTGAACTGCCCGACGAAGGTCGTCTCGATGACGTGCGAGTTCTCGCACGGCGCCCCCAGCACACCGCCCGGCAGGTCGATGATGTCGTAGACGTCACTGGTGTCGGTGCGCCAGCAGTCGCCGACCTTGGGCACGGGCACCTTCGCCTCGGCCAGCATCGACCAGTCGTCGACGAGGCTCCTGTCGGTGCCCGCGGGCACCCGTGCGCATGCCGCGGCCGACGCCAGCACCAGCGCCAGCACGGCGACCAACCGAAAACGCGACACGACTGTGCCTCCCCGTGAGATGTGCGAGGGCAGTGTGCCAGTAGTTGATCAACGAGACAAGAGGTGCGGTCAGACCGCCTTGCTGCCGTTGCCCTTCAGCGAGCGGGTGATCTTCTTCGGCAGCAGCACCCAGCACGTCGCGTTCTTGTTGCCGGCGTTCCACTCCTCGACGCTCGCGGCGTGGCGCGGGTACGTGTACCGGGCCTTGGCGTCCGCCAGGGCGTTGATACCGCCGCCGGTGTACTCACGGATCTTGTCCACGCACAGGGTGTCGAAGACGGTCTTCGCCGCCTCCGAGGTCGCCGGGTACGCGCCGGACCTCGCCGTGATCAGTCCCATGGACTCCACGTCGTGCGGTGCGGTGCAGACCACCGGCGTCATGTCGCCCGACCAGTCGGTGCCGTTGTCCAGCACCGCGCAGCCGTCCAGCCGGTCGCTGCCCGGCTTCATGCTGTCCTTCAGCGTCGCCACCCGGCTCTCCAGTTCACCGTGGGCGCCCTTGAGCGACGCGACGTCGCACCGGTAGAACCGGGCGCCGCCCCGCCACTGGGTGCTCGTCGGCGGGAAGAGCAGCATCCGGGCCCGGCCGAGCTGCCACGAGGCGCCGAGGAACTTGGTGACCTCGGCGTCGCACGCGGTGTAGATGTCGACCATCTGGTCCAGCTTCGGTGGCGAGTCGGCCTCGGCGAGGGCGCCGGTGAAGTGCCCGACCTGCACGATCTCGCCGATGTGCGGGCCGTCGCACAGCGCCACCGTGGTCGACGCCGCCGTCATTCTGAACACGGAGATGGAGGTGCTGGCCCAGCAGTCGCCGGCCTTGGGCTCGGGCACCTTGGCCTCGCCCATCATGGCCCACTCGTCGACGATGTCCTTGTCGACCCCGGCCGGCACCTTCGTGCACCCGGCGACCACGACCAGCGTCAGTGCCAGCACGGCACCCAACCGAAAACGCACCACGTTTCTGCCTCCCCCGCAAGACGCGCGCGTGGGCAGTGTGCCAGCCGTTGATCGATGTCACAAGCGCGAACGGGCGCTAGATCCCCGTCACCGCCGGGAGTGTGCCGGCCGTCACGGCCGCGACGAGCGCGGCGTGGTCGGCCTCGGTCTGGTCGGCGTAGGCGACGGCGAACGCGGCGAACCCCGCGTCGAACTCGTCGCCGTCGGCGGTGTCCGGGGCCCCGCAGTAGCCGGACAGGGTGCGCGGATCGATCGACTGGGCGTGCGCCCGGGCCAGGACGACACCGCAGACGCGGGCGTAGTCGTCGAGCTGGCCGGCGCGCAGGGTCGTCGGGTCGACCGAGCCCTTCATGTCCCGGAACTGGCGGACCAGGTAGGGCTGCCCGTCGATGCTCGTCCAGCCGAGGAGCACGTCGCTGACGGTCTGCATCCAGCGCTGGCCGCGCACGACGCGTTCGCCGGCGTGCTGGTCCGGCACCGGCGGCAGATAGGGGGCCAGGGCCGAGGCGCGGGCCTGCTTGACCTGCAGGACCAGGGCCTCGTCGCCGTTGCCGTGCAACAGCACGACGTAGGAGCGGTAGCCGACGCTGCCGAGGCCGACGATGCGGTGCGCCACGTCGACGACGGCGTAGCGGCCGAACAGGGCGCGGATCTCCTCTTCAAGGGTCGAGGCGTAGCCGTCGAGGGACTCGATGACGGGGAATGCCTCGGTCGAGTCGAGCGGGACCAGGATCGGCGGGGCGGGGCTGAAGCGCCACGCGTCGTGCTCGAGGCGTTGGGTGAACTTCTGCGCCACCCGGCGGCTGGTGTTCTTCTTCGCCTTCTTGCGGACCCGGTCGAAGGTGTCGGCGAGGTCGCCGATGCCGAAGTGCTCCAGGGTGGAGTGGTCGGTGGTGAGGTAGTACGCGTCCAGCAGCGGCATGTCGGCCAGCTCGGCGAGGGCCGTGCGGTAGCCGGTGGCGCAGTCGCGGGCGGCGTCGCGGCACTCGTCGTCGGGCAGCCCCGCCTCGCGGCCGGCGCTGACGAGGCTCGCGGTGAGACGCTTGAGGTCCCAGTCCCAGGGGCCGACGACGGTCTCGTCGAAGTCGTTGACGTCCATGACGAGCCGGCGCTCCGGGGACGCGAAGAAGCCGAAGTTCGCGGCGTGCGCGTCACCGCAGATGTAGCCGTGCAGCCCGGTGTCGGCGGTCCCCGCGGCGAGATCGGCGGCCATGACCGCGGCCGAGCCGCGCAGGAACGCGAACGGCGAGCTGATCATCCGGCCGATGCGGATCGGCACGAGGTCCGCGACGCGTTCGGCGTTGGACGCCGCGATCGTGGCGACGGGGTCGCGGCCGGTGGCGGTGCGCAGCTCGGTCAGTGTCTTGACGGGGCTGCTGGCACGGCGCTGGGTCCCCTCGGCACGCAGGGCCTCGGGCGTGGACCATCCGGTGGAGCCGATCATGCCCTTACGGTAGCGGCCGGAGGGGCTCAGGGAGCTGTCGGATACAGGCCACGTTCCCGGGCCGCGAGCCTGGTCAGGCCCAGCAGCGCGGCCAGCGACGGGGTGGGCACGTCGACCGTGGCGGCGATCTCGCGCACCACGGTGAGCATCGCGTCGAGCTCGATCGGGCGGCCCGCCTCCGCGTCCTGCAGCATCGAGGTCTTGAACGCGCCGAGCTTGCGGGTCACCGCGTTGCGGTCGGTGGGGCTCTGCCCGACCGGGCAGCCGATCCTGGCCCCGATCTCGGCGGCCTCGCGCATGACCGCGTGGGCGAACCCGTTGACGAGGTCGTCGTCGAGGATCTTGTCGGCGGTCGCGCCGGTCAGCGCCGAGATGGGGTTGACGGTCATGTTTCCCCACAGCTTGTACCAGATGTCGGCCTTGACGTCGGCGGACTCCCGCACGGAGAACCCGGCGCCGCGCAGCGCGTCCGCCGCCGGGCCCGGGTCGGGACCGGCTGCGCCTCCACCTCGTGCGGCGCCGAGGATCAGCTCGTTCTCGGCCTGCAGCCGCACGACGCCCGGCGCCGCCACGCTCGCGCTGAGGTGCACGACACAGCCGACGAGCGAGGAGGCCGGGATGCTCGCGGCGATGCTGCCGGTCGGGTCGACGCTGTGCAGCCGCCGCGGGTGCAGGAACCACCACGGCACGCCGTTCAGCGCCGCCACGACCACGGTGTCCGGACCCAGCAGAGGGACCAGCGACGGCGCCAGGGCCGGCAGCGAGTGCGCCTTCACGGTGAGGAACACCAGGTCCTGCGGACCCAGCCGGGCCGGGTCGTCCGAGGCGGTGACGTGGGCCGTGCGCCGCCCGTCCACCTCTCGCAGGCGCCACCCCCCGGACCTGATCGCGGCGAGGGTGGCGCCCCTGGCCAGGACCGACACGGGCCGCCCGGCCGAGGCGAGCCGCACGCCGATGACCCCGCCGACCGCGCCGGCGCCGACGACGCAGATCTTCACGCCGGATCCTCCAGCAGGTGCGCGTCCAGCGCCGCGAGGTGCGCCTCGGACAGTCCCGACTCGAGCAGGTAGGCGCGCAC
Organism: Dactylosporangium siamense; assembly: GCF_016862795.1. Taxonomy (GTDB): domain Bacteria; phylum Actinomycetota; class Actinomycetes; order Mycobacteriales; family Micromonosporaceae; genus Dactylosporangium; species Dactylosporangium siamense. Next base: position 29,578 of record NZ_BONQ01000042.1, on the reverse strand, counting down.
CGAGCCGTGCCGCCGGTGCAGGTCGCCGAGGAACAGCAGCATCGCCTCGGCCGGGGACATCAGGTAGCGCGCCGGCATCGTCGCCATCTCCGGGTTGACCCGGCGCATGTGCTCGGTGAACCGGTCCGTCGCGGCCGCGGTCAGCGCGTAGTCCTCGGCGATGTCCCGCTCGTTGACGCCGAGCGCGGCGAGGGTGAGCGCGGCCACGACCCCGGTGCGGTCCTTGCCGGCCACGCAGTGCACGACGACCGGCGCGTTGTCGGCCTCGGCGATGACGGCGACCGCGGCCACCATCGCCGCCGCGCCGCCGTAGGCGAGGTCGAGATAGCGGTTGGCCAGCCAGCGGGCGTCGCTGGGCTCGTCGTTGTCGGTCGCGTCCTCCCACTCGGCGTGCTCCGGGTGCAGGTGGTGGTAGGTGAGCCCGGCGAACTCGGGGACCCGGCCGTCGCGGGCGACCTCACGCGGCCGCCGCAGGTCGATGACGGTCCGCACGCCGAGCGCGGTGAACGACGCGGCGTCGGCCGGGTCGATCCGGCTCAGCGAGTCGGAGCGGAAGAGCCGCCGCCAGCGCACCGTGCGGCCGTCGCGGCCGCGGTAACCGCCGAGGTCGCGGAAGTTGAACAGGTTCGGGTGGTCGTAGCTGCGCACGCTGCGACCATATCCGGTGTGCCGGTAGGCTTTCGTCACGTGGATCCCGCCCGGCCCAAGCCCACGTCGAAGTCCAGGGCTCTGGTCACCGAGCCGCTCGGCGCGCTGCTGACGAGCGTGCCGAAGAGCCGGCCGAGCTGGCTGACCGTCCTCAAGACCACCGTCGCCGCGACCGTGGCATGGGTCCTCGCCCGGCACCTCGACGACAACGCCGCGGTGCTGTTCGCCCCGATCGTCGCCATCCTGACGCTGCAGGCCAGTGTGTACGGGTCCGTCGCCACCGGCCTGCAGCTGCTGTTCGCCAACCTGGTCGGCACCGCCCTGGCCATCGGCTGGGTGCAGCTGCTCGGGCTCACCTGGTGGTCGCTCGCGTTCGCCGCGTTCGCCGCCCTCGCCGTGGCCCGGCAGATCACCAACACCCCGCTCGCCCGCAACCAGCTCACCATCGCGATGGTGGCGGTGCTCGTGCTGGCGCCGGTCGCCAAGGGCTACGGGCAGTGGCGCTTCGTCGACGTCGCCATCGGCAGTGTCGTCGGGCTGCTCGTCGCCGTGATCGTGCCGGAACGCCCCCGCGTGCGGCAGGCCCGCGAGGCACTGGACTACTGGGCCGCGACGTGCGTCACGGTGCTGGAGGACATCGCCGCCGAGCTGGACCGCCGCGCCGGTGGACCGGTCCTGGCGCCGACCGAGCGGCACGACTGGATCCCCACGTCGCGGGGGCTGTCCGAGCTCAGCGCCGCCGCGGCGGCCGAGCTCGCCGGGGTCGAGGAGACCGCCCGGCTCAACGTCGCCGCCGGCCGGCTCCGCCGGCAGCTCGCCGACCTGCGCGACGAGCAACTGTTCCTGGTCCGGATCACGCTGCAGGTGCGGGGCGTGTCGCTGGCCACCGACCGGCTCTACGACCGGGCCGGGCAGCCGCCGGCCCTGGACCGCGGCACGCTCGCCGGGCTGCTGCTGGCCCTCGCCGCGCTGCTCAAGGACTGGACCGACGGCGGTGAGACCGACGACACGCGGCTGCGGGCGGCGCTGATCGCCGCCGTCGAGCAGGTCCACACGGTGTTTCCGAGCGCGGTCGCCGTCCTCGATTCCGTCAGCCTCCTCGGCCGCGTCGACCAACTGCGCCAGGACCTCGGCGGGCACGACGCGGCCGCGCTGGTCGATCCGGACACCCTGCCGCGATCGTGACTCCCCGACCGGCACCGGGCATGATAGGGCAGGCTTACCTCGGTCGAGCCTGGTTCTGGAGGGCGTGGACGGTGCACAACGGGGACGAGTCTCTCGCCGACCTGCTCGGCGGGCGGCGGGCCGCGCTCGACAGCGTCGTGCCCGTCGTCGGCTTCGCCGGCGGCTGGCTCGCCGGCGGGCGCTCGATCGCGCTCGGCGCGGGGATCGCGGTCCTCGCCGGCGCCGCCGTCGCGGCCTGGCGGCTGCGGCAGCGCCGGGCGCCGGCCGCGACCGTGGTCAGCCTGCTGCTGGTGTGCCTGGGCGCGATCGTCGCGCTGCACACCGGCCGGGCCGAGGACTTCTTCCTGGTGCGGCTGCTGACCAACGCCGCGAGCGCGCTCGCCTGGGCCGGCAGCATCCTGGTGCGGTGGCCGTTCCTCGGGCTCATCGTCGGCACCGTGCTGGGGCAGAAGGCCCGGTGGCGCCGCGACCCGCCGCTGCTGCGGGCCTACCAGGCGGCCAGCTGGGTGTGGGTCGGCCAGTACCTGGTGCGCCTGCTGATCTTCGTGCCGCTGTGGTGGGCCGGTCAGGTGACGTGGCTCGCCACCGCCCAGGCCGTGCTCACCTGGCCGCTGGTCGCGGGGTGCCTGACGGCGAGCTGGTGGGTGCTGCGCCGGGCCCTGCCGCCGGAGCACCCCGGCCTGCGCAACCCCGTGCCGGCGCCGTCGGACGCCGGGGTCAGCGGTCCGTGAGCGCTGCCGCTCAGGGCGCCTTGAGCGCGATCACGGCCTCGTCGACGGTGTCGGTCAGGGTGAAGACCCGGTCGAGCGCGGTCAGGTCGAAGATCCGTCGGATCCGGGCGTGCGGGCACACCACCGCGAATCCACCCGATTCGGTGTCCCGCAGCCGCTTGTGCACCGACACGAGGACCCGCAATGCTGTGGAGTCAATGAACTCCACCTCCGACAGGTCCAGCACCAGCAGCGTCGCGCCCTCGTCCAGGCAGCGGTGCACCCACGTGTGCAGCGCCGGTGAGGTCGCCACGTCGAGGGCGCCGGTGGGCGTGACCACGACACACCCGTCGACCGTCTCGGTCGCGATGGCGTCGGTCATGTCCACTCCTGCTGTCGGTGCGTCAACGGTGGTCCCCTTCGGTGCGCGGATGGTGCTCGGCCCTGAAGGGGCGGTCCGGGCGCACCGCGCGTTACACCCGGTCGGTGCCGCCGGTGCGTGACACCGACCTCGCCGCGCCGTTGCGGGCGGCGGCCGACGGTGACGAGACCGGGTTCGCCGTGCTGTGGCGGGCCCTGCAGCCGGCGATCCTACGGTACCTGCACGCCGTGTGCGGGGACGCGGCGGAGGATGTCGCGTCGGAGACGTGGCTCCAGGTCGTGCGGGACCTGCCCCGCTTCGCCGGCGACGCGACCGCGTTCCGGGTGTGGCTGTTCCGCATCGCCCGGCACCGGGCCATCGACGACGGCCGGCGGGTGTGGCGCCGCCGCGAGGAGAGCCGCGACCACGTCGACACCGGCCGTCCCGCGCCGGACGCCGCCGCCGAGGTCATCGAGCACGCGGGCACCGAGTGGGCGCTGCGGCTCATCGGCGAGCTGCCGCCGGATCAGGCCGAGGCGGTCCTGCTCCGCGTCGTCGCCGGGCTCGACGTCGCCGGCACCGCCGAGGTCCTCGGCAAGCGCCCCGGCGCGGTGCGCATCGCCGCGATGCGGGGGCTGCGCCGGCTCGCCGCGCACCCGCAGGTCCGCTCCCGCCGGATCGCCCTCGGCCCGACCGGTGCCGACCTGCCGCATCCCCATCTGGAAGGTGCCTGATGCGCGGTTGGTTGCGGCGCCGGACGCTGCCGAAGGCCGAGGCACAGCGGCTGCTGGACGGCGGGTCCGGCGACTCGGCGGTCGCCGACCTGCTCCGCGCGGCGTCCGGCCCGGCCCGGCCCGGCGAACTGGCGGGGGAGCAGGCCGCGATCGCCGCGTTCCGGCAGGAGTACGCCGCCGGCCGGCGGACCTCGGACGCCGCCGGTGACGGCGCGGCGGATCGGGGCCGCCCGCCGCGCGGGGTCCGCCGGACGGGACGCCGGGTCGCGGTGCTCGCCGCCGCGCTGACCGCCGCCGCACTCGCGGGCACCGGGGTCGCGGCCGGCGCGGGCCACCTCCCGGCACCCCTGCAACGGGCCGCGCACGACTGGATAGACCAGGTCCCGGAGCCCGACCCGCAGCCCGCGCCGCAGCGGACCGGGCGCGCCGAGTCACCCACCCCTCCCGCGACGCAGCGGCCGTCGAGCACCGTCTCGCCATCCCACCCGGGCACGTCCAGCACCGCTGCCGCCGGCGACTTCAAAAAGCTCTGCAAGGAATGGGAAAAGGTGCGCGACGACCCGCACCGCAAGCCGATGGACCCGGCGGACCTGCGGGCGCTGACGGCCGCAGCCGGTGGACCGGAGCACATCGAGCGGTTCTGCGGACTGACCCCGAGCGGTTCCGCGGCCGTGCCGTCCGGCCCGACCGGTCCGCCGGGTGCCAGCAGATCGAAAAAGGCGAGCCGGCGGGCAAACGCGTGACGTGATCGCGTGCCCGGCGTTGAGCACCACGACGACGGATGACCGCGCGACGGGATGGACGCCATGGACGGGACCACCGAACAGCTCAGCATGACCGCCGCCGAACTGTCGTTCCTGCTCGCGAGCGGGGGCCAGCTGGGGGAGGCGCCCCGGCTGCTCGGGCTGACCGACGCCGACCGGGCCGACGCGGTGCTCAGCGCCGGCCTCGGGTCGCTGCTGCTGCGCCACCTCGCCGCGCCCGTCGACGGGCAGAAGCTGGAGCTGGCCCCGGCGGTCGCCGCGGTCGCCGCCGGGCTGCACCGCCCGCGCGCGTTCGTCCAGGTCGGGCTGACCGCCGAGGACCACGCCGACGGGGCGTTGCTGTTCGAGGCGGAGATGACCCGGTTCCTGGTCGCGGCCCGGGCGTACCGCTGCTACGACATCACGCCGATCGGCGCCGACGTCGACGTGCGTGAGCCGCTCGTCGCCATCGCCGACCGGTTCCTGCACCGGCACCGGCCGGCCGTCGCCACGTTCAACGCCTCGACCGCGCAGGCCGTCGCCCGCGGCGACGCCCCGTCCCGGGCCACCCTCGCCTCGGCGACGGACGGCTCCTGGCGCTTCGTCGGCAGCGACGCCACCGACGCCACGGCCACCGTCGTGGAGAGCTTCGACGAGGCCGCCACGCTCATGCGTGACGAGCTGGCCAGGATGCTGCCGGTGTTCCAGCCGTCACCCTGACCCCGAATCTGCGTTGATGATCTCCGGCGGGGTCGCTACTGTGCCCGACCATGCCCAGGAAGACCGTCGTGTACATCGCCGTGCTGCTCTGCATCGGCGGTGCGCTGCTGTGGCACTCCGTGTCCAGTGGGGCCGACGGCAGCGGCCTGGGCTGCTACGCCACGCCTCCGGCGATGTTCCCGGGACTTCCCGACAGCGGCCAGCTGCGGCGGAGCGACTGCGGAGGGCCGCACGACTGGGAGGTCATCTCGCTGCTGCGCTCCGACGACGCCGAGGAGCGTTGCCAGCGGCAGGCGGACGCGTTCCTCGGCGGGCCCTGGCAGCAGTCCCGGGTCGTGTACGGCCTGCTGGAGGTCACCGACCAGGTGCGTGGCGGGCTGTTCTGCGCCCTGGCGGAGACCTCCGGCACCGACGCCGCGCCGATCGGCGGCACCGGCAGCCTGAAGGACGGCCTGCGCGGTGACCGGCGGCTCGCCATCACCTGCCTGGTCAAGGACGACGAGAACTTCCGGTACGGCGACTGCGGGGAGCAGCACGCCGCCGAGGTCGTCGGTGCCCTGGCCGACGGCGCCGACGTGGAAGCCGGCTGCCCCGCCGTGGCCGCCGGCTACCTGTCGCTGACCGAGGCCGAGCTGCGGGACCGCGGCGACCTGGAGGTGCGCTGGTTCGAGGACGGCTCGCAGCTGTGCCTGGTGTCCGAACCCGACGACCCGGCCGGCCGGCACGACACCCTGCGCGGCACCGTCAAGGGCCTGGGCAGGGCGCCGCTGCCGCGGTGAGGTCAGTCCCAGCCGTACGACGCGCGCAGCCGCTCGGCGACGAGGTCGAAGCGCTGCCGGTCCAGCACCGCACCCTCGCGCCGGATGCCGTGCTCCTCGACGGTCAGGACCCGGTCGAGGCGGACCCAGCTGGGCCGCTGGTCGCGGTCCCACGATCCGGGACCGAGCGGGAACCAGTTGCGCTGCCCGTCGCGTTCGCTCTGGCTGGACAGCATCAGCCCCACGAGCGACGTGCCCTTGCGCCCCACCACGAGGACCGGCCGGTCCTTGCCCTGGTTCGGGTCGTCCTCGTACTGCACCCACGTCCACACGACCTCACCGGGGTCGGCGGCGCCGTCCAGCTGCGGGGCGTACTGCAGCAGCTTGTCGCTGACGTGCTTCGGCGGCGGCCCGGGCTTGTGCAGGGTGGCCTTCGGGCTTGCCGGCTGAGGCGCCGGCTGAGGCGTCTGTTGCGGCGCCGGCGCCCGGCGGCCGCCCAGCCGGGTTGCCAGGCTCTGAAGAAGTCGTTTCACGCCGACGACCATAGTCCCGATCATCTGGACGGGCCCGTCGGCGGCACGGGAGACTGTTGTTCATGTACGACTTCGATGTCCTCGTGCTCGGTTCCGGCCCCGGTGGGCAGAAGGCGGCGATCGCGGCGGCGAAGCTCGACCGCCGGGTCGCCATCGTCGAACGGCGCAACATGATCGGTGGTGTCTGCATCAACACGGGCACCATCCCGAGCAAGACCCTCCGCGAGGCGGTGCTCTACCTGACCGGTCTGAGCCAGCGGGAGATGTACGGGCAGAGCTACCGCGTCAAGGACGACATCACCGTCGGCGACCTGGGCGCGCGCACCCAGCACGTGATCGGCCGGGAGATCGAGGTCATCCGTAGCCAGCTGGCCCGCAACCGGGTGAAGCTGCTGCAGGGCACCGGCGTGTTCGTCGACCCGCACACCCTGTCGATCACCGACGAGCACGGCCACTCCTCGACCGTGTCCGCCGAGAAGATCATTCTCGCCGCCGGCACCCGCCCGGCCCGCCCCGACAGCGTCGACTTCGACGACATCACGATCATCGACTCCGACGGCATCCTCAACATCGACAAGATCCCGGCGTCCATGGTCGTCGTCGGCGCCGGCGTCATCGGCATCGAGTACGCGTCGATGTTCGCCGCCCTCGGCACCAAGGTCACCGTCGTGGAGCGCCGCGACCGGATGCTCGACTTCTGCGACCTGGAGATCATCGAGGCCCTCAAGTATCACCTGCGTGACCTGTCGGTCTCGTTCCGGTTCCGCGAGTCGGTCGCCGCGGTCGAGCGCCACGGCCGCACCGCCGTCGCCGTCCTGGCCAGCGGCAAGCGCATCGCCGCCGACGCCGTCATGTACTCCGCCGGCCGGCAGGGCGCCGCCGACCAGCTCGGCCTCGACAAGGCCGGCCTGGAGGCGGACAAGCGCGGCCGGATCACGGTCGACGAGCACTTCCAGACCGAGGTCCCGCACATCTACGCCGTCGGCGACATCATCGGCTTCCCGGCCCTCGCGTCCACCTCGATGGAGCAGGGCCGCCTCGCCGCCCACCACGCCTGCGACGAGCCGGTGCGCGGCATGCAGCTGCTCCAGCCCATCGGCATCTACACCATCCCCGAGATCAGCTTCGTCGGCCGCACCGAGGACGACCTCACCGACAGCAACATCCCGTTCGAGGTCGGCATCTCGCGGTACCGCGAGCTCGCCCGCGGCCAGATCATCGGCGACTCGTACGGCATGCTGAAGATCATCGTGTCGCCGGAGGACCGGAGCATCCTCGGCGTCCACGTCTTCGGCACCGGCGCCACCGAGCTCGTCCACATCGGACAAACCGTCATGGGCTGCGGCGGGACGGTGGACTACCTGGTCGACGCGGTCTTCAACTACCCGACGCTCGCGGAGTCCTACAAGGTGGCGGCGCTGGACGCGATGAACAAGATGCGGTCGGTGTCCCGGCTGACGGCCTGACACCTCCTCATGATCCGGTGGACCTCGGGCGCCCAGGGGTGTGCAAGGTCTACCGGATCATGAGGAACCAGTGCACTGTGGCGCAAACCACAGACGGCGGAAACAACCTGAGCCCGACCCGATACGGTTCCAGACAGGAAGGACGACCGGGGGAAGGCACGGATGCGACACGTACGGCGAATACTGGCCGCCACACTCATCGTGGCCCTGGCCGGGTGCACGGACGACAAACCCGCCGAGGACCCGTTCGCCGCGTTCGTCGCCGGCTGGCAGCGGGCCGACTTCACCGGCGTCGAGCTGCGCACCACGGCGGGTCAGCCGCTGGCCGCCGACGCGGCCCGGCAGTTGCTCGCCGACACCGAGGGTGACCTGGGCGCGCGGCGGCCCGTGGTGACCCGGCACGGGAAGGCGGCGGTGCGCAAGGACGACGCCGACGTGCGGGCCGGGGTCGACTGGACGTTGCCGGACGGGCGGCACTGGGCGTATGAGACGAAGCTCGAGGCCCGCCGGATCGACGGGAAGTGGGCGGTCTACCTCGGGCCGGCGGTCGTGCACCCGGACCTGCCGGACGGCAAGCGGATGACGCTGCGCTCGGCGGCCGCGACGCGCGGGGTGGTCCTCGCCGCCGACGGCACGCCGATCGTGTCGGAGACGCCGGTCGTGTACGTGGGGGTCGAGCCCCGGCTGGTCCGCGACGTCGACGCGCTGGTGCAGCGGCTGGACCTGGTGTTCCGGTCGGTGCGGGTGTCGGTGGACGTGTCGGCGCTGCCGGGGCGGATCAAGGCGGCCAAGCCGGACGCGTTCGTCGAGCTCGTCACGCTGCGGCAGACGGACTTCGCCGAGATCGAGCGGGACCTCGCCGCCACGGACGGGGTCGCCACGAAGACCGGGACGTTGTCGCTGCCGATGACCCGCACGTTCGGGCGGGCGCTGCTCGGCACGTCCGGGCCGGCGACGAAGGAGCTCATCGACGGCAGCGGCGGGGCGCTCAAGGCCGGCGACATCACCGGCCTCACCGGGCTGCAGCGGCGATACGACGTAGCGCTGCGCGGCACGCCCAAGCTGGAGGTCCTCGCCGGGGACAAAGCCGGGGACAAAGCCGGGGACAAAGCCGGGGACAAGGTGCTCTACACGGCGCCGGCGGCCGACGGGGCGAGGGTGCGCACGACGATCGACGTGAAGACGCAGCAGGCCGCGGAGGCCGCGCTGGCCGGCACCGCGAAACGGTCGGCGCTGGTCGCGGTCGGCGTCAAGGACGGCACGGTCCTCGCCGCCGCGAACGGGCCCGACGCCGCCGGATACAACCTGGCGTTCCAGGCCGAGGTGGCGAGCCCTCCGATCGGGGTCGACGGCGGCGCCGCCGGGTTCGGCGCGGCGTGGAAGCTGGGGGCGGACATGTTCACCGGACGGGTCACCGAGGCCGGTGTGGTCGGTTCGCCGCTGGTGTACGCGGCCGCCGCCGCCGCCCTGGCCAGGGGGCACTGGCGCCAGCCGGTCCTGGTGACGGAGCCGTCGCCGGGCCCGGCCGCCGCGGACGGCCCCGCGGTCACCGGGACGCTGACGGTGCCCGGGATGTCGGTGGTGGTGCGCGGCGACGTCGCGTACTGCGTCTACGTCGAAGGCGCCGGGCAGGACGTCACCGGACCGATCGCGGATGCCTTCGGCAGGTCGCTGAGCAGCTGAGCGGACCGCGCCACGGAACAACCGCAACCGCTCAGCGGACCGCGCCGCGGAACAACCGCGACCGCTGAGCGGACCGCGCCCGGAAATCGCGGGCCGTTGAGCGGACGGCTTGGTAGCGTGCCCCGCATGCCGTTCGGTTGACGCACTGCCGATCCCGCCGGCCGGTTCGCGAGGCGAGCGGTCGGGTGGGCCCTGCTGTCCGACGCGCTGCCGCTGTATCCGCTGTATGCGCTGCTGTTCACCGACACCGGGCTCGGCGACGGGCAGATCTCGCTGCTGTTCGCGCTGTGGGCGGGCGTCGGGCTGCTCGCCGAGGTGCCCACCGGGGCGCTCGCCGACCGGTTCTCCCGGCGGGGTGCGCTCTTCGCCGCGGGGGTGTCGCAGGCGGTCGCGTTCGCGCTGTGGACCGCCGCGCCGGGCATCTGGGTGTTCGCCGCCGGGTTCGTCGTCTGGGGGATCGGCGGGGCGCTGTCCAGCGGGGCGCTCGAGGCGCTGCTCTACGACGGGCTCGCCGCCGCCGGGGCCGAGGACCGCTACGCGCGCGTGTCCGGTCAGGTCGACGCGGCCGGGCTGATCGCGCAGATCCCCGCGGCCGGTGCGGCCGTCGTGCTGTTCCCGCTCGGTGGCTATGCCCTGGTCGGCTGGGTCAGCGTCGGCATCTGCCTGTGCGCGGCCCTCCTGGCCCTGCGACTGGACGCACCGGAGCAGACCGCCCCGGACGAGCCGCGGGGGTACTTCGCGACCCTGGCCGACGGGATCGGGCAGGCGGCGCGGGTGCCGGTGGTGCGCACCGCCGTCCTGACGCTCGCCGGTCTCGCCGGGCTCGACGCCATCGACGAGTACTTCCCGATCCTCGCCGCCGACTGGCACGTGCCGATCGGGCTCAACCCGCTGGTGACCCTCGTCGTCACGCTCGGCGGCGCGGCGGGTGCCGGGCTCGTCGCGTACACCAGGACACCGGGAGCATCGGTGCAGGTGGGGTTGCTCGCCGGCGCCGCGGCGGCCCTGGCCGTGGCCGGAGTGCTGCGGCTACCGGCGGGGATCGTGCTGGTCGCGCTGTTCTACGGGTTGTACCGCTACGTCCTCGTGCTGGTCGACGCCCGGCTGCAGCAGGTGATCGAGGGGGCGTCCCGGGCGACCGTCACGTCGGTGGCGGCCCTGGCCACGGAGGTGTCGGCGCTGGCGCTGTTCGGGGCGTGGGCGGCCGGGGGAGTGCTGCTCGTCGCCGCGCTCACCCTGCTGCTCGCCGCGGCGCCGCTGGTGGGAGGCCGCCGATGACGGCCCCCCACCACGGGTTCAGGAGCAGGACGTGCCGTTGACCTTGAACGCGGTCGGGGAAGCGTTCGTGCCGGAGTAGCTCGCCTGGAAGCCGAAGCTCGCGGTGCCACCGACGGGCAGGGTGCCGTTCCAGCCGCCGTCCCGGACGGTGACCGCGGTGCCGCTCTGGGTCGCCGTCGCGTTCCAGGCGTTGCTGATCCGCTGGTCGCCGGCGAAGGCGAAGGTGAGCGTCCAGCCGCTGACGGTGGCGGGGCCCCGGTTGGTGATGGTCACGGTCGCGGTGAAGCCGTTGTTCCACTGGTTGTCCACCCGGTACGCCACCGAGCAGCCGGTGCCCGTCTGCGAGGAGGACGACGGCGAGGCGGACGGCGACTTCGAGGGCGACGCCGATGCGGACGGTGACTTCGACGGCGACACCGAGGCCGACGGGGACGACGGCGGCGTCGACGGCACGACGCCGTTCAGCGCCAGCTGGTAGGCCAGGTCCGGCACGAACTGTCCGGCGCCGGCGGCGCACCCGTCGGCCTCACCGGGCAGTTTGACCCACACGTACGCGTCGACGCTCGCCTCACCGGTGCTGGTCGTCGGGCCGGCGCCCACGCCGCGCCCGGCCGGGTCGCACCACTGGCTGCCGTTGGGGCCGCGGCCGTTGCGGCTGGTGTCGACGATCTGGTGCAGGTTCGAGGCGCCGATCGCGCTGAGGATGTTGCGGCCGTACGCGACCTCGTCGGCGGTCGTGCGGAAGTTGGACACGTTGCTGTAGAAGCCGTCGGCGTTGCGCACGCCCGCGGCGACGAGCCGGCCGGCCTGCTCGCCGGCGGAGTTCCAGGCGGAGTGCCCGGCGTCGAGGTAGACCTTCGCCGCCGGGTTGGCCTGCTTGATCGTCGAGACGGCGTTGGCCAGGGCGGCGTCGCGGGCGGCCACGCCGGCGCCGTCGAGGCAGGTCTGCAGCGCGAGGGAGTCCGGTTCGAGCACCACGACCGCGGTGCGGGTGCCGAGGCCGGCGGCGAACGCGCGCACCCACGCGGCGTACTCGGTCAGGTTGGTGGTCCCGCCCGCGGAGGCGCCGCCGCAGTCACGGTTGGGGATGGCATACGCGACCAGGACCGGGATCTGCCCGGCGGCGTTGGCGGCGCCGACGTAGCTCTGCACCGCGGATGTGGTGGTGGCCGGGTTCGGGTTGGTGAACCACCTCGACTGCGGCTGCACCCCGATCCGGTCCCGGATCAGGGCCGCGCGCGAGTCGCCGGGGTTGGCCGCGAGCCAGCGCATCACCTGCGAGTCGGGGTCGCGGTAGAAGGTGCCGGTGATGGTGCCGGCGCTCGCCGACCCGCCGCCGGCCAGCCAGAGACCGGCGGTGCCTGCGGTCACGACGGCGATTGCCGCGGAGAGCCAACGTCTACGCATGCGGGGTCCTTCCGGAGTGCGGGAAGGCAGACCGTATTGCGAGCCGTTGCCACCGGTCCACGGGCCGTGCCGGGCCCGCGCGCCGACCAGCGTGGACGCGCGAAGATGGCGTGAAAGTTACCTTTTGCCGAATGAAGTGAATGAATTCGTGAACGATCGCGCTGCGTAGATGCCTGACAGCGGCCCGTGCAGCGGCCGGTGCGACGAACTCCGCAAACCACACGATTGCCGCGAATCGCCTGGTCAGCGCCACACGGCACGTCCCTGCAAGGTATTCCTCATTCGGCAGCAAACAATCTACGGTGAGGGCAGGCCGATGGCTCCCTTCGCCAAAAAGCCTAAATGGGACTGACCCCGTGCCGATGGGGCGTTTACGGGTGTCACTGGGTAGCGTCGGGGCGCCACCGTGACGGTCGGGAGGGATGCGTGTCGCCGCGTAGGGTGCTGGCCGGCTACTGCGGGATCATGGCTGCCCTCGTGGCGGCCAATTTCGCGCTGCCCGCGCTGCACCTGGTCCTGTGGTCCGCGATCGGCCTCACCAGTGTCGCGGCGATCGTCACCGGCGTGCGCCTCAACAAGCCGCGCAGCCGCGCGCCCTGGTTCCTGCTCGCGGGCGCCGTCGCCTCGTTCATCACCGGCGACCTCATCGCCGACGTCCTCACCCGGCTGCTGGACCGGCAGGGCTTCCCGTCCGTCGCCGATGGCTTCTACCTGGCCGTCTACGTGCTGATCGCGGCCGCGCTGGTCGGGCTGATCCGCATCGGCGTGGCCCGCCGCGACCCCAACGGGTTGTATGACGCGGTCACCGTCACCGCGGGACTCGGGCTGCTGTCGTACATCTTCCTCATCCGCCCCTACGTCGAGGACCCCGCGCTGTCGGTGCTGGAGAAGAGCTTCTCCATCGCCTACCCCCTGGCCGACATCGTCGTGCTCGCCGTCGGTGCCCGGCTCATCACCGCGGTGCGGCGCAGCCCCGCCCTGCTGCTGCTGGCCGCCGGCGGCATCGGCCTGCTCAGCGCGGACGTCGGATACGGGCTGAAGCAGCTCAACGGCGTGTGGGAGACCGGCGGCCCGGTCGACCTCGGCTGGGCCGCGTTCTACGTGCTGTGGGGCGTCGCCGCGCTGCACCCGTCGATGCGGGAGCTCACCGAACCCAAGGTGCACCGGGCCGGCGAGGAGCACTTCGGCCGGCTGCTGCTGCTCGGTCTGGCCCTGTTCATCGCGCCGTGCGTGCTGTACTTCGAGATGCGCAGCGGCGAGGTCCACGACGCCAACGTCATCGCCGCGTCCTCGGCGCTGCTGTCCGGCATGGTCCTGCTCCGGCTCGGCCGGGCGGTCAACGAGCAGCGCCGCACCGTGCAGCGGGAGCGGCGGCTGCGCAGGGCCGGCGCGGCGCTGCTGATGGCGACGGACGAGCCCGGCGTGACCGCGACCGTGCGCACCGCGATCGCCGAGCTGCTGCCCCTCGGCCGGCCGCACCGGGTCGTGCTCGCCCCGGCCGGCGGTGCGCACGATGGGGGCACCGTGTCGATGCCCTACACCCGCACCCTGGAGCGGTCCCTCGCCGACGAGCTCGGCGACTTCGAGGTCACGCTGTGCTGCCCCCTGGCGCCGGTCGAGGGCCGCGAGTCCGGGCGGGCGCTGTTCATCGCCGCGGACGAGGTGGCGCTCGTCGGCGTGCAGGAGGCCGCGCAGATCCTCGCCACCCAGGCCGCCCTCGCGCTGGAGCGGATCGCGCTCGGCGAGGAGATCGGCCGGCGCAACAGCGAGGCGTACTTCCGCACCCTCGTGCTCAACACCACCGACGTCATCCTCATCGTCGGCGACCACGACCAGATCCGCTACGCCAGCCCGTCCGCGCGGGCGCTGTTCGGCAGCGACGAGCTCGACGGCACGCCGCTGCCGATGGCGTTCGCGAAGGAGAGCCTCGTCGAGGTCGACCGCCGCCTGCACGACCTGCGCACCCGCGGCGTCGACCGGCCCGGCGACGACCTGCGCGTGGTCGGCGCCGACGGGCGGCCGGCCCTGGTCGAGGCGACGTTCCGGGACCTGCGCGGCGAGCCGACCGTCGGCGGGGTCGTCGTCACCCTCCGCGACGTCACCGAGCGCAGCCGGCTGCAGGCGGAGCTGTATCAGCGGGCGACCTTCGACGCGCTCACCGGCCTGCCGAACCGGGAGGTGTTCCTCGGCCGGGTGCAGGAGGCGGTCAGCTCCGGCGCGGAGAACGGCGCCACGGTCGGCGTGCTCATCATGGAGCTCGACGACTTCAAGGTCGTCAACGACACCCTCGGCCACGGCGCCGGCGACGCGCTGCTCGTCGCGGTCGGCAACCGGCTCACCGAGGCGCTGCGCGCCGTCGACGGCTCCTACGGCGCGGCCGGCACCGTCGCCCGGCTCGGCGGCGACGAGTTCGCCGCGCTGGTCCGCCGGGCCGGCACCGCCGCCGACGTCGAACGCGTCGCGGAGAAGGTCCTTGCCAGCTTCGCGACCCCGTTCGAGCTGCCGCACGGTGACGTCACCGCGACCGCCAGCATCGGCGTCGCCACGACCGCGGAGGCGGCCGACGCCCAGGACCTGCTGCGCCACGCCGACCTGGCCGTCTACGTCGCCAAGGACGCCGGCAAGGACCGCTGGCGGCGCTACGAGTCGTCGCTGCACAGCGCCGTCGTGGAGCGGCACAAGCTGCGCGCCGACCTGGACCGGGCCATCGCCGACGGCGCGTTCCTGCTGCACTTCCAGCCGATCGTCGGCATCGGCGACGGCCGGACCCACGGCTTCGAGGCCCTCGTGCGGTGGAACCACCCGACCCGCGGCATGGTGTCCCCGGCCGAGTTCATCTCCGTCGCCGAGGAGAGCGGCCTGATCGTGCCGCTCGGCGCGTGGGTGCTGCGCAACGCGGTCGAGGCCGCGGCCCAGTGGCGCCTGCTGCACCCCGGCGAGGACGTGTACGTGTCGGTCAACGTCTCCGCCCGCCAGTTCCGTGGCCAGTTCAAGGGCCCCGAGCAGAGCTTCGCCCGGTGGGTCCTGGACGAGATCGACCGGATGGGGCTGCCGCCGGCGAGCCTGCTGGTGGAGATGACCGAGAGCCTGCTGCTGCACGACGACGGCGAGGTCACCGCGGAGCTGGCCGAGCTGCGCGCGGCCGGGGTGCGCATCGCCATCGATGACTTCGGCACCGGCTTCTCGTCGCTGTCCTACCTGCGCCGGCTACCCGTCGACGTGCTGAAGCTCGACAAGAGCTTCATCGACACGATCGCCTCGTCCGCCGAGCAGCACGCCGTCGTCGACATGATCGTGCAGCTCGCGGCGATTCTGCAACTGCAAATTGTAGCTGAAGGTATCGAGACCGAGGCTGAGCGTGATCTTCTGGTGGCAATGGGCTGCCATCTCGGCCAGGGGTACTTGTTCTCCCGGCCGTTGAGCTACGGTGACGCGAGTCAATGGTTGTTGGAGGAAGCGTCGGGGCTTCAACGGGGAAGTCGGACGGCGGCCTAGGCCCTCGGAGGACTTGTGCTCAACCATCTCGCTGCGGCGGTCGACAGTGATCCCCGCTTCAGCGGCATCGCTCACCTGCGCGCCAGCACCCGCTACTACGACGCGGTCATCGACGAGATCGACGGCCGGCGGATCCGGGTCGGGGAGCACTGGCTCACCGACTGGGCGTCGTGCAACTACCTCGGCTTCGACCTGGAGCCGCAGATCATCGACTCGGTCGAGGGCGAGCTGCGCCGGTGGGGCACCCACCCCAGCTGGTCGCGGATGCTGGGCAATCCCGCGCTGTACCCGCGGATCGAGGAGCGGCTCGCCGATCTGCTCGGCGCCCCCGACACCCTCGTCCTGCCCACGATCACACAGATCCACCTGTCGGTGATCCCGATCCTGGCCCAGCAGGGCACGCTCCTGGTCGACGCGCGGGCGCACAAGACGATCTGGGACGGTTGCGTGCACGCCCGTGGTCTGGGTGCCACGTTGAAACGGTTCAAGACGCTCGACGAGCTCGCCTCGCTGCTCGCCACGGACCTGCCCGGCCCGGTCCTGGTCTGCATGGACGGCGTCAACAGCATGACCGGCAACATCCCGCGGATCGGCCGGTATCTGGACCTGTGCCGTTCCCACGGCGCGGTGCTGTATGTCGACGACGCGCACGGCTTCGGCGTCATCGGCTCCCGCTCCGAGGAGGAGACCAGCCCCTACGGCACCGGCGGCGACAGCATCGTGCGCCACTTCGGCGAGTCCTACGACGACGTCGTGCTCGTCGGCGGGTTCTCCAAGGCCTATTCGTCGCTGCTGGCGTTCCTGGCGGTGCCGACCGTGCTGAAGAACCGGCTCAAGGCGGCCGCGGCGCCGTACCTGTACTCGGGGCCCTCGCCGACCGCGTCCCTCGCCACCGTGCTGGCCGGCTTCGACGTCAACGCCGAACGCGGCGACAAGCTGCGCGCCGACCTGTACCGCATGTCGACCCGGGTGCTCCAGCACGTCCGCGGCCTCGGCGTCTTCACCCCCAACACCGACGACACGCCGATCATCGAGCTGCCGATCGCCCTGGACCGCGACCTGGTCGAGGTGTCGGAGCTGCTGTGGCGGCGCGGGCTGTTCGTGACCCTGGCGCCCTACCCGGGGGTGCCCCGCGACCAGGTCGGCTTCCGGGTGCAGGTCACGGCCGCCAACACCGACGCGCAGATCGACGAGCTCAACGCGGTCATCAGCGAGCTGGCCGCGGCCGAGGTGTTCCAGTCCGCCCGGGAGACCAGCGCGAGCTGACGCCTCAGACGCTGCGGGTCACCAGCACCGGGCTGGCGGCGTGGTGCACGATGAGCTGGGTGCGGGGGTTCGGTCTCGGTTGCTCGTACCAGCCGACCCGGTGCGCGCCGACGACCAGCAGCAGGGCGGTGCTCGCGGCGGCGGTGAGCGCTTCGAGGACCGGCTCGTCGGATCCGGAGAACCGGGCGTCGACGTCGCGGTGGCGGCGCAGCCACGGCGCCAGGTCCGCGTAGACGGCGCTGTGCGGGCGGGCGTGCCCGGCGTGCACGGCGAGCAACGGCACGTGCCGGGACCTGGCCTCGTCGTAGGCGAAGTCCAGGGCCCGCCAGCCGGACGGCGACCCGTCGATGCCGACCACCACCGGCGCCGAGCCGGGCAGCGCCGTCATCGGGTCCGCGCCGGGGCCGGCCCGGTCCGCGGAGGGCGGGCCGGGCCACAGGTCGGCGGGGTTGCGGTCCTCGGTCAGCCACCGCTCGCCCTGGTTGACGACCAGGACCGGGCAGTGCGCGAAGGCGGCCAGGTGCGCGCCGACGGAGGAGTTGAGCAGGCCGCCGTCGTGCGGCCGGCCGCCGATCACCACCAGGCTCGCGGTGCGCGACTGCTCCTGCAGCACCCGGGCGGCGGGCCCGCCGACGGTGACCGTCTCGACCACGAGGCCCGGTTGCCAGCCCCGCGCGTCGGCGGCCGCGTCGAGCACGACTCCCTGCCCGTCGGCGGGGCCCTCCCAGCACAGCGCGTGCACGATCCGCAGCGTCCGGTCGTGCCGGGCGGCCTCGTCGGCGGCCCAGCGCACCGCGCCGAGACTCGCCGTGGACCCGTCGACGCCGACCACCACTGGTCTGTCCATGCATCCAACGTCCCTCGCGGGACGGCCATCGACCAGTTGGGTTAATCCTCTTTCTTCTTGCGGCGGGTGGTGCGCTTGCGCGGCTTCGGGTTGCCGGAGGCGAGCCTGGTGTACGTCAGCATGTTGGCCAGCCCGATGCCGATCGTCGCGAACAGGACCTGGATCGCGAGCTCCCACCAGCTCCACTCGATCTTCCAGACCTTGACCAGGGCCTTGTCGTCGACGTTGACCAGCTCGGCGACGAGCGTGCCGAGCAGCGCGGCGCCCACGCCGATCAGGAAGGTGATGAACAGACCGATCGACTGGCGGCCCGGCAGGACCAACCGGCCGAGGACACCGACGAGCAGGCCGATCGGGATCGCGCTCAAAAAGTCGTTGATGTGCATGGCACTCGCGCTCCCCTCGCGTTTGGATCAATCGACCGGCACCGTACACGTCCCGAGCCAGATCCGCAGTGGTGGGATCTCCGCGAGGGCCCTAGCGGCGGCCGCCCATCTGCCAGGGGTGGATCTCCACCTCGTCGTACCGGCCCGGCAGGACGTCCTCGGCGGTGACGTGTGCCGCCTCGACCAGCACCGCGGTCCCCAGCCAGCCGCCGTCCTCGTGCGAGAACAGCTCACCGCGGGCGAGCATGCCGCGCGTCGGCGCCGCGGCCGGAGCGGGTCGGGTGCCGGGCGTCGCGTGGCCGATGAGCAGGAAACCCTCGCCCGCGCCGGAGGCGTGCTGCCACATGGTGCCGCCGAGGGTGTCCTCGTACCGCAGCAGCAGCACGGGATCGTAGACGCCGCCCTGGAAGTTGGGCTCGTCGAACGCGAACGTCCGGGCCGCGCCGAGGTCGGGCAGTTCGACGATGTGGATGCTGCCGGTCGCCTCGGTCCGGTCCTCGCTCAGCGTCGGGCCGCGGGCGGTGAGCTCCTTGACATAACCGTCCATGTACGCCCAGTGCTTCTCGAGGAGCTCCATGCGTAGCGGGCCGGTGCCCGGGCGGTCCACGCCGAAGACGAAGTGCAGCATGGTGCGGGAGTCTCCCATGAGCTCCGGCAGTGCCTCACGCCGACCGGCGGCAACCGGGTCAGGACGGTAGGTGCGCGGCCAGGACCGTGCTGCCCTCCGGGTCGGTGTCGGTGGTCAACCGGCCGCCGTGCCGCGCGACGATGGCCCGGCACAGCATCAACGCCGTCGAGTCGTGCCGCACCCCCTCGCCGGTGGCCGTGGAGGACGTGAAGAGCCGTTCGCCGCCGCGGCCGCCGATCGGCACCGTGACCCGCCAGCCGCTGTCGGTGGGCGCCACGTCGACGGTGAGCAGCGCCCCCGGCTCGGCGGCGGCCAGCCCGATGCCGATCATCGCGTCGGCGAGCCGCCGCAGCAGCACCCGCTCACCCTCGATCGTCGCGTCCTGCGCGCCGCCCGCGGTCAGGTGCACCGCGGCGTCCCGGGCGGCGGCGGTCCAGCCGTGCAACGCCTCGGCCACGACCTGCTCGAGGGCCACCTTCTCGCCGGCACCCCCGGGCGGCGCGCTCTCGATCCGGGCCAGCTCCGTCACGTTGTCGATGAGACCGAGCAGCCGGGCAGCGTTGCGGGCGACGGCGGCGACGGGCGCGGCCAGGGGGTCCGGCTCGGTGACCTCCTCGCCGAGCAGCTGCGACATCGCCGCGATCGACGTGACCGGGGTGCGCAGCTCGTGCGACACGGCGGCGGTGAACTCGGCCTTCATGGCGACCAGCTCCGCGAGGGCCCGGTTCTGCCGGCGGAGCCTGGCCCGGTCGGCGATGCGGTGTGACACGTCCCGCAGGACGAGACAGCGGCCCTCGTGCGCGGTGCCGGGCAGCAGCTCGCTCCAGCTCCACTCGACGACGAGGCCGGGGCGCGGCGACCAGCGGCCGGTGTCGCTGCCGGTCATCGCCGCGGCGACGGTGTCGCCGATCATCGCGCCGGTCGTCGCGTCTTCCAGCAGGTCCCGCGTCGCCTGGTTGGCCGCGACCACGGTGCCGTCGGCGCTGGTGATGAGCAGTCCGGTGCCGAGCTGGTCGAGCGCCGCCGAGAGCAGCTCCTGATCGACCGCCATCACCTGACCACGCTTTTCGTCGGGTTTGTCCTCTTGATGAGTTTAAGTGACGGCCACCCGACCGCGCGTGGCGATTGACACCCGCCGACGGCCGCCCATACGGTTCGAGCCACCATGACGCACCTCGGCGGATCGTCCAAGCTGCTCAGGGCCATGAACGACGCGGCCGCCCTGAGTCATGTCCTCGAACGCGGCCCACTCACGCGGGGCGACCTGCGCGAGCTGACCGGCCTGTCCAAACCCACGATCTCCGAGGCGCTGCGGCGACTCACCGAGGCGAAACTCGTCACGGTCGTCGGGTATGTCAGCGCCGGCCCCGGCCCGAACGCCGAGGTGTACGCGGTCAACCCCGACGCGGCGTACTCCGTCGCGCTGTCCGTGCGGGACCGCACGGTGTCGGCGCCCGACGCCTCCGACCTGTCGGGCTCGCTGCCGACGGTCAGTGCGGCGGTCACCGACCTCGCCGGGACCGTGCGTGGCCGGCTGGAGCTCGCCGTCGACTTCACCCGCACCGACCCGGTGTCCGCCATCGCGGACGCCGTCCAGGACGTGTGCAAGGAAGCCAGGATCGCGCCCGACCCGGTCGCGCAGGTGCAGATCGCCGTCGCCGGGTCGTACGACCCCCGCACCGACGTCCTGCACCACGTCGAGGTCCCCGGCTGGGGCCGGCCCGGGCTCGTCGACGACCTCCGCCGCCGCCTCGGTGTTCCCGTTGGCGTTGACAACGATGTCAACCTCGCCGCCGTGG
Organism: Dactylosporangium siamense; assembly: GCF_016862795.1. Classification (GTDB taxonomy): domain Bacteria; phylum Actinomycetota; class Actinomycetes; order Mycobacteriales; family Micromonosporaceae; genus Dactylosporangium; species Dactylosporangium siamense. The sequence continues at coordinate 8,931 of NZ_BONQ01000042.1, read as the reverse complement.
CCGAACGCGCCCACGGCGCCGGCCGCGACGCGGAGAGCTTCGCCCTGCTCTGGCTCGGCGAGGCCGGCCTGGGTCTCGCCATCGACCTCGGCGGCACCCTGCTGCGCGGCGCCCGCGGCGGCGCCGGCGAGATCGGATACATGCCGATGATGCTGCCCGGCGTCACCGGCGGCCGTGGGTTCACCGGCCGGGTCGACTTCCAGGACCTCGTCGGCGGCGGTGCCGTGCTGGACCTCGCCGCCGAGCACGGCCTGCAGGAGAGCACCGCCGCCGGCACCATGGCCGCCGCGGTGGCCCGGGCGTCGGAGCGCGACGACGCCGCCCGCAGCTTCGTCACCACCCTCGCCGGCCGGATCGCGATCGGCCTGTCCGCCGTCGTCGCCGTGCTCGACCCGCCGCTCGTGGTCATCGGTGGCGAGGTCGGCCAGGCCGGTGGCCCGGTCCTGAGCGCGGCGGTGGCCACCGCCCTCGCCGAGGCCGCGCCGCTGGAGACGGCGATCGCGACCAGCACCCTGGACGACGACGCCGCGCTGCTGGGTGCCCAGGAGGCCGGCCGCTCCTCCGTCCGCGACAGCATCCTCGCCACCCTGCGCAGACCCGCCAGCTAGCGCGTCCAGGTGGCGCGGGCGGTGCCGTACGCCGGCGGCAGGTGTGGCCAGGTCAGCGGGGCGCCGTCGAGGGTGCCGGGTGGGGTGACGCCGGTCCAGCCCGCGCCGAGCGGGGCGAGGAACGGTGCGGTCGGCGTGTCCACCGGGGGTGACGGGTCGACCGGGGTCTCGAGGAGCCATCGGGCGGTCCGGGCCAGGGAGAGCTCGACGTGGGCGGCGACGCCGGTGCGCTCGCGGGACGCGAGGGCGCTCAGGGCGCCGGCGGCGGCGAGGTAGCCGGTTGCGTGGTCGAGCAGCTGGCACGGCAGGGCGCCGGGGCGGCCGGTCTGGTCCCTGGTGAGCCAGCCGATGCCCGAGGCGACCTGGACCAGGCTGTCGAAGCCGCGGCGGGCGCCCCACGGGCCGGTCGTGCCCCAGGCGGACAGCGTGACCACGACCGTCCCGGGGTGGCGTTCGGCGACCTGGTCCGGGTCCAGGCCGAGGCGACGCATGGCGCCCGGGCGGTAGCCGGTGACGAGCACGTCGGCGTCGGCCAGCAGGCGGTGCAGTGTCTCCAGGCCCGCGGGGGTGCTCGCGTCGAGCGTGGTGCTGGCCTTGCCGACGACGCCGTCGACGGCGTGCAGCGGCAGCTCGGGGCGGCCGGGGGCATCGACGCGCAGGACGTCGGCGCCGAGGGCGGCGAGCATGCGGGTGCCGACCGGGCCGGCGATGACCCGGGTCAGGTCCAGCACCCGGATCCCGGCCGCGGGCAGGTTCCGGCCCGCGGCGTGACCCGCGGTGGGCCGGGGGTGGCCGGCGGCGCCGAGCGGCGTGCTGCGCACCAGGGGCCCGTCCGGACCCCTGACCGCCCCGTCGAGCGGCCCGGCCTGGCTTCCGGTCGGTGGGCCGTCCGGCCACTCGGCTGGGTGGCGGGCGGCTACGGCGAGGCCGCCGGCGGCGTACACCAGGCGCTCGACGTCCAGGGCGGACCGGGCCGCGATCGCGCCGGCCACGCCGGCCTCGTCCGTGTCCAGGGCGGCCAGCAGCGCGGCGCGGTGCCACGGGTAGTTCGCGTGGGTGCGGACCCAGCCGTCGGCGGCCGGCCACAGCCGTGACAGCGGGGCGAACCCCTCGATGCCGCGCCCGTCCGGGCCGCGCAGCAGCAGCTCACCGCGCACGGCGGCGGCGACGTGGGCGGTGTCGAGCGCGACCACCGGGCGCCGGCCGGTGCGGGCGTGGGCGAGGTCGGCGGCGGCGTCCAGGCACCTCGTCACCGCCGTGGTCGCGCAGCCGGCGACGGCGAGGGGCGCTGCCAGCGCACCTGGCACGGCGGGACCGGAGACGTTCATCCCGGCAATTCTCGCTCGACACCCCGCGGCGCGGGAGCGCATGCTCGCGGACACGATGGGTGCTCTGGACATGGTCGCCGCGCGGGTCGCGGCAGGCGCGACGGTGCGGTTCCGGCCGAGCGGGTCCTCGATGGTGCCGCTGGTGCGCAGCCGGGACCTGGTGACGGTCAGCCCGGTCGACCCGGCGAAGGTCGAGGTCGGCGACATCGTCCTGGCCAAGGTCGCCGGCACGGTGTACCTGCACCTGGTGTCGGCGGTCGACGCCGCCGCCGGGAGGGTGCAGATCAGCAACAACCAGGGGCGGATCAACGGCTGGACCGGGCACGCCAAGGTGTACGGCATCTGCGTCGCCGTCGAAGGCGCCCGCCGGCCCCGGGTGGACGGGAAGATCCGCCAGTAAAGTCGGACACCGGTTGTCAGGTTTTGGTGGCATGGTCAAGCCATGAACACACCACTGAAGGGCAAGGTCGCGCTGGTCGCCGGGGCCACGCGGGGCGCGGGCCGGCAGATCGCGGTGCAGCTGGGGGCGGCCGGCGCCACCGTGTACGCGACGGGACGCACCACCCGGCAGCAGCCGTCGGAGATGGGGCGGCCGGAGACGATCGAGGAGACCGCCGAGCTCGTCACCGCGGCCGGCGGCGTCGGGATCGCGGTGCAGGTCGACCACCTGGTGCCGGCGCAGGTGCGGGACCTGGTCGCCCGCATCGACGCCGAGCAGGGCCGCCTCGACGTGCTGGTCAACGACATCTGGGGCGCCGAGGGGCTGTTCACCTGGGACAAGCCGCTGTGGGAGGACTCCCTCGAGACCGGGCTGCACATCCTGCGGCTCGCGGTCGACACCCACATCATCACCAGCCACGCCGCGCTGCCGCTACTCATCCGCCGGCCCGGTGGGCTCGTCGTGGAGGTGACGGACGGGACCCTCGAATACAACGCCGACAACTACCGGGTGTCGTTCTTCTACGACCTGGCGAAGATGTCCGTGCTGCGGCTGGCGTTCGCGCAGGCGCACGAGCTCAAGGCGCACGGCGCGACCGCGGTCGCGATCACGCCCGGCTGGCTGCGCTCGGAGGTGATGCTCGAGCACTTCGGCGTGACCGAGGCCAACTGGCTCGACGCGACGGCCAAGGAGCCGCACTTCGTGATCTCCGAGACGCCGGCGTACCTGGGACGCGCGGTCGCCGCGCTCGCCGCCGACCCCGACGTGGCCCGGTGGAACGGGCAGTCGCTGGCCAGCGGGCAGCTGTCCGGGGTGTACGGGTTCACCGACGTCGACGGCAGCCGCCCCGACTGGTGGCGGTACTTCAAGGAGGTCCACGAGCCCGGCAAGCCCGCCGACGCGACCGGCTACCGGTAGAGGGCGGTCATCGGGGCTCCTGGTAGAGCGTGGTCATCCGCGCCGCTGCCGTCCGCATGAGGTCGCGCAACGACGGCGGGGCGAGGACCTCGACCTCCGGGCCGAGCCTCAGCAACTGGGTGTAGGCGACCTCGACCGACTCGACCGGCAGTTGCAGCACCACCCGGCCCTGCTCGTCGGCCGGGTGGTGCACCGCCTCGCGCACGGCGAGGGCCTCGACCGCGTACCGCAGCAGCCACAGGCCGTGCGGCGTCACCCGGATCGTGACCCGCTCGGCGAGGACCTGCCGGACGAAGTCGTCGGCGCGGGCCGCCCAGAACCCGGGCAGGTCGAACGCCGGGTCCCGGGTGAACGTGGCCTCCTCCGTGGTCAGGTCCACGATCCGGTCGACCCGGTACACGCGCAGGTCGCCGCTCGCGCCGATCCGCCCGACGAGATACCAGGCGCCGTTCTTCAGGACCAGGCCGTACGGTTCGACGGTCCGCGTGACGACGTCCCGCTTCCGGTAGTTCAGGCGCACCATCCGGTCGTCCCAGACGGCACGGGCCAGGTCGGCCAGCCACGGCGGTGGCTGCGCCGGGTCCTCGAACCAGCCGGGCACGTCGAGGTGGAAGCGCTGCCGGGCCCGGCCGGCGGCGTCCCGGTTCGGTGCCGGCAGCGCCGCGGCGACCTTCAGCTCGGCGGCGGCGAGCACGTCGCCGAGGCCCATGTCGCGGGCCGGGCCGGGCAGACCCGACAGGAACAACGCCTCGGCCTCGGCGCGGCTGAGCCCGTTGAGCTTCGTGCGGTAGCCGTCCAGCAGCCGGTAGCCGCCGGCCCGGCCCTGCTCGGCGTACACGGGCACGCCGGCGGCGGACAGGGCCATGATGTCGCGGTAGATGGTCCGCTCGGACACCTCGAGGGCCTCGGCCAGCTCGCCGGCGGTGACGGTGCCACCGGCCTGCAGCAGCAGCACCAGCGAGATGAGCCGGGAGGCGCGCACTGGCTACTCCGGGTCCGGTGCCGGGTCCGGGTCCGCGTTCCGGGTCGGTTCCGGGTTGCCGGCCGGCGGGTTCGTGGCCGGCGGGTTGGCGGGCGGCGGGTTGGTGGCCGGCGGGTTTGCCGGCGGTGGGTCGAGGGCGTCGACGACGCGGCGGATCTCGTCGGGGGAGCCGTCCAGCTCGACGACCGTGTCGCGGTGCCGGATGCGGACCCGTGGCGGCCGGGGGCGCGAGCCGCGCCACGAGGCCACCGCGACGAGCAGGCCGCCGAGCGCGATGCCGTTGCTCACCACGGCGCTGATGATCTCGAACGCGGCACCCATCTCGCCGGGGCGCGGCGGCGTCGGGATCAGCGTCACCGGCACCGTTCGGCGGATCTCGTCGTCGCGGAGCCAGCGGTACAGCATCCGCAGGGATTCCTCGTCGTCGACCTCAAGGCTGATGTCCACGCCCGCACCGTACGCCATGCCCGCGCGCGCCAGGTGGGGCGGCGGAGGTTTGGCGAGGGCGTGCGACGCCGGTTTGGTGAGGTCACGCTAAGCTTTTTCGGGTGAACGACGTGGAGCAGCACCCCGCCAGGCGCAACACCCGTCAGCGCGACGCCGTGATGGCGCTGCTCAGCAACGTCGACGGGTTCCACAGCGCGCAGGAGCTGCACGTCATGCTCCGAGAGCGCGGCGCCAACGTCGGACTCACCACCGTCTACCGCACGCTGCAGCTGCTCGCCGAGACCAACGAGATCGACGTGATGCAGGTGCCGGGCAGCGACACCCGGTACCGGCGCTGCAGCGACCGTCACCACCATCACCTGGTCTGCCGTGGCTGCGGCCGCACCGTCGAGGTCCTCGGCCCGGCCGTCGAACGGTGGGCGGACCGCGTCGGCGAGGAGCACGGCTTCACCGACGTCAGCCACACCCTTGAGATCTTCGGCACGTGCGGGCGTTGCGCCAGGTGAACGGCGCGGGTGATCAGGTAGGCTGAGATCGCGCGAAGGGGAGTAGTCCTCCAACTGCGTGGTCGACATACTGGGGCGCTCGCGCTCCCGGCCACGCGGCCTTGTTGCTTCCGGCCAGGCCGGAGCTCCGGGGCGGACGAGACCTTCGACTCAGGCTGAACAAGCCGGGTCGAGGTCGTCCGTGCCCTCCTCCCGGTCCACCGGGAAGGTTTTCACTGCACATGAGCGGTTTCCTCGCTGCCCTCGCCATCAGCTTCGGCGTCATCTTCGTCGCCGAACTCGGCGACAAGTCCCAGCTGATGGCGTTGACGTTCGCGACCAGGTACAAGACCGTGCCGGTCCTCATCGGCATCACCGTCGCGACCGCCGTCGTGCACCTCGTGTCCGTCGCCGTCGGGTACGGTCTCGGCACCGCCCTCCCCACCGGCTGGATCTCCCTCGTCGCGGCCGTCGCCTTCTTCGCCTTCGGCGCCTGGACCCTGCGCGGCGACTCCCTCACCGACGCCGAACGCGACAAGGCCTCCCAGCCCACCACCCGCTCCGCGATCGTCGCCGTCGGCGTGGCGTTCTTCCTGGCCGAACTCGGCGACAAGACGATGCTCGCCACGATCACCCTCGCCACCCAGCACGGCTGGTTCGGCACCTGGCTCGGCTCGACGATCGGCATGGTCGCCGCCGACGCCCTGGCCATCGTGGCGGGCCGGATGCTGGGCAAGCGCCTCCCGGAACGCACCATCAAGTACGGCGCGGCGATCCTGTTCGTCGTCTTCGGTGTCTGGCTCCTGGTCGAAGCCCTCCGCGAGCTCCTGTAACCGGGCCCGCCCGTCCCATGATCCGGTGCACCTCGAGCCGTCATAGGTGCACAAGGTGCACTGGATCATGGGAAAAAGATTCTTTGGGCTCTGATGTCGAAACGGCGCGCTGTCGCGCGAAGGACGGGTGCGGGCCGGAAACGCCGGCCCACCACCAGGGGAGACCCGATGCGACGCATCATCGCTTCGACCTACACCACTGTCGACGGCTTCATCGACAACCCCCACGAGTGGTCGCTGGCATACAACGACCCGGCGGCCATGCGGTACGCCCTGGACCTGACGCTCGGCGCCGACGCGCTGATCCTGGGCCGCATCACCTACGAGGGCATGGCGCAGGCGTGGCCCAACATGGGTGGCAACCCGTACGCCGACCACGTCAACGCCATGCACAAGTACGTCGTCGCTTCCCAGCCGGTCGACACCAGCGCCTGGAACCCGACGACCGTCATCGCCGGCGCCGAGCTGCTGACCGCCGTCAAGGCACTCAAGGAAGACGATGGCAGCGACATCCTGATCTGGGGCAACGGCCGGTTGACCGATGCACTCGCGACGGCCGGCCTCCTCGACGAGTACAAGATCTGGACCTACCCGGTCCTCAAGGGCGGCGGCGAGCCACTGTTCCGCGCCGAGAGCCGAACCGGCCTCCAGCACTTCGACACCACCACCTTCGAGTCCGGGGTGGTCGTGTCGACCTACCGCGTCACCGCCGCCTGAACAGGAGCACCAAGATGAGCGACGACATCACCGATTACCTCGCCAAGACCAAGCCGTGGCAGCAGGACCTGTGCGCGACGCTGCGCCGGACCGTTCTCGACACCGTCCCCGGCGTCGAGGAGGTCATCCAGTACGGCAAGCCGCACTTCAACCTCGCCGGCCAGAACACCGCAGTGCTGCACGTGGCCGCCGCCAAGGTCTCGTTCATGGTGTTCGGTGCTGGTGAGGTCGACCCGGTGCCGGGCGTGCTGCGGTCGCTGGGCAACGGCGACCGCAAGGTCGTCGACCTCGCCGAGGGCGACACGGTCGACACCGACTTCATCGCCGGCCTGCTGCGCCGTACCACCGGCCTGGACTGAGACCAGATCAACCGAAAGGATCATTCTCATGCGTGTGATGGTGATGACCAAGGGCGATGCCGCCGACGAGGGCAACAGTGAGCCGACGACCGAGATGTTCGAGAAGATGCGGGTCTTCAACGAGCAACTCGTCAACGCCGGCATCATGCTCGGCGGCGAGGGGCTCCAGCCCAGCGCCGCCGGGGCGAAGGTCGCGTTCTCGACAGCGGGCACGACGGTGGTCGACGGCCCGTTCACCGAGTCCAAAGAGGTGATCGCGGGCTACTGGATCTGGGAGGTCAGCTCGCTGGCCGAGGCGATCGAGTGGGCGAAGCGGTGTCCGTTCGACCCGTCCTACGGCGACTCGCAGATCCTGGAGATCCGGCCGTTGTTCGACCTGGCCGACTTCGCCCGGACTGTCGACGCTGACACGCTCGCCAAGAGCGAGCGGTTGCTCGACCGGACCTCGGACTGAACCGGAGCCGGCCATGGACCTGCGCACGTCGGTCGAGGCGCTGTGGCGGATCGAGGCGCCCCAGTTGATCGCGACACTCGCCCGCCGGATCGGGAGCCTCGACATCGCCGAGGATCTCGCGTCCGAGGCGTTCGTGTCGGCACTGGAGCAGTGGCCGGCTGACGGCATCCCGCCGAAGCCGGGTGCCTGGCTGATGAAGACCGCCTGGCACAAGGCGATCGACCGCGCCCGGCGCGAGGAGACGGCCCGTAAGAAGGCGCCGCTCCTCGTTGCCGGGCACGAGGGCGAACCGGCCGACGCACTCGATCCGATCCCGGACGACCTGCTCACCATGGTGTTCACCACGTGCCATCCCGTGCTCTCACCCGAATCCCGGGTCGCGCTCACACTGAGGCTCTTCGGCGGACTGACGACCGACGAGGTCGCCCGTGCTTTCCTCGTGCCCCCTGCGACGATCGGGCAGCGGATCTCACGCGCCAAGCGGACCCTGGCCGAGGCACGGGTGCCGATCGAGGCCCCGTCAGCCGAGGAACTCCCCGAACGCCTGCGCGCGGTGCTGGATGTGCTCTACGCGATCTTCAACGAGGGCTATTCGGCCTCGTCAGGCACGAACCTCGTCCGCGCCGACCTCGCCGTCGAGGCGATGCGGATGGGACGGGTCCTCGCAGGACTCTCCCCGACCGAGCCCGAAGTGTTCGGACTGGTCGCCCTGATGGAGCTGCAGGCCTCCCGCTTCCGGACCCGTGTCGACGCTGCCGGCATCCCGGTCCGGCTCGAGGACCAGGACCGCCGACTCTGGGACCGCACGCTGATCGAGCACGGCCTCAGCATGCTCGACCGCGCTTTCGACCTGGCCCGGCCCCTCGGCGTGTTTTCGCTGCAAGCCGCCATCTCCGCCTGCCACGTCCGCGCGGTGACGTTCGCGGTCACCGACTGGGTCGCCATCCTCGCGCTCTACGACGCCCTCACCCAGGTCACCCGGTCACCCGTCGTGGAGCTCAACCGCGCGGTCGCCGTGCTCCACGTCGACGGACCCGAAGCCGCGCTCGCCACGACCCGACCACTGCTCGCCGACCGCAGGATGGCCGGCTACCACCTGCTGGGCGCGGTGCGCGGGGACATCCTCACCCGCCTCGGCCGCCACGCCGAGGCCGCGACCGAGCTGGAACGCGCGGCCGAACTCGCACCGACCAAACAGGAACGGCAACTCCTGCTCAGCCGCATGGCGCAGGCGCTCGCCTCCCGCGACGCCGGCGGCCAGTCCAGCAGGGAGCCGCCAGCGGAGTGAACCGGAAACTCGCCCGACGGCATCTCCTCGACGGGGCCGCGGACACCATCCGGTTCAGCCGGGACACCGACCC
>NZ_BONQ01000041.1 GCF_016862795.1 Dactylosporangium siamense | reverse complement strand
GGGTGTGCGGCGAGACGTCGAGTCGGGTGTGTCGTGCGTGCTGGTCGATCCGGGGTGCGCGGCGGGACGCCGAGCCGGGCAGGTCGCAGGTGCTGCGGGCCGGGCAGCGTTTCGAATGAAGCACACCGCTTCCTGGCCAGGTGCGGGATCGCACCGGCGCAGGGGTGGGCGGCGAGGCCGGCCGCGCCGGTTGTCCGGGCGGGCGGCCTCGCGGCCAGGGTCGTCGGTTGGGTGGGCTACCGGCGCTTGGTGGGCTACCGGCGCTTGGTGGGCTTCACGATGCGGTCGGTGCCGACCTTGTCGCGCAGCACCTCGGGGACCAGCACCGAGCCGTCCTCCTGCTGGAACTGCTCGAGGATCGCCGGGAAGATGCGGCTGGTCGCCAGGGCGGAGCCGTTGAGCGTGTGGACGAACCGGTTGTTCTTCGAGCCCGGGACGCGGTAGCGGATGCCGGCGCGGCGGGCCTGGTAGTCGCCGGCCCAGGACACCGAGGACACCTCCTTGTACTTGCCGGTGCTCGGCATCCACACCTCGATGTCGATGGTCTTGCGCATCGAGGCGCTGGAGTCGCCCGCGGCGAGCAGCGACCGCCGGAAGTGCAGGCCGAGCGAGCTCACCAGGTCCTCGGCGTAGTCGACCATCTCCTCGAGGGTCTTCTCGCCGTCCTCGGGGGCGGTGAACTGGAAGATCTCGACCTTGTTGAACTGGTGGCCGCGCACGGTGCCGCGCTCGTCGGAGTGCGAGCCGGCCTTCTCGCTGCGGTAGCAGGGGGTGTAGGCATACGCCTTGTGCGGCAGGTCCGCCGTCTCGAAGATCTCGTTCTGGTAGGCGCCGAGGATCGCGGTCTCCGAGGTCGGCAGCAGGAAGCGGCCGCGCTCGTCGCCGTCGGTGGCGATGTGGAACACGTCGTCGTAGAACTTCGGGAACTGGCCCGCGGCATAGCCGGCCGAGTCGAGCAGCAGGTGCGGCGGCAGCATGAACTGGTAGCCGGCGGCGAAGTGCCGGTCGATGAACCAGTTGACCAGGGCCCATTCGAGGCGGGCGCCCCAGCCGGTGTAGATCCAGAAGCCGGAACCGCCGAGCTTGACGCCGCGCTCGAAGTCGACGAGGCCGAGCTCGTTGGCGAGGGTCACGTGGTCGCGGACGTTGTCGATCTTCGGTGCCTCGCCGAAGACCTTGACGACGACGTTGGCCTCCTTGCCGCCGGCCACGACGTCCTCGGCGGGCAGGTTGGGCAGCTCGCTCATCACCGTGGTGAGCTGCTCCTGCACGGCGGCGAGGCGGTCCTCGAGCTCCTGCAGCGCGGCCTTGGCGTCGCGGGTGGTCGGCTCGACGGCCTGACCGGCCGCCTTCGCGGCGCCGAAGGCGCGGGCCTCCTCCTTGCGGCGGGCCCGCTCGGCGTCGATGTCGCCGATGAGCTCGCGGCGCTGCTTGTCCAGCTCGGCGATGGCACTGAGCGCGCGGGACACCTCGGACGGCTCGAGCCTCTTGGACAGGGCGGCCTCGACAGAGGCCCGGTCCTTACGAATCAACTCGATGTCGAGCATGGTTGCCGCGCACCTTTGGCTAGGGATTTCGGGACACCACGGATGTTACCGGGTGGGTCCGACGGAATTTCCGACCGCCGCCGCCACCCACCCCAGCGATGGAGCCACCGCCGGAAGCGATGGAGCCACCGCCGGAAGCGATGGAGCCACCGCCGGAAGCAATGGAGCCACCGCCGGAAAGCGACGTGGCGGCGAATTATGCTTGCCGGCATGTCCGGAACAGCCCGGGAATCGATCTGGACCCGGCCCGACCGCCGGTCCCGGGGTCCGGTCCCGCAGCACAGCCGCGCCGAGATCGTGGCCGCCGCGACCGCCCTGGCCGATGCGGGTGGCCTCCCGGCCGTCTCGATGCGTGCCGTGGCGGCGGCCTTGGACACGGGCGCCGGCTCGCTCTACCGGTACCTCTCCTCCCGCGACGACCTGCTCGACCTCATGGTGGACGCGGCCCTCAGCGAGCTTCCGGTCGACCGCCCGCCGTCCGGCGACTGGCTCGACCGCCTCGTCGGGCTCGCCCGTGACCAGCTGGCGCTGTACCGCCGCCACCCGTGGCTCAGCGAGGCCACCCGCCGCCCGGGCGCGTTCGGCCCGCGGACCGTCGACTACTTCGAGCGCTGCCTGGCCATCATGGCGCCGCTGCCGAACGCGCCGGGCGCGAAGATGGAGGCGGTCGCCGTGCTGACCGGGGTGGTGGCCCTGTTCTCCGTGCCGGCACCCATGAACCCGCCGCCCGACGACCCGCAGGCCATGGCGCGCAAGCAGGCCGGTCAGCTGTTCGCCCTGGTCGACCCGGCCCGGCATCCGCACCTGGCCGCGGCGTTCACGACCCCTCAGGACAACGCCGACGCCGGGCCCGACCTGTTCGAACGCACCATCCGCGGCGTCCTGCGCGGCCTCCTGATCAAGCCCGCCTGAGAAAGCCCGTCTGGTCAAGCCCGCGTCGTGAGCGGCGCCGCCGGGGGAGCGTCGACGGCGCAGTGCCACGGCGTCTCCGCCGGCACCGGCGCCTTCGGGTTGCGGATCGTGACGGCGGCCACGGCCCCGGCGAGCAGGCACAGCGCGGCGCAGATGAGCACCGCCGTGTGGAAACCGGCGGAGAGCTCGTCCGGGTGGAGATACGCCGACCCGGTGATGCCGGCGGCGGCGGGCAGCACGGAGACGGCGATGAGCCCGGCGGCCCGGGCGACGTCGTTGTTCACGGCCGAGGCCATGCCGGCGTGGCTGGCGGGGGCCGAGGACAGCGCGGTGGAGGTGAGCGGGGCGACGGTCGTGGCCAGGCCCAGGCCGAGGACGACGACGGCGGGCAGGACCTCGGTCAGGTACGACCCCGACCCGGTGATCCGGGCGAACAGCGCCATGCCCACGCCGACGAGGAGGGGGCCGGCGCTCATCTGCAGGCGCGGGCCGATGCGGGCGGCGAGGGCACCGGAGCGGGCCGACAGCAGCAGCATGATGACGGTGATCGGCAGCAGCGAGACGCCGGCCTGCAGCGGGGTGTAGCCGGCGACCTGCTGGAGCTGGATCGGCAGGAGGAACAGGGCGCCGCCGATGGCGCCGTAGATGACGAAGGTGACGACGTTGGTGGCGCTGAACTGGGGCGAGGAGAACAGGTCCAGCGGCAGCATCGGGTGGGTGGCGCGGCGCTCCCACCAGACGAACCCGGCCAGCAGCAGCCCGCCGGCGACGAGGCTGAAGGGGTTGCCCTCGATGAGGCCGTAGGTGAGGCCGACCAGGCCGAGGGTGACGAGGGTGCCGCCGGGGACGTCGACGCCGCCGGTGGCGGTGGTGTCGCGGGACTCCGGGACGTGCCGCCAGGCGATCAGGACGACGGCGGCGGCGATCGGGACGTTGATCGCGAAGATGAGCCGCCAGGACGCGGCACCGACGAGCCAGCCGCCGACGAACGGGCCGATCGCGGTGGCGACGCCGCCGAGGCCGGACCAGGCGCCGATGGCGCGGCTGCGGTCCTCGGGGCGGAAGGAGGCCTGCAGGATCGCGAGGCTGCCGGGGGTGAGCAGGGCCGCGCCGACGCCCTGCAGGGCGCGGGCGGCGATGAGGGACGGCGCGTCGGGTGCGGCGCCGCACAGGACCGACGCGAGCGCGAACCAGATGACCCCGATGAGGAAGACCCTGCGCCGCCCGTACCGGTCGCCGAGGGCACCCGCGATGAGCAGCAGCCCCGCCAGGGCGAGGGTGTAGGACGTGACGACCCACTGCAACGTCTCGAGGTCGGTGTCGAACGAGCGGCCGATCGCCGGCAGCGCGATGCCGACGACGGTCGCGTCGATCGCCGCGATGCCGGACCCGAGGATGGTCGCGGTGAGGACCCAGCGACCGGTCGCGCTGCCGTACGAGAGCGTTGCCATGCGGAGACGGTAGCGCCGGGGTGCGACAAGTAGCCCATCAGGAGTGAGCGCGGCGGCGGGCAAGAGCGGCACAGTCGGGGGTGGAAGCACCGGGAAAGGAGGCGGCAGTGCACCTCACACCCCGCGAGCTGGACAAGCTCACGATCCTCACCCTGGCGGAGATCGCCAACGCCCGCAAGGACCGCGGGCTGAAGCTCAACCACCCGGAGGCGGTCGCGGTCATCGCCGCCGAGGCCCTGGAGGGGGCGCGGGAAGGGGCGACCGTCGAGGAGGTCACCGCCCGGGCCCGCACCGTGCTGTCCCGCGACGACGTCATGGACGGGGTGCCGGACATGGTGCCGTTCATCCAGGTCGAGGCGGTCTTCACCGACGGCAGCCGGCTGGTCACGGTGGACGGGCCCATACGATGAAGGAGCTGGGAGCGACGTGCTCGTCGAACAGATCCGTGGCAACCTCGCCGACGGCGCCTGGCGCCCGGCCAACACCGACGTCCTGCGCCTGGACCAGTGGGAGGCGCAGAAGCGCCGGCTGCGCAAGCTGACCGACGGCGGCGTCGACATCGCGCTGTCCCTGGACCGCGGCACCCGGCTGCGCGACGGCGACGTGCTGTGGGCCGACGAGGGCGGCGACTCGATCATCGTGGCCCGGCTCGAGTTCGGCGAGGTGATGCTCGTCGACCTGCCGCGCCGCGACGCCGACGGTGCGCTGCGGGCCGCGGTGGAGCTCGGCCACGCCATCGGCGACCAGCACTGGCCGGCCGTGGTGAAGGGTGGGCAGGTGCTCGTGCCGGTGACCCTGGACCGCGAGGTGATGGACTCGGTGATGCGCAGCCACGCGTTCACCGGGATCAGCCACCGGTTCGTGCCGGGCACCGACGTCATCGCGTACCTGGCACCGCAGGACGCCGACCGCCTCTGGGGCACCCGATGAAGACCATCTGCCGCATCGGCGTCGGCGGACCCGTCGGCAGTGGCAAGACCGCCCTCATCGAGGAGCTCGTGCCACGCCTCGTCCAGCGCCACCTCAAGGTGCTCGTCGTGACCGGCGATGCCGTCAGCACCGAGGACGCCGACCACGTCCGGCGGGCGCTCAAGGGCATCCTGGCGGAGGACCGGATCGCCGGCGTGCCGGCCGCCGTCCGCCGGGATGCGGTCGAGGACCTGGAGTCCCGGTTCCCGGACACCGACGTCGTGCTCATCGAGAACGGCGCGGCCGACTTCGTCGTCCACGTCATCGACGTGGCCGCCGGCGACCGGATCCCGCGCAAGAACGGGCCCGGCATCAGCCGCTCCGACATCCTCGTGGTCAACAAGACCGACCTGGCCCCCTACGTCGACGCCGACCTCGGCGTCATGGCCGCCGACGCGGCCGTGCAGCGCGGCGGCAAACCGGTCGTGTTCACCAACTGCCGCACCGGTTTCGGCATCCCGGAGCTCACCGAACGGATCCTGGAGGGCGCGCTGTTCGACGTCGGCGTCAGGGTATGAGGTGGCGGTACCCCTTCACCTTGACCTTGAAGTTCATCGACGGGCCGGGCGTCGGCGCGGTCTTGGTGACGAGCGTGTAGCCGGGCGGGTCGAGCTCCAGGTCGAGGCGGTGGAACAGGCGCGCCATCGACAGGGCCATCTGCACGTCGGCGAAGCTCTTGCCGAGGCAGGTGTGCGGTCCGCGCCCGTACGGCGAGTACGCCCCGGGCTGCAGGTGCTCCGAGCGGGGCTTGGCGTAGCGGTCGATGTCGAACCTGTCCGGGTCCGGGAAGTACTCCTCCATGAAGTGCGGGACGGTGGTGCCGATGTACACCATCTCGCCCTCCTTGATGGTGTGCCCGGCGAACTCGAAGTCCCGCGTCGCGGTCCGGGTCAGCGCGACCGCGATCGGGTAGAGGCGCATCGCCTCCATCAGCGCGTACCGGATCGACGGGATCCTGCTCAGGTCGTCGTCGGTGATCGGCCCGTTCGCGAACAGGTCGTCGGCCTCGGCCTGGACCTTGGCGAGCACCTCGGGGTGCTTGAGGACCGAGTAGATGAACGCCGCGGTGGTGTTCGCCACGGTGTCCAGTCCGGCGACGTACGGGCCGGTGAGTGCGAGCACCAGGTCGTTGGCCGGCAGGACGCCCTCGCGGTTGAGGTGCACGTCCATCAGGTCCTCGACCAGGTTGCGCTCCTGCGGAGGCTTGCTGCCGGCGGTGGCCCGCAGCTCGGCGACCATCTTGTCGCCGAGCTCGAACACGCGGGCGCGGGCCTTCTTGTAGCGGGGGTCCTTCAGCAGGATCTTCGGCCGTTGCCTGGTGACGAGCACGTTGAGCACGTACAGCGTCATCGTGCGGATGTCCGGCACGTACTCCAGCGGCGCGTTGCCGGTCAGGATGGTGCCGAGCTGGTCGGTGACCATGTACTGCAGGGCGTGCACGACGGGGACCGACCCGCCGGCCTGCCAGTCGCGTTCGATGACCCGGTCGGTGATGTCGACGAGCTCGTTGCCGCGGCCCTTGATGGCGTCGCGGGAGTAGCCGCGGCGCATGATCTCGCGCAGCTCCTTGTGGCTGTCGCCGTCCTCGCCGAGGATCGTGCGGGTGCCGCCGTACTCGTCGAGGAAGCCCTGCCAGAACTCCTTGGACCGCAGGCACTCCCGGCCCTCCTTTGAGCCCATGAAGTTGGCCGCCTCGGCGCCGGCGATGACCGGGTAGGTCTTGTTGAACAGCTTGATCCGGAAGACGGGGCCGTTGTCGCGGTACGCCCGCGCGAAGAACCGACCCGGGTCCTTGGCCATCTCCAGGACGTTGCCGACGACCGGCCGCCCCTTGGCGAGGGGGATCGGCAGATCGGGCGCCGTTTCGATGACGGTCATGGTCGTCGATCCCTCCGTGATCTGGCGCAAACGATGCGGATCATATCGAACGCGGTCGGTCAGTGGTGGCCCTCGCGTGACCTGCCGGTGACGAACGGTGTGCATCATGATCAGTATGCGGTTGCGGCGGTGGGCGGACGACGACGTCGAGGCGTTCTACGACATCTACTCCCGGTGGGAGGTGATGCGGCACCTGGGCGCGCACCCCCGGCGGGTGGTCGCGGACCGCGAGGAGGCGCTCGCCCGGCTGGCGCGGATGCGGGGGCGGGAGGACGGGCCGAGAGGATATTGGGCGATCGAGGAGGATGGTGTACCGGTGGGAACGGTGCTCCTGCTCCCGCTGGACGCGTCGGACGAGGTCGAGATCGGCTGGCACCTGCACCCCGGCCACCAGGGCAAGGGCCTGGCCACCCGGGCGGCCCGGGAGCTGCTGTCGCGGACCGGCGGGCGGGTCCTGGCCCTCACCGACCAGGACAACCTCGCGTCGCAGGCGGTCGCGGTCCGGCTCGGCATGACCGACGAGGGGCTGACCGACCGCTGGTACGGCATCACCGCCCGCCAGTACGCGATCACGCTCGGCTGAGGATCATGTGGGTCGCCGCGTCGGAGGCGACCATCCGGGTGCAGGTGAGCCCGTCGGTGAGCCCGTCGGCGAAGAGGCGCTCGCCGCGGCCGAGCACGATCGGGATGATCGCCACGTGCAGCTGGTCGACGAGACCGGCGCGCAGGTACTGCTGGATCGTGGAGACCCCGCCGCCGAGCCGCACGTCGAGCCCTCCGGCGGCGTCGACGGCCTGCTCCAGGGCGGCCTCGATGCCGCCGGTGACGAAGTGGAAGACGGTGCCGCCCTGCATGGTCACGCTGGGCCGGGCGTGCCGGGTCAGGACGAAGACCGGGTGGTGGTAGGGCGGGTCGGCGCCCCACCAGCCGGTCCAGGACTCGTCGGCGGCCCAGGGCCCGCGGACCGGCCCGAACATGTTGCGGCCCATGATCGTGGCGCCGAGGCCGGTCTGTCCCGCGGCGATCATCTCGTCGTCGATGCCTTCGCTGCCGCCCTCCCTGCCGGTCATCTGCCGGCCGGTGCGGGTCTCGAACAGCCAGTCGTGCAGCCGCTCGCCGCCGGCGCCGATGGGGTCCTCGAGGGTCTGGTCGGGTCCGGCGCCGTATCCGTCGACGGAGATGCAGAAGTTGTGCACGCGCAGCATGGCTGTGTCCTCTCTGGAGCAACGGTCACCCACTGGTCGCAGTGAGCCGCCCGCGATCGACACCCTGGACAAAAACTAGCCTCCTAGGATGCCCTACGCGCGGTGACCCCCGTAACCATGCGTTTTTGACAATCATTGTCAACAGTCGCCAGGATGGGGATCATGTTGCGTCGTGCCGTCCTCGCCGGCCTCACCGCCGGGTCCCTGTTGCTCAGCGCCGCCGCGTGCGGCGGCGACGAGCCGACCCCGCAGCGGCAGCAGGACGGCCGGCTGAAGATCGTGGCGGGGTTCTACCCGTTGGAGTACATCAGCGAGCGGATCGGCGCGGAGAACGCCGCCGTCACCAACCTCACCCAGGCCGGTGCCGAGCCGCACGACCTGGAGCTCAAGCCGACCCAGCTGGCCCAGATCACCGACGCGGGCCTGGTGGTGTATCTGGCTGGGTTCCAGCCGGCGGTCGACGAGGCGGTGAAACTGCAGGCGAAGGACAAGGCGTTCGACGTCGCGTCGGTGGAGCCGCTGCAGGCCGGTGGGGACCTGGACGGAGGGCACGGCGACGACCCGCACGTGTGGCTCGACCCGATCCGGTTCGCCGCGATCGTCGGCAAGCTCGCGGACCGCCTCGCCGCCGTCGACCCGACCAACGCCGACGCGATCAAGGTGCGGGCCGGCCAGCTGCAGGACGAGCTGCGCCGGCTCGACGAGGACTACACCGCCGGACTGCAGACCTGCGCGCGGCGCGAGATCGTGACCAGCCATGCGGCGTTCGGGTATCTGGCCGCCCGGTATCACCTGATCCAGGTGCCGATCAGCGGCCTGGACCCGGAGGCGGAGCCGAGCCCGCAGCGGGTGTCGGAGATCGCCGCCCTGGCCAAGCAGAAGGGCGTGACGACGATCTTCTTCGAGGCGCTGGTCAGCCCGAAGCTGTCGGAGACGGTCGCGAAGGAGGTCGGCGCGAAGGCGGCCGTGCTGGACCCGATCGAGGGCGTCGAGAAGGGCGACGACTACATCTCCGTCATGGTGCACAACCTCGTCGCGCTGCGCGCCGCGCTCGGGTGCACCTGAGTCATATGCTTGGCCGGGTGCGTCGCCCTTCGAGACTCCTCGCCGCCCTGACCGCGACCGCCGTCCTGGCCGGCTGCACGTCGAGCGAGGGGCGGTCCCTGGTCCCGGAGCCGCCGCCGCAGCAGCTGGACCCCGGCAACCTCGACGGCACGTCGACCCCCGTGGCCGACCCGCTGTATCCGGCCTACGGCAACCCGGCGATCGACGTGCTGCACTACGGGCTGGCGCTGACCTGGGCGCCGCAGACGAAGACCCTCACCGGGAAGGCGACGGTGAAGCTGCGGGTGCTGCGGGCGGAGCCGTCGCTGCGGCTGGACCTCACCGGTCCGTACACCGTGACCACCGCGACGATCGACGGCGCCGAGGCGGCCGGCCGGGTGGCCGACGGCAAGCTGACCGTGGACCGGGCGCTGACCGCCGGCACCACGATCACCCTCGTCGTGGGGTACGCGGGGACGCCGGCGCCCGTGCCGATGCCGTCGCACCGTGGCGACGCCGAGCCGCTCGGGCTGACGGTCACCGCCGACGGCGGGCTGTGGACGATGCAGGAGCCGTTCGGCGCGTCGACCTGGTATCCGGCCAACGACCAGCCGTCGGACAAGGCGCTCTACGACATCTCGGTCACGGTGCCGGAGGGCTGGGAGGCGATCGCCGGCGGCACGCCCGGGCCGGTGCGGGGCGGCACGTTCAGCTACTCCTCGGCGCAGCCGGTCGCGACCTACCTGACCACCCTGGCGGTGGGGGAGCGGTATCAGCAGGAGCGGCTGACCGGCCCGCACGACCTGCCGATCACGCTGTGGACCAGACCCGGCACGGACGACCGGCTGCTGCCGGTGCTGCGCCGGGCGCCGCAGCAGCTGCGCTGGCTGGAGGCACGGTTCGGCCGGTACCCGTTCCCGAGCACCGGTGCGGTGATCGTGCCGTCGCGCTCGGCGATGGAGACCCAGCAGATGGTGACGATCGGCGGTGACGTGCTCGGCGACGCCAAGAGCGTCGAGCCGCTGGACGGGATCATGCTGCACGAGTACGCGCACCAGTGGTTCGGCGACGCGGTCAGCCCGGCGACGTGGAAGGACGTGTGGCTCAACGAGGGCTGGGCGACCTACGCCGAGGCGCTGTACACGGCGGAGCGCGACGGTTACGACATCGAGGACTGGGCGCGGCGGGCCCGCAAGAGCGACGCGGACGCGCGGCAGAAGCTGGGGCCGCCCGGCAACCCGCGGGCCGACAGTTTCGCGGAGGGCAATGTGTACGTGTGCCCGGCGCTGATGCTGCACGAGCTGCACAAGGCCCTGGGCGATGAGGCGTTCTTCGCCCTGGCGCGGGCCTGGGTGTCGCAGCACGCGGGGACGGCGCAGGACCGGGCGGCGTTCACGGCGTTCGTGAACCGGCAGACCGGGCGCGACTTCACCGCGCTGATCAACGCGTGGCTGGACTCGCCGACGACGCCCGCCTGACGCCGTTTCGTATGGGCCGCTCGGCGGCTATTCGTGCAGGCCGCCGGCGACGACGTGGATGAAGGCGGCCTGGACGTCGCTGGTCTGCAGCGCGTTGTCGACGTAGGCGTCGACGGGTTTGAGGGCTTCCTTGAGCTTTTCGGCGGCTTCCTTCTTGCCGAGCACGACGACGCTGACCTTGACGGGTTTGTTCGGGTCCTGCAGTTTGGTGAGCTTCTGCACGAGGTCCTGGACGGCCTGGGCGTTGGCGCTGTCCCTGTTCTGGTCGTCGGTGAAGACCAGAACCTGGTTGAACATGTCGTCGTGGAAGTCGTCGCGGACGGACTGGTAGCCGGCGACGATGGCGTCGAAGAGGCCGGGGCCGGCCTTGTGGGCGGCGAGCTTGCCGACCTGTTTGCCGAACGCGGCGCGGCTGGCGTCGTCGAGCCGGTCGGTCGGCATGAGCTTGCGGTAGCCGGGGGTGCCGGGGCTGACCTCCCACAGGCCGAGGCGGGAGCCGACGGGCATGAGGCCGGCCAGGACGGTGCAGCCGTCGCGGAGCACCTCGAGCGGGCCGGACTTGTTGCCGGGCGGCGGTGATGAGCCGGCGGTGGGGCTGCTGGTGCTGTTGGTGGCGAGGTCGACGATGATGAGCAGGTTGCTGCGCCGGTCCTCGGGGTCCCAGGTGGCGAAGATGTGCTGGACGTGGTGCGGCTGGAGGACCTCGAAGGGTTTCGCGGTCGGCTCGGGCAGCACGTTGGCGCCGTCGAAGATCGGCCGGAGGTTGTCGGGGCCGCGCAGGCCGGCGTCGGCGATGGCGCGGCTGCCCTCGGCGCTGGTGAACGCGGCGTAGAGGCGGCGCAGCGCGGCGGCCTTCTTCGGGTCGGCGGCGGCGGTCGCGGACGGCAGCCAGGTGTAGCGCAGCAGCGCGGTGTGGTCGCTGCCGACGATGTACCGCCGGTCGGACTTCGCCAGCCGCAGCGTGGCCAGCAGCGCGTACTCGGGGATCAGCCCGACCTCGCCGGCGGCCTCCGGGATGGCGGCGAGGTCGTGGTTGACGGTGCGGGTGACGCCCAGGACGTTGGTGAGGACGAGCGAGGAGGCGTCCATGCCCTTGTCGAGCCAGACGGCCTCGCCGACGGCGCCGGCGGCGACCATGCCGTCGCCGGACATCGCGGGGTTGCGCACGACCATCTTGACGCCGGCGTTCCTGGTGTTGAGCAGCCCGGCGAGGGCGAGCCAGCTGCCGCCGGCGGCGTTGATCCGGTCGCCGGTCGCGGGGTCGGTGACCATGTAGATGGGGCTGGTCGCCAGGGTGGCGTAGGCGTTGAGGGTGTCCTTCTTCGCCAGGAACTGCGGCGGGGCGATCACGTCCCAGGCGGCGTCGTCGGGGATCCACAGGTCGGCGCGGCTCTGGCTGAGCTGCCCGCCGGCGGGGCGGCCGTCGGTGCTGACGGTGTCGACGAGGACGCAGTCGTCGCCGCCGCGCAGGGTGCGGCCGGCGGCGGAGACCACGGTCGCGAACGAGGAGGCGGTGACCACGTGCAGGGTGGTCGGGCAGCCGCCCTCGGCGCCCTCGGCCGCGTTGTTGCGCAGGACGTACCACCCGGCGCCGCCGACGAGGCCGACGGCGAGGAGCAGGACGAGCCCACGCAGCAGTGCGCCGAGGCGGGGGCCGGATTGGTGCTTGCCCATCGTTTGGGACCATCCGCGAGGTCAGAGGGGGTTCCGGGGAGGTGTGACCGACGGAAAGTATGCCATCGAGCAAGGAAGATCCCGGCCCCGCTCGACCGTCCGGCCGGCACCCTGAGCCGTTCAGCCAGGGGGCCCGGCCGGATGGTCATCGGCCACATGGCGGCCGGGGCCGTGTCCGGCGGTCGGCCGAGTGTCCACAGTGGACTAGGTAAACACGGCCTGAACAGGGAATAGACACCCGGGGATTGCATGTGCGGTGCACACTCGGGGCGTGAAAAGGACCGGATGGCTGATCGTCTCGGTGGCGCTGCTGGTCATCGCCGGCGCCGCCGTCGGCCACGTGCTCGGCCAGCGCGCCGACACCCGCGAGCTGACCGGCGTGATCGGATCGGAGAAGTCGGCGTTCTTCGCCGACCCGGCCGTCCGGCAGGCCCTGGCCGCCCACGGCATCAGGCTGCGCCTGGACCCGGCCGGCTCGCGCCGCATGGCGGAGATGGACCTCGGCGGCTACGACTTCGCGTTCCCCGGCAGCGCCCCCGCCGCCGTCGAGATCACCCGCCGCCGCGCCCCCGCCGGGGCGCCGGTCGCGGTGTTCAGCTCGCCCCTCGCCGTCGCCGGCACCAGCCCGATCGCCGACCTGCTGCAGAGCGCCGGGATGGCCCGCCGCGCCGCCGGCGGCCACCGGGTCCTGGACCTGAAGGCGTTCGTCGCGGCCAACCAGCGCGGGCTGCGCTGGGACCAGATCCCCGGCAACGCGACGTTCCCGGTCG
Source organism: Dactylosporangium siamense (assembly GCF_016862795.1). GTDB lineage: Bacteria > Actinomycetota > Actinomycetes > Mycobacteriales > Micromonosporaceae > Dactylosporangium > Dactylosporangium siamense. The sequence goes on along the minus strand of NZ_BONQ01000041.1, from coordinate 8,740 downwards.
CCAAGGCGGTCCTGGTCGCCACGACCCGGCCCGCCGACTCCAACTCCGCCGCGCTGTTCGCCGCGGTCCTCAACCAGGTCACCGGCGGTGACCTGGCCGCGGTCACGAAGGTCTTCGCCGACCAGGGCGCGGTGGACACCACCACCGACGAGCCGTTCGAGAGCTGGCTGAGCCGGGGCAAGGACTTCGCGCCGCTGGTCCTGGTCTACGAGGCCCAGTTCCTCGACCGGGGCGCCGGCGCCGACCACGTGCTGCTCTACCCGTCGCCGACGATCGTCAGCGAGCACACCGTCGTGCCGTTCACCGCCGCCGGCGCCGACCTGGCGAAACTGCTCGCCACGGACCCGCAGCTGCAGCGGCTCGCCGCCGCGCACGGGTTCCGCACCGCCGGCTCGCCCGGCCCGGTCGCCCTCGGCGCCGCCGACACCATCCCGTCCCCGGACGAACCCACCCTGCACGCGCTGCTCATCGCGCTGGAAGAGAGACTGACATGAGGAAGCTGCTGATCGTGGCCCTCGCCGCCACGTGCGCCCTCACCGCCTGCACCGACGAACCCCAGGCGGCGAAGGGGGAGCCGCCGTTCCTCAAGGGCGACGGGACCCTGCGTGTCCTGGCCGGCAGCGAGCTCGCCGACCTGCAGCCGATCCTGGACGACGCGGCCCGCGCCACCGGCGTCACGGTCAAGCTGACCGCGACCGGCACCCTCGACGGCGTCGAGTCCGTCGTCAACGGCGGCGCCGCCAAGCAGTACGACGCGACCTGGTTCGCCAGCAACCGCTACCTGCAGCTGCACCCCGACGCCGCGAACCGCACCGGCACCGCGACCAAGATCGCCACCTCACCCGTCGTGCTCGGCCTGCGCAGGTCCGTCGCGCAGCAGCTGGGGTGGCTGGAGACCCGCCCGACGTGGAGCGAGATCGCGGTCGCCGCCGGCGACCGCCGCTTCACCTACGGGATGACGAACCCGGCCGGCTCCAACTCCGGGTTCGCGGCCCTCGTCGGGGTCGCCGCCGCGATCGCCGGGACCGGTGCGGCGCTGACCGCCGACCAGATCGGGCCGATCACGCCGCGGCTGCGGGCGTTCTTCGCCGGACAGAGCCTCACCGCCGGCTCGTCCGGCTGGCTGATGGACGCGTACCTGCGCGCCGCCGCCGAGGGACGGCCCGTGGACGGGCTGGTCAACTACGAGTCGGTGATCCTGTCGCTGAACGCCTCCGGCCGGCTCGCCGAGCCGCTCACCGTGATCTACCCGGCCGACGGGGTCGTCACCGCCGACTACCCGCTGACGCTGCTGACGGGCGCGTCGGAGCAGGCCCGTACCAACTACGCCGCCGTCGCCGACTATCTGCGCCGGCCCTCGGTCCAGCGCGCGATCATGACCCGGACGTGGCGGCGCCCGGCGGTGCCCGATCCGTCGCTGACGCTCACCGCCGAGTTCGGGCCGAAGAGCGGCAACCTGCCGGAGCTGCCGTTCCCCGGCCGGCTCGACGCCGCCGACGCGCTGATCGGGGCGTTCGGCGACTCGCTGCGCCGGCCGGCCCGCACGATCTACGTGCTGGACCTGTCCGGGTCGATGAAGGGCGAGCGGCTGCAGGGGCTCAAGACCGCGCTGACCGGGCTCACCGGCGCCGACGCCAGCCTGTCCGGGCAGTTCAGCCGCTTCAACGGCCGGGAACAGGTGGTGCTGCTGCCGTTCAGCACCCGGCCGGGCACGGCGACGACGTTCGAGCTGCCGGAGACCGGCTTCGACCCGGTCCTGACGCAGATCCGCGGGCACGTGGACAAGCTCAAGGCCGAGGGCGACACGGCGATCTACGACGCGCTGCTGGCCGCGTACGCCCTGGCCGGGTCCGGCGGTGACCGGTTCACCTCGATCGTGCTGCTCACCGACGGCGAACGCACCGCCGGCGCGGACCTCGCCGCGTTCCGGGCGAAGGTGCCGCAGCTGCCCAAGGTGCCGGTGTTCACGGTGCTGTTCGGGGAGAGCAACACCGGCGAGATGACCGAGGTCGCCACCCTCACCGGCGGCCGGACGTTCGACGCCCGCGCGGGCGGCGCCCTGCCCGCGGCGTTCAAGGAGATCCGGGGCTACCAGTAACGCGCTGTTCAAACGCCGGCAGTGGTGAAACGTCGGGCGAGAGGGTACATCAGTGGAATGGCTGACCTCTCGCTCGACGACTACCTTGTCGAGGACGACGACGATGACGATCCCGTGCTGCTGCGCAAGGATGGCCGGCCGATCGACACGTGGCGGGAGGACTACCCGTACGACGAGCGGCTGACCCGCGACGAGTACGACCGGACCAAGCGCCTCCTGCAGATCGAGCTGCTGAAACTGCAGAACACGCTGAAGTCCCGCGGTGAGCGGCTCGTCATCCTGTTCGAGGGCCGCGACGCCGCCGGCAAGGGCGGGACCATCAAACGGTTCATGGAGCACCTCAACCCGCGCGGCGCCCGGGTCGTCGCGCTGGAGAAGCCAAGCGAGCGCGAGCTGACCCAGTGGTACTTCCAGCGTTACGTCCAGCACCTGCCCGCCGCCGGGGAGTTCGTGCTGTTCGACCGGTCCTGGTACAACCGCGCCGGCGTCGAACGGGTCATGGGCTTCTGCACCCGCGCCGAGTACCTGGAGTTCATGCGGGAGGCGCCGGAGCTGGAGCGGATGCTCGTGCGGTCCGGGATCAACCTGGTGAAGTTCTGGTTCTCGGTGTCGCGCAACGAGCAGCGGACCCGGTTCCTGATCCGGCAGGTCGACCCGGTCCGGCAGTGGAAGCTGTCCCCGATGGACCTCGCCTCCCTCGACAAATGGGACGACTACACCGAGGCGAAGGAGGCGATGTTCTTCTACACCGACACCGCCGACGCGCCCTGGACGGTGGTCAAGTCCAACGACAAGAAACGCGGCCGGATCGAGGCGATGCGGCACGTGCTCAACCGGTTCAACTACGACGGCAAGGACGTCGGCCTGGTCGGCACCCCCGACCCGTTGATCATCGGCGCCGCCGCCCTCGCCGACGAGGCGGTGGACGACGCGCCGGGGCTCTAGTGCCAGATCGCGTTTCTCCATACGCTGTGGAGGTGTCGGAGGGGCGCGGAAACCCGTCGTGGCGGCTCGGTGACCATGTCAGCGTCACCTATGCGGCCGACGACGAGTGCCGCGACCTGCTGACGGGTTTCGTGACGACCGGCCTGCGCCCAGGTCAGCGCGTGGTGGTCTTCCTGGACGCCGACGACGCGGACCTGGCCCGGCACCTCACCGATGCCGCCCCCGACGCCGCCCCCGGGCAGCTCATGGTGCTCATGCACGGCGACGGGTTCGACGTGTCCGGGCCCACCCGGGTCCAGCAGATGCTGGACGGGCTGACCGCCATGCGGGACCAGTCCTACGCCGAGCACTACCAGGGGCTGTTCGTCGCCGGGAAGATGACGTGGACGCTGCGGGCCGGGTTCGACACCCCAGAGCTGCTGGTCTACGAGTCGGCCGTGAACCGGTTCTTCGGTGACGGCCGGGTGGCCGGGCTCTGCCTGTACGACCGCCGCCGGTTCGACAAGGAGGCCCTCACCGCCATCGGCGCGGTCCATCCCGGGCCGCTGCTGCGCTTCACCGTCGGAGGCTGGGGCGCCCACCTGCGGCTGTCAGGCGAACTCGACGCCTCCAACGCCGGCGCCCTGCCGTCCATCCTCGACATGGTCACCGAGGTCGACAGCACCGTCCTGCTCGACGCCAGTGACCTGCGGTTCCTTGACGCCGCCGCGGCCGGCGCCATCGTCCGGTTCGCCGCGTCCCGCCCCACCCGGCACACCGTGGTGCGCTGCACCCGCGGCGTCCGGCAGGCACTGAGCCTCGTCGGCGCCGACACCGTGCCGAGCCTGGTGCTTCGCGACCAGGTCAGCGGGGTATGACGGTTCGCGTGCCAGCTTTCCCCCGCGGTGTCGCGACCTATTACGAGACGTCCGGCGGCGAGCGCGTCGACATCGACCCGGCCGTCGTGGAGACGGTCCTGTCGCTGCTCGGACCGCCCGCCGTCCCGCCCGCCGCCGCGCCGGTCGCGCCGGCCGGGCCGCTGCCCGAGGTGCCGCGCACCTGGGGGTGGATGCTGCAGCTGTACGGGCTGCGCTCCGCCGGCTCCTGGGGCGTCGGCGACTTCGCGGACCTGGCCGCGTTCACCCGCTGGGCGCGGTCCACCGGCGCCGGTGCGATCCTGGTCAACCCGCTGCACGCGGTCGCGCCCGTCGACCCGCTGCCGGCCTCGCCGTATTCGCCGTCGTCGCGGCGGTTCGTGAACCCGCTGTACCTGCGCATCACCGACCTGCCGGAGTACCGCGACGCGCCGCCTGCGCTGCGGGCGGCCGTCGACGCGCTGCGGCCGCTGTCGTCCCCGGACGGGCTGATCGACTACGACGGCGCGTGGCGGGCGAAACATGCGGCGTTGACGCTGCTGGCGCCTCCCGCTGGCGCGTCGTTTGCCGATAGATCCTCTTTGACGGACTTCGCCGTGTACTGCGCGCTCGTCGCCGACCACGGCCCCGACTGGCGGACCTGGCCCACGGAGCTGCAACGGCCCGGCGCCGCCGCGTACGCCGTCGCCGACCCGTCGGCCGTCGCGTTCCACACCTGGCTGCAGCGGCGCTGCGCCGAGCAGCTCGCGGTCGCCAACGCCGCCGCCGAGGGCATGGCGGTCGGCATCATCCACGACCTCGCGGTCGGCATCGACCCCGGCGGCGCCGACGCGTGGACGCTGCAGGACGTCATCGCGCCCGGCGCGAAGGTCGGCGCCCCACCCGACGCGTTCAACCAGCAGGGCCAGGACTGGGGCCTCGCGACGTGGAGCCCCGACCGGCTCGCCGACACCGGCTACACCGCGTGGCGGACCCTGCTGCGGGAGATCTTCCGCCACGCCGGCGGGCTGCGGGTCGACCACGTCGCCGGGCTGTGGCGGCTGTGGTGGGTCCCGCCGGGCCAGTCCCCGGCGCAGGGCACCTACGTGTACTACGACGACGCGGCGATGCTCGGCATCCTCGTCGAGGAGGCGAAACTCGCCGGTGCCGTCGTCGTCGGCGAGGACCTCGGCACCGTCGAGGACGTCGTCACCACGACCCTGCAGGACCGCAACATCCTCGGCTCCGCCGTGCTGTGGTTCACCCGCGACGACGACGGCCGGTTCCTGCCGCCCGGCGACTGGCCGCACAACGCGCTCGCCAGCATCTCCACCCACGACCTGCCGACCGCCGGCGGGTTCCTGTCCGGGGAGCACGTCCTGGCCCGCGCCGAGGCCGGCGTCCTCACCCGCGACGTCAAGGTCGAGTGGGCCGCCTTCTCGAAGGAACGCACCCTGCTGCTGGATCTGCTGGACGCCGAAGGGCTGACCGGGCCCGACAGCACCGACGAGGAGATCGTCCTGGCGATGCACCAGCTGCTGCTGCGCACCCCGTGCCGGATCGTGCTCGCCTCCCCGTACGACGTGCTCGGCGAACCCCGCCAGCCGAACCTGCCGGGCACCACGTCGCAGTACCCGAACTGGCGGATCCCGCTGCCGCTGTCCCTGGAGGACCTGACCGTCGACGCGCGGATGAAGCAGATCGCGGACCTGTTCAACGCCTGACGCTTTCCCGGTGGCGTCGCCTTGACGCGGTTGGCCAATATGGGCGCATGTCGAGCGGGAACAGCTACCTCAACCAGGTTGTCGCACAGCAGGAGCGGCTCGAGGCGGACCTGCGGTCCAAGCGCAGCGCGCCGGCCCCGGCGGCGCAGGCCCCGGCCCCGGGCGGGCCGACCCGCGGCGGCGGCCGGCAGCAGGCGGCCCAGCCGGCGCCGAACGCCGTCGAGGTCCGCGTCACCGGGTTCGGCCGGTGGAAGACCGTGATCGTCCCGCCGAACGCGTTCGTCGTGCACACCCGCCGCGGCCGCAGCGAGCCGCTGCACGTGGGGCTCGGCGTGTCATTCCGGTACAACCCGGCGACCGACTCGTACCTGGTCGTGCCCGGCGCCATGCAGACCATCCTGATCAACGCGTTCTGCATCTGCCGGGAACTGCAGGGCGTCCTCGTCCAGGCCTACGTGCAGTGGATCATCGAGGACTTCTCCACCGCGTACCGCAAACTCGACTTCGGCGACGTCGAGGACCCGATGCGTCTCGTCAACCTGCAGCTCAAGGAGCAGGCCGAGGCCGCCATCAAGGACAAGGTCGCCACCCTCGGGGTCAGCGACGTCCTCAGCGACAAACAGCCGATCATCGAGGAGCTGACCGCCCGGCTGCGCGCCGTGGCCGAAGGCACCTCGTCGGACTCCTCCGCCGGGCTCGGCCTGCGCATCGTCACCGTGCAGATCAAGGAGGCCGTGGTCAGCTCGTCGCGGCTGTGGGAGAACCTGCAGAAGCCGTACCGCTCCGAACAGGGCCGCATCGCCCGGCTCGCCGAACTCGCCGCCGACGAGGCGATCGGCACCCGCGAGCTCGCCGCGTCCCGGCTGCGCCAGACCGAGCAGATCGAGAGCGACCGGGAGCTCGCCGAGCTGCGCGCCCGCAACGCCGCGGTGCAGTTCGACCGGGAGGCCGGGGAGCAGCTGCGCCGCTCGCAGCGGCAGGAGGAGGACAGCCGGGCCCTCGCGGACCTGCAGGACGCCACGACCCGGCACGCGATGGCCCTCGAGCGGGAACGCGCCGCGGAGGAGGCCGAGATCGGCCGGCTGCGCATCGAACGCGAGACCTCGCTGCGCCGCCTCACCGTCGACGGCGACCTCGCCCTCGACGCGATCCGCGCCCAGGCGGCGCACGAGCAGGGCCTGCTGGAGCTGGAACGCACCCGGCTGCGGGCCGAGATCGACAACGCCCAGTCGGTGGAGAGCATCCAGGCGAAGCTCGTCGACGCCCTGCCGGAGATCGTGGCGAAACTGCCGAAACCCGCGGAGCTGCGCGCCGTCACCATCGGCGGCAACGACACCAGCAGCGTCGGCGGTCTGCTCGCCGAGCTCGCCGGGGTGGTCGGTGCCCTGCAGGCGACGCTGAAGAAGCCGTGATGCCGTGTGAGGGCCGGCGCCGGCCCTCACACGGTGAACGTCAGAAGCCAGTAGTATTCGAGCTCGACGATGTCCGGGGCGCTGCCGTGGCCGTCCACGGCCGTGCGGAGCTCGGTCGCGGTGGGGAAGTTCTTCAGGATCTCGGTGGTGGTGCCGTCCGGCAGCTCCCGGCGCTGAAACGTGTTGCCGGCCTGGTCGGTGCGGGTGACCGGTTGGCTGCTGCCGTCGACGTACCGGTTGTCGACGATCACCACGGCGGAGCCCGGCCTCATTCGGGCGCACACGCCGCGCAGGAACCGGTCGGTGTCGCTCCGGCGGAGGTGCGACCACCAGAACCCGGCGAACGCGGCCGTGAAATCGCCGGCGACCTGGTCGAGGGCGAAGGCGTCGGCCCGCCCGAAGCGGACGTTGGCCCTGGGATACTCACGCGCGGCGGCGATGGCCAGCGGGGCGGGGTTGTAGTCGGTCGCGACCACGGTGTTCGCGGTCGCCGAGACGAACTGCGTCCAGTACCCGGTGCCGGCGGCGACCTCCAGCACGTCGCGGCCGGTCAGGGCGGCGGGGATCAGGCGTTGCAGCGTGCGGATGTCGGCTTGCCGTTCCGGCCTGGCGTACACCGCGTCGTAGTGAGGTGCGCGGCGCTCGTAGTAGTCCGCCATTTTCACGTCGGTCACGGTCCCTCATCATGCCCGGTTTGCCCGGCGGCCGCGGACCTGCCCGCCCGTCGCGGCCCTCGATCATCGGGCGTTGCCCGCGCTCTTCCGGACCGTGGGAAACCGCGACTACGTGGCGCGGGCGGCACTGCCCGCCGCGCCCAGCTCTGCCCAGCCCGTCTGGGCGCGGGCCTCATAGGTCAGGGAGCGCAGTGACGACTCGAGCCGGGCCTCACCGTGGCGCGGTCAGCCGATGGGTGTGAACGGGCGTTTGCACCGCCGCTGGGCTGTCGGGTCGAGCCGGCGCCACAGGACCGCCGCGATCTTCCGGCCGTCGGGCAGGGTGTGTGCCACGGTGCCGTCGACCGGCAGGAACCCGGCCGAGGCCAGCCAGCGGCGGCTCGCCTCGTTGTCGGGCTCGCACTTCGCCCGCAGCTCGACGATGCCGAAGTGCTGATGGGCGAACGCGCAGACCAGCTCGAGGGTCTCCCGCCCGAACCCGAACCGGCGGAACGTCGGGTGGACCAGGCCGCCGACCTCCATGAACCCGTCGTTGCCGCGGCCGAACCCGATGCTCGCGACGACGCCACCGGCCAGCAGGTCGCGGGCGACGAACTCGGCGCCCTCGTCGGCGATGACCATCGGGTCGGTGTCGTCGCGTTCGACGACCGGGCCGGCGGGTCCCCAGCCGAGCCGGAAGCTGGCCTCGGCGTCGGTGAGCTGGGCCCAGACGTCGATCAGTTCCTGCCGCCGGGGGATGGTCAGCTCCAGCCGCGCGGAAGTCGCTGCGTGGAACCCGCCGAAGCCGCACCTGAGCGCGGGCGCCGCTGTCCTGCCGAACATCTCCGAAACGCTACCCGACCCGGGCCGGCCCGAGGCTGCCACGCTTGGCTGAGCCCGGACCGGCGTCGGTCTTCCGTCTTCCCCGACCGTACCCCAACCCACCTAATCTCCCGAGCGTCCCATCACCCACCGTAACGCCCGTCGGCGTGGTCGCGAAACACGCGGGTCAGGTCAGCCGGAACACCTGGGCGGTGGAGCCGTTGCAGTCCCAGATCTGCAGCCGGGTGCCGTT
>NZ_BONQ01000040.1 GCF_016862795.1 Dactylosporangium siamense | reverse complement strand
GGAGTCGTCGCCGTTGACGTCGACGCACTTGCCGCCCGGGCCGGTGAGGAGGCCGCCCGCGGCGGGGGCGGGGCGGGCCTCGACACCGGTGGCGGTCATCGTGACGCGCTGGATGGAGCCGTCGGCGTTGAAGTACATGCGGTCCAGCGCGGTGTACCGGGTGCTGTAGCTCGCGTTCTGGTACCGGTGGTAGATCATGTACCAGTCGTCGGTGCCCGGGTACTGCAGCAGGCCGTTGTGGCCTGGGCCGTTGTAGGCGCCGGCGGCGGACAGGATCTGACCGCCGTAGGTCCACGGGCCGAGCGGGCCCGGGCCAGTGGAGTACTGCACGTTGTAGGTGTTGTTGGCGTAGGAGCCGTTGGAGTACTGCAGGTAGTAGCGGCCGGCCCGTTTGAACACGAACGGCGCCTCGGTGAAGTTCTGCGGGCGCTGGACGGTGACCGTGCCGTTGACGGAGGTCATGTCGGCGTTGAGCCGGAAGATGCCCATGGTGCCGCCGCCGGCTGAGCCGCCGAAGTACAGGTACGCCTGGCCGTCGTCGTCGACGAAGACCATCGGGTCGATCGCCTCGATGCCGTTGAACAGTTTGCCCTGCACGAGCGGGCTGCCCTTGTCCCGGCAGGGGCCGACGGGGGAGTCGCACACGGAGACCGACACCGACGTGGCGATCGCCGTGTAGAAGTAGTACTTCCCGTTGCGGTACACCATGTCCGGCGCCCAGGTGCGGGTGTCGGTGGAGGCCCAGGTGACGGTGGCGCGGTCCAGCACGACGCCGGCGTCGACCCAGTTGGTGAGGTCGGTGGAGCGCCACGCGTGGAAGTACCGGCCCGGCGCGTCGGTCGAGCCGCCGCTGGCGGTCGTGTACACGTAGTAGGCGCCGTTGAACAGTTCGATCGACGGGTCCGGGTGGTCCCCCGGCAGGATCGGATTCCCTGAGGTGGCGGCGAGCGCGGGCGGCGCGGCCGCAAAGCACGCAAGAGCCGTGACTGGTAAAGCCGCCAGCAGAGCCAGCAGCAGGGCGGGGACACGTTTCATGGCAGCACTCCTGACCGCGACACATGGCGGTGTGTCGATGCATGATTATGCGCACAAGCGACGGCTTGTGAAAGATCATGTTGGAAAATGTTCCGCTTGACGCTGGCGTACGCCGGGCGGTTAAATAACCGAGAGGTTAGATAACCAAATGGTGAGGTAACTGATGGTCACGGATCAGCTCAGCATCACCTTCGCGGCGCTCGCCGACCCGACGCGACGGGCGATCCTCGCCCGGCTCACGCGCGGCGAGGCGACCGTGAAGGAGCTGTCCGCACCGTTCGCCATGAGCGGCCCGGCGATCTCCAAGCACCTGCGGGTCCTGGAGCACGCCGGCCTGATCAGCCGCGGCCGCGAGGCGCAGTGGCGCCCCTGCCGGTTGGAGGCCGAACCGATGCGCGAGGTGACGGAGTTCGCCGAGGAATACCGGCGGTTCTGGGACGAGAACTACGCACGACTCGACAGCTATCTCAAAACCCTGCAACAGAAGGACGGCACCGATGACGACGACCAATGACCGGCCCGGCGTGACCACGTTCGAGCTGCCCAGCGACACCGACATCCAGATCCGGCGCACGGTCGCCGCGCCGCGCAGCCTGGTCTTCGACTGCTACACCAAGCCCGAGCACCTGCCCAACTGGATGGCCGGCCCGCCCGGGTGGAGCATGCAGGTCTGCGAGATCGACCTGCGGCCCGGCGGCGCGTTCCGCTACGTGCTGCGCGGCGAGGGCGCCGCCGAGCTGATCCTCAGCGGCACGTTCCAGGAGGTCGAGCGCCCGCTGCGGGTCGTCAGCACCGAGTCGTGGGGCCCGGACTGGCCGCAGACGCTCAACACGCTGACGTTCACCGCCATGGGCAGCACCACCACGATCACCACCCTGGTCCGGTACCCGTCGAAGGAGGCGCGCGACGCCGCCCTGCAGTCCGGGATGAAGGAGGGCATGGAGGCCGGCTTCACCAGCCTGGAGACCTACGTGCGGGGCGTCGACCTGCCGCCGGCGCCGGACATGCGCCTCGAGCTGGTCCCGGTCCCCGTGTCCGACGTCGACCGTGCCCTGGCGTTCTACGTCGACCTGCTGGGCTTCAACCTCGACCACGACGTGCGGCCGCCCGGCTCCGGCGCGCGGATCACGCAGCTCACCCCGCCCGGGTCGGCGTGCTCGATCGTGCTGTACAAGGACATCCCGGGCCTCGACCTGCCCGTCGGCACGCTGCGCGGCCTGCACCTGGTCGTCGCCGACATCCACAAGGCCCGTGAGGCCCTGCTCGCCCGCGGTGTCGAGGCCGGCGGCGTGGACGACATGGGTGGCGTCTACTACGTCGCCTTCGCCGACCCCGACGGCAACACCTGGCTGTTGCAGGAGATGCCGTCCGGCGCCCGGCGCCCTGAGGGCTCCTGACGGCGACGACGGTGATCTAGGCTCGCCGGGTGCCGATGACCTTCCCGTCCCACGCCGCGGCCGTGCTGCCGTTCAAGTTCGCGCGGCGGCGCTGGTTCGACGGGGTGGCGCTGGTCATCGGCTCCGCGGCGCCGGACTTCCCCTACTCGATCGCGCCCTACGTGCAGTACAACGCGCACACCTGGCTGGGCCTGCTGGTCTTCTGCGTGCCGGTGACGGTGCTGCTGACCTGGCTGACCCGCCGCGCCGCACCGGCCGTCGTCGCGCACCTGCCGTCCTGGACCGGCGACTACGCGGCGCTGCGGCAGCATCGTTTCCCGGTGTACGTCACGCTCCTGTCCGCCTGGATCGGGGCATGGTCGCACCGCATGTGGGACTACGTCACCCACGCCGGTGTCCCGGCCCGCGGCACCCAGGACTGGACGTTCCTCAACGCCGAGGCGTTCGCCGGCCAACCCTGGTGGCGGGTGCTGCACTACGGATCCACGGTCGCCGGCGCGCTGCTGGTGCTCGTCGCGGCCCGGCACATCCACCGCACCCGCTGGCTGCTCACCGACGGCCCGGCGATCCCCGGCCCGGCGAACCCCCGCCTGTTCTGGACGGTCGCCGCGATCGTCTGGGTGCCGGGTGCGGCGGTGCAGCCGTTCCTCGCCTGGTTCACCGAACCCCAGGCGATCATCGTGCGCCTGCTGGAGGTCGGCTGCCTCGGCCTCCTCGCCGCCGCCGCGGCGGTTGAGCTGTCCCGCCGCAGGACGACGGCGGCGTGATGACCGTCCTACGAACAGACGTGTGCGTCCGGTGACTCGTCGGGCGGCTCGGACCCGATCCACGGGTCGGACCAGGTCTCGGGGCCGGCCGAAGGCTCGGACAGCGGGGGGAGCGCGCCGGCCTCGTTGAGTGCCCTGAGCAGGGCGGGCGGAGCCGTGTGGGCGACGGCCTCGCACATCGGGGTCAGGCCGTGCCAGTCGTGGGCGTTCACGTCCAGGCCCTCGGCGAGCAGCCGGGGCAGCACCTCGGCGGATTCGAACTGGTGCAGCCGGTGCAGGAGGGTCCGGCCCCGCTCGTCGCGGAGCTGCGGGTCCAGTCCGGCGTCGAGCAGCGCGAGCACGACCCTGCTGCCGCCGTGCTGCATGCGCCGCCACAGGTCGCGCCGGTACGTGTGCAGCCGCCTCGGCAGCGCGCCGGTGCCGTCGTGCCAGGCGAGGTCGACGGCGAAGCAGCCGTTGGCCGTGCCGCCGATGGCGCGCAGCGCACGCTCCCGGCGCCGTTCGTCGTCGGTGTGGTGGAGCAGGTCGAGGCGGCCGCCCCGCAGGCCGATCGCGTGCCAGTCCGGGCCGCAGCGGACCCGGATGCGTTCCCCCTCGGCGAAGCCGGCGGGAACCAGCCCGGCGTCGGCCGGTTGCCCGGTGGGCGCGGACGGGAACAGCGCGGCCCGCACCAGCGGGTGCAGCTCCTCGACGCCGATCCGGCCGTGCCGCACCAGCTGCAGGTCGACCGGGGACCGCAGGAACGCCGGATGCAGGCAGAGGTCCGCCCGGGTCGGTCCCGGCTGGGACGGCGTCGCCGCGCGGCGCGCGAGCCGGGGCTGTGTGCCGTCCAGCTCCAACCGCAGGTGCTCGTCCGGACGGACGATGTAGTAGCCGAAGCGCAGCTCCCAGGACCCGCGGCCGAACTGCGCCACGAGCCGCCGCAGCTCATGGGCGGCGAGCCCGGGTGCCACACCGCGCACCAGGCCGAGCTCTGACTGGCGCCAGTCACGGATGTCTGCCGGGTCGAGCGACCACCCGGCCGCCGTCCACGGCTCGAGGATCCCCTGGCCTTCAGGCGCACGATGGCGCGGCTCGGGCTCGGTCGCTGCCGGCAGCTCGGCCGCGCGGCGGGCGTCCCACAGCCATGGCGGCAGCGGGAACACCGGGCCCTCGGCGATGTCGCCGGCGCGGACGGCGTGCAGCGTGAGGCGTTGCGAGCTGCCCACCCAACGCCGCGGCGTGCGGACCCCGAGGACCGTGGTGTCCGCGGTGACCGGCCCTTCGGGCGCGAGGACGAGCCGCAGCCCGGTGGCCAGCGCCGCGGAGCCGTCCAGGGCCCGGGGCAGATGCCAGCGCAGCAGGTCGGGCGCGAACCCGGCGAGCAGGTCCGCGACCTCCCCGGCCACGTCGGGGTCGGAAAAGGCGACGGTGACCCGGGCCGCCTCGCAGGCGGTCCGCCAGTCGCCGCGCTCCCGCGCCTCGGTGCATTCGGCGATCATCCAGCCGGGGACGGCGTACCGGCGGATCAGCCGCCAGCCGTCGAGCGCGGCGACCGGTCCGCCCACCACGTGCCCACCCCCGAGTCGCAGCAACGGTGGCGAAGCCGGCCGGATTCGAACCGGCGTCCTCCTCAGTGAGGTCAAGGCGCGACGACCACTGCGCTACGGCTTCGCCGCCAGTGAGCATAGTCAGATGATCACGGCGGATTCAGCGGGGAGGGTCAGGGTATCGGCCTGCAGGACGGCGGTGTCGTCGGTGGTGAAGAGCAGGCAGTCCGCGGACAGGGGGACGGTGCGGGGGTCGGCGGTCAGGTTCGCCACGACCACGTGCGGGCCGCGGCGGATCAGCAGCACCCCATCGTCGTGGGTGACCTCGACCAGGTCCAGGCGCGGGTCGGACAGGGCCGGGTGGCGCTTGCGCAGGGCGATCAGCGACCGGTACACCGCCAGCATCGCGGGATCCTGGCCGGACCAGTCGAGGTGGGAGCGTTCGAAGGTGGCCGGGTCCTGCGGGTCGGGGACGTCGCCGGGCGGCCAGCCGTGCTCGGCGAACTCGGCCCGCCGGCCCTCCCGCACGGCGGAACCCAGGTCGGGCTCGGGGTGGCTGGTGAAGAACTGCCACGGGGTGCGGGCGCCGAACTCCTCGCCCATGAAGAGCATCGGCGTGAACGGGGACGTGAGCAGCAGCGTCGCGCCGACCTTGAGCAGGCCGGGCGACAGCGTCGCGGTCAGGCGGTCGCCGGTGGCGCGGTTGCCGATCTGGTCGTGGTTCTGCAGGCAGACCACGAACCGGTGGCCGGGGACGCGCCTGGTGTCGACCGGTCGGCCGTGCACCCGCCTGCGGAACGAGGACCAGGTGCCGGCGTGGAAGAACGCCCGCGTCCACACGGTGGTGAAGCAGGCGGGCGAGCCGAAGTCGGCGTAGTACCCCTGCCGCTCGCCGGTGAGCAGGGCGTGCAGGGCGTGGTGGACGTCGTCGTCCCACTGGGCCTGCAGGCCGTAGCCGCCGGCCTCGCGGGCGGTGACGAGCTTGGCGTCGTTGAGGTCGGACTCGGCGATCAGCGACAGCGGCCGGCCGACCGCGGTGGACAGGGCGTCGACCTCGACGGCGAGCTCCTCCAGCAGGTGGGTGGCGCCGCGGTCGACGAGGGCGTGCACGGCGTCGAGGCGCAGGCCGTCGGCGTGGTAGTCGCGCAGCCACTGCAGGGCGCTGTCGATGATGAACGCGCGGACCTCGCCGGAGTCGGCCTCGTCGAGGTTCAGCGAGCGGCCCCACGTGTTCGCGCCGGCGGACAGGTACGGCCCGAACGACGGCGTGTACGCGCCCGACGGGCCGAAGTGGTTGTAGACCGCGTCGATGATGACGCCCAGACCAAGACCATGCGCGGCGTCGACGAACCGTTTCAGGCCGTCGGGGCCGCCGTAGGACTCCTGGACCGCGTGCCAGCCGACGCCGTCGTAGCCCCAGTTCCACTCGCCGTTGAACGTGTTGACGGGCAGCAGCTCGACCAGGTCGACGCCGAGGTCGCGCAGGTAGGGCAGCTTCTCGACGGCGGCGTCGAACGTGCCCGCCGGGGTGAACGTGCCGACGTGCAGTTCGTAGATCACGCTGCCGGGCAGCTGCCGGCCGGTCCATTCCCGGTCGTTCCAGGTGTACCGGTCGTGCTCGTACACCTGGCTCGGCCCGTGCACGCCGGCGGGTTGGCGGCGCGAGCGCGGGTCGGGCCGCTCGGGGCCGTCGTCGAGGACGAAGCCGTAGTCGGTGCCGTGGCCGGCGTCCGGCAGTGTCAGCGTCCACCAGCCGCCGCCGTCCTCGGTCATCGGCAGCGCGGTGCCGCCGGTGGACAGCGCGGCGCTGCGGGCGGCCGGGGCCCAGACGCGGAACTCGTGCACGTGCTACTCCCTCACCAAGAGCGCGACGGGATACGTCGAGAGGATGTCGCCGACCCGGGTGGAGCCGATGCGGCGGCCGGTCAGGACGTCGGTCCAGGCGCCGCCGGGCAGCTTGAGGTCCTCGCCGTTCCAGCCGCCGGCGGCGGCGAGGCGCAGCGGCAGCCGGGTGGCGACGGTCAGGGCGCCGCCCCGGTCGAAGGCGACCGCGTGGCCGTGGCTGTCCCCGGTGACGTCGACCGGGTGGTACCGCTGGAACAGCTCCGGCCGGTCCCGCCGCAGCCGCAGCGCCCGGCTGGTGACGAGGAGCTTCGCCACCCCGGAGGAGTCGACGGGTGGCGGTGCCGCCGCCGAATCCAGCGCGAGGAGCAGGTCGCGGCGTTCGGCGAAGTCGACCGGGCGGCGGTTGTCGGGGTCGACGAGGGAGTCCTCCCACAGCTCGGTGCCCTGGTAGACGTCGGGGACGCCGGGCATGGTGAGCTGCACCAGCTTCTGGCCGAGGGCGTTGGACCAGCCGTGCGGCCGGATCAGGGTCACGATCGCCTCGACGTCGGCGCGCAGCTGCGGGTCGTCGTCGAGCAGGCGCACGGCGGCGGCGAACCGGGCCTCGAACGCCTCGTCGGGCGCGTCCCAGGAGGTGGACCGGTTCGCCTCGCGGGCGGCCTTCGTCAGGTACGCCTGGAGCCGGTCGGCGCTGATCGGCCAGGCACCGACCACGGTCTGCCAGAACAGCGCCTCGAACGACGGGTCGGGGATGCCGGCCCGGCCGAGCAGCGGCGTGAGCAGGTCCGGCGCTTCCGACAGCACGGCCAGGCGGGCCCGGACGTCCTCGCCGCGTTTCGTGTCGTGGGTCGACAGGGTCGTCATCCCGGCCGGCCAGTCCTCGAGGCGGCGGGCCGCGGCGGTGTGGAACTCCTCCGGCGGCACCCCGAACCGGGACGGGTCGCCGCCGACCTCGTTCAGGGCGATGAACCGGTTCCAGCGGTACATCGCGGTGTCCTCGACGCCCTTGGCCATGACGGCGCCGGTGAGCTGCTGGAACCGGGCGCACAGCTCGTCGGCGGGGTCGGTGAGCCGGGGTTCGAGGTCGTCGAGGGCGTCGGCGAGGTCGGGCCGGCGGCGTTTCGTCTCCGCGACGGCCGCGTCGAAGTCGGCCCGGCCGTAGGGCAGGTAGCTGCGGTACACGTGGAAGTTGGCGGCGAGCTCGCCCAGCACGGCAGCGGATCCCGGTGCGAGCGCGTCGAGGCGGCGCAGCTCGGCGGGGAACAGCCGCCGGGTCACGTCCAGCTTCTGCTCGTGCGCCTCCTCGGCC
Organism: Dactylosporangium siamense; assembly: GCF_016862795.1. Taxonomy (GTDB): domain Bacteria; phylum Actinomycetota; class Actinomycetes; order Mycobacteriales; family Micromonosporaceae; genus Dactylosporangium; species Dactylosporangium siamense. The sequence continues at coordinate 17,644 of NZ_BONQ01000040.1, read as the reverse complement.
CAGTCCGGGCCGTCCACCGCCGGGGCATGCGAAGGGTCGATGAACAGCCCGCAGACGTCGCCGAGGGCGTCGTAGCCGGTGGTGCCGTCGACCGGCCAGTGCGGCGGCAGCGGCTCGCCGCGCTCCAGGATCTTCTCCACCACCAGCCACGCGTCCGGGGCGCGTTCGCGCAGGGTGTGCAGGTAGCCGCCGGGGTCGCGCAGGCCGTCGGGGTGATCGACCCGGATGCCGTCGACGTCGCCGGCGGCCACCCAGCGCAGCACCTCGGCGTGGGTGGCGTCGAAGACCGCCGGGTCCTCCACCCGTACCCCCGCCAGCTCCGTCACGGCGAAGAACCGGCGGTAGTTGAGCAGCTCGTTGCCGCGCCGCCAGTCCACGAGCCGGTAGTGCTGCCGGTCGTGGACGTCCTGCGGGCTGCCGCCGGTGGTGCCGGGCGCGATCGGGAAGCGGTGCTCGTAGTACCGCAGCTCACCGTCGATCACCGACAGCTCGGAGACGTCGGATGCGGCGCCGAGGACCGGGACGACGATCGGGCCGGCCGACCAGTCGATGTCGAACCAGTCCGCGAACGTCGAGGAACGGCCGTGGGTGAGCACGTCCCACCAGGCGGGGTTGGCCGCCGGCTGGAACAGGCCCATGTGGTTGGGCACGATGTCGACGATCAGGCCGAGCCCCTGCTGCCGCAGCGCGTCGGCCAGGCGCCGCAGCCCCTCCCGGCCGCCGAGCTGCGGGTTGACCGTGGTCGGGTCGACGACGTCGTAACCGTGCGGTGAGCCGGGCGTCGCGGTGAGCAGCGGCGCCGAGTACAGGTGGCTGACCCCGAGGTCGTGCAGGTAGCCGGCGAGCCCGGCGGCCGCGTCGAGGTCGAAGTCGGGCCGGACCTGCACCCGGTAGGTGCCGGTCGGGAAGTTCGCGACCACGGCGGTCACACCGTCCGGTCGAGCACGACGAGGGACCGGTCCGGCACGACGAGGGTGCCGCCGGCCGTGTAGGACACCCCGCCGCGGGCCGAACCCGGCGCGGTCGCGATCACCAGCTCCCACTCCTTGCCGTAGTCCGACTGCGGGATGACGAAGTCGACCGGCTCGTAGTGGGCGTTGAAGCACAGCAGGAACGAGTCGTCGACGTGCCGTTCGCCGTGCGAGCCCCGCTCGGTGATCGACTCGCCGTTGACGAACAGCATGAGGGCCTTGCCGAACTGGTTGTCCCAGTCCTCCTCGGTCATCTGCCGGCCGTCGGTGGCGAACCACGCCACGTCCGGGATCGGCGTGCCCTCCTCCCGCGCGACCGGCCGGCCGGTGAAGAACCGCCGCCGGCGGAACACCCGGTGCCGTTCCCGGAACGCGGCCAGGCCGCGGGTGAACGCGAGGAGCTGCTCGTCGACGTCGTGCCAGTCGATCCAGCTGATCTCGTTGTCCTGGCAGTAGGCGTTGTTGTTGCCGCCCTGGGTGCGGCCCAGCTCGTCGCCGGCGCCGAGCATCGGCACGCCCTGGGACAGCATCAGCGTGGTGAGGAAGTTGCGCCGCTGCTTGGCCCGCAGCGCGTTGATCTCCTGGTCGTCGGTGGGGCCCTCGACGCCGCAGTTCCAGGACCGGTTGTGGCTCTCCCCGTCGCGGTTGTCCTCGGTGTTGGCCGCGTTGTGCTTCTCGTTGTACGACACCAGGTCGTTGAGCGTGAACCCGTCGTGGCAGGTGACGAAGTTGATGCTGGCGAACGGTCGGCGGCCGTCGTCCTGGTACAGGTCCGCCGAGCCGCAGATCCGGCTGGCGAACTCGCTGAGCGTCGCGGGTTCGCCGCGCCAGAAGTCGCGGACCGTGTCGCGGAACTTGCCGTTCCACTCCGTCCACAGCGGCGGGAAGTTGCCGACCTGGTAGCCGCCGGGGCCGACGTCCCACGGCTCGGCGATCAGCTTCACCTGGTTGACGACCGGGTCCTGCTGCACGACCTCGAAGAACGTGGACAGCCGGTCGACCTCGTAGAACTCCCGGGCGAGGGTGGAGGCGAGGTCGAAGCGGAAGCCGTCGACGCGCATCTCCGTCACCCAGTACCGCAACGAGTCCATGATGAGCTGCAGGGTGTGCGGGTTGCGGACGTTGAGGCTGTTGCCGGTGCCCGTGTAGTCGGTGTAGTACCGGTTGTCGTCGTCCTCGAGCTTGTAGTAGTGGCCGTTGTCCAGGCCCTTGAAGCCGAGCGTGGGGCCCAGGTGGTTGCCCTCGGCCGTGTGGTTGTAGACCACGTCGAGGATGACCTCGATGCCCGCCGCGTGCAGCGCCTTGACCATGCCGCGGAACTCCTGGACCTGCTGGCCGCGGTGCCGGCGGGCGTAGCCGTGGTACGGGGCGAAGAAGCCGATCGTGTTGTAGCCCCAGTAGTTGGACAGGCCGAGCTCCACCAGGCGCTGGTCGTGCACGAAATGGTGCACCGGCAGCAGTTCCAGGGCGGTGACGCCGAGCCGGCGCAGGTGCTCGATGATCGCCGGGTGGGCGATCCCGGCGTACGTGCCGCGCAGCTCCTCCGGCACCTCGGGGTGCCGCATCGTCAGCCCCTTCACGTGCGCCTCGTAGACCACGGTGTGGTGGTAGGGCACCCGCGGCGCGGCGTCGTTGGCCCAGTCGAAGTACGGGTTGACCACGACCGCCTTGGGCATGAACGGCGCCGAGTCGGCGGTGGACATCTGCTCCGGGTCGTTGAAGTCGTACCCGTAGACGGCCGGGTCCCAGGAGATGTCGCCGTCGATCGCCTTGGCGTACGGGTCCAGCAGCAGCTTGTGCGGGTTGCAGCGCAGGCCACGGGCCGGGTCGTACTCGCCGTGCACCCGGAAGCCGTATCGCTGCCCCGGGTCGATACCTGGCAGGTAGGCGTGCCACACGAACGCGTCGACCTCGACGAGCCGGATGCGCTCCTCGACGTCGTTGTCGTCGAACAGGCACAGTTCGACGCCGGAGGCCACCTCGGAGAAGATCGCGAAGTTCGTGCCCTGCCCGTCGTACGTAGCACCCAACGGGTACCGGTTGCCCGGCCAAACCTGCATCTCAGCTCCTGCTCTATCGGCTGGCACCGGGTGTCCAACCGGGGCCGCGTTGCCACAGTGTTACGTGCGTCGAAAGTTCACGCGCGGGTACGCGTGAAGCTGGCTGCCATATGCCCAGTGCCGTCAATAATGAATCACGCCCGCAGCGTGATCGGATTCCCGACAGGCGCCTGACGAGGGGCGACTTTGTCATTGGGGTGAATCACACGGGAATTCTGCCGTGGCGCGCGTTTCAACCGAGGGGGTTTGGATCATAGTTGGGCACATGCCCCCGGGATCGGTCATGACCTTCGGCCCCCATGCCTGTAGCTCGGCAGCGGGGTTCGAACACGAATGGCTCGTCACCGACGGGACCGGCGGATACGCGACAGGAACGGTCGCGGGTCTGCGCACGCGCCGCTACCACGGCCTGCTGGTGACACCGCAGCGACACCTCGCGCTCGCCGCGCTCGACCCCGTCGTCACCCTGCCCGGTGGTGCCGTCGTGCGCCTGGCCGTGCACGAGTGGGCGTCCGGCGCGATCGACCCGGCGGGGCACCACCATCTTGAGCACTTCGAGCTGGCGGACGGCGTGCCCCGGTGGCGCTGGCGGATCGGTGAGGTCGTCCTCGAACGCGAGCTCGCGATGACCCACGGCCGCAACAGCGTCGCCGTCGTGCACCGGCTCGTCGCCGCGCCCGCCGGGGTGTCGGTCGAGCTGTCGCTGACCGCGTTGTGCACGTGGCGGCACGCCGACGCCGAACGTGACCGGACCTCCGGGCCGCCGGCGGTCGCCGTGGTGCCCGGCGGTTTCACGGTCGACGGTGCCTACCAGGTCAACGGGCCGGACTTCCGGCCGATCGGGGAGTGGTACCTGGACGCGTACGCCCGTGAGGAGGCCGCGCGGGGGCTCAGCCCGGTCGAGGACCTGTGGGCGGCCGGCACGTTCCAGGCCACGCTCGTCGCCGGTGGGACGGTGTCGGTGTCCGCCTTCTCCGGGGACCTGGACTCGCCCCCGCCGGCTGCCCCGGTGGTCGTCGCCGACGCGCGGCGCCGGGCCCGGAAGCTGCTGCGGACCGCCGCCACCGCCGGCGCCCGCGACGGCGTCGACAAGGCCCTCGCGCTCGCGGCCGACACGTTCATCGTCACCTCGCCCGACGGGTCGCCGTCCGTGGTCGCGGGATATCCGTGGTTCGGCACGTACCTGCGCGACACCATGACCGCCTACGAGGGGCTGTTCCTGGCCACCGGGCGCTCCGAGGAGGGTGCCCGGCTGCTGCGGGCCCACCGGGACCTGCCCACGCGGATGCGGGCCGGTGCGCTGCACGACGCCGACGGGCCGCTGTGGTTCGTGCATGCCGCGGAGCGGCACATCGCCCGCACCGGCGACACCGACCTCGCCACGGAGCTGCTGCCGGTGCTGGAGGGGGTGATCGCGGCCTACACCAAGGGCACCAGCGACGGTGTGCGCGTCGACCCGGCCGACGGGCTGCTGCTCATCGACGCCGACGAGTCCGGCCTGACCTGGATGAACGCCCGGCTGCCGCGCGGACCCATCACGCCGCGCGACGGCAAACCCGTCGAGCTCAACGCGCTGTGGGCCAACGCCCTCGGCGCCGTCGGCGCGCTGCGGGAACGCTGCGGCCGCGACGCCTCCGTCGTGCACGCCCGCCGCGACGCGGTCAAGGCACAGGTCGTCAAGCGGTTCCGCGCCCCCGACGGCTGGTTCTTCGACGTGGTCGACGCGCAGCCGGCCGCCTACCCGAAGGGCGGTGGCAGCGTCCACGACGACGCGGTCCTGCGCCCCAACCAGCTGCTCGCGTTCAGCCTGCCGTACGCGCCGGCCGCCGACGAGGCGCACCTGCGCTCGCGGGTCCTGGACGCGGTCGGGTCGGCCCTGCTCACGCCGCTCGGGCTGCGCAGCCTCGCCCCCGCCGAATACGGCTACCACGGTGCCCACCGCGGCGGGGTGGTTCCCCGGGACGCCGCGTATCACCAGGGGACGGTGTGGGCGTGGTGGCTCGGCCCGTACGTCGAGGCCCGCCTCGCCGCCGGGCTCCCGGTCGACGGGCTGCTCGCCGCCGTCGAGGCGCACCTGACCGAGTCCGGTCTCGGCTCGGTCAGCGAGATCGCGGAGGGTGACGCCCCGCACCGCCCGACCGGCGCCCCGTTCTCCGCCCGTTCCGTCGCCGCGGTGCTGCACGCGAGGGCCGTGATCAGGGAGAACCGCAAGTTGCAAACCGCATCTTCTGGGAAGAACGAAAAGATGAAATTGGCCCGCGATGCCGCTCCGCGCAAGCGCCGGAACGCGCTACGGTGACAGTCGGCGACGAGAGGTATCCGCTATGCGCGTATTGATGATCGCCTGGGACGTCCAACAACCGTCGACCGATGACGCACCCCGCGGGCGCGTCGCAGCCCTGTCCGCCGCCCTCGTGGCCGCGGGCCATGCCGTGACCGTCGTGACCCGGTTCTCGCGCGGTCTCCCCGAGATCGCCGTTCACGGCGGCGTCCGGGTCGTGCGCGCCGCGCCGCTGTCCGGTGCGGTGACCGGCGGCGCCCTGGACCAGACCATGGCCGTCAACCACCTCCTCGCCGAAGCCGCGCTGCGCACCGTCCCCGCCGACGGCTACGACGTCATCCACGCCCACGACTGGCTCGTCACCCACGCCGCGGTCACCCTCAAGGAGGCCCTCGGCCTGCCGTTCGTCGCCTCGATGCAGGCCACCGAGGCGGGCCGGCACCAGGGGTATCTCACCGGCGAGGCGAGCCGGTCCGTGCACTCCGTCGAGTGGTGGCTCGGCTCCGAGGCCTGCCGGGTGATCGTCCCGACCGCCTACCTGGGCTGGGAGGTCCAGCACCTCTTCGACGTGCCGGCCGAACGCGTCGACGTCGTGCCCAACGGCATCGACCCCGACATGTGGACCGCCACGCCCCGCGAGGTCCTCGCCGCCCGGCTCCGCTTCGCCGGCGAGGGCCCGTTGCTCGTCTACGCCGGCCGGCTCATCGCCGAGAAGGGCGTCCAGGACCTCCTCGAGGCCCTCCCCGCGATCCGCGACCGGCACCCCGGCACCCGCGCCGTCGTCGCCGGTGACGGCGACTACCGGGCCGCCCTCATCGAGGAGGCCCGCAAGCGCAAGCTGCACCGCGCCGTCAGCTTCCCCGGCCACCTCGACCAGCGCACCCTGGCCGCGGTCCTGGCCGCCGCCGACGCGTTCGTCATGCCCAGCCGCTACGAGGCCACCGGCACCGTCGCCCTCGAGGCCGCCGCGTCCGGCGCCGCTCTGGTCGTCGCGTCGACGGGCGGGCTCGCCTCGATCGTCGAGCACGGCGTCACCGGGGTCCGCTTCCCCGTCGGTGAACCCGACGGGCTCGCCGACGCGGTCAACGCGCTGCTGCAGGACCCGATGTTCGCGCAGAACCTCGCGTCGAAGGCCCGGCAGATGGTCCGCGACCGGCACTCGTGGCAGGCGACGGCGTCGCGCACGGCGGCCGTGTATGCCGCGGCTCTGGCGGAGGCGCCGGCGTTCGAGGCGCGGCGGCAGGCCGCGGTCGTCGGCGGTGGCCTGCCCGTCGTGTTCGTGCCGCCGGGCAACCTGCTCGCCGACCCGCCGACCGTGCCGGTGGGTGAGCGGCCGGCGTTGCTGGTCCGCGCCGCCGCGGACGAGGCCGCCTGGCAGGCCGGGGCGTCCGCGGCCCGGGAGGCGTTGCGCACCGAGAGCGGGTTGTGGCTGGACGCGGCTGAGCGGGAGGCGGCGGACCGGGCCGAGGCGGCTCGGGCCGCTTCCGCGCCGTTCGACGTGGTCCTCGCGGCGGTGGAGCGGCGCTGACTTTCCCCATGATCCGGTAGAGCTTGTGCACCCAGGGGTGAACAAGGTCTACCGGATCATGAGATCACGTGTGGACGGCGAGCCACTCCTGCAGCGGCGCGCACGAGCGCAGGAACTTCACCACGTGGGTCTTGGCCTTGGCGGTCCCCAGCCACGGCGCGAGCTCGAACTGATGCCAGGCGATCAGCCCCTTGTGCCGCAGCAGCTCCCCCCGGGGATGATCCTTGGGGAAGCCGCGCGGCACCGACTTCAGCTGCTCGTGCGACGTCACCGAGGTGCCCCGCGCCGCGAGGTCGGTGACGACCGCCTCGAGCGGGACGCCGCTGGAGTCGTCGGCGACCGCCTGGCGGTACTTCGCCAGCCGGGGCGGGTCCATCATGTACGCGCCGGCACCCGCGGCCAGACCGGCCGCGGTCAGCTGGAGGTAGCCGCCGCGTTCGAAGGACGCCGCGCACGAGGTCTTGTACGGGGACTTGTCGGCGCTGAACCGCACGTCGCGATACGGGCGGAAGATCTTCGCCGGGCCGAACTCGGCCTCCAGCTCGGCGAGGAGCTCGGTCATCGGGGCGCGGACCTTGTCGTCATACACGGCTTTGTTCGCCGTCCAGTACGTCTTGGAGTTGTCCGCCTCGAGGCCGTCGTAGAAGTCGAGGGCCTCGGCGGGCCAGCCACGGAACGCCACGCACCGCAGTCTACGTCGACATGACGAGATGGGCGTTGGCGCGCAGGTGTGACACCAGCTCCGGCGGCGCCGAGGCGGGGGAGCCGGCCGTGAACGGCGGCTGCGGGTCGTATTCGGTGGCGAGCTGGATCGTCTGGGCGACGGCCGGACCGGCGATGATGTCGGCGAGGGTGAGCGCCAGGTCGATGCCGGCCGAGACGCCGGCGCCGGTGACGTACTTGCCGTCGCGCACGACGCGCCGCGGCGACGGGGTGACGTCGTAGGCGGGGAGGCGGTCCAGGGCGAGCCAGTGCGACGTCGCCGTGCGGCCCCGCAGCAGGCCCGCGGCGGCCAGGATGAGGGATCCGGTGCAGACCGACGTGGTCCAGGTGGTCACCGGGTCGACGGCGCGGAGCCAGTCGTGCAGGGCGGTGTCCGAGGTCTGCGCGGCGACGTCGGGGCCGCCGGGGACGAGCACCAGGTCCGGGGCCTCGCAGTCGGCCAGGGCCCGCTCGGCGACCAGCGACAGGGCGCCCGTGTCGGTGCGGACCGGGCCGGCGTGCACCCCGGCGAACGTGACGCGGGCGCCGGGGAGGCGGGACAGGATCTCGTACGGGCCGACGGCGTCGAGCGCGGTCATCCCCTCGTACACCACGAAGATCATCTGCATGAGAACCGCTCCTTGTAGTCGGTCGGGGTGACACCGAGCGTCCGGATGAACGCGCGGCGCATGGCTTCGCTGGTGCCGTAGCCGCAGGCGCGGGCGGCGTCCTCGACGAACGCGCCGTCCTCGAGATGCCGGCGGGCGGTCTCCAGGCGGACCCGGTCGACGTAGCGGCCCGGTGGGGTGCCGACCTCGGCCGCGAACGCCCGGCTGAACTGGCGGGGTGACAGGTTGGCGAGCCTGGCCAGGGCGTCGACGGTGAGGTCGCCGGACGGGTGCTCGGCGATGTGGCGCTGGACCTCCCGCAGCGGATCCCGGCTCGCGACCTGCGCCTCCAGCTGCGCGCTGAACTGCCGCTGCCCGCCGGGCCGGCGCACGAACATCACCAGGTGCCGGGCGATCTCGAGCGCGACGTCGCGGCCGTGGTCCTCCTCCACGACGGCGAGCGCGAGGTCGATGCCGGCGGTGACCCCGGCGGATGTCCACACGTCGCCGTCGCGGACGAAGATCGGCTCGGTGTCGACCGTGACCTGCGGGAACCGGCGGGCGAGGGTGTTGGTGTACCGCCAGTGGGTGGTGGCGCGCCGGCCGTCGAGGAGCCCGGCCCCGGCGAGCAGGAACGCCCCGGTGCACACCGACGCGACGCGCCCGGCGCCCGGCCCGGCGGTGCGCAGCCAGTCGACGAGCCGCGGGTCGCCGGTGCGGGTTCCGGCGCCGCCGGGGACGATCAGCAGGTCGGTCGGGTCGGCGCCGGCGAGGTCGAGGTCGGGGTGCAGGCGCAGCCCGCTGGAGGTGCGGACCATGACACCGCCGATGCTGCCGGTGTGGATGGTGTAGGACCCGGGCCTGGCCGTCTCGGCACCGGCGAACACCTCGACCGGTCCGGTGACGTCGAGGCTCTGCACCCCGTCGAAGAGGACGACGAGCACCCGTTTCGCTGCCATGCGTCCGATCGTCGTCGCACCCCGGGACCGTCCGCAACGACGCCGACCCCACCTTTCCTGCCATGCCCTCCCCGTGACCGGCGACCCCGTGATCCGGAAGACCTCATCATGGGGAGGGCGGTCACGGATGCGGAAACACCGGCCGACCTGAGGTGGTCGACCGGTGTGTGATGGGTGGTGCTGGTGGCCCGTGGTGCTGGGGGTGGGCCTGAGCTGGCGGGGTCAGCCGGCGCGGCGCCGGGCGCGGCGCATGGCGAGCTCGTCGCCGCCGGTCTGGGCGAAGTCGTCGGTGTGCGCCGGGACCTCCTCGGCGGGGGTGGCCGCCTCGGCCGGGAGGTGCGACAGGGTGCCTTCGATCTCCTTGAACGCGCCGGAGATGGCGATGCCGAACACGCCCTGCCCGCCCTGGAGCAGGTCGACGACCTCTTCGGGGGAGCGGCACTCGTAGACGGTGGTCCCGTCGGAGATCAGGGTGATGCCGGCCAGGTCGGCGACGCCGCGGGAGCGCAGGGTTTCGATCGCCTTGCGGATGTTCTGCAGTGACACCCCGGCGTCCAGGAGGCGCTTGACCACCTTGAGCACGACGATGTCGCGGAACGAGTAGAGCCGCTGGCTGCCGGAGCCCGCCGCGTCGCGCACGCTCGGCACGACCAGCCCGGTGCGGGCCCAGTAGTCGAGCTGCCGGTAGCTGATCCCGGCGGCGTGGCAGGCGGTCGGACCGCGGTAGCCGACGTCGTCGGAATTGACGAACGCACTCACCGAAACGGTGTCAGCAGCATGACCGGGTATCCCGGGATCGGGCGGCTGTTGCATTTGCACCCACCTCCAGCGTCAACACCCGCAACCCTATAGCGCACCTTGAGGGTCGGCGGGGAGGTAACGCCGCGACACGCCGCGTGTCGGTGCGTCGAATTTTCCGCGCGTCGCCACTGTAACCATTTGTCCCGATTTGGAACCGCTATCGGAACCTGGTCGCAGTGCCGAACCTACCCGGCGAAGTCCTCCGGGCGGACCTGCTCGAGGAACTCGCGGAATTTCTCGACCTCGTCCTCCTGCTCGTCCGGGATGACGATCGCGGCCTCGGTGAGCACCTGGTCCGCGCAGCGGATCGGCGCGCCGACGCGCAACGCCAGGGCGATCGAGTCGCTCGGACGGGCGGAGACCCGGACGTTGTCGCCGATCACCAGCTCGGCGTAGAAGATGTTGTCCCGCATCTCGACGATCTCGACCGCCTTCAGCGGGGCCTTGAGCGCCGCCAGCATGTCGCGCATCAGGTCATGGGTGAGCGGCCGGGCCGGCTTGACCCCCTGCTGCTCATAGGCGATCGCGGTCGCCTCCACCGCACCGATCCAGATCGGCAGGTAGCGGTCGCCGTCGACCTCCTTCAGCAACACGATGGGCTGATTGGTAGGCAGCTCCACGCGAACACCGACCACATTCAGCTCTCGCACTGCCCGCCTCCGTGTCGACTTGCTACTCCCTGCACCGTACACGGGAGGAGGGGTGGTCGTGCCACTCGCGCCACCGCACAAGTGCGCTCAGTGGCGAAGATCGCTCCGGGCGAGGGTGCCGGGGAGGGTGGCGGGACGGCGTCCAGGGATCATTTGCCCAGGATCTCCCGCAGGCCCGCCCGCACCAGCGCGGCGTGCACCCGCTGGGTCAGCGCCGCCAGCTCGTGCACCGTGTCGGCGGCCCGTGCCCGTGACGCCGGGCCGCTCTGCCGGGTCATCGGGGTCACCAGCTGGCTGAACAGGCCGATCTCGCGGTCCGCGGCGGCCCGGTAGGCGCGCAGGTGGCGCGGCTCGACGCCGAACTCGGCCAGGCGCGCCGCCGCCGTGGCGACCTCCAGGGCGTCCGCGTCGTAGCCCCCACCCGCGCGGGGCCGCAGCAGCCCGTGCTCCTCCAGCGCGCGCAGGGTGGCGTCGCCCAGGCCGGCCTTGTCGAGCAGCTCGTCCCGGCTGAGGCGCACCTCGGCGGGCGCCTCGGTGGGCATCGAGGACTGCGACACGTCGGTCAGCGGATCGCCCATCGTGGCGAGATGCTCACGGATCACCCGCAGCGGCAGGTACTGGTCACGCTGAGCGGTCAGCACGTAGCGCAGCCGGGAGATGTCGGTCCAGGTGTACTTGCGGTACCCGGCCGGCGTCCGCCGTGGCTCGACGAGGCCCTCGGTCTCCAGGAACCGCAGCTTCGAGATGGTGATGTCGGGGAACTCGGCGCGCAGCTGCGCGAGCACCTCACCGATGCTCATCAGCCGCTCCCCGCGGCCGGCACCCTGGGCGCCGCCGCGGGCAGCGTTTTGAGGACCGCCACGGTCAGTGCCGTCGCGGTCCTGCGGTGTGTCCCAGGCGGCCGCCGTAGCCCCCGTCATCGCCTCAGCTCTCGTCGGGGCGCGGTCCTGCCACGAACACGAGGCGGAACTTGCCGATCTGGACCTCGTCGCCGTTGCTGAGGGTCGCGGCCTCGACCCGCTCGCGGTTGACATACGTGCCGTTGAGGCTGCCGACGTCGCGGACCGTGAACGTGCCACCCTCGCGGTGGAACTCGGCGTGGCGACGGGACACCGTGACGTCATCGAGGAAGATGTCACTGTCGGGGTGCCGGCCGCTGGTCGTCACGTCGTGGTCGAGCAGGAAGCGCGCGCCGGCGTTGGGTCCGCGGCGCACCGCCAGCAGCGCCGTGCCCGGCGGGAGTGATCCCGACACGCGGGTGGGCACCACGTCGTCGTCCGTGCCAGCGATGGCATCCTCAATGGCGCCAAGGTTGAGCGTGGACGTGACGTCGAGCGGGGGGAACTCGTCGTCTGGGCGCGTCATGGAACCACCTCACGGTCGTCTTCTCGGGTGTCCTCCGATGCGACAGGCCGATGCATACGGTTGACTGAGCGAGCCTAGTCACGCCCGAAATCACGGGTCAACCAGACGCGCGGCAGCCTATCGCCGTATTTCCTGTCGAGGGTCGTCGGACTTTGTCTTCTGGTGCGCGTCGCTGTCGCTCGTCGGTCCGCTCGTCGTCGAGCCGTGCTGCCGAGCGGTCCAGCTCAGCTGTTCGTGGTCAGTTCCTGATACGCCGCGGCGTCGAGCAGCGCGTCGACCGCCGCCGGGTCGTCGGCCTTGAGCTCGACGAGCCAGCCCGCGCCATACGGGTCGGCATTGATGACCTCGGCCGCGCCGTCGAGCGCCGAGTTGACGGCGACGACCTCGCCCGACACCGGCGCGTAGATCTCCGACACGCTCTTCGTCGACTCGACCTCGCCGAACGAGTCGCCCGCCTGCACCTTCGCGCCCACCTCGGGCAGCTGGACGAACACGATGTCGCCCAGCGCCTCCTGGGCGAAGTCGGTGATGCCGACCTTGAAGACGCCGGCGTCCGCCGGTGCGAGCCACTCGTGCTCCGCCGTGTAGCGCAGATCCTCGGGAATCACGTCGGTCCTTAATCGTCAGGCGGGCTTTGCGTACTTCAACTCACCGGCAGTGTGCAACGCGGTCACGCGCACGGGATCCGCTTCGCGCACCAAGACCGTACCGCCGTGCTGCCGCACGCTGTCCACCACCCCTCCGGGGATGTTCAGCGCGGTGCGCATGGTGTCCGGTCCGCCGATGACCATGATCGTATACGGTGCGGCGAGGCTCAGCCCGGCGACCACCAGCCGGTCGTTGTCGCCGTCGGCGAACCAGGTGGCCGCGACGATGCGGACAGTGCCGCCGTCGTGCCCGTTGATCTGCATCGCCTCGGCCCCGGCGCCGCGCAGCTCCTCGACCGCGTCGAGCACCACCTCCGCCTTGACCTTTTCCGTGCCCGGTGTGATCTCGATGGACAGCCCCGGCCCCTCCGCCGGCAGCGTCCCGGCCAGGATGCCCAGCTCATCGGCGCGCTTGCGGGCCTCGGCGAGCGCGGCGTCGCGCCCCTGCGCCCCGGAGTCGAGCTGCCGCCGGGTGTCCTCGAGGTCGCTGATCTCGCGCCGCAGCCGGTCCTGCTGCGCGTCGAGGTCCGACAGGATGCGGACCAGGTCCTCCGGCCGCGCCGCGGCGAGCTCGGCGTCGGAGTTGCTCGCCTTGAACTGCACCGAGATCGCGAACCCGAGCAGGGCGATGAGCAGCGCGATGACCAGCCCGGTCCCGCCGCGCTGCCGACCGCCGCGGGCCGGGGGAGCGGCGTCGGGTGCCTCCGCGACGGTGGTCCCGGCCTGCGCGGCGGTGGTCCCGGTCTCCGCATCCCGGTCGACGTCCCCGGCCTCCGCATCCCCGTTGACCTCCCCAGCCTTATCGGACATTTCGGAAATGTCATCTGAAAGGGGGAACGGGCGGGGAGAGGGCGCGCGCCGGGCGGGCTTCGGCGGCGCGTCGGCCTCGTCGTCGTCCGCGCCGTTCGCGGCGGGGATGTCCGTCACGCGCGGAAGAGGTGTCGGCGGATGGCGGCGGCGTTGCCGAAGATGCGCACGCCCAGGACGACCACGACGCCCGTGGAGAGCTGGCCGCCGACGCCGAGCTGGTCGCCCAGGTAGACGATGAGCGCGGCGACGAGCACGTTCGACACGAACGAGATGACGAACTGCTTGTCGTCGAAGATGCCGTCCAGCTTGGCCCGGACCCCGCCGAACACCGCGTCCAGGGCGGCGACGACGGCGATCGGCAGATACGGCTGCAGGCCCAGCGGCACGGTCGGCTCGAGGAAGATCCCCGCCGCGACCCCGATGGCAAGCGCGATGACCGCGATCACCGGCGACCTCCAGAGGGTGATGGTGAAACTGAGGGTGATGCTGCGGGCGGGTGGGCGTACCGCAGGGGTGGTTCCGGTGCGGCGGCCAGGGTGAGATTCTTGCGGGCCTTCACGCCGAACTGCATACGGTAGTTGTCCACGTACCGGCGGAAGCGCTTCGCGGTCGCCGAGGCGGAGAAGGTGTCGGCGAGGTCGGGCGGGCCGATCGCGGACACGTCGTAGGGACTCGTCACCGGCTTGAAGTCGACCAGGATGACCCCGCCGGCGGCGCGGATGGTGCTGGTGGCGGTGAGGCGCTGGCCGTTGACCGCGATGGCCTCGGCACCGGCCTGCCACAGGCCGTTGGCGACGTCCTGCAGGTCCCGGTCGAGCACGATGCCGAGGTTCTCCTCCTCGGCCTTGCCGGTGACCGGGTCGACCTGCGGGGGAGCGTCGACGACGCGGACCACGACCCCGTCGCCGGTGACCTTGCCGGTGCCGCTGCGGGCGGCGAGCCCGCGCAGCTGGGCCGCACCGGAGGCGTCGGCGAGGGCGTCGTCGCGGGCCTGGTCGACCTGCGCCCGGAGCGCTTCGACCTGGCGTTGCAGGTCCTCGGCGGTGCGCTGCCGGGTGCGCACGTCGGCCACCAGGTCGTCGCGGGCCCGGCTCGCCGACGGCGCCTCGGCCACCGCCTGGTGGTACGCGACGGCGAGGAGGAAACCGACGGCGGCGAGGGTGACCGCGCGGGCGGTGCGGCCCCACCGGGGTGGCGGTTCGCCGGTCGCGGCGCGGCGGGCGGCGGCCTGCGCGTAGCCGGGGTCGAGCGGCGTGCGGAACAGGTCACCGAGCAGGTCGTCGCGGCGAGCGAACGTCACGACGCGAGCCGGCTGGCCCGGATGTGGATCGAGGCCTGGATGAAGTAGAAGACGGCGGCGACCCAGTACAGGACGATGCCCCACCACAGCAGCGCCCAGCCGCTCGGCAGCGCCCACGGGCGGGCCGCGTCGCTGAACCTGGCCAGCAGCATCATCGGGAAGCCCATGAGCAGCACCGCGGTGGCGGTCTTGCCCACGTAGTGCACCGGCGGGGGGCCGTGGCCGAGGACGCGCAGGACGACCAGGCACAGGATCATGACCGCTTCGCGGGCCAGCAGCGCGATGGTGAACCACCACGGCACGACGTCCTTGAACGTCAGCGCGAACAGGGTGGCCAGGATGTACAGCCGGTCGGCGAGCGGATCGAGCAGCTCGCCGAGGCGGCTGACCTGCTTGAGGCGCCGGGCGGCGAAGCCGTCGACCCAGTCGCTGAGGCCGCCGACGACGAGCACGACGACCGCCCAGCCGGTGGCGTCGGTGGCCAGGAAGAGGTACAGGAAGAGCGGCACGCCCAGCAGGCGGGTGAAACTGATCAGGTTCGGCACCGTGAGCACCGGGCCGAGGCCCCGGGTGCCGCTGGTAGTAGTGCCCTCGTCGCGGTCCACCGTCCGCCCGCTTTCCCCGATCAGCTGTTCGACGCCCGGAATGCTAGCAGCTCACGATCGTGGTCTCGCGCAGGCGCGGCCGGGAGTGCGACGATCGTGCCATGGTGCAGGCTTCCGGGGTGCGCATCGGCTGGGACGACCTGCCGGCGACGGTTCACGCGGCGGTCGCCGCCATCCTCGGCGGGCCGGTGGTCGAGGCGGTGTCGCAGGTCGGCGGGTTCTCGCCCGGCACCGCGGACAGGGTCCGGCTGGCCGACGGCTCGCGGGCGTTCGTGAAGGCGGTCAGCGCCGCGCAGAACGCGCAGAGCGTCCGGATGCACCGCACCGAGGCCAGGGTCACCGCGGCGCTGCCGGCGGACGTGCCCGCGCCCCGGCTGCTCGGGTTTCACGACGACGGCACCTGGGTCGCGCTCGTCTTCGCCGACGTCGACGGCCGGCAGCCGCACGTGCCGTGGCAGGACGACGAGGTGGCGGCCGTCCTGGAGGCCCTGCGGCGCCTCGCGGTCCCGGTGTCGGGCCTGCCGACGCTGCCGTCGTTGCTGGTCGACAACTTCGGTGGGTGGCGGCGGCTGGCGGCGGACCCGCCGGTGTCGCTCGACCCGTGGGCGGCGTCCAACCTGGACCTGCTCGTCGAGCTCGCCGACCGCGGCGCCGAGGCCCTCGCCGGGGACCGGCTCGTGCACGTCGACATCCGCGCCGACAACCTGCTCATCCGCCCGGACGGCTCGGTCATGGTCGTCGACTGGCCGGCCGCGGCCATCGGCGCGCCCTGGTTCGACACGCTGGCGTTGCTGCTCAACATCCGGCTCTACGGCGGCGAGATCTCCGACTCGGTCCTCGACGTGTTCGAGCCGGACCCGGCCGACGTGACCGCGGTCGTCGCCGGCCTGGCCGCGTTCTTCACCGACCGGGCCCGCGAACCGGACCCGCCGGGCCTGCCGACGCTACGCCGCTTCCAGCAGGACCAGGCCGACGTGATGCTGCCCTGGCTGCGCGCCCGCCTCGACGCCGGCCTGGCCTGACCGGGTTCATGCCGGAGACCCCGCGCCCGGTTCGAAGCCGGACTGGCCCGCCCCTGCCCCGCAGGCCGCGCCGCTGCTGGGGCAGGTCGTCGCCGCCGAGCGCCGGTTCACCGACACCGTCGACGGGCGGTGGCACCGGCTCGGCACCGACCCGCGCGCCATCAGCCGCGACGCGGCGCTGACCGCGGCTGCCCACGCCACGCCGGCGCGGCTGCGGTCGTGAGGCCTGCGTCGAAGCAGGAGCCCGGGCCCCTGCTTCGACATCGGCCTCAGGCGTCGCCGCGCTGCTCGTCGCGGCGGCGCAGTTCCTCTTCGCGGCGGCGCAGGTCGGCCTCCCACTTGCTGAACATCGCCTCGTCGTCGCGGCGGGTCCGGGCGATGTCGCGCAGGAACGCGGGGTCGTCGTCCGGTGCCGTGGCGCGCGGCCGCTCCCGCTCCGGGAAGCCGCTGCCGGGCCGCCAATGCCCGCCGGCCCGCACCGCCTGCGGGCGGCCGGCGGCGTACCAGGCGATCCAGCCGACCGGGGAGAACAACAGGATGATGAAGACCCAGGCGATCTTGGGCAGGTTGCGGATCCGGTCCTCGTCCGAGGACAGGCAGTCGATGAGCGCGACGACCAGCATCACCAGGTCGATCAGGAACAGCAGTCCATAGAGGCGAATCACGTCGGCCATGATGGCAGCCCTCGCCGCCGTTGTCTGTCCCTGAAAATGGGATGATTCGCGCCTGTGGAACCTGAGATGACCCTTGCCGCCGCTGTCGCCGCCCGCTGCCGCCTGACCGGCACGTTCGTCCTGCGCTCCGGCCGGACCGCGACGGAGTACTTCGACAAGTACCAGTTCGAGGCCGACCCCGTGCTGCTCGACGCGATCGGCGCCGGCCTGGCCCCGCTGGTCCCGCCGGGCACGGAGGTCCTCGCCGGCTTGGAGATGGGCGGCATCGCCGTCGTCGTCGCCCTCGCCCGGCACGCGGGCCTGCCGTGCGCGTTCGTCCGGAAGGCCGCGAAGCCCTACGGCACCAACCGTCTCGCCGAGGGCACCGACCTCACCGGCCGGCGTGTCCTGCTGGTCGAGGACGTCGTCACCTCGGGCGGGCAGATCGCGATCTCGGCCGCCGAACTCCGAAACGCCGGGGCGATCATCGAGCACGCGGTGTGCGTCATCGACCGCCAGGAGGGCGGCACCGAGGCCCTCGCCGCCGAGGGCATCACCCTGCACGCCCTGCTGACCAGGCAGCAACTGGACCGGTGAACGAAGGCCGGTGAACGAAGGCCGGTGAACGAAGGCCGGTGAACGAAGGCCGGTGAACGAAGGCCGGTGAACGAAGGCCGGTGAA
>NZ_BONQ01000039.1 GCF_016862795.1 Dactylosporangium siamense | reverse complement strand
GAAGGCCGGTGAACGAAGGCCGGTGAACGAAGGCCGGTGAACGAAGGCCGGTGAACGAAGGCCGGTGAACGAAGGCCGGTGAACGAAGGCCGGAACTGATCAGATGCCGGACTCGGCGCCGATGGTGGTGTCGGTGCCGTGGCCGGTGTGCACGACGGTGTCGCTGGGCAGGGTCAGCAGGCGGGTGCGGATCGACGCCAGGATCGTCGGCTTGTCCGAAAACGATCGGCCGGTGGCGCCGGGGCCGCCCTGGAAGAGGGTGTCACCGGTGAAGACGACGCCGAGGGACGGGGCGGAGAGGCAGACGGCGCCGGGGCTGTGGCCCGGGGTGTGCAGGACGGTCAGGTCGGTGCCGGCGACGGTGATGACCTGACCGTCCGCGAGCGTCGCGGACGGCTCCAGGTCGGGGTGGCGCATATGCCACAGCGGCAGGTCCCCGGGGTGCAGCAGGATCGGCGCGCCGGTGCGCAGCGCCACCTCCGGGGCGGCGTCGATGTGGTCGTCGTGGCCGTGGGTGCAGACGATCGCGAGCAGGTGCCGGGAGCCGACGGCGTGCAGGATCGCGGCGGCGTCGTGGGCCGCGTCGATGACGACGGCCTCGGTGTCGTCGCCGACGATCCAGACGTTGTTGTCGACGTCGAACGTCTCGCCGTCCAGCGAGAACGTCCCAGAGGTCACCAGTCGTTCGATCCGCACCATAGGTCGAGTTTAGAGACCCGGGAACTTCCCGTTGCGGAACAGGTCGACGAAGATCTGGTGGTCGGCGCGGGCCCGGGCACCGTAGGAGTGGGCGAAGTCGACCAGGGCGTCGACGAAGCCGTCCTCGTCGCGGGAGATCGCGGCGACGATCGCCTCCTCGGTGGAGAAGTTGACGAGGTCGTGGCTGGACTCGTCGTCGGCGACCGAGTGCATGCGGGCGGTCGCCCGGCCCAGGTAGTTCACCACGCTGGTCAGGTCGGGCAGCTCGTTGACGTCGCTCCAGTCCAGGTCCGCGGCGTAGGGCGACACCTCGGCGACGACCTGGCCGACGCCGCGCAGCTCGGTGTAGCCCGCCCACGCGTCCGCGTGCGCCTGCAGGGCCCGCTGCGACTCGCTGGTGCGGTGGCCCTGGTGCTTGAAGTAGGCCTTCACCTTCGGGTCGGTGATCCAGCGGGACACCGCCGGGGTCTGGCCCTGCTTCATATAGATGATGACGTCGTTCTCCAGGGCCTGCGTGTGGCCTTCGAGGAGGACGTTGTACGAGGGCAGCCCGGCCGAGCCGATCCCGACGCCCTTGCGCATCACGACGTCCTTGATGGAGTACTGCGGCGAGCGGGAACCGTCCCACGACGGCAGCGTCGGCAGGTACGCCTCGAACGCCGCCTCGACCTCGGCGCGGGTGGCCGGGTCGACGAGGTACACGCCGTCGCTCATCGCGAAGCGGCGGTCGTAGTCCTCGATCACGGTCTGCTCGTCGAGGAGGGCGACCCGGGTGTTGAGCCGGGCCCGCTGCAGCACGTCGCGCAGCACGCCGTCGGTGGTGTCGAGGGTCAGCGACCCGATCGCCTCCTCACCGCCGGCCGCGATCGCGCGCAGCTCCGACACGTACGTGCGGGCGTAGCCGGCGACCAGGTCACCGATCACGGTGTCGGAGAGGGCCTTCGCGTAGCCGATGAGCGCGACGCTCGCCGCGAACCGCTTCAGGTCCCAGATGAACGGCCCGACGTAGGCCTCGTCGAAGTCGTTGACGTTGAAGACGAGGACGCCCTCGGAGTTGAGGTAGGTGCCGAAGTTCTCGGCGTGCAGGTCACCGTGGATCCACACGCCGGAGGTCCGCTCGTCGAGGAACGGGTCGGCGACGCCGTTGAGGTCGGCGTAGTAGACGCAGGCGCTGCCCCGGTAAAACGCGAACGGCGTGGCGGCCATCTTGCGGAACTTGCGGCGGAAGGCGGCGGGGTCCTGGGCCATCAGCTCGCCGAACTCGGTCACGAGCACGTCGACCAGCTGATCGGCCCGCTGCTGGGAGTCAACCATTGATCAACCGTAAGCACCCGCCGCAACCGGCGCGCGCACAATGGCGCAATCACGACAGGCGGAACTCCGAAGCGGTTGATACCCTCAGCGCCCACCGGATCTTCCCCGCCCGAAGGACCTCTGTGACCGCCCTGCTCGTCGTGCTCGTCGTCGTGCTGCTCGCTGCCGTGGCGGTCCTCACCGCGGTCCTCCTGCGCCGCCGCCGACCGCCGCAGGGGCCGGCGAAGGCGCAGGACCCGTTCCGGGACACCGACGCCGACGTGCTGCGCGGCGACCCGCGCAGCCTGGCCGCGGGCGACACGGTGGAGATCAAGGGGCAGGCGTACACCGTGCGCGGGAGCCTGCACTACACCGAGCAGTCCTGGGGCTGGGCCGAGCACCTGCTCGACGACGCGGCCGGCGGGCCCAAGGTGTGGCTGTCGGTGGAGGAGGACCCCGACCTGGAGCTGGCGCTGTGGCACGAGGTGCCGTCGGCGACGGTGAGCCCGGGCGCGGCGACGGTCGACTTCGACGGGCGGCGCTACACCAGGGACGAGTCGGGCACCGCCCGGTTCGCCTCGACCGGCACGACCGGCCTGCACGCCGCCGGGACCGCGAAGTACGTCGACTACGCCGCGGCCGACGGGGCGCTGCTGTCGTTCGAGTCCTACGCCGGGCCCGGCGAGGCCGACCGGTGGGAGGTCGGGCGCGGCGAGCCGCTGCGGCGCGCCGAGGTCCGCGTCTGGTCGCGGGGCAGCTGAGCGTGCTCGTCACCCTGGACACCCCGTACACCGACACGACCGCCGCCGATCTGCGGTTCGGGCTCGGCCTGCCGCCGCAGCCGGCGCTGCGCTCGATGCGCGTCACGCTGCCGGCCGGCGTCGTCGTCCTGCGGCTGCTGGGCGCGTCCCACCAGGTGCGGTTCGAGCCGCACGCGCCCGGAACGGCCCTCGTCGACGAGACCGTCGCGTGCCTGCCGGCGGTCACCGCGCGGCTGCCGGAGGCGTTCGAGCGGCCCGGCTACCGCTTCGCCGCGACCGTCCGGCGCCTGAGCGTGGCGGACTTCGACGCCGCCGCCGCCGACCTGCGCCGCCGCGCCGCGGTCGAGGAGCACGTCCTGGCCGGGGTGTTCCCCGGCGACCGCGACGCCCTGACGGTCCTCGCCGCCCGGGCCGTCCCCGGCGGCGCCGCGTGGTGGACCGCGCACGCCTACCCCCAGACCGGCGAACTGGTCACGACCGAGACGACGGTGACATCCGCATGAAGCGCATCTGGTACGTCCTCGCCGCGAGTCTCGCCTCCATCGGGCTGATCATCGGCGGGTTCACGGCCTGCTCCGGCAACTTCTCCCCGACGTCCTACGTCGCCAAGCACTACAGCCGCGCCGCGTCCCGCGACATCGGCACCGACGCCCGCGCCTACACCAGCGCCAAGTCCCCGACCAGGGTCGCGGACGAGATCACCCGCGCGTGGTCGCCGGCCGGTCGCTACGCCGACGGCACCGGCGTCTACCTGCGCTACTCCAACGACTCCGTCGTGCTCACACCGAACGGCACCGGCACGCTGATCCTCGTCGAGGGGCTGCGGACCGCGTACCGCCGCTACTCCGGCGTGGTGGGCAACGGCTGGATCGGCCGGGGCGACGGCAACAGCGGCCGCGGTGGCGGCCCCGGCTCCGGAAAGTAGACCGACATGCTCGATCTCGTCACCGACCTGGCGGTCACCCTCGGCTACGCCGCGGTCGGCATCGCCCTCATGGGGATCGGCGCCGTCCTCGTCGACCTCGCCACCCCCGGGTCGCTGCGGCACCTCATCTGGCACGAGCGCAACGCCAACGCCGCGATCCTGCTCGCCTCCAACCTCGTGGCCGTCGGCACCATCGCGACCACGGCGATCGTCGCCAGCGACGGGGACTTCCTGCGCGGCATCGGCTCGACCGCCGGCTACGGGCTGATCGGGCTGCTGGTGATGACGGTCGCGTTCGTCGTGCTGGACCTGGCGACCCCGGGGAAGCTCGGCGAGCTGCTGGTGCATCCCGAGCCGCACCCGGCGGTGTGGATCAGCGCCGTGGTCCACGTCGCGGTGGGTGCGATCATCGCCGCGGCGATCCTCTGATGAGCGCACCCCAGGAGCCGGAGAAGCCCGCTTTCGCACTGCCCGCCGCGGCGCCGGAGGAGCCTGCATTCGCACCGCCGGCCGTGGTACCGGTGGAGCCTGCTTTCACACCGCCGGCCGTGGTACCGGTGGAGCCCGCGCCCGCACCGAAGCCGGCGTTCGCCCTGCCACCGGATCCGGCCGGGTCCCCGGAGCCACCGGTCTCCGGGGTGCGGGAGCAGCCCGGCTTCGCGGCGCCCCCGCCGCCGGTACCACAGCAACCGGCGGTGCCACAGCAGCCGGCACTGGCCGTACCCCCGCCGCAAACGCCTGGCACGGCAACTCCCGCGACCCGGTCGGGCGGGCTGCACAAGGGGTGGCTCGTGGGGTTCGTGGCGCTCGTCGTCGTGGTGTGCGGGGTGTCGTGCTACGGCGCCTTCGGCGACTCCGGCACCGGGGTCGACGTGCCCGTCGCCGCGGACCAGCAGTCGGTCGTCGACGGGCTGGCCAGGGCCACCGCGGCGCACGGCATCTGCTACGGCTGGCGGCTGCAGAGCTCCGCGTCGACGGTGAACGTCGGCTCGAACCTCGGCGTCGGCAAGGCCGTCACCGACGACCCGGCGAAGTGCCCGAAATACGTCGAGGTGCAGGCCAACGTCCGCTACTACCCGGAGAGCAGCGAGTCCGAGGACTCCGCGACGTACTCGATCAGGAGCACCCTCGGCGGCACCGGCCGCCTGGACCCGGCCGCGTTCGATCGGCTCGGCGCCGGCACCGGCCGGCTCCTGGACGACCCGTCGACCACGATCCTGATCGCCGCCGACGCGCTGCCGCTGCTCACCCAGGAGGCGGGCCTGGCGCCGACGCCCGTGCCCGTGCCCGCCGCGACCGGCAGCGTCGCACCCGTCGCGACCGGCGGCAGCGACTTCTTCCGCGACCGGTGGGTGCTGCTCAGCGTCGCCGGCGGGCTGCTGCTCGTGGCCGCGGTCGCGCTGCTGCTGGGCATCCGCTCGTCCCGCCCGCCGGCTCCGTGACCCGGTTCCGGCGCACCGCCGTCCTGGCGGCCGTGTTCGTCTGCGCCGCCTGCGGCCTGGTGTACGAGCTGGCGCTCGTCGCCCTCGGCAGCTACCTGATCGGCGACACGGCCGCGCAGGCGTCGATCGTGCTCGGCGTGATGGTCTTCGCGATGGGCATCGGGGCCCTCGCCGCGAAACCGTTGCAGGGCCACGCGCTCGTCGCGTTCGCGTGGATCGAACTGCTGCTCGCGCTCTTCGGCGGGCTGTCGGTCCTCGGGCTGTACGCCGCGTTCGCGTGGCTGGACCTGTACGCGCCCGCGCTGGTCGCCGTCGCGCTGCTGCTCGGCGCGCTGATCGGCGCCGAGATCCCGCTGTTGATGGTCCTGTTGCAGCGCATCCGGCGGCAGGACGCGGGCAGCGCCGTGGCGGACCTGTTCGCCGCCGACTACGTCGGTGCGCTGCTCGGCGGGCTGGCGTTCCCGTTCCTGCTGCTGCCGGTCTTCGGCCAGCTCCGCGGCGCCCTGGTCGTCGGCGTCGTCAACGCCGTCATCGGCGTGCTCGTGGTCTTCGCCGTCTTCCGGCGTGACCTGAGCCGCCGCGCCGGCGCCGCGCTGACCGGTGGCGCGCTCGCGGTCCTCGCCGTGCTCGGCTTCGCGTTCTGGGTGTCCGCGCCGTTCGAGGTCACCGCGCGGCAGCAGCTCTACGCCGACCCGGTCGTCTACGCGACCCACAGCCGCTACCAGGAGATCGTCCTCACCTCCTCGCTCGACGGCGCCGACGTGCGGCTGTTCCTCAACGGCGACCTGCAGTTCGCCTCGATCGACGAGTACCGCTACCACGAGGCCCTCGTGCATCCGGTGCTGGCCGGCACCCGGGGCCGGGTCCTGATCCTCGGCGGCGGTGACGGCCTGGCGCTCCGTGAAGTCCTGAAATATCCGGACGTATCGTCCGTGACGGAGGTCGAGCTCGACCCCGCCGTCATCGCGCTCGCCCGGACCGACCCGCGGCTGCGGGCGCTCAACGCCGCCGCGTACGACGACCCGCGCGTCCACCTGCTCAACCTCGACGCCTTCGCCTGGCTGCGCGACGGCCCGCCGCAGTTCGACGCCATCATCGTCGACATGCCCGACCCGGACGAGACGGCCACCGCGAAGCTGTACTCCGTCGAGTTCTACGCCATGGTCCGCCGCGCCCTCGCCCCCGGCGGCCGGGTCGTGGTGCAGTCCGGCTCGCCGTACTTCGCGCAGCGCTCCTACTGGTGTGTGGAGGCGTCGCTGCGGGAGGCCGGGTTCGCGACGTCGCCGTATCACGTGGACGTCCCGTCGTTCGGCGACTGGGGCTTCTTCCTCGCCGCCGCCGACACCGCCCCCGCCCTCTCGGTGGCGCCGCCGGCCGCGCTGCGCTTCCTCGACGCCGACGTGCTGCGGGCGGCCACGACCTTCCCCGTCGACCGCCGCCGGATCTCCGTGCCACCCTCCACGCTGATGGACCCACGCATCCTCGAATACGCGCGCGAAGAGTGGAAGGGCTACTGACTCGGATACGCGCGCGAAGCGTGGAAGGGCTTACTGACCGTTCGGCGGTCAGCGCAACCGGCCCACCTGCTCTACGCTGCCGAACTTGTGACCGTCCTGTCGATGCCGTGCGAACGCTGCGGCCAGCCCGGCTACGCCGCCGGCGCCGAGTTGCTGTGCGCGACCCACGGCGGGGTCCCAGACGCCGACGAGGTGCGGGCGCTCGTCGACGCCGGCGGGCCGTCGCCGCTGTGGCAGGTCGCCACCGCCGGGTTCGTCCTGCTCGGTGTCGCGCAGGTGGGGCTGCAGGCGGTCAACATCTGGGCCCTGCGCCGCGCCGACGCCGCCCACCTCGGCCTGCTGCCCGGCGCCGAGGACACGTTGCGCGCCGCGACCGAGGCCGGGCTGATGGCCCGGGACGGGCTCTGGGCGTGCCTCATCCTGTTTCTGCTGTGGTTCCTGATGATCGGCGTGGTCGCCGACCGCCTCGGCTTCGACCGGCGCGCGGTCCTGCGGCACTGGACCATCCTCGTCGGGCGCGTCGCCCTCGTGCCGACCCTGGTCTTCGCGGCCCTGTCGGGTCGGCCCGACGGGGCGGACTGGGAGACCGGCAACGCGATCGCCGCCTCCTGCGCCCACATCCTGACCACCGGACTGCTGGTCGCCTACGCCGTGATCGTGTGGCGCCGGCTGCGCCCCGCGCCGCTGCCCGACCTGGTGTGAGCGTCAGCGGGCGGGCTGGCGCATCCACCACTCGGTGAACTCCCGGCACTGACCGACGCCGTCGAGGCGGATCAGCCACAGGTTGCTGAACGTCCATTTCGGGTACGTCGTGACCCCCTGCACGACGCTGAGGTCCGGGCCGACCGTCACCGGATGCCAGGTGAACGTCGTCGTGCCGGGCCGGTCCTTGCGCGCGAGCCACCGCCGCACGATCGTCTCCCGGCCCCGCCACGGCTCGTCGAACGGCGCCGGGTAGTACGCCGCGTCCAGCGCGAACAGGTCCCCGATCTCGGTGGGGTCGTTGCTGGCCCACGCCCGCACATAGCCCGAGACCCAGCCGGTCACCGCCTCCAGATCCGTCATGGCACCTTCCTACCGCATCGATGTTTCCGCGGCATCCGGTGCGGCCGCGTTCGGATTCGTTCGGGATCCGGGTGCGCGACCGGGCGGTGCCGGATCGTCGTCGGTGAGCACGTTGCAGGCCGACAGGAGGACGTAGATGGGAACGGGTGTCAAAGCGTTGGGCCGGGTGGCGCTGGCCGCCGCGGTGGGTGTCGGTGCCGGGTCGATCACCTCGGCCCCCGCCTGGGCGGGGCCGTCCGCGGCGGCGGCGGGCCGCTGCGTCATCCAGCACGACCTATATCAGCAGCCGGTGGCCGCGGTCGTCGCCTACGCCGACGGGGAGGGCTGCCCGACGCCGGCGCATCCGGAGGGCAGGCAGGTGTCCCTGCAGGTGTGGCGCGACGACGTGCTGGTCGCCAGCATCTCCGGCAGCATCGCCCCGCACTACGAGTTCTACTGCGTCTCCACGACACCCACGCGGTGGCGGACCAACTGGGACCCGGAGATCACGCTCAACTGCGGCTGAGGGGGACGCAGTTGACGGCGGCCCCATCCGCCCCCGGGTGGGGCCGCCGCGGTCATTGCGGCGCGCCGGTCTCCACCACGGCGCGCAGTTCGAGCGCGTCGGGGGTGCCCAGCTCGGTGTGCAGGCGCAGGGCCCGCCGGTAGTGGTGCCCGGCCCGGACGCTGTCGTCCAGGACCTGGTGGGCGCGGCCGAGGCCGGTGTGGGCGCGGGCCCGCGGATACGGGTCCTCGGAGATGCCGAGGGCGGCGGCGTGGAACGTGACCGCCTCGGACGGGCGGCCGAGTGCCTGCGCCGCCTCGCCGAGGCCGATGAGCGCGCTCGCCTCGCCGTCCCGGTCGCCGGTCTCCCGGAAGACCTCCAGGGCCCGCCGGTGATGCTCCATGGCCTCGGCGGGCCGGCCGAGGTGATGGTGGAGGGCGCCGAGGCTGTCGGTCACCCACGCCTCGCCGAGGCGGTTGGCGAGCTGCCGGTAGAGCATCAGCGCCTGCTGGAGGTGCGCCCGGGCCGGCCCGTGGTCGCCGCGGCGGACCTCGGCCTCGCCGAGGATGCTCAGCACCCACGCCTCGCCGGTGTCGTCGCCGGCCTGCCGGAACAGTGCCAGGGCGCGGTCGTGGTGCGCCGTCGCCGCCTCCGCGCGGCCGAGCCGGGCCTCCAGCTCACCGAGGTTGCCGAGCACGTGCGCCTCGCCGGTCCCGTCGCCGGCCCGCCGGAACAGCGCGATGGCCTGCTCGTAGCCGTCCACCGCCGAGGTGTACCGGCCGAACTCCGTGTCGATGACGCCGAGGTTGGTCAGCGCGCGGGCCTGCCCGACCGGGTCGGCCACGTCCTGGAAGAGGTCCAGCGCTTCCCGGAGCAGGTCCGCGGCCGGTCCGGGCCGGCCGACCGCCAGGTGCGTGACACCCAGGTTGGTCAGCGCCAGGGCGTGCCCGGCAACGTCGCCGGCGCGCCGCGCGGCGTCCCGGGCGTGGCCGTGCACGACGAGGGCGTCGCCGAGGTGCCCGCCGGTGAGGTAGCGGTACAGGACGGCGGCCAGCCGGACGGTGTGGCCGGGCCAGCCGTGGGCGGCGGTGTGCCCGGCGACCGCGACCAGCCCGGGTCGCTCGATGTCCAGCCAGGTCAGCGCCGTGGCCGGGTCGTCCAGTGCGGGCAGTGCGGCGCCGGGCGGTGGCACGTGCGGCCGCCGGTGCGCCTCGGCCGGGTGCCGGACCTCCATGGCCCGCGCCGCGGCCGCCAGGTAGTAGTCGAACAGCCGGGTCAGCGCGGCGCGGCGGTCGGCGGGGGAGTCGTCGTCACCGGAGCGGTTCGCGGCGTACGCGCGGATCAGGTCGTGCATGGTGTAGCGGCCGGGCGCCGCCTCCTGCAGCAGGTGGTCCCGGCACAGCTCGCGCAGCCGGTCGTGGGCCGCGACCGGGTCGGTGCCGGCGAGGGCGGCCGCGGCGTGCGCGTCGACGTCCTGCCCGGGCTGCGCCGCGACGAGCCGCAGCAGCCGTTGCCGGTCGGCGGGCAGGTCCCGGTAGGACAGGTCCAGCGCCACCTGCACGCCGCCGTCCAGGTGCCGCCGCTCGTGCCGCTCGTCGAGCCGGTCGGCGTGGTCGGTCAGGGTCCAGCCGGGCTTGGCCCGGATGTGCGCGGCGACCAGCCCGAGCGCCAGTGGCAGGCGCCCGCAGCGGTGCGCGACGCGGGCCGCCGCGCCGGGGTCCGCGCCGGCGGGGACGTGCGGCGCGGTGGCCGTGAGGAACGTCAGGGCCTCGGCGGCGGTGAACACCTCGAGGGTCATCCGGGTCGCGCCGGGCACGGCCAGCCGGCGCCGGCTGGTGATCAGCACCGGGATGCCGTCGCCCGGCAGCAGCGCACGGACCTGGTCGGCACCGGCGGCGTTGTCCAGGATCAGCAGGGTCCGGGTGCCGGCCAGGTGCTCGCGGAACGCCGCGGAGCGGGCCGGCAGGTCGTGCGGGACCTGCTGGCCGGGGACGCCGAGCAGGCGCAGGAAGCCGTCGAGCACCGCACCCGGCTCGGCGGGCGGCTGGCCGGCGTCGGGATGGAACCCGCGCAGGTCCACGAACAGCACCCGGTCGAACGACAACCCGTGGGCGGCGTGCACGGCGAGCCGGGTCTTGCCGACCCCGGCCATCCCGGTGATCACCACCGGGCGGGCGGCGCCCTCGCGGACGGCCGCGCGCAGCAGGTCCAGCTCGGCGTCCCGGCCGGTGAACGCGGCCAGGTCCGGCGGCAGCGTGTCCCAGACCCGGACCTGCGCGGCGGCCAGGGCCTGCCCGCCGACGACCTGCAGCGCCTGCCGCCACTGCGCGGTGTAGCCGGGGTCGGGGTGCAACGCGGCGACGACCGTGACCACGAGGTCGGCGTTCAACCGCCGCCGGCCGGACCGGAAACAGTCGACGATCGTGGTCTTGCCCGGCAGCTCGCCGGGCGGGCGCCCGGCAGCGGTCCAGGCCGCGTCGACCCGGTCCTTGATCCGCTCGAACGACGGGTCGCCGGCCCAGACCTTCAGCTGCCGCAGCCGCTCGACGAGTTCGCCGACGGTGCCGGCCGCACCCGGGTCCGGCGGCGCTACGGACATGCCGCCTGCTGCTGCGGGGATGGCATGGCATCGACTGTAGTCCAGCACGCGTAGGCTCTTGCCTGTGGCCAGGTTCCTCGACGTGCACCCCGACAACCCGCAACCGCGGCTGCTGCAGCAGATCGTGTCGATGCTGCGCGACGACAGCCTGATCGCCTATCCGACGGACTCCTGCTACGCGTTGGGCTGCCAGCTGGGCAGCCGCCCGGGGCTGGAGCGGATCCGTGACATCAGGAAACTGGACGACCGGCACCACTTCACGCTGATGTGCCGGGACTTCGCCCAGCTCGGGCAGTTCGTGCAGATCAGCAACTCGGTGTTCCGCCTGGTGAAGGCGGTGACCCCGGGCAGCTACACGTTCATCCTGCCGGCCAGCCCCGAGGTGCCGCGCCGGCTGCTGCACCCGAAGAAGCGCACGGTCGGGGTCCGCATCCCGGAGCACACGGTCACCCAGGCGCTGCTCGCGGAGCTGGGTGAGCCGCTGCTGTCCAGCACGCTGCTGCTGCCCGGCCAGGACGAGCCGATGACGCAGGGCTGGGAGATCAAGGAGCTGCTCGACCACCAGGTTGACGCCGTGATCGACGGCGAGTGCGGCGTCGAGCCGACGACGGTCGTGGACCTGTCCGGCGACGAGCCCGAGATCCTCCGCGTCGGCGCCGGCGACCCCGCCCGCTTCGAGTAGGCCCCGGCGGTGCTGCATCACGTCGAGCTGTGGGTGCCGGACCTGGCCCGGGCGGTGCGCAGCTGGGGCTGGCTGCTCGGCGAGCTCGGCTGGACGCAGTTCCAGGACTGGGACGCGGGGCGCAGCTGGCGGCTCGGCGCGACCTATCTCGTGGTGGAGCAGTCGCCGGCGTTGACGGCGGACCGGCACGAGCGGTGCCGGCCCGGGCTCAACCATCTGGCGTTCCACGTCGAGGGCCGGGAGCGGCTCGACGCGATCACCGGTGCGGCGGGCGGGCACGGATGGTCGTTGCTGTTTCCTGACCGGCACCCGTATGCGGGTGGGCCGGAGCATTACGCGGCATATCTGGAAGACGCCGACGGGTTCGAGGCGGAGCTGGTAAGTAGCCGCTGAACTGTCGTGGACCCGACAGTTCAGCGTCCCGGGAATGCGGTGCATGCTTGCCGCCGCACCGCTAGCGGTATCGCTGAAAATTGGCCGACCATTTTTGGTTTACGGCCCGATCGGCCAGGTTCGACGGCATACTGAGGACGGCCTGAATCCCCTTTCTTTTTGCGCCGCCGATGGGCGGCGGCTGCACCGTGTCAATCGGCTGGAATGCGTGATAGGAAGCAAACAAATGACCCTGCTCGAATCCATCGGATCGAATGCGCAAGCCAATGAGGAACAGGAGCAGCGGCGGCTGAGCCTCAGCACCGGTGCCGCGCGGAACCTCGCCACGACCACCAAGTCGGTCCCGCAGATGCAGGAGATCACCTCGCGGTGGCTGCTGAAGATGCTGCCGTGGGTGCAGGCCGGCGGCGGCGCGTACCGGGTGAACCGCCGGCTCAGCTACGCCGTCGGAGACGGGCGGGTCTCGTTCATCTCGACCGGCTCGCAGGTCCAGGTCATCCCGCAGGAGCTGGCGGAGCTGCCGGCGCTGCGCGGGTTCGAGGACGTCACCGCGCTGCGCTCCCTCGCGGACCGGTTCGTGCAGCAGGAGTTCGCGCCCGGCGACGTCATCGTCACCAAGGGTCAGCCGGCCGACCGGGTGTTCCTCATCGCCCACGGGAAGATCAACAAGATCGGGGCGGGGGAGTACGGCGACGAGACGGTCCTCGGGGTCCTCGCCGACGGCGACCACTTCGGCTCGGAGATCCTCACCGGCGGCGCCGCGAACTGGGAGTTCACCGCCAAGGCGCTGACCGGCTGCACCGTGCTGGCCCTGTCGTGGCAGGCGATGCAGCAGCTCAACGGCCAGGCCGACACGCTGCGCGAGCACATCCGCCGGATGCAGAACCAGCCGCAGAAGCCGCAGAACAAGCACGGCGAGGCCGCCATCGAGATGGCCTCCGGGCACGAGGGCGAGCCGGTCCTGCCCGGCACGTACGTCGACTACGAGTCGTCGCCGCGGGAGTACGAGCTCAGCGTCGCGCAGACGGTCCTGCGGGTGCACACCCGCGTCGCGGACCTCTACAACAAGCCGATGGACCAGGTCGAGCAGCAGCTGCGGCTGACCATCGAGGCGCTGCGCGAGCGGCAGGAGCACGAGCTGGTCAACAACCGGGACTTCGGCCTGCTCCACAACGCCGCCTACGACCAGCGCGTCTACACCCGCACCGGCCCGCCGACCCCGGACGACATGGACGAGCTGCTGTCGCTGGTGTGGAAGGAGCCGACGTTCTTCCTCGCCCACCCGCGGGCCATCGCCGCGTTCGGCCGGGAGTGCAGCCGGCGGGGCGTCTACCCCGGCAACATCGACTTCGGCGGGCACCAGGTCCCGGCGTGGCGCGGCGTGCCGATCTTCCCGAGCAATAAGATCGAGGTGAGCGACACCCGGACCACGTCCATCATGCTGATGCGCGTCGGCGAGCAGAATCAGGGTGTCATCGGACTGCACCAGATCGGTATTCCCGACGAGTATGAACCCGGCCTCTCCGTGCGGTTCATGGGCATCAGTGAGCAGGCCATCATTTCGTATCTGGTGAGCGCCTACTATTCCGCCGCGGTGCTGGTGCCGGACGCGCTCGGCATTCTTGAGAATGTGGAAATCGGCCGTGAGAACTGACGAGCAGGAGCAGCTGCGCAGTCTCAGCACGCGCGCTGCCCGTACCATCGCGACCACCAGCAAATCCGTCCCGCAGATGCAGGGCGTCACGCCCCGCTGGCTGCTGCGGATGCTGCCGTGGGTCGAGGCGGAGGGCGGCACCTACCGGGTCAACCGGCGGCTCACCTACACCGTCGGCGACGGGCGGGTCACGTTCACCAGCACCGGCGCCGCGGTGAAGGTCATCCCGCAGGAGCTGCGGGAGCTGCCGGCGCTACGCGAGTTTCCGGACGACTCCGTCCTGCACCAGATGGCCGAACGGTTCGAGCAGCTGGAGCTCGGCCCGGACGAGACGGTGGTGACCGCGGGGCAGCCCGCCGACCGGGTGTTCCTGCTGGTCAAGGGCAAGGTCCGGCAACTGGGCGTCGGCGAGTACGGCGACGAGACCCTCCTCGGCGTCCTCACCGACGGCGACTTCTTCGGCGACGGCGTCTTCGAGGGCGCCCTGAGCAGCTGGGGCTGCACGGTCCGCACGACGACCCCGGCGACGCTGCTCGCGTTGCGCCGCCAGGAGATCGACCGGTTCCGCGACCAGCTCAGCCCGCATCTGGCAAAAAATGCCGAAAAATCGGGAAAACAGCAGAACAAGCACGGCGAAGCCGCCATCGAGCTGGCCAGCGGCCACCAGGGCGAGCCGAGACTGCCGGGCACCTACGTCGACTACGAGACCACGCCACGGGAGTACGAGCTCAGCGTCGCCCAGACGATCCTGCGCATCCACACCCGCGTCGCGGACCTCTACAACCAGCCGATGAACCAGTTCGAGCAGCAGCTGCGGCTGACCGTCGAGGCGCTGCGCGAGCGGCAGGAGCACGAGCTGATCAACAACCGCGACTTCGGCCTGCTGCACAACGCCGACCTGCGGCAGCGCATCTCCACCCGGAGCGGCCCGCCTACCCCGGACGACCTGGACGAGCTGCTGTCCCGGCGGCGCAAGTCGCGGCTGCTGCTCGCCCATCCGAAGGCCATCGCCGCGTTCGGCCGGGAGTGCAACCGCCGCGGCCTGTACGCGCCGAGCATCGAGCTCGAAGGCCGGCAGGTCCAGTCGTGGCGGGGCGTGCCGCTGCTGCCCTGCGACAAGATTCCGATCAGCGAGCACGGGACGAGCTCGATCCTGGTCCTGCGCACCGGCGCCGACGACCAGGGCGTGATCGGGCTGCGCCGCACCGGCATCCCCGACGAGACCGAGCCGGGCCTCAACGTGCGGTTCATGGGCATCGACGAGCACGCCGTGACCTCATACCTGGTCAGCACGTACTACTCCGCCGCCGTGCTCGTCCCGGACGCGCTCGGCATCCTCGAACACGTCGAGATCGGAGGCTGACCGGATGGTCGCCGCTCAGGTCGTCACCAAGCCCAGACCGTCGGGCGCGATCCTCGCCGACAGCCGGGACCTGCTCGCGCCGGCGTTGCGGGCCGCGGTCGACACGCTGCCGACGTCGATGCGGCACATCGCCGGCTACCACTTCGGCTGGTGGGACGAGCACGGCCGGGCCGTGGCGGCGGACCCCGGCAAGGCGCTGCGCCCTGCCCTGGTGATGTTGTCTGCTGCCGCGGTCGGGGGTACGGCGGACGACGCGCTCCGTGGTGCCGTCGCAGTCGAACTGGTGCACAACTTCTCGCTTCTGCACGACGACGTCATGGACGGCGACGCGACCCGGCGGCACCGGCCGACGGCGTGGAGCGTGTTCGGCACCAGCGCGGCGATCCTCGCCGGGGACGCGCTGCTCGCCCTGGCGATGGACACCGTCGCCGGCAGCGGGCACCCGGCGGCGACCCGGGCGACCGGCATGCTCGGCGCCGCCGTGCAGCGGCTCCTCGAGGGGCAGAGCGCGGACCTCGACTTCGAGCGCCGCACCGACGTCAGCGTCGAGGCCTGCCTGGCCATGGCCGCGGCGAAGACCGGCGCGCTGCTGGGCTCGGCGTGCGCGATCGGCGCCCTGCTCGGCGGCGGCCGGCCGGCCCAGGTGCTGCGGCTCGCGCAGTTCGGCGAGGACCTCGGCCTGGCGTTCCAGTTCGTCGACGACCTGCTCGGCATCTGGGGCGACCCGGCCACCACCGGCAAGCCGGTCCACTCGGACCTGCGCAGCCGCAAGAAGTCCCTGCCGGTGGTCGCGGCCCTGACCTCCGGCACCGCGGCCGGCCTGGAGCTCGCCACGTTCTACACGGGCGCGGGTGCCGGTGCCGCGGACGCGTTGCCCGAGGCGCAGGTGGAGCGGGCCGCGGTCCTCGTCGAGGCGGCCGGCGCGCGGATCTGGGGCCAGGCGCAGGCCGACGAACTGCTCAGCCGCGCCCTCGACGCGCTCGTCGCGGCCGGCGCCGACCCGCGGGCCGAGACGGAGCTCGCCGTCCTCGCCCGGTTCGCCACCCGACGGGACCGGTGACGGTGGCAACAGTCCAGGTCCAGGCCCAGGTCCAGCGCACGGTCCTGCTCGCCGCGCCGAGGTCGTTCTGCGCGGGGGTGGAGCGGGCGATCGAGGTCGTGGAACGGACCCTGGCCGGCGCCGACCGGCCGGTGTACGTGCGGAAGCAGATCGTCCACAACCGCCACGTGGTCGCCGACCTGGAGACCCGGGGCGCGGTGTTCGTCGAGGAGCTGGACGAGGTGCCCGACGGCGCGACCGTCGTGTTCTCCGCGCACGGCGTCGCGCCACAGGTCAGGGCCGACGCGTCGGCGCGGGGACTGCGGGTCGTCGACGCGACCTGCCCGCTCGTCACGAAGGTGCACGCCGAGGCGCGCCGGTTCGCCGGCCGGGGCGACACCGTCGTGCTCGTCGGGCACGCGGGCCACGAGGAGGTCGACGGGACGCTCGGCGAGGCACCGGACCGGATGGTGCTCGTCGAGTCGGCCGCCGACGTCGCCGCGCTGCGGGTCGACGACCCGGGCCGGGTGTCGTACCTGACCCAGACGACCCTCGCTGTGGACGAGGTCGGCGAGGTCGTCGACGCGCTCCGGGACCGCTTCCCGGCGCTGCGTGGCCCCGGCTCCGACGACATCTGCTACGCCACGACCAACCGGCAGGAGGCGGTCGCCGCGGTCGCCCGCGACGCGGACCTGGTCCTCGTCGTCGGGTCCGCGAACTCGTCCAACTCGGTGCGGCTGGTCGAGCTCGCCCGGCGGCTCGGCACGCCGGCGCACCTCATCGACGACGCGTCGGAGCTCGACCCGGCATGGCTGGCCGGCGCGCGGGTCATCGGCCTGTCCGCGGGCGCCTCGGCGCCGCCGCGGCTGGTCGAGGAGGTCATCGCCGCGCTGCGCGAGCACGGGCCGCTCACGGTCCGGGAGCGCCGGGTCGCCGCGGAGCACCAGCAGTTCGCGTTGCCGTCGACGGTGCGGCCATGACCCCGCGCCGCACGGCTCAGCGGCGCCGCCGGAACAGCCGGGTCATCGCGACCGTGGCGATCATGAACGCGCCGGTGAGCGGGATGTACCGCTTGCCGATCGCCGCCCTCGCCGGGGTCGTGACCGGCACCGGGGCGGCGTGCACGCCTGCCCTCCTCCGAGTCGGCGTCGTGGCGGGCGACGCCGTGGCGGAGGGCGGCGCGGCGGTGGGCGACGGGGTGGCCCGCCGCACCTGCGGCCGCGGCGCGGGCGGCGGCACCGGGACCGGTACCGGTGCCGCCGCCGGTGGCGCGGTCGTGGTCGGTGCTGTGGTCGGCGCGGCGGCCGGTGCGGCGGTCGGCACGGCCGCGACCCCGGCCACCGGCACCGACGGTGGCACGATCGGCACTACGGGCGGCACGACGGGCGGCACGACGGGCGGCACGACGGGCGGGACCGGCGGCGCCGGGACGGGGCAGGTGGTCGCGTCCGACGACGTGATCGCGCCGAGGTCCGCGACCTTCGCCGCGCGGTCCGGATGCGCGACGGGGATCCGGAACAGCGCGCTGCCGGCCGGGGCGCGTCCCGTGCCGGGGCCCGCGCCCGGCCCGGCCGACTGGTTGAACAGTGCCGTCAGCGTGCCGTCCGGGTGCAGCGCCAGGCCGCCGTACGCGGACCGGCCCGGCAGCGCCGGCGGCAGCGGGGTCAGCACCGGCGTCGTGGCGCCGGGGGCGAGCCGGACCAGCTGTGCGCGGCCGTCGCGGGCGGCGACGGTGAGCAGGTCGCCGCGGGCGTCGAGGACCCAGTCGCCGACGTACGGCAGGTCCGGCAGCTTCCGGGGCGCCAGCAGCTCCGGCGGGCCCGGGGCGACCCGCACCGGCCGCAGCGCCGACGCCGTCCCGACGAGCAGCTGGACCCGGCCGCCGGTGGACACGACGGTGCCGCCGTATCCGTCGGCGAGGGGATGCCCGGGGGCCTTGACGGGGGCTCGGACGGCGCCGAGGTCGGTCACGCGCCCGTCGGCGCCGACGCGGACCACGTGCGGGCCGGACCGCAGCTTCCGGCCGGCCCGGGTGGCGGCGAGGCCGAACACGGTGCCGTCGGGGGTGCAGCCGATCGCGTTGACCGCGAACCCGAGCGGGGTCAGCGTCACGGCACCCGACGCGGTGACCCGGTGCAGGGTGCTCGCGGCGTCACCCGGCCCCCGCGACACCCACACCAGACCCGCGGGCAGCCCGGCCGGCGCCGGCGCCGCGAGGGCGGTGGCCGGCAGCGCGGCGCAGCAGAGCCCGAGCGCCGCGGTGGTCGTACACCGGCGAAAACGAGACATCGCAACACACTCCGCAATCACTGCCGATGCTGACAAAAGCCGCGAAACACTGCTGATCAGGCTATCCGAGGGAGGTGCCGGTGAACGGTGAGATCCTGATCGGCGGCCTGCTCGTCACGGTCGTCGCGGTCGCCGTCGCGATCGCCGCGGGCCTTGCGGTGCAACGGTTCGTGCCGGTCGAGGACCGCCAGGAGAACAACGACGTGGCCGGCATCGCATTCGCGATCATCGGTGTCCTGTACGCCATCCTCATGACGTTCGTGATCGTGAGCGTCTGGGAGGCCGGCGACGGCGCGCAGGACAGCGGCCGCGCCGAGGCCCGCGCCGTCGTCGACCTCAACCACTACGCCGACACCCTGCCCGCCGCGGACGGCACCGCGATGCGCGGGCTGACCGCCGAATACACCAGGATCGTGACCCAGCAGGAGTGGCCGGCGATGGCCGAGGGCAGGCCGGTCGGCCGGGCCGGCAGCGCCGTCATCTCCCGGTTGTGGAAGACCGTCGACGCGCCGCTGCCCGACGGTGCCGACGCCGCCGCGAACCGGCAGGCCGAGGCCCGCGCCGACCTGCGCGCGCTCACCGCCAACCGGGACGCCCGGCTCGCCGCGGCCGGGGCCGGCCTGCCGAAGGTCATGTGGCTCGCCCTGATCGTCGGCGACGTGCTCACGCTGGCCAACGCCCTGATGTTCGGGGTCAAGGGCAGCGGCGAGTACCTGACGATCATCGCCCTGCTCGCCGCCATGTCGGCGTTGATGCTCTTCGCCGTCTACGAGCTGGAGTTCCCGTTCCAGCGCGGCGAGAGCGTCACCGTCGACGTGTTCACCGATGTCGTCGACGACGGCACCGCTCGATAGGACCCTGCTGTGCATCCTTTTGTGCTCCCCGACTTCTATCAGCCGTACCCGGCCCGCCTGAACCCCCACCTGGAGGGCGCCCGCACGCACACCAGGGCGTGGGCCCGCGAGATGGGCATGCTGGAGGGCTCCGGCATCTGGACCTCCTCGGATCTGGACGACCACGACTACGCGCTGCTGTGCGCCTACACGCACCCCGAGGCTTCCGGGCCCGCGCTGGACCTGGTCACCGACTGGTACGTGTGGGTGTTCTTCTTCGACGACCACTTCCTCGACGTGTTCAAGCGCACCCAGGACAT
Source organism: Dactylosporangium siamense (assembly GCF_016862795.1). Taxonomy (GTDB): domain Bacteria; phylum Actinomycetota; class Actinomycetes; order Mycobacteriales; family Micromonosporaceae; genus Dactylosporangium; species Dactylosporangium siamense. The sequence continues at coordinate 10,295 of NZ_BONQ01000039.1, read as the reverse complement.
GCGGGGTGCGGAGGCCTATCTGGAGCGGTTGCGGCTGTTCATGCCGCTGGACGGCGTGATCACCGAGGAGCCCACGAACCCGGTCGAGCGGGGGCTCAAGGAGCTGTGGGAGCGCACGGTGCCGGCCATGTCCGCCGACTGGCGGGACCGGTTCGTGCACAGCACCCGCAACCTGCTGGACGAGTCGCTGTGGGAGCTGGCCAACATCAACGCCGGCCGGATCTCCAACCCGATCGAGTACATCGAGATGCGGCGCAAGGTCGGCGGCGCCCCGTGGTCGGCGAACCTGGTCGAATACGCCACCGGCGCGGAGGTCCCGGCCCGCGTCGCGCACAGCCGGCCGCTGCGCGTCCTCAAGGACACGTTCGCCGACGGCGTGCACCTGCGCAACGACCTGTTCTCCTACGAGCGGGAAACCCAGCAGGAGGGCGAGCTCGCCAACTGCGTCCTGGTCCTGGAGCACTTCCTCGGCTACGGGCCGCAGGAGTCGGCGGAGGCCGTCAACGACATCCTGACGTCGCGCCTGCAGCAGTTCGAGCACACGGTGCTGACCGAGCTGGAGCCCCTGTTCGCCGAGCACGGCCTGGACCCGGTCGAGCGGCTGCGGGTGCTGAAGTACGCCGCCGGGCTGCAGGACTGGCAGGCCGGCGGGCACGAGTGGCACCTGCGCTCCAGCCGCTACATGAACGGCGGCGCGCGGCTGGGCGGTCCCCGTGGGATCGGCACGTCGGCGGCCCGGCTCGCGATCGCCTCGCGGGCCCGCCGTTACGACCTGAGCCCCTTCCGTCAGGTCGGCCCGCTGCCGGTGCCGGAGCTGTACCTGCCGTACCAGTCGCGGCAGAGTCCTCATCTGGAGCAGGCACGGCGCAGTGTCATCTCCTGGTCGCGCGAGATGGGCTTCTTCGAGCCCGTGCCGCGGCCCGCGACGCCGGCCGTCAAGGCACCGTCGGTGTGGACGGAGCGGATGCTGGCCGGGTTCGACTTCGCGGTCTGCGGCGGCGCCATCAACCCGGACGGGTCCGCCGAGGAGCTCGACCTCGGCACCCAGTGGCTCAGCTGGGGCACCTACGGCGACGACTGGTTCCCGCAGGTGCACGGCGCGACTGGGGACCTGTCCGGGGCCCGGGCTCAGGTCGCGCGGCTGAAGTCGTTCATGCCGCTTGCTCTGGATTCGTCGGATGTCCCGACCAACCCGCTCGAACGAGGTCTGCAGGACCTGTGGCGGCGCACGGCGGCGCCGATGGAATCCGGGCACCGGGCCGAGTTCCGCGCCACCGTCGACGTCATGCTCGACAGCTGGGTGTGGGAGCTGCAGAACCAGCACGAGCGGCGCATCCCCGACCCCGTCGACTACATCGAGATGCGCCGCCGCACGTTCGGCTCGGATCTGACGATGAGCCTGTCCCGGTTCCGCACCGGCCGCCAGGTCCCGCCGGAGGTCTACGGGACCCGCTCGATCCAGAACCTCGAGGCAGCCGCGAGCGACTACGCGTGCTTCGTCAACGACCTGTACTCGTATCAGAAGGAGATCGAGTTCGAGGGGGAGCTGCACAACATCGTCCTCGTCGTGGAGAACTTCCTCGACGTCTCCCGGTCGCAGGCCGCCGAGATCGTGCGGGACCTGATGACCGCGCGGATGCGGCAGTTCGAGCGGATCGTCGCGGTGGAGCTACCGGCCCTGTGCGCGCACCTGGACCTGTCCGACACCGCCCGGGCCGGCATCGACGCCTATGTGGTGCGGCTGCAGGACTGGATGTCGGGCATCGTCCGCTGGCACGAGGTGACCGACCGCTACTCGCCTTCCTTGAAGGTCCGGATCCCAGCGATCCCCTCGGCGCCCAGGGGGTTCGTGCGCACGCAGTAGTGTGTGGCGCCATGAGCGACACCGAGACCGTCGTGGTCGCGAAGGCGGTGGCGGCGGAACGGCTCACGTTCTTCTCCGACGCCGTCATCGCGATCGCCATCACGCTGCTCGCGCTGGAGCTGCCCGTGCCGGAGGGCGCGACCAACCGCGACCTGCTGCACAGCGTGGCCGAGGACCGCGGTGAATACCTGGCGTTCCTGATCAGTTTCGTCGTGATCGGTGCGCACTGGTCCGGGCACCACCGGGTCTTCCGCTACGTGGAGACGATGGGCGGCAAGCTGAGCATCCTGACCCTGCTGTGGCTGCTCATGCAGGTCATCATGCCGTTCGCGACGAAGGTGCTCAACGGCGACGGCGCGTTTCAGGCCCGGTTCACCTTCTACGCCGGGGTGCAGGTGGTCGCGGCGCTGCTGTTCATGGCGATGGTGCGCACCATCCACCGGCACGGGCTGTTCCGCGAGGGCACCCCGCCGGGCGTGACGACGGGCGCGCTGATCGCCTCGGGCTCCCTCGCCGCGGCGTTCCTGCTGTCGATCCCCATGTCGTTCGTGACCCACTACGCGTACGCCTGGTGGATCCTGGTGCCGGTCCTGTCCGGCGTCGCCCGGCGCGTCCATCGCCGGGTCGTCGCGCGGCGGTCAGCCGTGATCGGCGCTCGACGTGAAGAAGACGATCCGCGCGCCGACGTCGAGGAGGAACACGGCGTCTCCCGGTGACCTGAACGCTACCGGCCCGCCGGCGTGGTGACCGCCCCCTTCACCGGACCTTCAAACCAGCGCCGTCGATCAGCTGCGAGAGGGCGGGCGCATGCTTGCGACGGGCGACCCGCGCGTAGGCCCGTCCGGCCGGTAGCTCCAGATCCGGGCGCCGCCCGAGTCCGGTCCGCAGCACCTGGTGCGCGGCGGCCCGCACCTCGGGCACCCAGTCGACCGCCCGCTCCACCAGGAACGGCAGGTGAGCGGGGTGCAGCCGGGGGCCGATGGCGGTCACCGCGGCCTGGCGGGCGTGGCCGTCCGGGTGGAGGCTCGCCAGCACCGGAGTGAGGCCCGCGGTGCCCCGCCGGCCGAGTCGCTCGGCGAAGACCGCCACGCTGAGCTGGTGGCGCCGGCAGTGCACGAGCAGGCCGTCCAGCAACCGCTCGTCGGCGGTGATGGCGGCTAGGGCGACCCGGCTGCGGCGGCGGGCCCTGGGCGTGCGGCCGTCCATGGTCGCGAGGACCCGCAGCAGCCAGCCGTAGCCGTCGACGTCGCCGCGGCGCAGCCGCCCCAGGAACGGGTCGAGCCGGTTGCGGACCTTGTCGTCCAGGCGTTGCCGCCGGGTCGCCTCGGCCAGCGCCAGGCTGAGACCGAAGAAGACCAGCCCGAAGACCGACCAGAACGCGGGCTCGACCACCGTGATCAGGGCCGAGGCCGCGGTCATCAGGGCGGCGCAGCACCAGTGGACGTGGACGAACGCGTCCTTGCGGTACGGCTTCGGTCGGTACTGACTGGGCAGGCCACGCACGCGACGGATCGTACGGGCGTGACGGGCTCCGCGCGGCCGCGTTTTCGCCGGCTGTTAGCGTCGGCGGCGTGGTGGATCTCGTGGGCCGGTTGCAGGTCGGGTTCCACTGGCGGGGCGGGCCCGGCGTGGCATACGCGGACGTGACCGAGTGGTGGCGGGATCCGGTGGTGCTGCGGGACCTGCCGGCCGCGCTCGCCGCTCTGGTGCCGGGCGCGCCGACGCTGGTCGCGGGTCCGGTGTCGCGGGGCAGTCTCGTCGGCGCCCTCGTCGCGGCGCACCTGGGCGTCGGGCTCGTCGAGGTGCGCAAGAACGACCGGGTCGCGCTCGGGTCGGATCCGGCGTTCGTGCGGCGGGCGTTGCCGTCCTCGTACCATGGCGGCGGCGGGATCATGAGCTTCCGGCGTGGACTGGTCCGGCCCGGTGACCGGGTGCTGTGCGTCGACGACTGGATCGAGAGCGGCGCGCAGGCCGGCGCGGCCCGTGAGATGGTCCTCGAGGTCGGCGCTGAGTTCCTCGGCACCGCCTGTGTCGTGGACGACATGGACGACGACGACCCGCTGCGCGCGACCCTGGGCGTGCGCGCGCTGCTGCCGGCCGGCGACTTGTAAAACTCGATGACAGGTCGGGGAGAATGAGATCATGACGCCGGACAACGTGCTGCTCGCCGGGATCGTCGGCTCGACCGCCTACGGGCTCGCCGGCCCCGGCTCCGACATCGACCGCCTCGGCGTGTTCGCCGCGCCGACCGTCGCGTTCCACGGCCTGCGGCAGCCGACCGAGTCGAGGGTCACCACGCACCCCGACGTCACGTTCCACGAGGCCCGCAAGTACTGCTCCCTGGCCCTCGGCGGCAACCCGACGGTCTCGGAGCTCATGTGGCTGCCGGCCGAGCTGTACGAGACGCGCACCCCGCTCGGCGACGAGCTGATCGCGATCCGGGCCGCGTTCCTGTCCGCGAAGCGCATCCGCGACGCGTACCTCGGCTACGCCACCCAGCAGTTCCGCAAGCTGGAGTCCCGCGGCGACGGCTCGTTCTCCTCCGAGACCCGCCACCGCACCGCGAAGCACGCCCGGCACCTGCTCCGGCTGTGCTGGCAGGGCCACACCGCCTACACCACGGGCGAGATCCGCATCCGCCTCGACGACCCGCAGCGCTTCCTCGACTTCGGCGAGCAGGTCGCCGCCGGTGACATCGAGCTTGCCCGCCGGATGCTCGCCGACTACGAGGCGGCGTTCGACGCCACTGCGGGGGTCCTGCCCGCGGAGCCGGACGAGCGGGTCGCCGAGGACTGGCTCCTCCGCGTCCGCGCCCGCTTTTTGTGATCCGGTAGACCCTGTGCACCCCTGGGTGCGCAAGGTCTACCGGATCACTGGAGTTCAGCGGAAGGCGCGGCGGTATTCGGCCGGGGTGGTGTTGACGGCGGCGCGGAAGCGGCGGCGGAGGTTCACGGCGGAGGACAGGCCGACGCGTTCGGCGATCGTCTCGACCGGCAGGTCGGTCTCCTCCAGCATCGCGCGGGTGCTGGCGATGCGGCGGTCGAGCAGCCAGCGGCCGGGAGAGATGCCGAGCTGCTCGTGGAAGTGACGGTTGAGGGTCCGCGGTGACATCCCCGAGCGGGCGGCCAGGTCCGTGAGGGAGATCGGCCGGCCCAGGTTGGCGGCGATCCAGTCGAGCAGCGGGGCGAGGGAGTCGGGGACCGGGCCGGCGGTCGGCAGCGCCGGGTACTGCCGCTGGCAGCCCTCCCGGTGCGGTGCCGCCGACAGCTGGCGGCCGATGCGCATGGCGAGGGCCGCGCCGTGCTCCCGCCGGACCTGGTTGAGGCACAGGTCGACGGTGGTGGCGGTGGCGCCGGCGGTGGCGACGTCGCCGTGGTCGACGTAGAGCACGGTCCCGTCGGCACGGACGGTCGGGTAGTGCCGGCTCAGCTCGCCGGCGGCCTCCCAGTGCGCGGCGGCGGTGCGGCCGTCCAGCAGGCCCAGGCGGGCCGGGACGTGGATGCCGGAGCAGATCGCGACGATCCGGGCGCCGCGGGCGTGCGCGGCCAGGACCGCGGCGTCGAGGTCCGCGGACGCGGGCGGGCACCAACCGGCGACGAGGACCGTGTCGGCGTCGGCGAGCGCCTCGAGGCCGTCCTCGACCACGACGTCGACGCCCATCGTGGTGCGGACCGGGCCGGGACGCTCGGTGCAGAGCCGGAAGTCGTAGTGGCGCGGGATGTCCGGGCCGTGGTCGCCGAAGACGGCGGACGCGCAGGTCACCGGGTACATCTCCTGGACCGGGCCGAGGACGGCGACGACGCGGTTGGGCATGGCACGAATGTACCCAATGATGTCGTGCAGGGCGCCTGCACATCCGCCGGTACCCCACCATGATTGACGATCATGGAGCACTTCGGATGACCGCGATCATCGTTCGACAGCCGGCCGGCGACGTCACGCCACGGCTCTGGACCAGGGATTTCTCGTTCTACTTCGCGGCCCGGGTGGTGTCGCTGCTGGGCGACGCGATGATGCCGGTCGCGGCCGCGCTCGCCGTCGGAGCGATCTACGGCGTCTCCGGCGTTGGGTACGTTCTTGCCGTCTGGACGGCGCCGTTCGTGGGCTTCCTGGTGTTCGGCGGGGTCTTCGCCGACCGGATCGGCGCGCGGGCCATGATGATCGGCGCCGACGTGGTGCGGGCCGTCACGCAGGGTGCGGTCGCCGTCGCCTTCTTCGCCGGCACCCCGCCGCTGTGGCTGCTGCTGGTGGCCTCCGCCCTCGCCGGGGTCGCGGCGGCGATGTTCCAGCCGGGCGTCAACGGCATGGTCCCGCTGGTCGCGAAGGACCCGCAGCGCGCCAACGGCACCCTCAAGATCGCCGACGCGGCGACGCAGCTCGGTGGGCCGGTCCTCGCGGGGCTGCTGATGACGCTGACCGGTGCCGGCGCGGTGTACCTGTTCGACGCCGGCACGTTCCTGCTCAGCGGCCTGTGCCTGACCCTGATCCGGGTCTCGGTCACGGTTCGCGGCAACAGCACCACGGTCCTGACCGACCTGCGGCGCGGCTGGACGGAGTTCCGGTCCCGCAGCTGGATGTGGTCGGTGATCGTGGTGTGGGTGTTCTTCGGGCTGTTCGTCTTCGGCCCGTACATCCCGCTCGGCTCCCGGCTCATCGGCGAGCGCCTCGGCGACGCCGCCTACGGCTGGACGATGGCCGGCCTCGGCTGCGGCACGGTCCTCGGCGGCCTGGTCGCGATCCGGTTCCGTCCCGCGCGTCCCCTGGCCGCGGGCGGGACCGTCCTGATCGGGTTCGCCGCCATCCCGCTGTCGGTCGCCCTCGAACCATCGCTCGGCGTCCTGATCGCGGGGCACATCGTCGGCGGGTTCTCGTGGGCGTTCTGGTCGGTGATGTGGACCACCAGCGTGCAGACCCTGGTGCCGCCGGAGGTGCTGAACCGGGTGACCGCGTATGAGGTGGCCGGTTCGGTCTCCGGGGTCGCGGTCGGTCAGGCCCTCGTCGGCCCGGTGGCGACCGTGGTCGCGCCGCGGGACCTGCTGTTGCTGGCCACGGCGGTCACCGTCGGGGTGTGCGCGGCGGTGCTGCTCATCCGCCCGGTCCGCAACCTGCGCCGCGCGCCCTCATGATCCGTTGGACCTTGTGCGCCCAGGGCTACACGCGTCAGGCGCCCAGCGCCGGGGCGGGCTGCCAGCGCCAGCGGGGGGCGCAGTCGGGGTCGTTGGCGGCGAGCACGGCGCGCAGGACCCCGTCGGGGTCGCAGCTGTAGAGCCCGGAGCTCCACACGTTGTTGACCTCGAGGACCGCGAAGTCGCCGGACTCGGTGCGGCCGACGTCGATGACGGCGGTCGGCGGGACGTCCTCGTGCGGCAGGTCGGCGAGCATCAGCGCGACGAACGTGGCCGCCTCGTCGTGCCAGGACGCGCGGTGGTGGCGCAGCGTCGGGCTCCACTCCTCGCCCTCCACCACGTAGGGCGACCAGGCGACCGGCTCGCGGCCGATGGTGAAGACCCGGTACTCCGAGGCGAGGTCCAGCCAGTGATCCATGATGATCAGCGTGCTGTCGGCCGGCAGCCGGGCGGTGCGCAGCCGGTTGCGCAGGTCGTCGGCGTTGCGCACCCACGCGGCGGAGAACGCGGGGTGCTTCTCGTCGGCGAGCTTCGCCACGGCGGGGCGGGAGCCGACGAGGTCCGGCGCCTCGCCGACGCTGACCAGGCGGATGTCGCGGCCGGTGACGTCGCGGGGGAGACCGGCGAACCAGCTGGGGCTCGCGCCGTGCAGGCGGATGTCGGCGCCGGCGGCGATCAGGGTGGTCAGGTAGCCGCCGGCCGCGCGCCAGGCGACGCCGTCGGCGGAGCGCAGGCCCGTGACCTCGGCCGGGTCGCCGGGCAGCTGGGCGACGGGCAGGTCGATCCGGCGGGCGGCATGCGTCAGTGCGGCACTCGCCTCGGGCGAGCGCACGCGCATGGCCAACATCCGGAACTGCCGCACCCGTACATCCTGCCAGCGAGGGCCATCAGTGTCGCTGCCGGTGGCTGCTCACGGCCGAGAACGGCATACCCGCAGCACGCGGCGCCATCACAGTGACACGTTGGGGGACATCGGGGCCGATCGAGTCCGACAGAGGGTACAAATCGGGCATGGTCTGTTGTATGGCAACGGACCTGCTGTCCCGACTGCGCCGGCTGGCACCCACCGCACCGCAGACGCGTCCCGTCGTGCCGCCCATCGTGCGGCGCGCCCGGGCCCGCCGCCGGCGACGGCTCACCGCGACCGTGACGCTGCTGGTCGTGGTGCCCCTCGTCACGGCGGTCAGCACGTACGCCAAGGACGTCGACCGCGGCGTGCGCGTCCTCGGCGTCGACCTCGGCGGGCATTCCCGCGCCGACGCGGTGCGGCTGCTGCGCGACACCCTGCGCGAGCGGGTCGCCGCCCCGGTCCCGGTCCGCGTGGGCGCGTCCGGCGCCGTGGTCGACCCCGCCGCCGTCGGCCTGGTCCTGGACGTCGACGCCACCGTCGACCGGGCCGTGCGGGCGACGCCCGGGCCGTTCGCGTGGCTGCACGGCGGGATCACCGTCGAACCGGTCGTGCACGCCGACGCGACCCGCCTGTACGAGGCGCTCATGGCCCACCTCGGCACCCAGGGCGACGCCCCGGTGCTGCCGGCGGTCCGGTTCGACAAGCAGCGCCCGGTCGCCGTGTATCCGGTGAGCGGTCGCGGCATCGACCGCCACCGGATCGGGGCGATCATGGAGGGGGGCTGGCTGCGGCGGCAGACCGTGGACTTCCCCGTCGTGGACCTCGTGCCCCGCAGCACCAAGGCCGACGTCGACCGCCTGCTCGCGGACCTCGCGACCCCGGCCGTCGCCGCGCCGCTGGTCCTCGGCACGCCCCGCGGCGAGGTCACCGTCCCCGTCCCCGCCATCGCGGCCGCGCTGAAACTGGAGTCCGACGCCGACGGTCTCGTCCAGCCGTCCCTGGACATCGCCGCCCTGCGCAAGGCGGTGCCGTCCTTCACCAAGGTCGAGGTCGCCGCCACCGACGCGACGTTCACCGTCGAGCAGGACCGGCCGGTCGTCAAACCCCAGGTCGACGGCCAGCAGGTCGACCTCGCCGCGGCGACCCCGGCGATCCTGGCCGCGCTGCGCACCTCGGCGACCCCGCGGCGCGTCGAGGTCGGCCTGACCGCCAAGCCGGCCGCCGTGTCCTCGACCCAGCTCGGCGGGCTCGGCATCCGGGAGAAGCTGTCCACGTTCACCACGAAGTTCGACGCCGGCCAGTCCCGCGTGATCAACATCCGCACGATGGCCGAGGCCCTGCGCGGCGCCGTCGTGCTGCCGGACCAGACGTTCTCCCTCAACGGCCACGTCGGCCAGCGCACCCACGCCAAGGGATACGTCGACGCCCCCGGCATCGAGGACGGAAAGATCAAGAACTCGCCCGGCGGCGGCGTGTCGCAGGTCGCCACCACCCTGTTCAACGCCGTCTTCTACGCCGGCCTGCAGGATGTGGAGCACCGCCCGCACACCTACTACTTCGACCGCTACCCGTCGGTCATCGAGGCGACCGTGGTGTTCCCGTCCCTCGACCTGCGCTTCCGCAACGACTCCCCGACCGGCGTGCTCATCGACACCGCCACCACCGACACGTCGATCACCGTCACCCTGTTCGGCACGAAGCGCTGGGACGTCACCGCCGAGTACGGCCCCCGCACGAAGACCGTGCAGCCGACGACCACGTATCTGCGCGAACCGGACTGCAACCCGACCGACGGCCTGCCGGGCTTCACCCAGGAGGCCTTCCGCGTCTTCAAGCAGGACGGCAAGGAGATCCGGCGGGAGCGCTTCGCCTGGCGCTACGACCCGGAGCCCCACTTCATCTGCGGCCCCGCCCCGACGTCTCCCACCAGCGGCTAGAACGGCGCCGGGCCCGTGTCCCACATGGATGCCCCGCTCTCGTGCGTGCGCGGGTGCTCGGCGATGTAGCGCTTGCGCCGCTCGGCGATCTCGTCCCACACGCCCGGCCCGAACCGCGCGCGCAGCAGCCCGAACAGCTCCCGGGTCGCCAGGCCGCCCGCGATGATCCTGCTTTCGCCGATCGTGGTCACCGCCCAGCTGCTGTCGCCGCCGATCGGTGCCCCCGGGTGGGGCGGCGGCGCGGGCTCCTGCCGTTGGACCACGGCCCAGACGGCCTCGCGCGTTCCGGTGTCGACCGGCGCGGTGTAGGTCCAGGTCGGGTCGCGGTAGTCGGGGCGGTAGTCGAGTCGGGCGTCGCCGGTCGCGCCGAGGGTGATGCTCCACTCGTGGTGCCACGGGGGTGGGACGGACCCGCCACGGAAATGCACGACGGCGGTCCAGGCGGGCTGCTCCTCGCGACTCATCGGACCATGGTGGCAGGCGTCCTGGTTGCGGTCCGTGCGTGCTGGTCGTCATCA
>NZ_BONQ01000038.1 GCF_016862795.1 Dactylosporangium siamense | reverse complement strand
TCTGCCGCCGGAGGCGTCGGCTCGTGGCAGCTCGCCGGGTTGCCGGGTGCCGGCCACTGCCGATTGCCGCCCTCGCCGGTCAGCGGGCAGCGACAGCCCGATCCGTCCAGCTTCGGTCGAGGTTCGTTCATGGTTCATCGCTGCGCTCACGCTGGAACTTCGCCAGGCCCAGGTGCCATCGAAATGCCCGTGATCACGACAACGGTCCCGCACCGGACGGTGTTCGACTCGGCCCCGCACCCCGAACATGACGCACTGCTCGGTCGCTGCTACCGATCGCTGTGGCCCGGTCGCTGTTGCCATCGCTTCGCGCGGTTCGGGCGGCGATCTTCGTTCGCCCGCTCCGCCCTTCCGTCCCGACCCGCGCCTTCGATCATGGAGCGATGATCGAAGGCGCTCCGTGGTCATCGGGGCGACCGGTGCGCACCTTCGATCATGGTGGCCCGCCCGTCGGGGAGCCCTGCAAACGGGCACGGATCGTGGGGCGGATGTGGTGGCAGGTGGACCGCGGGCGGCCGGCCACGGGATGGGCGCGTATACGCGATCCCAGCCAACGCGGAACGCGCGGCTGTGTGAGCGCAGCGAGCATGAGGGGCTGCGGGGTGGCGCAGCCCCCGGCCAGCACAGCCAGAAATCCCACAGGGCGCTGGGTGGGGGTGGCATGGGAGACTCGCCAGTAACCTGAGCGGTCGTTAGGGAGGTCGTGCGATGGGGCGCGAGTTTGGTTCCGTGGGTGTGGTCGGGCTGGGCACCATGGGCGCCGGCATCGTCGAGGTCTTCGCCCGCAGCGGGGTGGCCGTCACCGCGGTCGAGATCAGTGATGTGGCGCTGCACCGGGGTGAGGTGACGATGCGCGGGTCGCTCGACCGGGCCGTCGCCAAGGGCAAGCTGTCCGCCGGCGACCGGGACGCGCTGCTCGGGCGGGTCACGTTCGCGGTGGGGTTGGACGCGTTGCACGAGGTGGACCTGGTGATCGAGGCGGTGCCCGAGCACCTGGACCTCAAGCAGCGGATCTTCGCCGAGCTGGATCGGGTCTGCAAGCCCGAGGCGATTCTCGCGACCAACACCTCCAGCCTGTCGGTCACGGAGATCTCGGTGGCCACGACCAGGCCGAACCAGGTCATCGGCATGCACTTCTTCAACCCGGCGCCGATCATGAAGCTGGTCGAGGTGGTGCGCACGGTGGTGACGTCGCAGGACGTGGTCACCGACATCGAGGCGCTGTGCGAGCGGCTCGGCAAGGTGGACGTGACGATCACGGACCGGGCCGGGTTCATCGCCAACGCGCTGCTGTTCGGGTATCTCAACCAGGCCGTCTCCATGGTCGAGGCGCGCTACGCGACCCGCGAGGACATCGACGCGGCCATGAAGCTCGGGTGCGGGCTGCCGATGGGGCCGCTCGCGCTGATGGATCTGATCGGGCTCGACACGGCGTACGAGATCCTCGACACCATGTACCGGCGCGGCGGCCGGGACCGCAGGCACGCGCCGGTGCCGCTGATCAAGCAGATGGTGACGGCCGGGCTGCTCGGGCGGAAGTCGGGGCGGGGGTTCTACACGTACGAGAAGCCGGGGTCGCCGGTCGTCGTGGCCGACGAGCTCACGCCGGCGACCAGCAACGACAGCGGCAGGCCGACGCACATCGCGAAGGTGGGCGTGGTCGGCTCCGGCACGATGGCGACGGGCATCATCGAGGTGTTCGCGAAGGCCGGGTTCGAGGTCGTGTCCGTGACCCGGGGCGCGGAGAAGTCCGCGCAGGTGTGCGAGCGGCTCAAGACCAGCCTCAACAAGGGCGTGGTGCGGGGCAAGCTCACCGAGCGGGACCGGGACGCCGCGATCGGGCGGGTCACGTGGTCCGCGACGATCGACCACCTGAATGACGTCGACCTGGTGGTCGAGGCGGTGGTCGAGGAGCTGTCGGTGAAGAAGGCGCTGTTCGCCTCGCTCGACGAGATCTGCAAGCCGGGGGTCGTGCTCGCCACGACGACGTCGAGCCTGCCGGTGATCGAGTGCGCGGTCGCGACCGAGCGCCCCGCGGACGTGATCGGGCTGCACTTCTTCAACCCGGCGCCGGTGATGGGGCTGGTCGAGGTGGTCCGCACGATCCGGACGTCGGACGCGACCGTGAACACCGCGACCGAGGTGTGCCGGGCCCTCGCCAAGCACGCGGTGGTGTGCGCCGACCGGTCCGGGTTCGTGGTCAACGCGCTGCTGTTCCCGTATCTCAACGACGCGGTGAAGATGGTCGAGGCGTCGTACTCGACCGCGGACGACATCGACTACGCGATGAAGCTCGGCTGTGGCTACCCGATGGGGCCGTTCGAGCTGCTCGACGTGGTCGGCTTGGACGTCTCGCTCGCCATCCAGCGGGAGTTGTACCTGGAGCTGCGCGAGCCCGGCTTCGCCCCCGCGCCGCTGTTGGAGCACCTGGTGACCGCCGGCTACCTGGGCCGGAAAGTGGGCCGCGGGTTCCGCGACTACTCCAAGCGGTGATCATCGGTACGCTGGAAGTGTGAGCCCACGTCGCAATCACGTCCGCCGCGACGCCGCGCCCGAGCCGATCGATCTCGAACGGGTCAAGCGCGGCGTCGAAGGAGTGCAGACGTGGAGTGACGGCGAGTGGCAGGTCCGCAACATTCCGGCCAGCGCCGCGACGAAGGCGTACCGCTGCCCCGGCTGTGACCAGGAGATCGCCCCGGGTGTGCCGCACCTGGTGTCCTGGCCGGCCGACGGCCGTGGCGACCTCGCCGACCGCCGGCACTGGCACACCGGCTGCTGGCGCGCCCGCGAGCGGCGCACGCCGAACATCCAGCGCAGCCGCAGCGCCCCACGGTACGGCTGAGAAACCCGACCTACGGCTGAGAAACCCGACCTACGGCTGAGAACCCGACCGGGTGGCCGCCGGTTCGGACGGCACGGCCTGCGCGGGGATGACCGCGGCGCCGCCCGGCGCGGGCCAGCCGGCCAGCCACGTCGCCCGCTGGCGCCATACCTCGCGCCAGCTCGCCCCGCCGGCGGCGCGGAGCAGTACCCCGGCGGAAATGAGCAGCCGGGCAACCTTCGCCCGGCCGGGCGACCAGCGCAGGCGGACGAACGTGGTCTTGCCCCGCAGCACCATGATCCGCTTGTTGACCGTGCTGGAGGCGGCGCCGCCGACGTGCAGCAGCTGCGCCTCCGGGACGAGGACCGGGCGGGCGCCCAGGTCGCGGGCGCGGGCGCTGAGGTCGATGTCCTCGCTGTACATGAAGTAGTCCGGGGTGAAGCCGCCCAGCTGCTGCCAGAGGGGCCGGTCGATGAGCAGCAGGCAACCGGACACGGCCGGCACCTCGCCGCCGATGGCCCGGTCGAGGCCGGGCAGCTCGTCGGGGTTGAACAGCGCCGACTGCCGGCGCAGCGACGACAGGCCGGTGGCGAAGCAGGTGTAGCCCCACAGGCTGGGCAGCGCGTGCACGGAGTGGCCGTCGTCGGTGTGGTCGGCGCGCAGCGTCCGGCCGGTGTAGATGCGGTTCTCGGGGTGGCTGCCGGCGAACTCGACCAGGGTGCGGATCACGTCGCCGACCGGCTCGGTGTCCGGGTTGATCAGCAGGATCCAGCGGCCGGTGGCGCGTGCGGCGCCGAGGTTGACCGCGTTGCCGAAGCCGAGGTTCTCCGGCTGGCGCAGGACGCGCACCTCGGGGTAGGCGTGGCCGATCGCCGCCGCCGAGTTGTCGGTCGAGGCGTTGTCGACCACGATGATCTCGATCGGCACGGCGGTGGCCGCCTGCAGGCCCGCGAGGTTCTTGAGCGTCAGCTCGCGGGTGTTGTACGAGACGAGGACGACGCTGACGACTGGATCAAGGCTCACTGTTGTGCTCCGACTGCTCCGCGGGTGGACGTGTCGTGGCCCCATCCGACGTCGCGGCGGCGGGCGGCGCGCGACGCGGCAACGGTGAGCGCAACGTAGCCCACCGCCGCCGGCAGAAGCCAGGGCCTCGGGACGACCACGTCGCGCAACCACGAGGAGCGCGCCGCCGGACGGGCGGCACCCGCGGCGCGCAGAGCCGCGTTACCCGCCCGTACCCTGGCCAAACGCTTCACGAGATCCGAAGTGCGGCGGGGCGTCTCGACGACGGCGACGACCGCGGGCGTCTCGGCCTTCTCGCCGGGGCCGAAGAGGCCGTCGAGGAACAGGTCGTCGGCGACCACCTCGGGGAAGGTGTCGAACCTCGCCCGGCCGGAGGCGGACAGTGCGATGACGCCACGGCCGTAGAGCGCGTCGCGGTACGCGGGGAGCCGGCCGTTGATCGCGCTGTGCGCCTTCACCAGCAGCGGGCGCCGGCGGGTGTCCAGGGCCCGGCGCGCGGTGGCGGCGAGCAGGCCGGGCGTCTCGGACAAAAAGGCCGCCAAGACCCGCAGATCGGCGGCGGTCAGCGGGATGTCGGCGTCCAGGTAGATGCGGGGGAAGCCGGTGGCGACCGCGTCGCCGGCGTTCAAGGCGCCCGACTTGCCCGGCTCGGGGCGGTCGATGACGCGGACGCCGGGGCGGCTCGCGGCGATCGCGGCCGTGTCGTCACTGCACCCGTTGGCGACCACGGTGATGTCGATGTCGGGGGCGAGGATGCCGTCGAGGCAGCGTCCGATGACCGCCGCCTCGTTGTGGGCGGCGATGACGACTGAGATCACCGAAAACTCCAGATTCAGCGTTGGAGAGCGCCGACGGCGGCGCCGCGGGTGGTGCGGGCCGGGTGCGTGAAGCGCCACATCGCGCCGGCGGCGCCGAGCTGCAGGGCGAGCACGACCACGAAGGTGCTGAACGAGAACGAGTCGAACGTGAGGCCGGTGAGGGCCGCGATGAGCGGGACGGCCGAGATGGCCGCGCACAGGTGACGGTCGACCTCATTCTCCGCCCGGCGGAACGCGATGATCGCGAGGAACACGCCGGAGAAGTGCAGCACCACCATCCCGGCGATGCCGAGGTAGCCGTTGTTCATGAGCGTCATCAGCCACTGGTTGTCCAGGTAGCGGTACAGCTCGGGAATGAACGTGCCGGTGCCACGGCCCAGCCAGGGCCGTTCGGAGGCGTACTGGAAGACGATGGCGTAGTCGTCGGTGCGGCCCTTGATGCTCGGGTCGTCCTCGGCGTTGCTGAACAGGGACCGCAGCGTGCCCAGCAGGCCGGGCCGGACCACGGACAGCACGCCCAGCAGGCCCAGGCTGATGACCACGACGTTGAAGCGGAAGCGCCAGCTCCACGCCGGCCACATGCACAGCAGGGCGATGCCGACGGCGAGGATGCCGGTGCGGGACAGCGCGAGGGGGATCGATCCGGCGATCAGCAGCGTCGCGACGAGGAAGATCCGGCGCTCGAGCTTCGTCTTGGCGTAGCGGGCGTAGTGGATGCCCAGCGGCACCGCGAACGCCATGACCACGCTGAACTCGATGAAGTGCCCCGTGGTGCCGGCGACCCGGATGAGGCCGCCGCCGCCGCGGTCGGCGAGGCCGACCAGCTCGCCCTGCAGGGTCAGGCCGGGGATGACGATGTTCTGCGTGAGGTCCTTCTTGGTGACGAACTGCAGGATGCCCAGCAGGGCGTTGATCCCGGTGCAGTAGACCAGGACCCGCTGCACGTCGTCGAGGCGCTCGCGGGTCGGCACGCCGTCGGCGGTCATGAAGACGATGCCCATGAACGCCAGGGCGCCGAGCAGGGCCCGGTCGGCGGAGTTGGCCTCCAGCACGGGCAGGCCACGGAACTGACCGGCCGCGTAGGACAGCAGCAGCGTGAGCGCGTAGACCACGAACGCCCACCGCATCGGCTGCGGGCCGATCATGGCCAGGCGCGGGTGCAGCTTGGACAGCATCCACCAGACGGCCAGCAGCAGGCCGATCAGCAGGCCGGGCCGGCCGACCGAGGTCAGGTCCGGCACGACCAGTCGGGACGGCAGCAGCTGGATCAGGATCACGACCAGGACGAGCAGCGACGCGGCGTCGATGTGGCTGCGCCGCCGGCGCGAGGCGTAGGTGCGCTCGTCGATCAGGACCGGCAGCAGGTCGGGCGACGGGCGGTAACCCTGGACCCGTTTCCGCTTCGGCTTGCGCTTGAAGATCCGCAGGTCATCCGGCGCCACCGCAGCGGGTGGCGCCTGGCTACGCGTGCGGCTCTCGCCCGCCACGGTGCTGGAGGTCAACGGTTGCGCGCCTCAGCGTCCTTGTCGCGACCCTCCCGGCCGGCCCACGGCGTGTTGCCCAGCGGCAGGATGATCGTCGCGTCGTCGGGCTCGACCCCGCGCCGGTCGTCGTCCGGGGCTACCTCGGCCTGCCGGTACGCCACCGTGAGGCCGGGCCCGGCGGCGTTGGCATTGGCGTTGCCGTTGTTGCTCGCCACGGTGCTCTTGATCCGGCCGACGGTGATCACGGCCGTCTCGTCCTGCTTCGCGACGACTTCGCTGCCGTTGGCCGCCTTGCCCGTCCCGTTGACGCGACCGCCGGGCGACCGGTCGGTGTCGGCTATGACGTCGGCGTCGTCGCCGGACTCGAGGTCGCCGGCCTGCTGGCGGCGCAGTGCCTGGGCGCGGGCCCGGCGGCGCAGGATGTTGTCACCGACGATGGTCACCGCGGCGGTGAGCAGCAACCCGACGCCGATGATGACGACGGCGGCGCGCTTGACCTTCGAGGAGACGACCTCGATGGTGTCGCCGGCGTCGAGGACCTGGGTGCTGATCGCGCGGCCCGCCTTGGGCTTGTAGCGCGCCTGCATCTCGTCGACCTCGCGGGTGATCTGCTTCTGCAGGCGCTGCACGGTCGCCTGTGCGGCGGCGGCGGTGGTCGCGGTCGCGGTCACGGTGAGGATGCTGGAGCGGTCCTCGGCGGCGACCTCGAAGCTCGAGGAGAAGCCCTCGCCCTCGATCTCCTTGTGGGTCTGGTTGGTGTTCAGCGAGATCGACAGGGCCTTGGCCATGATGTCCTCGCCGACCTCGACCCAGGTGTTGGTCGACTGCAGCTCGGCAGGTGTCAACGGGGTGCGGTCGGCCGGCGGGATCAGCATGATCTGACCGGTCGAGGTGTAGTCGGGCTTGATGGTGAGCAGCGCCCAGCTGGTCGCGGCCAGGGTCAAGATGATCATCGGCGCCATGAGATACCAGCGTCGACCCATCAGCTTGGCGAGATCCCAGAGGTCCACGTCATCCCCTCACACAAGCGCGGTCGCCGGTCGGGCGGTATTCATTTGCGCGCATCACTGTCGTTGCTCTGCCTGACTGACGTCTGCGGGTGCGGCTTGTCGAATGATCGCCGACCCCGCTTTGTACCTCTCACGGCGGGTGGACAGCAACTCGTCCCATAGCCGGACATAAGCCGCCGCCTGGTGTTCCCAGGCCAAGGTGTTGCGGAACCGCGCGAGCGCGACGTTGCGCATCGACGCACGTGCCACCGGGTCGTCCAGCAGTCGGTGCAGGGCGCCGGCGAACTCCTCGGGGGTGCCGTGCTCGACGTAGACCCCGGCGTCACCGGCGCTGCGCCGGGTCTCCCGCATGTCCACACCGACGACCGGCAGTCCCCGGGCGAGGTATTCGACGGTCTTGGCCATTGTCGACACCTCGGCGTGCGCGCTGCGAGGATCTGGCTGTAATCCGACGGAAGCGGTGCGCAGCAGCCGGTCGATCTCCTCGACGCCGAGCCAGCCGGTGAACTCCACGACGTCCTCGAGCTTGCGCTCCACGGTCAGCGCCTTGAGGCTCTCCAGGCACTCGCCGTCACCGGCGACGACGAGGCGCCAGCCGAGCCGGCCGCGCAGGTCGACCAGCCGCTCGGCGGCCAGGATCGCGTTGTCGACGCCGTCCTGCGCGCCGAGGACGCCCAGGTAGACGATGGTGTGGTCGTCGATCTCGGCGGGAGCGGAGGCGACCGGCTTGACCTCGGACGCCGACGGCCCGTTGCGGACCACCACCACCCGGGAGGGGTCGCAGCCGCCACGGCTGATCGCGAGCTCGCGGTAGGACTCGTTGGTGGACACGACCGCCGAGGCGGCGCGCTGCGACCACTTCTCGAAGCGCAGCAGCACCTTGTCCAGCAGCGAGCCGGGGCGGCCGCCGCGGGCCTGGTACACCTCGGGGGACAGGTCGTGGTGGTCGAAGACCCACGGCCGGCCCAGCATCCGCATCAGCAGCGCGAGCGGGAAGAAGACGTCCGGCGGGTTGCAGACCTGGGCGGCGACGGCCTTGTCGCGGATCACCGCGGCCATCAGGTGCCAGCCGATGCACACGAACGACCAGGCGAACTCGACGGCGAAGGAGACCGCGCCGCCGGAGGACTCGTACATCTTGTACGAGCGGACCTTCGCGTCGACGGTGCCCGGCACCTGCGTGATCTTCGAGACGCCCCGGGGGCAGATCACCGTGACCCGGTAGCCCGCCGCCTCCAGGGCCTTGACCTCGCGGATGACCCGCCGGTCCCGCTCGACCGGCAGATTCGCCACCGCGATCACGACGTGGAGTCGCGGATCCTTCACTGAGCCACCCTGCCCTTACGACGAGCGGCGACTGGATTGCTCACCGTGCCACCGATCGGTTGAAGACCACTCCGACCGTGCGCCAGAGGATCGAGATGTCATACCAGACCGACTTCTTCTCGACGTATACGACGTCGAGCTCGAGGGCGGCCTTGAAGTCCAGGGTGCTGCGGCCGGACACCTGCCACAGGCCGGTCATGCCGGGCCGGCAGGCGAAGCGCCGCTCCGCCTCCGGCGGGAACAGGTCCGCCTCCCAGGCGAGGACCGGCCGCGGGCCGACGAGGGACATCTCGCCGCGCACGACGTTCCACAGCTGGGGCAGCTCGTCGATGCTGGTGCGCCGCAGGAAGCCGCCGATGGGCGTGATCCGCGGGTCGTTGACCAGCTTGTAGACGCCCTGCTCGCCGCCGTCGACGTCGTCGTCGGAGGTGAGCATCTTCTTGACGAACTCGCGGTGCTGCGCGTCGCTGTTCTTGTTGCTCATCGTGCGGAACTTGATGATCTTGAACGTGCTGCGGTGCAGACCGAGGCGCTCCTGCCGGAACAGCATCGGTCCCTCGCTGGTCCACTTGACCGCGAGCGCGACCACGAGCAGCACCGGCGACAGTGCGGCGAGGATCGCCAGGGCGACGAGACCCTCCGCGAGCTGCCGCAGCGACCGCTTCGGGATGAGCGAGCGGCCTTCGCGGTGCCCCTGGATCAGGCCCCAGCCGCTGCCGACCTTGCGCAGGACCCGCTGCGGCATCGGGATCTCGACGGTGGCGTCGTCGGGGATCTCGAGCTCGCCGCCGATGGGCGCGGTGTCCGGCTGGGGCAGGGACGAGATCACGACGGTGGCGTCATCGGACGCGTCCTCAGCCGAGTCAGCCGAGGACGGCGTGGTGTTCAGTGCAGCGTCGACGGCCTGTGATGCGGTCAACAGCGACACCTCCTCACTGTGCGTTGGTGCGACAACGAACGAGCGAGCTGACGGAAATCAGAGCGCGGCGATCGCCTTGGCGAGGTGGTCCGCGACGTAGGCGACCTCTTCGTCCCGCAGGTGGGGGAAGAAGGGAAGGGAGAGGATCTCGGCGGCGGCCTGCTCGGCCGCCGGAAGGCTGACGGTCTGGTCGGTAGCGTATGCGTGTTGCCGGTGGCAAGGAACCGGGTAGTGGACCCCGGTGCCGATGCCGGCCTCGTCCAGCAGGCGCCGGACCGCCTCGCGTCCCGGCACCCGCGCGACGAGCAGGTGCCATGCGCTGTCCACCCCGGGCAGCGGTGCCACCAGTGGGATGCCGTGCGCGGCGAGTGCCTCCGCGTACACCGACGCGACGCGCCGGCGCTGCCCGGTGGCTGAGTCCAGGTCGGCCAGCTTGCGGCGCAGGACGGTCGCCTGCAACGCGTCGAGCCGGCTGTTGCGCCCGATGTAGCGGTGTTCGTAGTGATCGGTCCCCTCGGACCGGCCGTGGTTGGCCAGTGACCGGATCCGCGAGGCGAGCTGCGCGTCGTCGGTCACCACCGCTCCGCCGTCGCCCCAGGCGCCGAGGTTCTTGCCCGGATAAAAACTAAAGGTTCCAGCGACGCCGTAGGACCCGGCCCGCACCTTCTCATCCAGAGCCTCATTCTGGGCGGCAGCCGGCGCGTTGGCGCCATGTGCCTGCGCGGAATCCTCGATCACGGCGAGCCCGTGCCTGGCCGCGAACGGCAGCACGTCGGCCGGCGGCACCATGTGCCCGTAGAGGTGCACCGGGATCACCGCGGCGGTCCGCTCGGTCTTGCCGGCCTCCAGCGAGGCAGGCGTGACCAGGAGGCTCACGGGGTCCACGTCGACGAAGACGGGGGTGGCGCCGGTCGCCGCGACGGCGGAGGCGGTCGCGATGAACGTGTTGGCCGGCACCAGGACCTCGTCGCCGCCGCCGATACCGAGCGCCCGCAGCGTCAGCTCGATCGCGTCCGTGCCGTTGGCGACCCCCACGGCGTGCGTGGTGCGGCAGTACGCCGCGAAGTCCTGCTCGAAGGCCTCGACGGCCGGCCCGCCGATGAAGCGGGAGTTGCCGGCCAGCGCGCGCACCTCCGCGACGACGTCCTCGACGATCGACGCGTGCGGTGTGGCGAGGTCATTGAACGGGATGCGCACGGACGTGGGGTCCTTTCGTTTCGGGTCGTTCGAGGAGAGGACGGGTCAGACGTTGGCGGGCTGGGAGATCTCGACCGTGCGGCCGGTGGCCATCGACTCGGCCGCGGCCTCGAGCACCTCCACGACGGCGAGGCCACGGCGGCCGTCGACCTGCGGGGTGCGGCCGGACAGCGCCGACTGGACGAAGTCGCGGTCGACCTCGCCGAGGGGCTCGGTCATCGGGATGTGCGGCGCGGTGATGCCGCCGTAGCGGTACGACATCGGCACGGTGCCGTCCAGCGGGGCGCCCTGGACGCCCTTGTCGTAGATGCGCAGCCGGCCCTCGTCGAGCATGTCGTCGTAGACCGCCATGCGCTGGCTGCCGACCACCGTCACGCGGCGCACCTTCGACGGGTCGAGCCAGCTGACGTGGATGTTCGCGGTGGCGCCGATCGCGCCGTACTCCAGCCGCAAGTAGGCGACGTCCTCGAAGGGCGTGCCGGCGTGGCTGGCGCCCCAGGCGCTCACCGCGGTCGGCGTGCTGTCCAGCACCATGTTGATGATCGAGATGTCGTGCGGCGCCAGGTCCCAGACGACGTTGACGTCGGGCTGGTAGAGGCCGAGGTTCAGCCGCGCGGTGTCGATGTAGTAGATCTTGCCGAGCTCCTCGGCGGCGACCATGTCGCGCAGGTGCTTGACCACCGCGTTGTGCTCGAAGGTGTGCCCGGTGGCGAGGGTCAGCCCGGCCTCGTCGGCCATCGCGATGAGCTCGCGGGCCTCCTCGGTCGAGGCGGTCATCGGCTTCTCGACCATGACGTGCTTGCCGGCGGCGAGCAGCCGCTTGGCGAGCGGGGCGTGCGAGCGCGGGGGTGTGGCGATGATCGCGGCGTCGATGAGGTCGATCACCTCGTCGAGGCTGGTGACGCAGAGCGCGCTCGGATACATCCGGCGCAACGGCTCGATCCGCTCCGTCTGTGCGTCGATAGCGACGACCAGTGACACCTCGGGGAGCGATGAGAGCACCCTGACGTGCTTCGCTCCCCAGTAACCACAGCCGATGACGCCAACCTTCATGACCGACCCTGCTCCCGGAGAATAATCATCGCGGCGCCCCCTTGGCAGTCGCCTAGCGACACTGGCGGATAACGCGTGTAGGAGGCAAGTGGGCACTGGCAATCTCGCCGTGTCGCATTCTTTACATGCCTCTTTTAACGGAACATGAAATGCCGCTTCGCGCGTTCAATGACAACAAAAAACACGAAATACAAATATGGTACTAATGTTGCGAAACGGACAGAAGTGATCTCCTGTTGCGCAGCTCAGCGTACCTGCGGGCTGCTAAACATGAATCTCGTTCCGTGGTGCAACGACCTCCGTCGTTCCGCCAGGCAAGCCTGGCCGAACGGTCGAGGAAATTCAGGCTTTAACTCTGGAGTGGATCATAGTTCGCCTGATAATTGCTTGTCCGACGATGCCCGCATTGCTACGGGGTCATTTTCTGTCGACATAGTCACACGGCAGCGCAACGTGCCATCCGGGTGCCGCGAGCGGGGTCACCTCGACCGTCGCGGTGCCGGCTGGATCGGCCGCGCAGGCCGTCTCAGCCCTTTGTAACCCGGTGTGCCAGTCCGGCCCGTCCGCTCGGGCGTTGTCCACCCGGAAGTTCACCGCGCAGACCACCAGCAGCAGCGCCGCGAGGACCCGCACGCCGATCACGTCGTTGAGCAGTGCGACGAGGGTCACCAGCAGCAGCAGTGCCGGCGCCACGTTGTAGCGGGGGGTGGCGATGCCGCTCAGCGCGACCGGCGCGAGGTAGACCAGCGCGCTGTGCGCGCCGGCCGCGATCACCAGTGTCCAGCGTGGACGCACGACCTTGCGCAGCGCCAGGATCAGCACGGCGCCGATGAGCAGCCACGCGAGCGCACCGAAGAGCAGGCCGCGGGTGCTGATCGACTGGCCGACCCACCGCTCGCCGAACAGGGCCGTGGGCACCGCGCGCAGCACGAAGCCGGTCACCGCCCGCACCGGGTCCGGCGCCAGGCCCTCCCGCTCGCTCGCCCCGGTCAGCAGGCCGAGCACCTGCACCGCGAAGGGCACCGCGAACGCGACCGCCTTCACCACGGCGTACCGGTCCCGGTGGAACCACAGGACGAACGCCACGAGCGGCAGGTAGACGCCGGTGAGGATGTCGCTGCCGACCACGAGCACGATCCCGGCGCAGCTGAGCACCTTGCCGGTCGTCGAGGTGGGCCGGCACAGCAGGAACCAGAACAGCACGTAGAGCCCGGTCCAGTGCAGGTTCGCGGGGGAGTTCAGCACGTCGCCCTGCGCCATCGGCAGCGCCACGACCGGCACCGACACGACCAGCCGGCCCACGGTCGAGGAGATGTACTCCCCGCTGAGGGCATACGCCGCGATCGCGAAGACCGTCGTGACGAACGCCGCGCCGATGGCGAGCGCGGCCGCGGCCTGCGAGGGCGGCAGCAGCGCGGCGACCCCGGCGACGAGGCGGGCGACGAGGTGGTAGTAGCCAGCGTAGGAGGTGGTGAACGCCCCGGCGCCGTCGCGCACGGCCTGGGTCAGGAAGATCTCGCCGTCCTCGGCCCAGATCGTGTCCAGCGCGCCGGGCCCCGGCTGCCGCAGGATCGAGGCGGCCGTCCCGGCGACCAGGGCGCCCACGACGAGGACTGCCTTCACCGGTGGGCGGATACCGCCCTTGACCGCTGCTTCCCGTTCTTCGACGACGGCGACCACGGGTGTACCCCTCAGACGTAAGGGCGGAAGACGGGCTTCACGGCGCGGCCGACCAGGTACGCCTCGACGCCGTCGCTCAGCGCCTTCGCGTAGACGGCCAGGGCGCCGTCGACCGCCTCGATGGTGCGGTCGATGTCGGCGTCGGTGTGCGAGTAGCTGACCACGAACGAGGGGGCGATCACGCCGCGGCGGATCAGCTCCTGCAGGAACAGGGTCCGGAACGGCTGGGACCGCTCGCCGTCGGCGTCCCTGGTCAGGTAGATGAGGTTGCTGTCGCGGCCCGCCACGCCGACGAAGTCCTGGAGCCCGTGCGCCGCGGCGGCCGCCGTGACCCCCTCGGCGAGCCGCCGCCCCTGCCGGTGCAGGTGCTCGATGACCGGCTCCCGCTCGTACACGTCGAGGACCGCCATCGTCGCGGCCAGGGTGTGCGTGTCGGCACCGTACGTGGTGGACAGCAGGAAGACCCGCTCCTGATCCGTCCGCAGGCCGCCGAGCGCCATGATGTCGGCCCGGCCGACGAGCGCGGCGACCGCGAAGCCGTTGCCGAGCGCCTTGCCGTAGCTGGTCAGGTCCGCCTGGACGCCGTGCACGTGCGACGCGCCGCGCAGGTGCCAGCGGAACCCGGTGATGATCTCGTCGATGATCAGCACGATGCCGTGCCGGTCGCACAGCGCCCGCAGGCCGGCGAGGAAGCCCGGCGCGGGCGGCTCGGTCGTCTCGACCTCCTGCACGAGGCAGGCGATCTTCCCGGGGTGCTCGGCGACCAGCGCCTCGACGCTCGCCAGGTCGTTGTAGCGGTACCGGACGGTCAGGTCACGGATCGCGCCGGGGATGCCGCCGGGCATGCCGGTCGTGCCGATGAACCAGTCGTCGGTGGAGAAGAACGGGTGGTCGGCGCAGATCGCGATGAGGTCCCGCCCGGTGAACGCGCGGGCCAGCTTCACCGCGGCGCTCGTGACGTCGGAGCCGTTCTTCGCGAACTTCACCATCCGGTCGGGCACGCCGAGCGCGGTCCGCAACCGCTCCGCGGCGGTCAGCTCGATCGTCGCCGGGCGGCTGAAGTTCAACCCCTGCGCCATCTGCCGGGCCGCGGCCTCGACGACCGGTGCGTACCCGTGGCCGAGCGTGACCGAGCGCAGCCCCATCCCGTACTCGACGAACTCGTTGCCGTCGGCGTCCCAGACGTGGCACCCGCTGCCCCGGACGATGAAGCCCGGCGACTCCTCGGGGAACTGGTCGTCGCCCTTCGCGTAGGTGTGCGCACCACCGGGGATCACCGCGTGCGCGAGGGGGCGCAGGCGGTTGGATTCGTCGAACAGCAAGACCGCTCCTACTTCGTTCCGAACTTCTTTTCCAGCAAGGGTTGAACCTTCCGCATGACCATCCCCCGGGTCCGGGTGTCCAGGGCGAGCAGCAGACCGCCGGAGATGCCCGTGGCCAGCACGCCGTAAACCACGAACTTCAGCAGCCACGGCCCGCTGATCAGGCCGAACCGGTCGATGAAGAAGGGGATGAGGAAGCCCGCCGAGCCGGCGAGGAACGCCGGGATGGTCGGACCGAGGATCTGCCAGGAACTGACCTTCAGCACCCGCGCGAAGGTGATGTACATCATCAGGATCGTGATCGACAGCTCGACCGCGGCCATGCCGATCGCGATCGCGGCGACCTGCGCCCGGTCGTCCTGGGAGCCGTTGAGCCACTGCCCGATGAAGTAGAAGGTGGTGACGCCGACCGCGAGCTGGACCCAGGACAGCGCGGTGTTGATGCCGGGGCGCCCGACCGCCTGCAGGGCCGGGCCGAGCAGCACCCCGTACACGTTGACGATGCCGACGATGCACAGCAGCTGCATGGCGGTCCCGGCCGGCGACCATTCGGGGCCGAGCAGCGCGACGAGCGGCTTCGCGGTGGCGGCGAGGATGCCCAGCGCCGGCAGCCCCGTCACGGCGGACACGTGCAGCATCTTGGCGAGGCGGTCGCCCAGCTCCACCGGTTTCTTCTGCAGCCGGGCCAGCTCCGGCAGCGACACCTGCTGCAGCGACCGGCTGGTCACCTCGGTCAGCATGTCGGGCAGGCGCTGCGCGATGCGGTAGAGGCCGGTCGCGTTCGCGCCGAAGAACTTACCGATCACCAGCACGTCCATGCGGATCGCGAGGAACACGCCGACGCCGCCGAGCGCGGTCTGCGACGAGAAGCCCCACAGGTCCTTGGCCGCCTGGCGCGGCAGCCGCCAGCGGGGGCGCCAGTCGGTGACGGTCCACAGCACGGCCGCCCCGACGGCGCCGGTCACCAGTTGTTGCGCGACGAGGGCCCAGGCCTGGTAGCCGGCGAACGCCATGGCGATGCCGACCACGCCGCCGACCGCGGTCGCGACGAGCGTGCGGATGGCGAGCGGCCGGAAGGTCATCTTCCGGCGCAGGATCGCCTCGGGCACCACGGTCAGGCCCTGCAGCAGGATCATCGGGGTCAGCGCGATGCAGAGCCTCGTGAGCTGCGGCTGGTCGTTGAACGACGCCCACAGCGGTGCCAGGCCGGCGGCGATCCCGGTCAGCGCGAGGCTGCCGCCGATGACCAGCCAGAACCCGGCGTCGAGGTGGTCGGGGTCGAGCTTCTCCCGCTGGATGATCGTGGTGAGCAGGGTCTGCTGGAGCAGCATCTGCGTGATCATCACGAACAGGAGCGCGGTCGTGACGACGCCCAGCGCGTGCGGGCCCAGCATTTTCGCCAGCACGAACGTGACGATGGTCGTGGTGCCCAGGCGGCCCGCGGTCAGCGCGTACGACCAGAAGATCGCGGACTTGAGCCGCTTGCGCGGCGCCTCCTCGGCGTCCTCCTCCGGCGCCGGGACGGTGTACCCGCCGGCGGGTACACCGGCCGAGGTCAGCGCGCTGATCTCCACGGTGCTGTCAAGGTCGACGGTGCGGTCGAGCGGATCGACGGTACGGTCGACGCTCTGACTCATGCGGACTCCTAGGCCTGCGGCTGCTGGTCAGTCGGCTGCTGCTGCGGCTGTTCCCACGGCGGCGGGGCGATCGGGGTGCGGGTGATCGAGCGGCGGATCCGGCCCAGCTTGGCCCGGCCGCGGCGGGTGCCCCAGGAGGTCAGGAACGCGCCGGTGGCCACCGCCCGCTCGGTCACCGGCAGCTCGTTGCTCATCAGCGCCTTGGTGATCTCCCAGGTCATCCTGGTGTGGTGGCTCTGGTCCGAGGCGGGCTTGCGCTTGCGGGTCTTGCCCTTGGCCGCACCCGGCTCCAGCCACTCGAGCACCTCGTCGGTGTCGCGCTGGGCGCCGAACGTGTTGGTCGCGTGCATCCGGCGGAAGAACAGCCGCTGCGGCACCTGCACGAACTCGCCGCGCAGCGCCAGCTCGTGCAGCATCCGCACGTCGCTGGACAGGAACGGCCCGAGCAGCCGGGTCTTGCGCAGCACGTCGGTGCGGATCACGCCGAAGACCTCGTTGCACAGGTTCCACTTCCGCGCATACCAGCTGACCCGGCCGCGCGAGCGCAGCGTGGACGTGTCCATGGCGTCGTCCCACGGGCCGATCTCGTTGCCGTCGCTGTCGATCAGCACCGTCTGCGGGAAGGCCAGGATCGCCTCGGGGTGCGCGTCGAGCGCCTCCACGCACCGGCTGATCAGCGTCGGCGCGGCGAGGTCGTCGTGCGCGGCGAGCCGGAACAGCTCGCCGCGGGCCAGCTGCACGACCCGCCGGAAGTTGCCGGCCTCGCCGAGGTTCTCCGGGTTGCGGTACACCCGGACCCGCTGGTCCTTGGCGGCGTAGCGCTCCAGGATCTCCCAGGTGCCGTCGGTCGACAGGTTGTCGCACACGACGATCTCGAAGTCCGGGTAGTCCTGGGCCAGCATCGACTCGATCGCCAGGGGCAGGTACTTCTCGACGTTGTACGTCGTCATGCCGATGGACACCCTGGGCATTTAGGCCACCAGAATCTCTGCGGTCACGCCGAGGTCGGCGAGGGACTTGGCGATCTCTTCCTTGTACGCCGGGTTGGTGATCACCACGGCCTTCGGCTGCAGCGTGGTCAGCGTCGACGGCGGGTCCACCCGGTGCCCGGTGACCGGCAGGAACCGGCCCCACTTGCGCGGGTTGAGGTCGACGACGCCGTGCAGGCCCAGCTCGCGGTCGGCGAGGGTCAGGAACTGCACACCGCGCGAGCCCGCGCCCCACAGCACCGGCCGGGCGCCGTCGGTGTTGAGCTGCGCGATCGTGGTGCGCCAGCGCTCCCGCTCGGCGTGGTGCCGCTCCGCGAAGCCGGCGATCGCCGCGAGCTGCTTGTCCCGGGCCCGCATCGACGGCAGCTCGCCGGTGTGCGCGACGTGACCGCCGGCGCGGGGCCGGTTGGCCGACACCTCGATGTAGCGGAACATCCCCGAGAACAGCGTCCCCGTCGACTCGACCGTCCAGCCCGCCCGGCCGAAGATGCTGGCGAGGGAGTACGCGTCGAAGTAGGACACGTGCGGGTAGATGACCTCCCAGCCGGCGGTCGCGAGGTCGTACACCGCGTCGGGGACCTCGACGTAGCCGAAGACCTCGCGACCCTTCGCCTGCTCCCGCAGGTCGACCAGGAACTCGTGGGGGTCGTCGAGGTGCTCGAACCAGTGCCGCGAGGTGAAGAAGTCGTACGCCGGCAGGCCCTTGCCGCGTGGGGCGAGCCCGCTGTGGAACGTGGTCGCGCCGTTGGTGCCGATCTCGCCCGCGTACATCGCGTCGTAGCCCACGCCCGTGGCGCCGCCGACGTGGGTGAGCTCCTTGAGGAACTCGCCCTGGCCGCAGCCGATGTCGAGCACGAGCTTGCCGCTCAGGTCGTACCGCTCGCTGAGGCTCTGCACCAGGTCCGCGGAGAACCGCTGGAAGGCGGGGGAGAAGTGCAGGTTGGTGTCCATCGTCGTGTCGTAGACGAGCTTGTCCTGCTCGAATGCGATGTTGCGCACATAGGCGCAGCGCGGGCAGTGCGCCAGCTCCATCTTGCCGACGGGTGACGCGACGGCGTCGCCGTGCGCCTCCCAGTGCACCCCGCACAGGACCGGGATGTCACCGAGGTCGGCGAACGGGACCAGCCGCTCCTCGCCGCAGGCGTCGCAGAGACGGTCGGCGCTCATGCCACCCACCGCAGGTTGTTGTCGAGCTTGCCGGCCGCCATCAGCGCCTTGATCCGCTTGATCCGCTGGTGGGTCTCGCTGCCGAACTGCTCGATGGTCAGGCCGTGCCGCTGGTACTGCTCGATCAGCTGCTCGACGCCGAGCTTGACGGTCCACTTCGGCTGGAACTCGGGGACCTCGGCCGCGATCAGGTCGCAGGTGACCCGGTAGTTGCGCAGGTCCGTGCCGGCGCCCTCGGCGAAGGTGACCTCGCTGCCCGGGACCACCTCCGACACGAGCGTCGCCACGTCGCGGATCAGGTAGTTCTCGGTGCTCTTGCCGATGTTGTAGGCCTTGGCGTGCACCCGGTCCCGGTCGACCTCCAGCAACGCCAGGAACGCGGCGGAGATGTCCTCGATGTGCACCAGGGGCCGCCACGCCTTGCCGTCGGACAGCAGCCGGACCTGCCCGGTGAGCAGCGCGTGCGCGGCGAGGTCGTTGACGACCAGGTCGCCGCGCAGCCGGGGGGAGAACCCGTAGGCGGTGGAGTTGCGCAGGAACACCGGCGAGAAGTCGTCGTCGGCGAGCTCCAGCAGGCCCTGCTCCGAGAGGATCTTCGACTCGCCGTAGGGCGTCACCGGCTGGAAGCCGGCCGTCTCGTCCAGCGGGGTGTCGTCGGCGCCCTTGCCGTAGAGCGAGCAGGACGACGAGAAGAGGAACCGCTGCACCCCGGCCGCCTTCGCGGCCTTCGCCAGGCGGATCGTGGAGCGGTGGTTGACGTCATACGTCAGGTCCGGGTTGAGGTTGCCCAGCGGGTCGTTGCACAGCGCCGCGAGGTGCATGACCGCGTCGAACCCGGTGACGTGGGATGGCTCGACGTCGCGAAGGTCGACGCGCAGCGTCTTGACCTCCTCCGGCGCCGGCCCGAGCACGCAGTCCGCGAACAACCCCGTGTCCAGACCGACCACCTCGTGCCCGGCCTGGCGGAGTATCGGCACCAGCACGCTGCCGATATATCCGTCGTGACCAGTGACGAGTACGCGCATGGCAAAGCTCCCGAACGCTCGGCGGGTGGAAGGCGAGTCTAAGAGGGACCGAAAGTGCCCTCGGTGGTGTGTCGGACTTCTTACTCTGACGTTGAACCGCAGTCATCTGTGACCGCTAGCTTCTTGGCTTGGATTCTGCCTTAGGCTGACGCGTCCACATCATGCTCCCGCGGTATAGCTGGGAGCCTAGCGCCAACGATTATTTTGGGGGGACGCATGCCCGTTGTCTCGTGCCGGCTCTGTGGCGCCGAGCTGACTGAGACCTTCGTCGACCTTGGTATGTCACCTTTGTGTGAGAGCTACGTGCCCGCGGACCGGGTCGACGCTCCGGAAACGTTCTACCCGCTGCACGTGCGCACCTGCGCTGAGTGTCTGTTGGTGCAGCTCCCGGCGTACGTCGCGGGTGAGGAGATCTTTTCCGACTACCTCTACTTCTCCTCCTATTCATCATCCTGGGTGGAGCACGCCCGGCAGTACTCGGTCGCGATGATCGAGAAGCTCAACCTTACGGCCGAGAGCCTGGTCGCCGAAGTGGCCAGTAATGACGGGTACCTTCTGCAGCACTTTGTGGCCGCGGGTATTCCCGTGATCGGCGTTGAGCCAGCCGGAAATGTCGCGGCGGTGGCCCGCGAAAAGGGGATCCGCACCGAGGTCTGCTTTCTCGGGCCGGAAACCGGCGAATCGGTCGCGGCACAATACGGTCGTGCAGATCTGGTCGCGGCAAATAACGTTTATGCCCACATTCCGGACATTATCGGCTTCAGTCAGGGATTGGCGAACTTGGTCAAACCGGACGGATTGGTCACGCTGGAGTTCCCGCACCTGCTCCGCCTGATCGAGCGCCGGCAGTTCGACACGATCTACCACGAGCACTACCAGTACCTGTCGCTGCTCACCGCGTCGCGGGCGCTCGCCAAGGGCGGGCTGACCGTCGTCGACGTGGAGGAGCTCGGCACCCACGGCGGGTCGCTGCGCGTGCACGCCCAGCGGAGTGAGACCGCGGGTGAACCCTCGGTGGCCGTCAAGGCCGTGCTCGACGCCGAGGCCACGGCCGGCCTGCACACGTTCGAGGGGCACCAGGGCTTCGCCGACGAGGTCTTCACCATCAAGCGCGACCTGCTCGACTTCCTCATGAAGGCGCGCTCCGAGGGCAAGCGGGTCGTCGGCTACGGCGCCCCGGGCAAGGGCAACACGCTGCTCAACCACTGCGGCATCCGCGAGGACCTGCTCGAATACACGGTCGACCGGTCGCCGCACAAGCAGGGCATGTTCCTGCCGGGCACCCACATCCCGATCCACGCGCCGGAGCGCATCGCCGCCGACCGGCCCGACTACGTCCTGGTCCTGCCGTGGAACCTGCGCACCGAGATCAGCGCGCAGCTGTCCTACGTGCGTGAGTGGGGCGGCAAGCTGGTCTACCCGATCCCGGCACTCGACGTCGAGGAGTAGTTTGTTGTGAAGGTCGTCCTGTTCTGCGGTGGTCTCGGCATGCGGATGCGCGAGGGCACCAGCAACGTGCCCAAGCCGATGGCGATGATCGGCGACCGTCCGCTGCTGTGGCACGTCATGCGCTACTACGCCCACTTCGGACACACCGACTTCGTCCTCGCCCTCGGCTACGGCGCGGCCGTCGTCAAGGACTACTTCCTGCACTACGACGAGACGCTGTCCAACGACTTCACCCTCGTCGGCGGCAACGGCGACGTGCAGCTCTTCTCGACCGACATCACCGACTGGAACATCACCTTCATCGACACCGGCCTCAAGGCCACGATCGGTGAGCGGCTCATGCGCGTGCGCAAGTACGTCGAGGACGAGCCGATGTTCCTGGCCAACTACGCCGACACGCTGACCGACGCGCCGCTGCCGGAGATGGTGGAGCGTTTCCGGGAGTCCGCCGCGGCGGTCAGCATGCTCGCCGTGCCGCCGGTCTCCACGCACCACATCCTGGAGATGTCCGAGGACGGGTCGGTGTCGCGGGTCCGGGACTTCCGCGACCTGATGACCTGGGAGAACGGCGGCTACTTCATCATGCGGCCGGAGATCTTCGACGTCCTGCGCGACGGCGAGGACATGGTGCCGCACGCCTTCGACCGGCTCATCCCGGATCGGAAGCTGCTCGCCCAGCAGTACGACGGGTTCTGGCGCGCGGTCGACACGTTCAAGGACCGCGCGGAGATGGAGGAGGCCTACAACCACGGCAACTGCCCGTGGATGCTGTGGGACTCGACCCGCCGCCCGTCCCTGGTCCCGACGCAGCGCGCATGATCGAGTTCTCGCTGGCCGGCGTGCGGTCCGTTGTCGCCCTGGGTGCCCACCCGGACGACATCGAGATCGCCGCCGGCGGGCTGCTGCTGTCCCTGCCCGCGGGGGTGCGCGTCGACTACGTCCTGGCGACCGGGGTACCGGACCGCCAGGCCGAGGCACGCGCGGCCGCGACAGCGTTCCTGTCGCAGGGCACGGTCACGTTCCACCTGCACGACCTGCCCGACGGGCGGTTGCCGGCGCACTGGAACGCGACCAAGGAGATCGTCGAGGCGGCGGCCCGCCTCGGCACCCCGGACCTGGTCCTCGCGCCGTCGACCGACGACGCGCACCAGGACCACCGGCTGCTCGGCTCACTCGCCTCGACCGCGTTCCGGGACTCCCTCGTCATGCACTACGAGATCCCGAAATGGGACGGCGACCTGTCCCGCCGCACCACCTACGTGCCGCTCACGGCCGAACAGGGCCGGCGCAAGGTCGCGCTGCTGCACCAGCACTTCCCGTCGCAGAAGGCCCGCGACTGGTGGGACGACGAGGTGTTCCTCGGTCTGGCCCGGATCCGCGGCATGGAGTGCCGGTCCCATTACGCCGAGGCGTACACCGTGACCAAGTCCGTGGTGACCTTCTAGGGCCCGTGCGTGACGGGCTTGCCGCCGTCGAGGTACACGTTGCTGGCCTCCCAGGTGACGCCTGGGAGGTCCTCGTTGGAGGCCGGCCCGTAGCGGCTGTTCTGCACGAACACGTTGTTGCGGAAGACGACCTTGTTCGCCTTGGTGTCCGGCCGCAGGTTCACCGTGTAGTTGCCGCCGGTGAACAGGTTGTCCTCGACGAGCAGGTCGATCAGGTCCACGGTCTCCGAGCCGAGCTGGAAGCCCGCGTTGAACGGGTCGTTGGTCGTCGGGTTGAACGCCTCGAGGGTGTTGTGCCGCACGATCATGCCGGTGCCGCCGGTCGTCTGCAGGACGTCCTGGTGGTCCTTCTCGTCGGTGAAGACCAGGCCGTGAATCCAGCTGTCCTCGACCACCGCGCCGTCGGAGACCCGGGGGCCCTCGTTGAGGGTGTGCATGTTGACGCGGCGCAGCGTGTAGTGGCCGAAGCCGATGCCGAGCCCCTCGCCGTCACCGGTGATCTCGCTGTCCTCGATGAGCACGCTCGCGTCGGTCACGAGCTCGTCGAAGACCCGGATGATCATCCCGCCCTCGTTCTTGCAGTTGATCTTCGACCGCTTGATCGTGACGTTCTTCGCCTTGATCTCGACGCAGTCGGTGAGGATCTTCCCGTCGATGACCGTGTCGGGCTCCGTGATCACGTAGCTCCCCGTGTACGGGGTGAGCTCCGTCCCGGCCGGCACCCCCGTGTTGTCGGGGCCGGGCCAGGGCTTCGTGGCCTTGACCGGGCCCGCGACGAGACCGGCGCCGGCCGTCGGGTGCTTCTTGCCGGATTCCGAGAAGGCGTAGCTCACCTTGTACGGCTGGTCGTCGACCGTCGAGTCCGTGACCACCGCCGGTGCGCCGGCGTAGTGCTGGAAGCCGGTGCCGCAGCCGTGGACCTTCACCTTCGTCGCGGTGTAACCGCCGTTGCCGACGCCGACCATGCCCTTGGCCTCGCAGAACACCTCGGTGTTCTGCACGACGGTGCCGGTGACGCCGGGGAACACCCGGATCGCCACCGTGCCCTTGTGCCGCACGGTCGAGTTGATCACCTTGACGTTGTTCGCCTTGATGTGCAGCGCCGTGGTCAGCTGCTGCCCGTCGACGACCGCGCCGTCGGTGTTGATGACGGTGGCCTTCTCGTCGGCGGTGCCCGGCTGGCTCTGTGCGCCGCCGTCCGTGAGCTGCACGACGGCGAAGATGCCGGCGCCCACCACGAGCACGGCCGCCACGCCGATCGCGATGATGCGACCGCTGATCCGGCGTGGCGAAGCCGGGGGAGCGGTGTGGCGTCCGGGGCGGTCTCGTTGCACCTGCTCCGTGCTGCTCACACTGATCCCCCTGTACGTGACTCGCCGCGCAGACCCGCGGACGATACGTGATCCGTCACCACGTCCTCAACCCGAGTGTCGGCTTTCTGCACCCGGCGCACAGGGACTTTCGACTACTCCGCGGAGACCTTCACCTTGCCGTTGCCGTTGGTCGTGCTCGCCGCCGGCGCGGCCTCCGTGTCCCGGCGGGCGGTCTCCCGGATGGTCTCGGCGGCCTGCTCGGCCTCCGCGACGGTCTGCGCGGCACGCTCGGCGGCCTCGGTCCCGGCGGCGGTCGCGAGCTCGTCGATCTCCTGGGCCCGCTGCTGCGCCGTCTCGGCCTGCTCCTCGGCCTGGCGCAGCCGCTCCTCGGCCGCGGCGACCTTCTCGCTCAGCGCCTCGGCGTCGACGGTCTGCTGCCGCAGCTCGGCCAGGCGCGCCTCGGCGGCCGCGACCTGCGTGGTCAGGTCCGTCTCCTGCTCGCGCAGCTCGGCGAGGCGCGCCTCGGTCGCGGTGACGTCCCGCTCCCGCTGCTCCTGGCCGTCCTGGGCGGTGGTGGTCGCGGCGAGCCGCTCGGTCAGCGCCGCCTCCTGCTCGCGCAGCTCGGCCAGGCGGGCCTCGGCCGTGGTGGCGTCCTTGAGCCGCTCGCGGAGGGTGGCCTCCTGCGTTTGGACCTCGGCCAGCCGGGCCTCCGCCTCGGTGAGCTTCGCCGTGACGGCCGCGACCTCGGCGGTGGCCTTCGTGACCTGCGCGGAGGCCTCGGCGGCCCTGGTGGCGTCGGCGGTGGCGTCGGCGGTGGCGTCGGCGGTGGCCTTCGTGGCGTCGGCCTCGGCGGCGGTCGCAGCGGCGGCGGCCTCGGACCGCACCGCGTCCGCCTCGCGCTGCGCGGTGGCGCGGAGCTGATCGGCCTCGGCCTTCGCCGCGGTGCCGGCCTCGGCCAGCTCCCGCTCCGCCGTGGCACGCAGCTCGGCGAGCTCGGCGTCGTGGGCGACGCGCAGGTCGGCCAGCTCCTGCTCGATCGCGGCGCGGGCGGCGGCGGCCTCGGTGCCGGCCTTCCGGGCCGCCTCGTCGGTGCGCTTCTGGTGGGCGTCGGTGGCGGCGGCGTGCGCCTCGGCGGCCGCGGCCTCGGCCTTCGACACCGCCGTGTCGGCGATGGCCTTCGCCTGCGCGGCGGCCTGCTCGGTGACGGCGGTCGCGGCCTGCTCCGCCTGCGCGGCGACGGTTGCGGCCGTCTCCCGCGCCTGGGCGGTGACGGTGGCGGCGTGCTGCTCGGCCTGCGCGGCGACGGTGGCCGCGGCCTCCTCCGCCTTGGTCGCGACGGCCGCGGCGGCCTGCTGGGCCTGCGCGGTGACCGACTCGGCCTCCTGCCGGGCCTGCGCGGTGACCGCCGCTGCCTGGGCCTGGGCCTGGGCGGTGACGGCGTCGGCCTGAGCCTGGGCCTGGCCGGTCAGGGTGGCGGCCTGCTCCTGCGCCTGCGCGAGGAGCGCGGCGGCCTCCTGCTGCGCCTGGGTCGTGAGGGCCGTCGCGTGCTGCTGCGCGGCGGCGGCGTGCTGGTCGGCCTGGGCGCGGACCTGCGTCGAGTGCTGCTCGGCGCCGGCCCGCAGCGCCTGCAGCTCCTGCTCCGCCTGGAGGCGGGCCTGCTCGAGCTGGGCGGTGACGCCGGCCGTGATGCGCTGCGCCTCGGCGTGTGCGTGCGCGACGATCCGCTCGGCCTCGGCGCGTCCTGCGGCGGCCCGCTCCTCGATCGCCCGGGTCTCCGCCTCCAGGGCGGCGCGACGCTCCGTGACCGAGCGCTCCTCCTCCGCACGGCGGGCGCCGAGGGCGAGCTCGAAGTCCTCGTTGGCCTTGGCGGCGCGGCCGCGGGCGTCGGAGAGCAGTCGCTCGGCCTCGGCGCGCAGGCCGGAGATGTCCTGGACGGCATTGGCGCGGATCGACTCGGCCTGGTCCTCGGCGAGGCCGAGGATCTGCTCGACCCGGGCGCCCAGGTGCCGGAACGAGACGTCGCCCACAGGACCGCGCCGGCGCAGGTCGGCGAGCTCCATCTGCAGGTCCTGAACCTGTGACGCGAGCGCCTGGACCTGACCCCAGACCTCTTCGTTCTCCAGCTTCAGGGCATGGATCTCGTTCTCTGACTGCGTCCAGTACTTGTCGACCTGGCCGCGGTTGTAGCCACGCAGTGCGGTCTCGAAGTCGGGCTCTGAAGAGACGCCGCCCGGGCCCGTGTCGAAGAGGTCGCCGTCTGACATAACACCCATCCTCACACGCAACGTCCCGCCACGCGCAATTACCCACCGCGCATGACGGGACGTGCGATCGAACTCCCCGTGAATGATCGAGAAGCGGTCTGATCACCGCGCCCCGCGAGCGTCAGGCGGAGACCTTGTCGCCGTCTCCGGACTTGGCCTTCTTGGCGTCGGCCGGGCCGCCCTGCTGCGGCGGCTGGACCGACGGCATGATCCCGGCGAGGCCGGAGAGCATCTGACCGAGCTGCGAGGTGACCGCGTCCTTCTGGCGGGTGAGGTCCTCGACCTCGCGCCGGGCCCGCTGAGTGGTCTCCTCGGCCTCGGCGCGAGCCTCGCTGAGCTGACGGTGGGCCTCGGCGCGGGCCTCGTTGACCGTCTTCTCCGACAGGTTCTTGGCCTTCTCGAGGGTCTCGGCGGCGCTGCGCTCGGACTCGACCCGGCGGGCCTCGGCCCGCTGCTCGATCTCCTTGGCCCGGTCCTCGGCGGCCCGGGCGCGGCTCTCGGCCTCGCCGACCAGCTTCTGGGTCGCGGCGACCGCGGAGGCGTGGCGGGCGGACTCGTCGCGCTCGGCCTTCTCCTGCCGCTCGGCGATCTCCAGCGCCAGGGACTGCAGGTCCTTGTCGCGCTTGTCCCGGGCGTCGGTGAGCAGCTTGGTCGCCTCGGCGCGCTTCTCCTCCGCCTCGCGGGCGGCCTTGGCGCGCAGCTGGGTGATCTCCCGCTCGGCGGTGGCCCGCAGCGTCGCCACCTCGCGCTCGACGGTCGCCTTCAGCTCGGCCACCTCGTGCGCCGTGGCCGTGCGCAGCTGCTTGGTCTCGCGCTCCGCGTCGGCGCGCAGCGTGTCGGCCTCGCGCCGGGCCTGGACCCGGACCTCGGCGGCCTCGCGCTCGGCGGCGGTGCGCAGGTTGCCGGCTTCGCGCTCAGCGGTCGCCTTCATGGCGGCGGACTCGGCCCGCGCCTTGTCGGTGATCTCGCGAGCCTCGAGCCGGGCGGCGGAGTTGATGCCCTCGGACTCCCGCTTGGCCTCGCCCCGGTGGTCGTTGGCCTGCTCCTCGGCGAGCCGCAGGATCTGCTCGACCCGGGTGCCCAGCCCCGACAGCGTCGGCCGGTTGTTCTCCTCCAGCTGCTTGTTCGTGTCGCTCAGCTTCTGCTCCATCGTGCCGAGCCGCTGCTCGGTCTGACGGATGCGCCGCTGGGACTCGGCGAGGCGACCCTCGGCCTCTTCGCGAGCCTGGTTGGCCTGCTGGAGCTGCGCGTTGATCCGCTGCAGCTTGGCGTCGACCTGCGCACGGTCGTAACCGCGCAGGACGACACTCAGCTCTTCGTGATCCGAGCCGTTCTGAAAGAAGTCAACCGAGGACTGCTGCTGGGGCATTGGCACATACTTGCAGACCACGGGGGGGCTTTCGCAAGGGTGCAGCGGCACTCATCCGAGATGGTCACAAGGTCAACTTCACCGTGGCAGGACACGCCACGTTTTTGTCACGCTTTGTCGGCGTGTCGACTAGCCGTCCGGCCACTTCAAGGTCACCGAACGGTGAGCCGGTGGAGACCGGTTTCACCCCGGGTGACGTGGGCGTTCTGCCGGTTCCGGGCAAAATAAACCGCGGCGGGAGGCCACATCGTTGTGACCGTCCCGTCGCGGAGTCTCTGGAACGCGGTTACTGGTTCCGGAAGCGGTTGATCGCCGGCTCGTGCCGGGCGCGCAGCTCGGGGTCGCGGACGCCGAGGCCCTCGGTGGGTGCCAGGCAGAGCACGCCGACCTTGCCCTGGTGCGCGTTGCGGTGCACGTCGTGCGCGGCCTGGCCGGTCTGGTCCAGTGGATACGCGCGCGACAGCGTCGGATGGATCCGCCCGAGCGCGATGAGCCGGTTCGCCTCCCATGCCTCGCGGTAGTTGGCGAAGTGGCTGCCGACGATGCGCTTGAGGTTCATCCAGAGGTACCGGTTGTCGTACTGGTGCATGAACCCTGAGGTCGAGGCGCAGGTGACGATCGTGCCGCCGCGCTTGGCGACGTAGACGCTCACGCCGAAGGTCTCGCGGCCGGGGTGCTCGAACACGATGTCCGGGTCGTCGCCGCCGGTCAGGGCGCGGATCTCGGCGCCGAACCGGCGCCACTCCGCGGTGTCCTGGGTGTGCTCGTCCTTCCAGAAGGTGTACGACGAGCGGTCGATCACCAGTTCGGCGCCCATGGCCCGGCACAGGTCGGCCTTCTGCGGGCTGGACACCACGCAGATCGGGGTCGCGCCGCCATTGAGGGCGAACTGCGTGGCGTAGGAGCCGAGGCCGCCGGACGCGCCCCAGATGAGGACGGTGTCACCCTGCTTCATCTGCGCGCCGTGGTGGGAGACCAGCTGCCGGTAGGCGGTGGAGTTGACCAGCCCGGGGCAGGCCGCCTCCTCCCAGGACAGGTGGGTGGGCTTCGGCATGAGCTGGTTGGCCTTGACCAGGGCCAGCTCGGCGAGGCCGCCGAAGTTGGTCTCGAAGCCCCAGATCCGCTGCTGCGGGTCGAGCATCGTGTCGTCGTGGCCGGTGGCGTCCTCGAGCTCGACGCTCAGGCAGTGCGCGACCACCTCGTCGCCCGGCTTCCACTTGCTCACGCCCGGGCCGACCTTGAGCACCACGCCGGCGGCGTCCGAGCCGACCACGTGATAGGGCAGGTCGTGGCGCTTCGACAGGTCGTTGAGCCGGCCGTACCGCTGCAGGAAGCCGAACGTCGAGACCGGCTCGAAGATCGAGGTCCAGACGGTGTTGTAGTTGACCGCGCTGCCCATGACCGCGATCAGCGCCTCGCCGGGGCCGACCTCGGGGGTGGGGACCTCCTGCACGTGCAGGGACTTGCGGGGGTCCTTGTCGCGGGTGGCGAGGCCGTCGAACATGTCGGTCTCGTCGGCGCGCACGACCACGCCGCGATACGACGAGGGCACCGGCAGGCCGGCCACGGCGCGCAGCTCGGCCGCCGGGTCCGCGGCACCTTCCGCCTGCATGATCGCGTCGAGGATCTGCTGCACCGGTGGCTCCTAACGTCAGGGATGAAGGCATCAAGGGTGGGACCCCGGAAAGCGGGGTGCCTATGGGGATCGGCAACACATCTCGATGCCCTGACCCGGACGTTACTGAACGGTAGCTAAATCAGGAACCGGCCTGTGAAGAAGTCCACTGGGCGGTTCAGGAGTGGTTGCTCGAAGCTGCTCGGGACGGCTCCACCAGCTCCACGAGTACGCCTCCGGCGTCTTTCGGGTGCACGAAATTGATGCGCGAATCCGACGTGCCGCGGCGCGGTTCGTCGTAGAGCAGCCGCACGCCGCGGGAGCGCAGCTCGGCGCTCGTGGCATCGATGTCGGTCACCGTGTACGCGAGCTGCTGGAGGCCCGGACCGCTGCGGTCCAGGAACTTCGCGATGGTCGAGGCCGGGCTCAGTGGGGCGAGCAGCTGCAGGCGACCGCCGTCGTCGGCCGGCCCGACCGACAGCATCGCCTCGCGCACACCCTGCTCCTCATTCGTCTCCTCATGCACGACGCGCATGCCGAAGACGCGGGCATAGAACTCGATCGCCACGTCGAGATCCGCGACCGCGATACCGACGTGGTCGATGCGCAGGATGCCGACGGGTGAGATATCCAACTGCGGGTCGGAGGAGGTCATGGCGATAGTCTGAACCCTAGTAATCGTTCAGTCGCGACGGTGCGATGTGAACCATCTCTCGGAAGGCCTCCCGATGACTCAATCGGTGATCGTCAACGGCGCCCGCACGCCGATGGGGCGACTGCTCGGTGCGCTCAAGGACTTTCCCGCCACCAAGCTCGGCGGTGTCGCCATCAAGGCGGCGCTCGAGCGCTCGGGCGTCGCGCCCGAGCAGGTGCAGTACGTGATCATGGGTCAGGTGCTGACCGCCGGCGCCGGCCAGATCCCCGCCCGCCAGGCCGCCATCGACGCCGGCATCCCGATGTCGGTGCCGGCGCTGACCGTCAACAAGGTCTGCCTCTCCGGCCTCGACGCGATCGCCCTGGCCGACCAGCTCATCCGGGCCGGCGAGTTCGACATCGTGGTCGCCGGCGGCATGGAGTCGATGACCAACGCCCCGCACCTGCTGGTCGGGCAGCGGCAGGGCTACAAGTACGGCGACGTCGTCATCAGGGACCACATGGCCCTGGACGGCCTGACCGACGCCTACGACCAGGTGTCGATGGGCGAGTCGACCGAGCGGCACGTCGCCCGGCTCGGGATCACCCGCGAGGCGCAGGACGCGTTCGGCGCGGCCAGCCACCAGAAGGCCGCCGCCGCGCAGAAGGACGGGCGCTTCGCCGAGGAGATCGTCGCGGTGGAGATCCCGCAGCGCAAGGGTGACCCGCTGCTGGTCACCGACGACGAGCAGATCCGGCCGGAGACCACGGTCGAGACCCTGGCCAAGCTGCGGCCCGCGTTCAGCAAGGACGGCACCATCACCGCCGCGACGTCCTCGCCGATCTCCGACGGGGCCTGCGCGGTCGTCGTCATGAGCAGGGCCAAGGCGGAGGAGCTCGGGCTGACCTGGCTGGCCGAGATCGGCGCGCACGGCAACGTCGCCGGCCCCGACAACTCGCTGACCAGCCAGCCGTCCAGCGCGATCAAGCACGCCCTGGGCAAGGCCGGCCTGTCCACCGCCGACCTTGATCTCGTGGAGATCAACGAGGCGTTCGCCGCGGTGGGCGTGCAGTCGACCGCCGACCTGGGCATCGACCCCGCGATCGTCAACGTCAACGGCGGCGCCATCGCGCTCGGCCACCCGATCGGCATGTCCGGCGCCAGGCTGGCCCTGACGCTCGCGCTGGAGCTGCGCCGCCGCGGCGGCGGCCTCGGTGCCGCGGCGCTGTGCGGCGGCGGCGGCCAGGGTGACGCGCTGCTGCTCCGGGTGCCGAAGTCCTGAAGCGGCGATCATTCAACACATGACAGGTATCCGCCGATCGCGGGACGTTCCAGAGCTGGTCACGAGGGCGCGGGAGGGTGACCCCCGCGCCGTCGCGCGCCTGGTGTCGCTGGTCGAGGACGGTGACGAGGTGCTGCCGCAGGTCGCGGCGGCCCTCGCGCCGTTCGCCGGCGACGCCCACGTCATCGGGCTGACCGGCTCGCCCGGCGTGGGCAAGTCGACCACCACCAACGAGCTGGTCCGGATCTTCCGGAAGCAGCAGAAGCGGGTCGGTGTGCTCGCCGTCGACCCGTCCAGCCCGTTCACCGGCGGGGCGATCCTCGGCGACCGGGTCCGGATGCAGGACCACGCCACCGACCCCGGCGTCTACATCCGCTCGATGTCCAGCCGGGGCCACCTCGGCGGGCTGTCGGCGGCGACCCCGCAGGCGGTGCGGGTGCTCGACGGCGCCGGCTGCGACCCGGTGGTCGTGGAGACGGTCGGCGTCGGCCAAGCCGAGGTCGAGATCGCCGGGCTCGCCGACACCACCCTCGTGCTGCTCGCCCCCGGCATGGGCGACTCGATCCAGGCGGCCAAGGCCGGGGTGCTGGAGATCGCCGACATCTTCGTGGTCAACAAGGCCGACCGGGACGGCGCCGACGCCACGTACCGCGACATCCAGGGCATGATCGGCCTCGGCGAGCGGGCCCCCGGCCAGTGGCGGCCCAAGGTGCTGCGCGCCGTCGCGGCCAGGGCCGAGGGCGTCGAGGAGATCGTGGCGGCGATCACGGAGCACCGGGAGCACCTGCAGGACACCGGCGAGCTCCGGAAACGGCGGGAGCGCCGGGCCGCCGCCGAGATCGAGGCGATCGCCCTGGGCACGCTGCGTGCCCGGATGGAAGCCCTCAGGGACGGTGCGGTGCTGGCGGACCTGGCGCGGCAGGTCGCGGACGGTGACCTGGATCCGCACACCGCGGCAGGAGAGCTGGTGACCATGACCGAAGCGCCGAACGGCCGCTAAGGTCTGCGGGTCAACCTTCAGCTCGACCAGCACAGGGGGCACATCTTGACGGCCTGGACCGTCATGCTGCGTGGCATCAGATACCGGGCCGGCCGGTCGTTCGTGGTCTTCCTCCTCGCCGTGACGGCGACCACGGCGGCCGTGCTCGCACCCGCGTACAGCCGTGCCGCGCAGCAGTCCGTGCTCACCGATGGCCTGTCCGCCGCGTCCACCGACGCGACCGGGCTGACCGTCGGGGCAAAGGGCACCGCAGACAGCGCCGCGTTCAAGGACCTCGCCGAGATCCGGCTGGCCATGAACACCGCGCTCGCCAAGGACCAGCTGCTCGCCGACCGGCTCGACCTGCCGGTCGCGGCCATCGACACCGAGATCGCGGTGGGTGACGTGAGCGGCCGGCTCGCGTACCGCGACAACGCCTGCTATCACCTCACGATCGACGGCGACTGCCCGGACAACCCGGGCGAGATCGCGGTCAGCCGGCGCACCGCCACGGCCCAGAACCTGAAGGTCGGCGACCGGCTCACCGTCCGCATGGGGCCGGCGACCGGCGGGCATGACAAGACCTTCACGATCCGGGGCGTCTACACCCCGAAGGACGGCGACGCCGCGTACTGGGGCCGCACCTCCTACTTCAGCGCCAGCGATTCCACGGTCGACGCCGTGTTCTCGATGACCGAGGACGACCTGCGCCTGGACCGCGCGGCGACCCTGACGACCCGGCTGGAATACCCGCTGCGGGCGGACCGGATCAGGCTCGACGACGTCGCCGGGCTCCGCGACGGCATCCAGATCCTGGGTGACCGGCTGCGGGGCGAGGAGCTCGAGGTGACCACCACCCTCCCGGCGGTCCTTCGCGACATCGACACCGACCAGTCCAGCATCGGACGGACAGCGCCGGTCATCGCCGTACCATTGCTGCTTTTGTGTTGGTTTGTGCTCTTTTTGCTCGTCGCGTCGCTGACCGAGGAACGGGCGCCGGAAATCGCGCTGGCGAAGCTTCGTGGCTATCCGGCCGGGCGGGCCGCCAGGTTCGGCCTGGGTGAGGTGCTGCTGCTGACCGCCGCCGCGGTGCCCGTCGGGATCGCCGCCGGCCTGCTGCTCGTGCAGGCCGCCGCCGGGGCGCTGCTCGCCGACGGCGTCCGGGTCGAGGTGCGCTGGCCGGTGTTCGCCGCCGCGGGCCTGGCCCTGGTCGCGGGCCTGGCCGCCGCCCTCCTGGCCGGCCGGCAGACCCTGGCCCGGCCGGTCCTGGGTCTGTTGCGGCGCGTCCCCGAGCGGGGTGGCTGGCGGGCCGGCGTCGCGGACGGCGTCGTCGTGGCGCTCGCCGCGGCCAGCCTCGCCGCCGCCGTGAACGACCGCGGCTCACCCCTGGCACTGCTGGCGCCGCCGCTGCTCGCCGTCGTCCTCGGCATCGCCGCGGCCCGGCTGCTCGGCCTGTGGTCGCAGGCCCGGCTGCGGATCGCCCGCCGCCGCGGCCGGATCGTGCCGCTGCTGTCCGCCGCGCAGCTGTCCCGCCGTCCCGGCGGTCAGCGGCTGGTCGTCGTGGTCACGGTCGCGGTGGCGCTGCTGACGTTCGCCGCGACCGCGTGGGACGCCGCCGCGCAGGCCCGCCGCGACGCCGCCGACGACACCGTCGGCGCGCAGCGGGTCCTCACCGTCGCCGCCGACCACCCCGCCGCGCTGGAGGCCGCGGTCGACAAGGCCGACCCCGGCGGTCACGCCATGGCCGTCGTGCGGGCCAGCCAGCGCTTCGACAACGTCCCGGTCGAGCTGATCGGGGTGCAGTCCGGCCGGTTCGCGGACGTCGCCGTCTGGCGCGGGCACTCCCGGGCCGAGGTCGGCGACCTGGCCGCGCGGCTGCACCCGAACGTCGCCGCGCCGCTGCGGGTGGGCAAGGACCTCGCCGCCGAGATCTCCGTCGACGCGCTGCCGGCCAAACCGGCGCTGCGGGTCGCCGCGATCGTCGCCGCGCCCGGGCAGCCGCCCCGCACGGTGCCGCTCGGCGGCCTGGGGAAGGGCACGAAGTCCTACCACGCGGCCCTCACCGGCTGCGCGACCGGCTGCCGGCTCGTCGGCCTGGCCATCGGGCGGGCCGCCGGCGGCAGCGAACCCTTCGCGGTCAGCGTCGCCGTCCGCGGCCTGAGCACCGACGGCGCGCCCCTCACGGCGGGCTTCGACCTCGCCGGCCGCTGGCGGCCGCGCCTGTCCACCGGCGGCGCGCAGGTCACCGTCCGGTCCGGCGCGGCGCTCGGCGTCGACGTCGCCGGCAGCGACCCCGCCGACGCCGTCGTGGAGCACGTCGACACGCCCGAGGCGCTGCCCGCGGTCCTCGCCGGTGGCGCGCCCACCGACGACGCGGCCGCGGCGACGTTCAAACTGCCCGGGTTCTCCGACCAGCCGCAGCCGTTCACGGTCGCGGCGCACGCCACGGAGCTGCCCCGGGCCGGCCGTCGCGGGGTGCTCTTCGACCTCGACTACGCCACCCGGATGGCCGAGCGCGGCGCCAGCCTCGCCGACAACGCCACCCTGCGCTACGAGGTGTGGGCCTCCTCCGCCGCACCCGCGGACCTCGACCGGCGGCTCGCCGCGGCCGGGGTGCAGG
Source organism: Dactylosporangium siamense (assembly GCF_016862795.1). Lineage (GTDB taxonomy): Bacteria > Actinomycetota > Actinomycetes > Mycobacteriales > Micromonosporaceae > Dactylosporangium > Dactylosporangium siamense. The sequence goes on along the minus strand of NZ_BONQ01000038.1, from coordinate 55,350 downwards.
TGCTGCGCACCGAGACCATCGACGGGCAGCTCGCGCAGCTGGCCCGCCGCGCACCGGCCCTCGGGCTGTGGCTCTACCTGCTCGCCGGTGGCGCGGCGATCCTCCTCGCGATCGGCGTGGTGCTGCTCACCGCGTACGTCGGGGTCCGGGCCCGCCTCTACGAGCTCGCCGCGCTGCGGGTGGCCGGGGTGCGCGCCGGGCAGCTGCGCCGGGCGGTGTTCCGGGAGTACCGGGCGCTGCTCGGCCTGCCGCTCGTCGTCGGTCTCGCCGCCGGGCTGGTGGGCGCGATGGTGATGCTGCCCGGCATCCCGCTCGTCACGGTCGGGGTCGCCGAGCCCTTCACCCTGCGGCTCGGCATGGGCGCGTTGCCCGTGGCGGTCGCCGTCATCGTGGGCGGTCTTCTGGCGGTGGTGCTGATGGTGCTCCGCCTGATGGGCCGCGCCACGCCGGAACGACTGCGGGACGGTGCACAGTGAGCGGGCTTGCGGTGACGTGCCGGGGGCTGGTGTACATCTACCGCCTGGAGGGCTACGACGTCGTGGCCCTGTCGGGGGTCGACCTCGACATCTCCCCGGGCGAGTCGGTCGCCCTGCTCGGCCCGTCCGGGTCGGGCAAGTCGACGCTGCTGTCGCTGCTCGCCGGCCTCCTGCCGCCGTCGGCGGGCCGGGTCAGCGTGGGCACGCATGACCTGGCCCGGGCCACCGCGGCCGAGCTGCAGCAGCTGCGCGCCACCGACGTCGGGGTGGTGCTGCAGGGTGCCTCGCGCAACCTGCTGCCCTACCTGACCGCGGAGCAGAACGTGCGCTTCGCCCAGCGCGGCATCCCCGGCGGGCGGCGCCGGCAGCTGCCGGACCCACGTGAGGTGCTGGCCACCGTCGGTCTGAACGGACGGGGACGCAACCGGCAGCGGCCGCAGCGACTCTCTCCTGGTGAGCGTCAACGGTTGGCGCTCGCCGTCGGGCTGGCCGCCCGGCCGGGACTGCTGCTCGCCGACGAGCCGACCAGCCAGCTCGACACGCACGCCCGCGACGAGGTGCTCCACGCCCTGGACGCGGTCCGCCGGGCCGGCACGACGGTGGTCGTCGTGACGCACGACCCGGACGTCGGCCACCGGATGGGTCGCACCGTCACCATCCGGGACGGCCGGGTCGGCGCCGAAGGCCGCCGCGGAGAGGACTACGCGGTGGTCGGTCGCGACGGTACGGTGCACCTGCCGCAGGAGGCGCTGCGCCTGCTGCCGCCCGGTTCGCTGGTCGGGGTCGAGCCGCAGCCCGACGGCACGGTGCTGCTGGTGCCGGCCGGGTCCGGGTTGTCGTCACAGATGTTGGAGGACATGCAGTGAAGACGTTGACGGTCGACAGCGTCACGGTGGCGTACGAGCGGGACCATCCGGTGCTGCGCGACGTGTCCGTGATCGTCTCCCCAGGGCAGATCCTCGCCGTCACCGGCCCGTCCGGGGCCGGCAAGACGACGCTGCTGTGGGCGATGGCGGGGCTGCTGAAGCCGGCGGCCGGGACCGTGGCCGTGGACAGCACGCCGCTGCGCGACCGCGACCACGCGGTGGCCGAGAAGGTCGTGCTGATCCCGCAGGACAACGGGCTCGCCGCGATCCTCACCGCGCAGGAGAACATCCAGGTGGCGATGATCGCCGGCGGGTCGGCCCCGGCCGACGCCCGCCGGGCGACCGTGTCGTCGCTGGAGCGGCTCGGCCTCGCCGGCCAGGCCGACCAGCTGGTCGAGGAGCTCTCCGGCGGTCAGCAGCAGCGCACCGCGATCGCCCGCGGGCTGGCCCTGCACGGCGCCGTGGTGCTCGCCGACGAGGTGACCAGCGAGCTGGACTCCACCAACCGGCAGAAGGTCATGGAGCTCCTGCAGGAGGAGGCCCGCCGCGGCGCGGCGGTCGTCTTCGCCACCCACGACCCGGAGGCGGCCGCCGCCTGCGACCGCGAGCTGCACCTCTCCGACGGGATCGCCCAACTGGTCCGTTAGGTTCTCCCAGCGTTGGCCGGGCGCGAGTACGCTCGCGCTCGGCCACCGACCTAGGGGAGTACAGAGATGACCGACGTGACCGCGGGCCTCCCCGCGCAGCGCACCGACGTGGACGACCCGGACATGACCGGCGACGCACTCTCGATCGAGCCGGCCGCCCCGGGCTCCGTGGCGGGCACCGCCACCACCGGCGAGCGGGTCAGCGCGTTCGCCTCCGACACCGCCGAGCGGGTCGGCGAGTTCGCCTCGACCACGGCCGACCGGGTCGGGGAGTTCGCCTCGACGACCGCCGCCGCGTCCGGGCGGATCGCCTCGCAGGTCGTCGACCGGCTGCGCAACAACGCCGAGCTCGCCGCCGAGCGGGGCACCACCACCATCGCCGACGAGGTGGTCGAGAAGATCGCCGGCATCGCCGCCCGCGAGGTGCCCGGTGTCTACGACCTGGGCGGCGACGTCGCCCGCGTCTTCGCCTCCGTCCGGGACCGGATCGGCCTCGGCGACGACGAGCGCGAGCAGGGCAACCGCGGCGTGAGCGTCCGGCTCGAGGGCACCTCCGCCGCCGTGCGGGTCACGCTCGTGATCGAGTACGGCTTCGTGCTGTACTCCGTGGCCGAGAAGGTCCGCGCCAACGTCATCGGCGCGGTCGAGAACCTGCTGGGCCTCGAGGTCACCTCGGTGGACATCGTCGTGGACGACGTGCACGTCAGCGACAAGCTGCCCGAGTCCGTCGAGGCGTCGGCGGCATAAGTCATGGGACGGAGGGTGGGAGTTCACCCACCCTCCTGAGCGATCGTTCAGGAAGCGCATACCATCGACGGTGAGACGGACACCCCGATCACACCGAGCTTTTCGAGGAGCGCCGACACCCGATGGACGCCCACGACATCGCCGATGGCCGCGCCCGCTGGCAGCGTCGCTACGACGACGCCCGCAAGCGCGACGCCGACTTCACCACCCTGTCCGGGACCCCGGTCGACCCGGTCTACGGCCCGCCCGAGGGTGCCGACGTGCCGGGCTTCGAGCGCATCGGCTGGCCCGGTGAGTTCCCCTACACGCGGGGGCTGCACCCGACCGGGTATCGCGGCCGCACCTGGACGATCCGGCAGTTCTCCGGCTTCGGCAACGCCCAGCAGACCAACGCCCGCTACAAGATGCTGCTCGGCGCGGGCGGCGGCGGCCTGTCCGTCGCCTTCGACATGCCGACCCTGATGGGCCGCGACTCCGACGAGCCGCAGTCGCTCGGCGAGGTCGGCCACTGCGGCGTCGCCATCGACTCGGCCGCCGACATGGACGTGCTGTTCGACGGCATCCCCCTCGCGGACGTCACCACCAGCATGACCATCTCCGGGCCGGCCGTCCCGGTGTTCTGCATGTATCTGGTGGCGGCCGAGCGCCAGGGCGCCGACCTGCGGGTGCTGGACGGCACCCTGCAGACGGACATCTTCAAGGAGTACATCGCGCAGAAGGAGTGGCTCTTCCCGCCCGAGCCGCACCTGCGCCTCATCGGCGACCTGATGGAGTTCTGCGGCAAGGAGATCCCGCGCTACAAGCCGCTGTCCGTCTCCGGCTACCACATCCGTGAGGCCGGCTCGACCGCCGCGCAGGAGCTGGCGTACACGCTCGCCGACGGCTTCGGCTACGTGGAGCTCGGCCAGTCGCGGGGCCTGGACGTCAACGCGTTCGCGCCCGGTCTCAGCTTCTTCTTCGACGCGCACATCGACTTCTTCGAGGAGATCGCGAAGTTCCGCGCCGCACGCCGGATCTGGGCCCGCTGGCTGCGCGACGTGTACGGCGCCACCAGCGAGAAGGCGCTCTGGCTCAAGTTCCACACGCAGACCGCCGGGGTGTCGCTCACCGCGCAGCAGCCCTACAACAACGTGGTCCGCACCGCGGTCGAGGCGCTCAGCGCGGTCCTCGGCGGCACCCAGTCGCTGCACACCAACGCCCTGGACGAGACCCTGGCGCTGCCCACCGACGAGGCCGCCGAGATCGCCCTGCGGACCCAGCAGGTGCTGATGGAGGAGACGGGCATCACCAACGTCGCCGATCCGCTCGGTGGCTCCTGGTATGTCGAGGACCTCACCGACCGCATCGAGGCCGAGGCCGAGGCCATCTTCCAGCGGATCCGCGATCTGGGCGGCGACGGCACCATCACCGCCGGCATCCTGCGCGGCATCGAGGACGGCTGGTTCATGTCGGAGATCGCCGACAGCGCCTTCGTCTACCAGCAGGCCGTCGAGAAGGGCGACAAGCGGGTCGTCGGCGTCAACGTGCACACCGGCTCGCTGACCCGGGAGCTGGACATCATGCGGGTCTCGCACGAGGTCGAGATCGAGCAGAACAAGCTGCTCGGCGCCCGCCGGGCCGGACGCGACAAGGCCCTGGTGGAGCAGCGGATCGCCGAGATGGTGGCGGTCGCGCGCACGGGCGGCAACATGATCCCGGCGATGCTGGACGCGTGCCGCGCCGAGGCGACCCTCGGCGAGATCTGCGGCGCGTTGAAGGACGAATGGGGCATCTACCGCGAGCCGGCGCGGTTCTAAGGACGCGGTTACCGAATCGAGATGCAACCGGTCCCCTCCCCGGTTGGTCTTCCTACGAACGACCTTGACCACGGGGGAGGGGCCTTGCTGGCACTCGTGCTCGCAGCGCTGCGGGCCCGGCGGACGCAGGCGATGACGTTGCTGCTGCTGAGCACGCTCGCCGCGGCCGCCGCGGCCGCCGCGCCCTGGTACGTCCTGGCGTCCACCGAACGCATCGCCACCCGCCATGTGGAGTCCGCGCCGATCCAGGAGCGGGCCCTCGAGACGGTCGGCGAGGGTGCGATCGAGGGTGGCTCCGTCGCGGCGCACCTGGAGGCCAACGCCCTGCTCACCCAGTCGGTCGTGGAGCTGGGCGGGTTCACCACCTACACGGGGGCCTACCTCGTCGGCTCGCTGCTGGCCGCCGCGCCGCAGAACAACGGCAGCGCGGTCGGCGTGCGGCGCGAGACCGACTCCCCGCTGATGCTGCGCACCGGCGCGTGCGAGCACGCCACGATCGAGGGGCGCTGCGCCACCGCCGCGAACGAGGTGATGCTCAGCTACCGCACCGCCCACTGGCTGGGCGCCAAACCCGGCGACACGGTCTCCTACGAGGCGACCAACGTCCTCGGGTCGGCCCAGCTCACCGTCGTCGGGATCTACCGGCCGGTCGACCCGGTCGACCCGTTCTGGAGCAGCAACCCCCAGCTCATCGCGGTCGACCTGCCCACCGGCGCGCCGCCGGAGATCACCGAGCCGGTCGACGACGCGATCCTCGCCGGCCCGGCCGTCTTCGACCAGATGAAGCCCGAGAAGCTGCGCTTCGTCGTCGACATGGTCGCCGAGCCGAAGCTTTTCGTGGACAACACCCCGTCGGAGGTCCGCGCGTTCCTCGACGCGGCGACGGTCAAGGCGGCCAACAACCGGCTCACCATGTACACCAGCATCTACTCCACCGTGGAGCGGGTCGAGCGGGACCGGCGGCTGCTCAGCCTCGGTGTCCCCGTGGGCGCGTTCCAGCTGCTCCTGCTGTGCTGGTTCGCGCTGTACCTGGCGGTGAAGTACACCGGCGACGAACGCCGCCCGGACGTCGGCCTGGTCAAGCTGCGCGGCGCGACCCGCGGCCGCACCTGGGCGCTCGTCGGCGGCCAGAGCGCGGTGCCGATGCTGGTCGGGGCGGTGCTCGGGCTGCCGCTGGGGTATCTGGTGGCGACCGCGGTCACCGGCGCGATCGACGACCCCGCGGTCGTCTCGCAGGCCGCGACGCTGTCCGTCGGCGCGGTGGTCGTCGCCGTGGTCGGCGCGCTGCTGGCCGCGCTGCTCGCCGAGCGGCGCTCGTTGGGCGCGACGGTCGCCGAGCTGCTGCGGCAGTCCCCGGGCAAGGCCCGGGCGTGGCGGGACCTGTTCGACCTGGTGCTGGTGATCATCGCGGGGATCGCGGTGTACCAGGTGAAGCACCGCGCCTCCGGCGACGCGGCGGGGCTCGCCCTGCTGGCACCCGGCCTCGCCGCGCTGGCCTTCGCGCTGGTCGCGTCCCGGGCGATCACGGCGGTGGCCGGCCGGCTGGTCGAGGGCGCGCTGCGGCACGGCCGCCCGGCCCGTGCGCTCACCGCCATCTACCTGGCCCGTCGCCCCGGTGTGCACCGGCTCGCCGCGCTCATGATCGTGACGGTCGCGCTGCTCGGCACGTCGTTCCTCACCTGGAATGCCGGGCAGCACGCCGGGCGCGCGCGGGCCGAGCTGGAGGTCGGCGCCGACCGGGTGCTCACCGTCCGCGCCGAGAACCGGCTCGCCCTGCTCAACGCGGTCCGTGCCGCCGATCCGTCCGGCAAGCAGGCGATGGCGGCCGTGCAGTCGCTGCGCTCCGGCCAGGACCGGGTCCTGCTCGTGGACAGCCCGCGCCTGCCCGCCGTGGCCACCTGGCGCCCTGAGTACGGGATGACCGCCGAGCAGGCCGCCGCCGCGCTGCACCCCGGGGCGCCGGCCCCGGTCATGGTCACCGGCGGCGAGCTGACGTTCGACCTGGACGTGGTGATGACCGCGCCCGAGTCGGGCCGGACGCTGTTCTTCGAGGCGGTGCTCGCCGACCCCAAGGGCGACCGGCTGGTGGCCCGCGTCGGTCCGCTCGTGGCCGGCGCCGCGGTGCTCAAGGCCCAGGTGCCCGCCTGCACCACGGCGCCCGGGTGCCGGCTGAGCTCCCTGGCGATCACCCAGAGCACCCTCGACCAGAAGGTGTTCTTCGCCGCGCGCCCCGGCATCGACGTCACCGTCCGCGGGTTGTCAGCCGGATCGCCGGTCCTCGGCGCCGACGCCCTGGCCGACCGGACCCGATGGCGCCTCGCCGTCTCCCCGGCGCCACCCAACCTCATCGTCACGCCGACCGCGGCCGGGTTGCTGCTGCGGGTCGCACCGCTGCGGCCCGGCCCGGCGTCCGACGCCGGCGTCTACCCGATCGACACGCCCGCGCCGATCGCCACGATCCGGGCCAAGCGGCTGCAGCAGCGCATCGCCGGCGATCAGCGGGTCACCTACGGCTCGGCGTCGATCTCCGAGCGCATCGTGGGCACGGCGACCCGTCTGCCCCGCCTCGGTGACCAGGGCGTGCTCGTCGACCTCGAATACGCCGACCGGCTCGGCGCCGACTTCGGCGCGGGCGAGTCGCTGCAGGTCTGGCTCGCACCCGGCGCGCCGCGCGACATCGTCGACCGGCTGCGGCAGCAGGGGCTGATCGTGCAGGGCGAGGAGTCCATCGACACCGTCGCGGCCCGCTACGCGTCCTTCGGGCCGCCGCTGACGCTGCAGTTCATGCTGCTGTCGGCGGTCATCGGGGTCGCGCTCGCGATCGGCGCCGCCACGGTGGTCGCCGCCGTCGAGCGCCGGCCCAGGGCGGCGGAGCTCAACGCGCTGCGGATCCAGGGCGCGCCCGCCCGCGTCGTGCAACGGGTGGCCGTCGAGGGGTACCTCATCCTCGTCGGCGTCTCGATCCTCGTCGGGCTGCTGCTCGTCGTGCTCATCCGCGCCTACATCGGCGATGTCCTGCCCTACTTCGCCGATGGATGGAAGACGCCATGATCGGGCTCGTGCTGTCGATGATCCGGGCCCGGCCCGGGCAGGCCGTCACCGCGTTCGTCCTGGCCATGCTCGCCATGGCGGCCGCGGTGAGCGCGCCCGTCTACATCACCACCGCCGACCGTGCCGTGGTGGCGAGCGAGGTCGCCGCCGCGCCCGTCAACGAGCTGGTCGTGCAGGCCCGCCGCGAGACGAAGGCCGGCGACCGGGCCTTCGAGGACCTCGCCCCGAAGGTCTTCGTCTTCCCCGGCTTCTCGACCGTCTTCAGCGCCGAGACCAACGCCTACGTGCAGAGCCCCGTGGAGGGCGTCGAAGCGATCGCGCCGCGGTTCGTGTACCGCGACGACGCGTGCGCGCACGTCCGGGTCGTCGAGGGCCGCTGCTTCATCAGCCAGAGCGAGATCATCCTCAGCAAGCCCACGCTCGACCAGCTCAAGATCAAGGTGGGCGCCGTCCTGGGCGTCGACTGGGGCACGTTCGACGCCGAGGGCCAGGAGTGGGTGCCGCTCGGCAAGCCCACGACGATGTCGGTCGTCGGCGCGTACGAGCCGATCGACGCGACCGAGCAGTACTGGGCGGACTTCGGCTACTTCGACGACCGGCCGTCCGCCCGGCGCGTCACCGCCCCGGTCCTCGCCAACCGGCTCTCGCTGGAGTCGATCGAGCGCCTGACCGAGCGGCAGGCCCTCGACGTCGTCATCGACCACGCCGCGATCACCGGCGACAGCCTGGTCGCGGTCAACGCCGCCATCGAGAGCGGCCGGGCCCAGCTCGCCGGCCTGTCCGGGTCGCCGACGGTCAAGGCGGACCTACCGCACCTGCTGAGCCGCATCGAGCACGACCGGAGCCTGGTCGCCCAGGTCGTGCCGGTCGGCGCGGTGCCGCTCGTGCTGCTGTGCTGGTTCGTGCTGTTCGTCGCGGTCGCCTCGGCGACCGCCGAACGCCGGCTCGAGCTCGGCCTGATGTCCCTGCGCGGGGTCACCTTCCCGCGCCGCTGGTGGCTCGCCGCGGGCGAGAGCATCGTGCCGATCCTCCTCGGCGCCGCCGCCGGCTTCGTCCTCGGCCACTACCTCGTCCGGCTCGCCGCCTGGCTGCTGCTGGGCTCCAGCGGCGACGTGCCGCTGTCGGAGGGCGCCAACCTGTGGGCCGCCGTCGCCGTCGCCGGTGCCGTGGCCGCGGCGGTCCTCGCCCAGCGGGCCGAGCTCGCCAAGAAGACCATCGACCTGCTCCGCAACGTGCCCAGCCGGCTGTCCCGCTGGGGCGCGCCGGTGTTCGAGGTGGCCGTGGTGGTCCTCGCCGTCGTCGCGGTGCTGCAACTGCGGGAGGGCGACGGCGGGCTCACCGGCTTCGCGATCTTCGGACCGTCGCTGGTGGTCATCGCGTTCGGCCTGCTCGCCGCCCGCGGCGTGCTGCCCCTCGCCGAACGCAACGGCCGGCGGGCCCTGCGCCGTGGCCGGATCGGGCCGACGCTCGCCGCGTATGCGATGGCCCGCCGCCCGGGCAGCCAGCGCACCCTCGCCCTGTTCGTGGTCGCGATCGCCCTCGCCTGCTTCGCGGCGACCGCGGCGACCGCCTCCGACGACAACCGTGACCTGCGGATCCGGGTCGAGCTCGGCGCCGACCGGATCCTCACCGTCGAGCCGGTCAGCCGCACCGAGCTGCTCAGCAAGGTCCGGGCGCTGGATCCTGCCGGCGACTTCGCCATGGCCACGGCGATGCTGCCGAAGTCGGAGGACCCGGCGGTCCCGCGGGTGCTCGGCGTCGACAGCGAACGCCTCGCCAAGGTCGCGCTGTGGAACGACTCCCGGCTCACCGCCGCCGAGGCCGCCGCCCTGCTGCGCCCCGACGTCCCCCGCGACAGCATCATCGTGGACAACAAGGACGTGACCCTCGACATCACCGTCAACAAGCTCGTCGACGCGTTCCGGGTCAGGTTCGTCATGGTCGTGATCCCGCTGGACGGGTCGGCCGCGGGCGAGGTCGACTTCGGCGCGCCGCAGCTGGGCCGCCGCACGTACATCAGGAACCTCCCGATGTGCGTGAACAAGTGCCGCCTCGCCGCGCTGCGGATCAGGCAGCCGGAGGACCGCGGCTTCGACGCCACGATCACCCTGCACTCCATGGCCCAGCGGGGCGAGACCATCACCGACTTCAGCGACGGCGAGCAGTGGCGGGTCCCGGAGACCCCCGGTCCCGTGCTGATGGTGCCCGAGCTCACCTCCGCCGACGGCGGGCTGCGCATGGACGTGTCCGGGTACAAGGGCGCCGACGTCGCGTTCACGCTCATGCCGACGGACGCGCCGGTGCCGATGCCGGTCGTCATGGCACGGGCCGCCGGCATGGGCGATCACATGGCGGGCTTCGACGGGTCCAGGATCGTCGTCAAGACGGCCGGCGAGGTCGACCAGGTCCCCCGCATGGGGTCCAAGGGCGGCATCGTCGACCTCGACTACGCCGAGCGGCTCTCCTCCGGCGGCGCGGACACGATCAGCCCGCAGATCTGGCTCAACGCGAAGGCTCCCGCCGACATCCTCGCCCGGGTCGAGGCGCAGGGCCTGCGCGTCATGTCCGACCAGCGGATCGGCCCGCTGCGGGCGGCCCTCGACGAGCAGGGGCCGGCGGTCGCGCTGCGCTTCCACGAGCTCGCGGCCAGCCTCGCCGTCCTGCTCGCCGGTGGCGCGATGTGGCTCGTCACCGCCCTGGACCGGCAGCGCCGCGGCGGCGAGCTGCGGGCCCTGCGGGCGCAGGGCGTGGCCCGCCGGGACGCGTCCGCCAACGGCTACCTGGCGCTGGTCGGCACCGCGGCGGTCATCGGGCCGTTCGCCGCTCTGGCAAGCTGGCTCCTGGTGCGCGAACATCTTCCGGTGTTCACCGACGACCCCGACACCTTCCCGGTGCCGATCTGGCCGTCGCCGCTCCCGGTGGCCGTCGCCTGGGCGGCGGCCGTGCTGACCCTCGCCGGCGTGGCCCTCCTCGCCGGTGCCCGACTCCGTGCCGCGACCAGACAGCGATAAAAGGGGACTGCTCATGAACGGGTTGGCGGTGGCCTGCCGGCGGGTCGTGCACATCTACCGGGCCGAGGCGGGCGACGTCGTGGCCCTCGCCGGTGTCGACCTGTCGATCGGGCCGGGGGAGACCCTGGCCCTGGTCGGGCCGTCCGGCTCCGGCAAGTCGACGCTGATCGCGCTGCTCGCCGGGCTCATGCGCCCGTCGGCCGGCCGGGTCAACATCGGCACCTACGACATGGGCAAGCTGTCCGACGGTGAGATCGCCCGGCTCCGCGGCACCGAGATCGGCGTGGTGCTGCAGGGCGCCGCCCGCAACCTGCTGCCCTACGCGACGCTGCACCGCAACATCTGGCTGGCCCAGCGGCGCGCCGCCCGCACCGAGGGCATCAAGCTCGACGACCCGGACCGCATCCTGGACCTGGTGGGCCTGCCCGGCCTCGGCCGCTCCCGGATCGAGGAGCTCGCGCCCGGCGCCCGCCAGCGCGCCGCGCTCGCCGTCGGCATCGCCGCCGGGCCCGGCCTGCTGCTCGTCGACGAGCCGACCAGCCAGCTCGACACCGCCGGCCGCGACGAGGTCCTCGAGGCCCTCGAGACGGTCAACCAGGAGCGCAACACCACGATCGTCGTCGTCACCCACGACGGCGACGTCGGCACCCGCCTCGGCCGCGCCGTGACCATCCGCGACGGCCGCGTCGGCGCCGAGGGCCGCGACGGCCAGGACTTCGCCGTGGTCGCCGGCGACGGCACGGTCCAGCTGCCGCCCGAGGTCCTCGGCGACTTCCCGCCCGGCACCCTCTTCACCGTGGAGCACATCGACGGCGCCGTCACACTGGTGGCGGGTGGATCCGACCGGTCACTTGCGGCGGACCACTTGGGGCACGTGCAAAACTAGCTCCATGAGCGACCCAAGGCAGACCCAGTCGATCTTCACCCGCGGGGCGGTGGACCTCGGCGCCCTGGCCCGGAGCAATCAGGCCGCGGCGCAGCGATCTGCTCAGCCTGCCGCCGCGCCGAGCTCCGCGTTCGTGTTCGATGCCACCGAGACCAACTTCCAGGACGCCGTCCTGCAGCGTTCGGTCACCACCCCGGTCGTCCTGGACTTCTACGTCGAGGGCAGCCAGCCGCACCAGCAGTTCTCGCCACTGCTGGAGAAGCTCGCCGGCGACGGTGAGGGCACCTGGCTGCTCGGCCGCGTCGACATCGAGGCCAACCCGCGGCTGGCCCAGATGTTCCGCATCCAGGGCATCCCGTTCGTCGTCGCGATCGTCGGCGGGCAGCCCGTCGACGCGTTCAACCAGATGCTGCCCGAGACCCACCTGCGCCAGTGGATCGACGCGGTCCTCAAGGCCGCCGGCGTCGAGGTCCAGCACGGCGACGACCCGCGCCTGCTGTCCGCCGACGACGCCCTGATGGACGGCGACCTCGACGGTGCCGAGGTGGCATACAAGCAGATCCTGGCCGACACGCCGGCGGACCCGATCGCCGAGTCCGGCCTCGCCCAGGTCGCCCTGCTGCGCCGGACCTCCGGGCTGGACGCCGCGGCCGTCCTGGCGGCGGCCGGGGACGATCTCGCCTCCCAGCTGCTCGCCGCCGACATCGAGGTGCTGACCGGCCAGGCCGACCTCGCCTACAAGCGCCTCATCGACCTTGTCCGCCGCACCCCCGGCGACGAACGCGAGACGGTGCGCAAGCACCTCGTCTCGCTGTTCACCGTCGCGGGGCCCGACGACCCCGCGGTCGCCAAGGCCCGCCGGGCGCTGGCGAGCGCGCTCTTCTGAGCCGGGGCGGGATGCGCCGGATCGCCGTCGTCGACGCACCGAGCAACCTGGGGTTGCGGCCACCGACCGCAACCTCGGTCCCCGGCTGCGCGAAAGCTCCCGGCGCCCTGCGCGACAGCGGCCTGCTGGCCCGGCTGGGCGCCCGCGACGCGGGGTGCATCACCCCGCCGCGTTACGACCCGGCCGGCTGGCAGCCCGGCGACGGCGTCGCCCAGGCCGACGAGATCGCGGTGTTCATCCGCCGGCTGGCCGACCGGATCGGCGCCGTCCTCGCCGCCGGCGACTTCCCGGTCGTCCTCGGCGGCGACTGCTCGATCCTGCTCGGCGCCGGCCTGGCGATGCGGCGGTACTCCGCCGACCTCGCCGGCCGGGTCGGCCTGGTCTACGTCGACGCGCATTCCGACTTCCGTCACGAGGGCAACGCGTCCTATGTCGGGGCCGCCGGCGGGGAGGCCCTGGCCCTGGCCACCGGCCGCGGCCAGAGCAATCTCGCCTCGATCGAGCAGCGCCGGCCCTACTTCCGCGACGTCGACGTCGTCCTGCTCGGCATCCGCACCCACGACGAATACCGCCTCGACCTGCAGGCGGCCGGCATCGTCGCCCGCGCGGTGCCGGAGCTGCGCTCCCACGGCGCGGCCCGCTCCGCGCAGTGGGCCCGCGACCAGCTGCGCGACTGCGCCGGCTTCTGGGTCCACGTCGACGTCGACGTGCTCGACCCGGCGGTCATGCCGGCGGTCGACGCCCCCGACGTGGGCGGGATCGCCTACCGGGAGCTGGAGATCCTGCTCAGCGGGCTGGTGTCCGACCCTCGCTGCGTGGGTGTCCAGGTCACCGTCTTCGACCCCGACTACGACCCCGACGGGCAGTACGCCCGGGAGGTCACCGACGTCCTCGTCGCCGGCCTCGAGCCCCTCGTGACGTCCTCCGCCCTGGCCGCCGCCGACCTCACCCCGGTGGTGTCCGCCCCGCCGCTGCATGCCCCGCCCGCCGGTGCGCCTCCGCTGCACGCCCCGGCCGCCGGTGCGCCGGGGTTTACGCCCATGCCGGTGTCCGAGCCCGTGCCGGTGCCTGCCGTCGCGCCGGTGCCCGTGCCGGAAGTGCCGGTGCCGGTGCCGGTGCTTGTTGTTGCGCCGGTGTCCGAGCCTGCCGTCGCGCCGGTGTCGGAGCCCGTGCCGGTGTCGGAGCCTGCCTCGTCGCCGGTGTCGGAGCCCGTGCCGGTGTCGGAGCTTGGTTTCGCGCCGGTGTTCGAGCCGGCCGACGAGGAGGCTGACGGGCCGGCGGACGAGGCGACTGCCGTGGCGTCCGGCGATGCCGTCGATCACCCGACCGGTGACCCCGCTGACGGTGCCGACGCCGAATGGGCCGCTGGTCCGGCCGGCGACGAACCGGCCGGCCAGGTCACCGATCCGGCGGCCGGCTCCGATGCCGCCTCGCAGGGTGAGCCCGCCGATCCGGACGAGCTTCCCACCGATCCGGACGAGCTTCCCGCCGACGCGGCGGGCCTTCCCGCCGACGCGGCGGGCCTTCCTGCCGACGCGGCGGGCCTTCCCGCCGAGGCTGCGGCCGGTCTTCCTGCCGACCTGTCGGACGGCGGTGCTGACGGCTCGATGGCCGGCCGTCCGGGTGAGCCGCAGGACGAGCCGGTGGATGACCCGGTGGATGACCCGGCGGCGTTCCCCGATCTCGCCGGGTCGTTGGTCGATGCCTCCGCCGGCGTGCCGGGCGAGGCCGCCGAGGATCATGACCTGGAGCTGCCGCCCGTCGCCTGGGTCGACACGCGGACCGGCGCGGTGGTCGACCTCGCCGCGGACCGGGGCACCGGTCGGGCGGGGCAGGCCGAGACGCCCCGGCTTCCCGCGTACAGCCGCGGGGCTGTGATCGGTATCACCACCCGCAAGCCGATCGACCTCGACGACGTGGCGCCCGCCGCGGACGACGGCTGGGTCACCGTCGGCGGGCCGGACGCGGTGAGTGAGCCGTCCACCGGCCTGGACCGGCCCACCGACCAGGGCACCGCCGCCGAGCCGGCCGCCGAGGAGGGTGGCGGGGCGCTGCCGTTCGGGCGGGCCGGGCGCAAGAGCCGCCGCGCGCCCCGGCTGGCGTTGACGCTCGCGCCGACCTCCGGACCGCCGGCCTCGGGTCGCCTCGCCCGCCGCGCGGCCTCGGCGGACGACGCGCCCGGCCAGGACCGGGAGGGTGCCGTGCCGTTCGTGCCGGCGCAGAGCCGGACCCCCCGTGAGCCTGTGGAGCCGCCCGAGTCGCCGTTGACGGATGTGGTGCCTGCCGCGCGTACACCGGACGAAGAGCGAACACCGAAGCAGCGATGAGCACGGCCCCACCCGCCGCTGGCGAGTGGGGCCGCGTGCTGTGGGTCAGCCGATGGTCTGGAAGAACTTCCCGGCGATCGGGACGGCCGCCGCGGTGCTGGCGCCGCCGTTCTCGACGAAGACGCAGAAGGCGATGTCGCCGCGGTACCCCATGAACCAGGAGTGGGTGTGCGCCGGGTCGTTGTCGTATTCGGCGGTGCCGGTCTTGCCCCGCAGGTCGCCGGGGAGGTTCTTGAGCTGGTCGGCGGTGCCGGCGGTGACGACCTCGCGCATCATCTGCCGCAACGCGTCCAGGGAGGCCTGGTTGAGCTGCGGGCCGTCGGCCGCCGGGCTCTTCGGGGCGGGGTCGAGCACGAGCTGCGGCTGCTTCCACTGACCGCGGGCGATGGCGGCGGCGGCGCCGGCGAGCGCGACCGGCGAGGAGAGCGTGGTGCCCTGCCCGAACGCGGCCGCGGCCTGCTCGGACTTGGAGCCGTTCGCGGAGACCTTGCCGGTGAAGACGTCGACGCCGAGGTCCCACGGGATGCCGATGCCGACGCTCTGCGCGGTCTTCGCGAGGCCGTCCGGGGCGAGCTGCGGGGCGAGGGACGCGAACGCGGTGTTGCACGACTTCGCGAAGTCGACCCGGAGCGGGACGTTGCCGAGCTCCATGTCGTGGGAGTTCTTGAACGTGCGGCCGTCGACGGTGAGGTTCTTCGGGCAGGGGACCACGGTCTCGCCGGTGGTGCCCTTGTCGAGCACGCCGAGCGCGGTGATCGCCTTGAACGTCGAGCCGGGCGGGGTCTGCCCGACCAGCGCGAAGTTGTTGCCGGCCGCGCCGGGGCCGTTGGCGACCGCGACGATCGAGTTGTCGCTGACGCGGATCGCGACGAGGGCGGAACGGCGGGTGTCGAGGGCGAGGGCCGCCTCGGCCGCGTTCTGGATGTTGACGTCGAGGGTGAGCTTGATCGCCGCGCCCGGTGCCGCCTCGGTGCTGAAGAGCTTCTTGTCCGGGGTGCCGGTGGGCATCGGCACCACGACGGAGACGCCCGGCTTGCCCTGCAGGTCCGTGTCGTAGCGCTGCTGCAGCCCGGACAGGCCGACGACGTCGCCGACCTTGTACTTGCCGGGGTTCTTGTCCATGATCTCCTTGGTCACCTCGCCGGACGTGCCGATCAGGGCCCGGGCGAACTGGGCCGAGGGACCGAGCGTCTGCGTCGAGTTGCGGGTGACGACGCCGGGCGTCGAGTTGAGCTTGTTGGCGATCGTGTCGTAGACCTCCTTGCGGAGCGTCACGACCTCGACGAACGCGTCGGGCTTCGCGGCCTTCACCTTGTTCGGCAGGCCGGACAGGTCGACCTGGACCTTCGCCGCGGCGAACGCGTCGCCGAGGTTCTTCGTCACGATGTTGATGTCGGTGACCGAGCGTGGCTGGATGCCGACGATGACCACTGGCTTGCTGCTCACGATCGGCTGGCCGGCGCCGTCGAGAATGCTGCCGCGGGGACCCGCCGACTTGCGCACCGCGATCTTGTCCGTGGCCTCCAGGGTCGGGTTGATGGTCTTGGCGCCCCAGACGACGGTCCACTGCTTGTCGACGCGCTTCGCGCTGACCGTGGTGTCGTACTCCCAGGTCGACCCGAAGACCGGCCACTTGACCGTCACCACGGCGCTGGCCTCGTCCTTCTTGACGGCCGGCGAGCCCTTGATGGCCAGTTTGGGCGGCGTCGCGGCGAGGTCGCCGGCGACCGTGGTCCACAGCTTCTGCGCCGCGTCGCCGCTGAGCGCTTTGCCGTCCGTGCCCACGAACTTCATCCCGGCGATGTTGCCCTGCTCCCACGCGGCGAGGAACGTCTTCAGCGCGTCGTCCGGTGGCTTGCTGGAGCAGGCCGGGAGGGCGCCCAGCAGCGTCAGCCCGGCGAGGAGGGCGATCATGCGACGAAATGAAACGGCCATGGGGGCGATTCTGCGTCATGAAAGCCACGATCCGCACGCCCCAAGATCGGAAAAGTTGGACAATTGGTATAGGGGCGTACTGGTCGATCGGGTAACCGACGCTGCTGAACCGGTTGCCGGGGTATGCGCCGATCAGAAATGTCGGGGGTACGTCTTAGGCTGTGCGGGACAACCCACAGCGTCGTGGGTGAGGGGAGAACAGACCGATGAACCGGCCCACGGCAACGGTGCGCACTGCGGTCGCCGAGCCAGCGATCGAGGACGACGAGTTAACGCAGCCAGTGCCCAACGCTGAGCACCTCGTCGCCGAAGCGGTGGTCCTGGCCGCCGCGCAGGACGTCGATCCCGAGTTGGTCGCGCACTACTGGCGACTCGTTCCCGACGAGGAGCTGGCCAGCTGCCAGGTGTCGAAGATGGTCGCGGCCACGGCGTCGCACCTGGAGCTCGCCGGCCAGCGGGTCCCGGGGGAGCTGAAGCTCCGGTTGGGGCTCAGTGTGACCGGCGGCACATCTCTGGAGATCGTCACCGACGACATGCCGTTCCTGGTCGACTCCGTGACCAGTGCCCTGTCGGCGCGCAATCTCGACGTCAACCTGCTCGTCCACCCGCTCGTCGTGGTGCGCCGCCAGCCGCTGGGCGCCCTGGAGGGGGTCCGGGTCGGCCTCGAGCCCGAGGACGCCGCCCCCGGCGACATCGTCGAGAGCTGGATCCGCATCGAGATCGACCGCATCCGCGACGAGCAGGACCTGGAGACGGTCCGCACGGACCTGGCCCGCGTGCTCAACGACGTGCGCGAAGCGGTCGAGGACTGGCCGAAGATGCGCACCCAGGCGCTCGCGCTCGCCGACGAGCTGGGCAGCGCGCAGCTGCCAGTGCCGGACAAGGACATCACCGACTCCGTCGAGCTGCTGCGGTGGCTCGCCGACGACCACTTCACGTTCCTGGGCTTCCGGCAATACAAGCTGATCAAGGGCGACAACGGCGACGACCTGCTGCAGGCCGTCCTCGGCACCGGCCTGGGCATCCTGCGCGCCGACCAGCCGCATCCGCGGATGTTGAGCTCGATGACCGCCGAGGCGTATGCCAAGGCCCTCGAGAAGCGGCTGCTGATCATCACCAAGGCCAACTCCAGGGCCACCGTGCACCGCTCGGCCTACCTGGACTACATCGGCTTCAAGCAGTTCGACGCCGACGGCAACGTGACCGGCGAGAAGCGCTTCCTGGGGCTGTTCTCGTCCGCGGCCTACCGCACCAGCGTGCGGGACCTGCCGGTGGTCAAGCGCAAGGTCGCCGAGGTGGTGGAGCGTTCGGGCCTCTCGCCGCGCTCCCACTCCGGCAAGGACCTGATGGAGACCCTGGAGACCTATCCGCGCGACGAGCTGTTCCAGATCACCACCGACGAGCTGTACCGCTCCGCGATGAGCGTGCTGCGCCTGGCCGGGCGGCGGCAGCTGCGGCTGTTCCTGCGCCGCGACGCCTACGGCCGTTTCATCTCGTGCCTGGTCTACCTGCCCCGGGACCGGTTCACCACCGCCAACCGGCTGCGCATCCAGCAGATCCTCCTCGCGGAGCTCAACGGCATCGGCGTCGACTACACGACCCGGGTCAGCGAGTCGAAGTTCGCGCGGGTCCACTTCATCGTGCGCACCGAGCCCGGCAACCCGCCCGGCGACGTCGACGTCGACGACCTGACCGAGCGGCTCGCCGAGGCCACCCGCCTCTGGGACGACGACTTCCGCCTCGTCCTGGAGCGCAAGCTCGACGACGAGCACCAGGCGAAGCTGCTGTACCAGCGCTATGGCGGCGCGATCTCGGAGACCTACAAGGACGAGCACACGCCGTATGAGGCGGTGAAGGACGTCGCGAAGCTGGAGCTGCTCGACGAGCCCGGCCAGCTCGTCATGCACGTCTACCGGCGCCGCCAGGACGAGTCGGACATCCGGTTCAAGGTGTATCGCTACGGCGAGCCGATGATCCTCTCCGCCGTCCTGCCGGTGCTGCACTCCCTCGGCGTGCGGGTCACCGACGAGCGGCCGTATGAGATGCACCGCGTCGACGGCACGATCTACCTCTACGACTTCGGCCTGCAGCTGCCCGCCGACTCGCGGGCGATCGCCGAGGTCCGGCCGCACCTGGAGAACGCGTTCTCCGCCACCTGGCGCGGCGAGGCCGAGGTCGACGGGTTCAACACCCTGGTCATCAAGGCCGGCCTCACCTGGCGTGAGGTGGTCGTGCTCCGGGCCTATGCGAAGTACCTGCGCCAGGCCGGCACGGTGTTCTCGCAGGACTACATGGAGTCGACGCTGCTGCAGTATCCGGCGATCGCCTCCAAGCTCGTCGCGCTGTTCGCGGCCCGGTTCGACCCGCGGCTGCAGCTGTCCGAGGACAGCCGGGCGGTGCAGACCAAGGAGCTGGTCACGGCCATCCACGCCGACCTCGACGAGGTGACCAGCCTCGACCAGGACCGGATCCTGCGCTCGTTCCTGATGCTGATCCAGGCGACGCTGCGGACGTCGTTCTTCCAGCGGGGCGAGGCCGGGCGACCGAAGTCCTACACGGCGTTCAAGCTCGACCCGCAGTCGATCCCCGACCTGCCGGCGCCGCGGCCGAAGTTCGAGATCTTCGTGTATTCGCCGCGGTTCGAGGGTGTGCACCTGCGCTTCGGCGCGGTCGCCCGGGGCGGGCTGCGCTGGTCCGACCGGCGCGAGGACTTCCGCACCGAGATCCTCGGCCTGGTCAAGGCCCAGATGGTGAAGAACGCGGTGATCGTGCCGACCGGCGCCAAGGGCGGCTTCGTGCTCAAGCAGGTGCCGGGCGACCGTGACGAGGCCGTCGCCTGCTACCAGCTGTTCATCTCCGCCCTGCTCGACGTCACCGACAACCTCGACGGCGGCAAGGTCGTGGCCCCCGCCGACGTGGTCCGGCACGACCCCGACGACCCGTATCTCGTCGTCGCCGCGGACAAGGGCACCGCCACGTTCTCGGACATCGCCAACGAGATCTCGGTGAGGTATGGGTTCTGGCTCGGCGACGCGTTCGCCTCGGGCGGCTCGGCCGGCTACGACCACAAGAAGATGGGCATCACCGCCAAGGGCGCCTGGGAGTCGGTGAAGCGGCACTTCCGCGAGCTGGGCGTCGACACGCAGACCACCGACTTCACCGTCGTCGGCGTCGGCGACATGTCCGGCGACGTCTTCGGCAACGGGATGCTGCTCTCTCGGCACATCCTGCTGGTCGCGGCCTTCGACCACCGGCACATCTTCATCGACCCCACGCCGGACCGGGCGGCGTCGTTCGAGGAGCGGCGGCGGCTGTTCGACCTGCCGCGCTCGTCCTGGGACGACTACGACAAGTCGATCATCTCGACCGGTGGCGGGGTCTACCCACGGACGGCGAAGTCGATCCCGCTCACGTCGGAGGCGAAGGCGGCGCTGGGCATCCCGTCGTCGGTGATCTCGCTGACGCCCAACGAGCTGATGCACGCGATCCTCGCGGCCCCCGTCGACCTGTTCTGGAACGGTGGCATCGGCACCTACGTGAAGGCCACCAGCGAGTCGCACGCCGACGTCGGCGACAAGGCCAACGACTATCTGCGGGTCAACGGGCGGGAGCTGCGCGTCAAGGTCGTCGGCGAGGGCGGCAACCTCGGCCTGACCCAGCGCGGCCGGATCGAGTTCGCGCTCGGCGGCGGCCACATCGCCACCGACTTCATCGACAACTCCGCCGGCGTCGACTGCTCCGACCACGAGGTCAACATCAAGATCCTGCTCGACCGGGCCGTCGCCGCCGGTCAGCTCGACCAGGCCGACCGCAACCCGCTGCTGGCCCAGATGACCGACGAGGTCGGCGACCTGGTCCTGCGCGACAACTACGACCAGGCCACCGCGCTGGGCAACGCCCGCGCCCAGTCCCGGTCGCTGCTGCCGGTGCACAAGCGGCTCATCGCCGATCTCGAGAAGCGCGGGCAGATCGACCGGGCCCTGGAAGGGCTGCCGACCGACGAGGAGCTCGACTCCCGCGCCGCGCTCGGCGTCGGCCTGACCTCACCCGAGTTCGCGGTCATGTTGTCCTACGTGAAGATCGTCCTCGAGCACGAGATCCTCGACTCCGGCCTGCCCGACGAGGAGTGGACCAACGAGGTGCTCGTCGCCTACTTCCCGACCGCGCTGCGCGATCGGTTCGTCGAGGCGATGGCCGAGCACCCGCTGCGCCGCGAGATCGTCACCACGGCCGTGGTCAACGAGGCCGTCAACCGGGGCGGCACGTCGTTCTTCCACCGCGCGTCGGAGGAGACCGGCGCCGGCTCGGCCGACGTCCTGCGCGCCTCCGTCGTCATCCGCGAGGTGTATGGGCTCAACGCGCTGCGCACCGCCGTCGAGGTCCTGGACAACCAGATCCCGACCGAGTCGCAGACCGAGGTCTACCTGGAGATCCGCCGCCTCCTCGACCGTGCGGTGCGCTGGCTGGTCTCCAACCGCCGCCTGCCGATCGACGTGCCCGGCGAGATCGCCCGGCTGCGCCCCGGCATCTCGCGCCTGCTCGGCGAGCTCGACACCCTCTTCCGGGGCCGCGAGCGCGAGGCCCTGCACGCCAACGCCGTCCAGCTGCGCGAGCTTGGCCTTCCGGACGAGCTGGCCGAGCTCACCACCCGCATCATGTATGGCTTCGGCCTGCTCGACATCGTCGAGGTCGCCTCCCAGACCGGCCGCGACGTCAACGAGGTCGCCACGGTCTACTACGTGCTGTCGGAGCGCTTCCGCATCGACGACCTGCTGTCGAAGATCTCCGACCTGCCCCGCGAGGACCGCTGGCAGACCCTGGCCCGCATGGCGCTGCGCTACGACCTGTATGCGGCGCTCGCGGCCCTGACCGCCGAGGTGCTCAACGGCACCGCCCCCTCCGACGACGCCGAGGCCCGCGTCGACGAGTGGGAGCAGAGCAACGCCACGTCGATCGCCCGCACCCGCAACGCCATCGGCGAGTTCGGCGAGTCCCCCGGCGACCTCGCCGCGCTCTCCGTCCTCCTCCGCCAGATCCGCACCCTGGTCCGAGCCTCCGCCGCCTGACCCTTCCGTGATCCGGAAGACCTCGTGTACCCAGGGGTGCACGAGGTCTTCCGGATCACGGAGCATGGAAGGGGTTAGGCGGCCAGGCCCAGGGTTTCGGCGGCGGCGCGGCCGTTGGCGTGGCTGGCGCCCCAGGTGGTGATGAAGGCGCGGGCGCCCGTGGGGCGCCAGGAGGACGGCCAGCCCATCTCGACGACGGTGACCGGGTGGGTCGCGGCCAGGGCGTCGACCAGGGTGCGGGCGCCGGGCAGGCGGTGGACGTTGCGGCCCACGACGACGATCGGGCGGGTGCCGGCCTGGGCGCGCAGCTCGTCCGGGGCGGCCTGCTCGGCCACCACGCGGATCTGCTCGGTGCCGTTGACGTGCGGGCCGAGGCCCCACGGGACACGGCCGGCGGCGATCGACGACTCCGATTCCAGCTGGACGATCAGCGGGGCATCGGCGCTGCTGAGCGGGCGGTCGACGGAGCCCTCGACGCGCACGGCGCTCAGCGCGGCCGGGTACCCGAGCCCGGGCTCCTCCCGGTCGGTGCGGTCGCCCTGGCGGGTCCAGTCGGACAGGGCCTGGACGCGGGCGACGGCCTCCTCCAGCCGGGCGAGCGGCAGGCGGCCGTCCTGGACGGCGGTGACGATCTCGTCGACGCACGCCAGGGTCAGTTCGAGATCGACGTCGGCGCCGATGCACAGCAGGTCGGCGCCGGCGGCGAGGGCGAGGACGGCACCGGCCTGGGTGCTGCCGGCGTAGCGGGCGGCGCCGAGCATCTCCAGGGCGTCGGTGACGACGACGCCGGTGAAGCCGAGCTCGGTCCGGAGCAGGTCGACGAGGACGGCCTTGCTGAAGGTTGCCGGAGCGTCGCCGGTCAGGGTGGGTACGCGGATGTGCGCACTCATGATCGACTTGGCGCCCGCCTCGACGGCGGCGACGAAGGGTGGCAGCTCGCGGCCGCGGAGCTCGTCGAGGGAGATGTCGACCGTCGGCAGCTCGAGGTGCGAGTCGGCGAGCGTGGCGCCGTGGCCGGGGAAGTGCTTGGCGCAGGCGGCCACCCGGGCGCTCTGCAGGCCGAGCACGGCGGCGGCGGTGTGCGCGGCGACGAGGTGCGGGTCGGCGCCGAAGCTGCGGGTGCCGATGATCGGGTTGTCGTCGGCGGTGTTGACGTCGACCGTGGGTGCCAGGTTGAGGTTGAGCCCCAGCTGGTCGAGCTCGGCGCCGATGGTGCGGTACACCCGGCGGGTGATCGCCGGATCGCCGAGCGCGCCGAGGGCGGCGTTGCCCGGATACGGGCTGCCGAGCCGGTGTGCCAGGCGGGTGACGTCGCCGCCCTCCTCGTCGATGGCGATGAGGACGCCGTCGCGGGCGGCGTGCAGGCCGGCGGTGAGCGCGGCGACCTGGTCACGGTCCACGATGTTGTAGCCGAACAGCAGGTGTCCGGCCATCCCCTCGGCGACCAGGTCGACGGCCCAGGCCGGGGCCTGTGCACCCGGGAATGCGCCGAGCAGCGTGCCCAGCGCCAGCCGGCGGAGTCCTGGATCGTTCGACACGGTAGTCCCCCCTCAGCGCGAGCAGTGCGAGACTGTTGCGCTATCCACGATCGTAGGAGCATCTTGACCAGTTGTGCGTAGGTCGTATGGGTGGTGTGACCGTACGCTTTCCGGTATACGTTGCCCGAGGCAATCTAATAGGAAAGTTTCTTAAATACTAGGGGTGTTCGTCACCATGAGTTCTGCTCGTCTTCCCGGCACCCCTAGGTTGCTGCGCGCGCTCAACGACCGCGCCGCGCTCGAGCTGCTGCTCAGCAAGGGTCCACTGACCCGCGCGCAGCTCGGCGAGCTGACCGGGCTGTCCAAGGTCACCGCGTCCCAGCTGGTCGAACGCCTCGAGGAGCGGGGGCTCGTGGCACGCGTCGGCGAGCAGGCCGGCGGCCGCGGACCCAACGCCCAGATGTATGCCGTGGTCCCCTCGACCGCCTACGTCGTCGGCGTCGAGGCCGGCCCGCAGCACGTCGTGGCCGGCGTGGCGGACATCACGGGCAGGATCGTCGGTCGCACCGACGTGTCGATCGGCGAGGGCGACGACCCGGTCAAGGTCGTGCACGCCGCCGTCGTCGAGGCGGCCGGCGAGGCGGGCGCGCCGATCGACCGCATCCGCAGGATCGTGCTCGGCACGCCGGGCCTGGTCGACCCGAAGAGCGGCGAGATCACGTTTGCCTGGGACCTGCCGCGCTGGCACCGGGGGCTGCTCACGGCGCTGCGCGAGGACCTCGGGCGCCCCGTCGCCTTCGAGAACGACGTGAACCTCGCCGCCATCGCCGAGCAGCACAGCGGCGCCGCGCTCGGCGCGAAGGACTTCGTGCTGGTCTGGCTGGACCGTGGCGTCGGCACCGCCGTCGTCCTCGGCGGCCGGCTGCACCGTGGCAGCGTCGGCGCGGCCGGCGAGATCGGCTACCTGCCGGTGGCGGGCACGCAGGTGAGCCGCGACGCGTCGCGCCGGGCGAAGAGCGGCTTCCGGATGCTCACCGACGCGGCGGCGGTCAAGACGGTCGCCAGGTCCCACGGGTTCAAGGCCGCGGGCGCCGGCGAGGCGATCAGGGCGGCCATCGCCGCCGGCACGGCCGGCAGCCCCTTCCTGGACGAGCTGGCCCGCCGGATCTCCCTCGGGGTGGCGTCGGTCGGGCTGGTGCTCGACCCGGAGCTGGTCGTCCTGGCCGGTGAGATCGGCCAGGCCGGCGGCGCCGACCTGGCGCAGCGGGTGCAGCACGAGGTCGCCGCGATCGCCGTGGTGTCGCCACGGGTCGTGGCCACCGAGGTCTCCAGCGAGCCGGTGCTCAACGGCGCGATCCTCACCGGCCTCGACGCCGTCCGCGAAGAGGTGTTCGGCGACACGGCCTGACGCACGCCATGATCCGGAAGATCCTGTGCACCCCCTGGGTACACGAGATCTTCCGGATCATGGAAAGGGAGGTCAGGTGTCGCGCCGCCGCATCGTCGCGAACGCGCCCGCCAGCAGGACCGCCACCACCAGCGCGATGACCACACCGGCCTGCGGCCAGCTGCCCAGCTGCGTGGTGGCGGCCGGGACGCAGCCCTTGTCGTCGCAGTACGCCGGGTTGCTCTCGAACGCGTACGACTTGTTCATCCACGCCGAAACCCAGCTGGACAGCCGGTACCTCGCCGAGTAGTCGGTGCCGCCGATCAGCTGGAAGAGGATGATGCCGCCCAGCTCGTAGATGAGCAGGTAGGCGATCCCGACCCCGAGCGCGGTCGACGTGTGCCGGCCCATCGAGGCGATCGCGAAGCCCAGGGCGGTGCCGGCCATCGCCAGCAGGGCCACGCGGACCGCGGTGATCACCAGCGAGGCCCAGTCCCCGAACGTCATGACGCTGACCGAGTCACCGAGGGCGTCGACGGCCACGAACGCGCCGGTCCAGGCGGCCAGGTACACCACCGACACCAGGGCGATCCCGGCGCAGACGGCGATCAGTTTGCCGGCCAGCACCGCCCAGCGGCGGGGCGCCCAGAGGAGCAGGTTGAGCATGCCGCCGGAGCTCCACTCCACGCCCACGAACGACGCGCCGAGCACGAAACCGGCGACCGTGAGCACGATCGCCGCGGTCGTGAACAGCTGCGGCCACTGGCGGGCGAACGAGAAGCCGAACTCGAGCAGCGAGTCGGCGGTGGGGCGGGCGCCGTAGTCGCAGCCGCGCGGGAAGTCCACGCCGGCCGGCGCGGACTGCGTGCCGCTCTGCACGGCCTCGCACAGCGCGACGTTACGGTCGTAGAGGATCGCGGCCGCCTCGGCGCGCTGGCCGGCGACGCGGACCTCCTCGGCCGTCGGGTCGCTGCGGGTCAGCGTGAAGCCGAACGTCAGGAACGCGAGCAGGGTCGCGATGAGCACGAGGGTCACCAGCGTGACCCGGCGGCTGAACAGGCGGGTCCACTCGGCCCGCAGCAGCGCGGTCATGCCTGCCGTCCGTTCTCGATGATCTGGCCGGTGATCTCGGTGGACCGCTGGGGCCCGTCATGAAAAGCAGGCGCGTCGTGCAAAGGCGGCGCGTCATGCGACGGATGCGGCCACTCCGAGTTGTCGACCGGCCGGAACTGCCCGCGCCGCGGGCCGCCGCCGGTCAGGGTGAGGAACGCGTCCTCCAGCTGCGCGACGGGTGCCAGTTCGCGCACCCACAGGTCGTGCAGGCCGAGGGCGCGGGAGATCCAGGCCGGATCGGCGAGGTCGTGCACGACGATCTGGTCGCCGGAGACCGTGATCTGCGCGCCGGCGTCGGCGAGGATCTGCGCGGCCCGCCGCAGGTCGTCGACGCGGACCCGGTAGGTGCCTCGGTCGTTGGCGGCGAGCACCTCCGACACCGGCCCGGCGGCGACCCGGCGGCCCCGGGAGATGATCGTGACCGAGTCGCAGATCTGCTGGATCTCGGCGAGGATGTGGCTGGAGATGACCACGGTCGCGCCGCGGTCGGCCTGCTCGCGGAGCAGGTCGCGCATCTCGCGGATGCCGGCCGGGTCGAGGCCGTTGCTCGGCTCGTCGAGGATCAGCAGCTCGGGGTCCTTCAGCAGGGCCGAGGCCACCGCGAGGCGCTGCTTCATACCGAGGGAGTAGGTCTTGACCAGGTCCTCGGCGCGGTTGGCGAGGCCGACCTGGTCCAGCACCACGTCGACGCGCTGCTTCGGCACGCCGCCCGCCCTGGCGAGCAGCAGGAGCGTCTTGTGGCCGGTGAAGTTGCCGAAGAACGCCGGCGCCTCGACGATCGCGCCGACCCGCGACACGACCTGCGGCAGCGCCCTCGGGACCGGCTGGCCGAGGATGCGCATGTGCCCCGAGTCGGCGCGCAACAGGCCGAGCAGGGTCTTGAGCGTCGTGCTCTTGCCGGATCCGTTGGGCCCGAGGAACCCGTGGATCTGCCCCTGGTGGACCTCCATGTCGAGGTGGTCCAGTGCGACGCGCGGCTTGCCGAACAGCGTCTGGTAGGTCTTCACCAGACCGGCGATTTCCAGTACGGCACTCATCCCCGCGCACGATACGGCTTTTGTCCATGGAATGGGGGGCCGGGCCCGTGCCAGCGCAGGGACGTGGTTGGATTGGGCCGTGTCTGATGACCTTGTCATCGCGGTCGACAAAGCGACGGTGACCCGCAACCGGTCCGACCTCATCCGATCGGTGAGCTGGCAGGTCGAGCTCGACGAGCGCTGGGTGGTGCTCGGCCCCAACGGCGCCGGCAAGACCACGCTGCTCAACCTCGCCGGGGCCAGGCTGTATCCGACCCGCGGCACGGTGACCGTGCTGGGGGAGCGGCTCGGCCGTACCAACATCAACGAGCTCAAGACCCGGCTCGGCTTCTCGTCCGCTGGCCTGCAGCTGCCGGCCGACGAGACGGTCCGTGACGTCGTCGTCACCGCCTCGTGGGCGGTCGTGGGGCGCTTCACCGAGCGCTACGACCGGATGGACGAGTCCCGGGCGCAGGCGCTGCTGGAGCAGTTCGGCGTCGGCGCGCTCGCCGACCGGCTCTACGGCACCCTGTCCGAGGGGGAGCGCAAGCGGGTCCAGATCGCCCGGTCCCTGATGGTCGACCCGGAGCTGCTGCTGCTCGACGAGCCGACCGCGGGGCTGGACCTCGGCGCCCGCGAGGACCTGGTCCGCCGGCTGTCGGAGCTGGCCGCCGACCCCGACTCGCCGGCGATCGTGCTCGTCACGCACCACGTCGAGGAGATCCCGCCGGAGTTCACCCACGCGCTGCTGATGCGCGACGGGGGCATCGTGGCGCAGGGCCTGCTCAGGGACACCGTGACGGCGGAGAACCTGTCCAAGGCGTTCGGACTGCCGCTACGGCTGTCGATCGTGGACGGTCGCTACCACGCGCAGGCGCGATAGCGACCCTCCAAAGCGTCAACTGAAGTTCGGCTTGCGCTTCTCCACGAACGCGGCCATGCCCTCGGTCTTGTCCTCCGTGGCGAACAGTGCCGCGAACAGCTGGCTCTCCCACGCCAGGCCGGAGGCGAGGTCCATGTCGAGGCCGCCGTCGACGGCGAGCTTCGCGGCGCGCAGCGCGTGTGCCGGGCCATGCACGTACGGCTCGACGAGAGCCTTCGCGGCCGCGTACACCTCCGACGGCGGGACAACCTTGTCGACCAGGCCGATCGACAGCGCCTCGGGGGCCTTGAC
Organism: Dactylosporangium siamense; assembly: GCF_016862795.1. Lineage (GTDB taxonomy): Bacteria > Actinomycetota > Actinomycetes > Mycobacteriales > Micromonosporaceae > Dactylosporangium > Dactylosporangium siamense. The sequence goes on along the minus strand of NZ_BONQ01000038.1, from coordinate 27,488 downwards.
GAACCGTCCGGACATGATCAGATCCTTGGCCCGGGCCGGCCCGACGAGCCGCGCCAGCCGCTGCGTGCCGCCCGCGCCGGGGATGATGCCGAGAGTGATCTCCGGCTGGCCCAGGGTCGCGTCCTCGGCCGCGACGCGCCAGTCGGCGGTCAGTGCGAGCTCGCAGCCGCCGCCGAGCGCGTACCCGTTGATCGCCGCGACGACCGGCTTCGGGATGCGGGCCACGGCGTCGAACGCGCCGGTGAGCGCGGTGGCCCTGGCGGCCATCTGGGAGTAGCCCATGCCGGCCATCTCCTTGATGTCGGCGCCGGCCGCGAAGACCTTGTCTCCCCCGTACAGGATGACGACCCGCACATCAGGGTCCGCCGTCGCGGCGGCGGCCGCCTCGCGCAGCTCCTCCTGGATCTGGATGTTCAGCGCGTTGACCGGCGGACGGTCCAGCCGGATCGTGCCGATACCGTCTTCGATCTCCAGCCGGACCAGCCTGCTGTCGCCCACAGTGTCTCCTCAACGTCGTTGTCGTTGCCCGCAGCGTATTCCGGCGTACCGTCTGAGATGCCATGGCAACCACGTACTACCGCGACCACGTGGTGCACATCAGCTCCGACGGTGTGCGCGTCGATGACACGTGGTATCCGCTGGAGACCCTCAGCTACATCTGGCACAGTCGATCCGGCCGGCTGGTGCGCGGCGTCTACATGCTCGCCACCCGCGGCGGCGCGATCCTGCTGATCATCGGGTTGCTCATCGCGGCGGGCATGGCCGCGCGGCGGATCGACTTCGACGGGCCGGACTCCACGATGTACGTCGCCGGCGGGATCCTCGGCATCATCGTGATCGGCGGGATCGTCGCGTTCAGCGTCGAAGGCCTGCTCGACCTGCTCGACCGGGCGCACGACCACGGCAAGGGCGTGCACGAGATCTGGGTCCGGACCCGTTCCGGCGACTCGATGATCTACTCGACCACCGACTCGCCGAAGTTCGGGCAGATCTACCGAGCCTTACAGCGGGCGGTCGAGCAGTCCGCCTAACCCTTAGGATTCCGGGCATGGTGGCCCTGGGCGTGGACTTCGGCACGTCGCACACCGTCGCCGTGGCGCGGTGGCCCGACGGCCGGGCCCGCCCCCTGCTCTTCGACGGCACGCCGCTGCTGCCGTCCGCGACGTTCTTCGAGGGCGGCGAGGTCGTCGTCGGCCGCGACGCCGTGCACAGCGCCCGCCGCGCGCCGGCCAGCTTCGAGCCCAACCCGAAGCGCCGCATCGACGACGGGCAGGTGTTCCTCGGCGATCAGGAGGTGCCGGTCCACGACCTGCTCGTCGCCGTCTTCCAGCGGGTGCGCGCCGAGTTCGTCCGGACCGCCGGCGGACCACCCGCCACGATCACCGTCACCCACCCGGCCAACTGGGCCTCGACCCGGCGCAAGGCCCTCGCGGCGGCGGTGCGGGCGGCCGAGCTCCCCGACGCGACCCTGGTGCCGGAGCCGGTGGCGGCCGCGACCTACTTCGTGCGGGTGCTGCGCCACCTGGTGCCGGTCGGCTCCGCCGTGGTGGTGTACGACCTGGGCGCCGGCACGTTCGACGGCAGCGTCGTGGCCCGCACCAGGGAGGGTTTCGAGGTCCTCGCCGTCGACGGCCGGGACGATCTCGGCGGCCTCGACTTCGACGAGGTCGTCCTGGCGATGATCGGCCGGACCCTGCCGCCGGAGCGCTGGCAGCGGCTGATCGCCCCCTCGACGGTCGAGGAGGCGCGCGCCGCCCGGGCGCTGCGGGACGAGGTCCGCGAGGCCAAGGAGCGGCTCTCCCGCACCTCCGCCGTCACCGTCCTGGTCCCGCTGCTGGACGTCGACGTGCAGCTCACCCGGGAGGAGTTCGACGCGGCGGCCCGCCCGCTGGTGGAGCGCTCCGTGCGGGTGCTGACCGAGACGGTCCGGTTGTCGCGGGTCACGGCCGAGCAGGTCGCCGGGATCTTCCTGGTCGGCGGGGCGAGCCAGATCCCGCTCGTCGCGACCGAGTTGCACCGCGCGTTCGGCAAGGCGCCGGTGACGATCGAGCAGCCGGAGATGGTGGTCGCCGAGGGCAGCGTGCTCGTCGGCGCACGGGTCGACAAACCGTCGGGCGCGGTCGTGCCCGCGTCCCGTCAGCCTCCGGGTGGTGTACGGGGCAGCGCACGGCCCGGCGTCCCACCCGCTGGTGTGGCGGTGAGTGGTGGCTGGCCGGTCACCGCCGGGAGCGCCGTGATTCCGGTGTCCGCGGAGCCGGGTTCGCCGGTTTCGCTCGCCGATGGGATCGCACCTGTTTCGGGCGGGGTCGCGCCTGTTTCCGGTGGAATTACACCTGTTTCCGGTGGGATCGCGCCGGTTTCCGGTGGGCAGGCGCCGGTGTCGCCGGGGGCGGTGCCGGTCAGCCCGGTGCCGTTCAGCCCCGCGCCGCCGGTTCGCCGGATGCCGCCACCGATGCAGCCACCGCCGAGGGCGTATCCGCCACCACGGCCGGTCTTCTACCAGCCGCCTCCCCCGGCGGTCGTCTACGTGCCGCAATACGTCATGCCACCCGTGCCGCCGCCGATGCGCCGGTTCGCGCCCGGTGCGATCCGCTGGCCGGCGGGCTTCCTGAAACTGTTCGGCGTGCTCTCCGCCATCTACGCCGCCATCGCCGCGGTGGTGCTCGTGGTCTCCAAGCTGCCGCAGTCCGAACTGCGGATGTCGGACGCGAACTGGAATATCGGGCTCTACGTCACGATCGCCGCCATCGCGCTCACGGTGCTGTTCACGCACGGCGCCCGGCGGCTGCGGCGGGGCAGCAACGGCCACCTGTGGTATCCGATGGCGCTGTGCGGACTCCTCGCCGCCGGTGGGGTGTTCGCCGTCTCGGACTCGGGGCAGCCGGCCTGGTTCGCGGTCACGGTGGTCTACCTCGGGGCCGCGCTGCTGCTCCTGCTGCCCAGCGCGCGGGCCTGGGTCCGGCCGCTGGGCCGGCCGCCGGCGTCCCCGTCAGTCGGCAACGCGACCGGAGGCGTCGAGGCGTGAGAATGGTCGTACCCGGCGCCTAGACTTCGGGGCATGCCAACGCCAGGGATTCGGCTCGGTGTCGACTTCGGCACCTCCAACACCGTCGCCGTGGTGCGGTGGCCGGACGGACGGTCCCGCGCGCTGCTGTTCGACGGCTCTCCGCTGCTGCCATCCGCCGTCTATGCCGAGCCCGGCGGCACCGTCATCGTCGGCCGGGACGCCGTGCACAGCGCCCGGCTGGAGCCGGCCCGCTTCGAGCCCAACCCGAAGCGCCGCATCGACGACGGCACGGTCCTGCTCGGCGACCGGGAGATCCCGGTCAACGACCTGGTCGCCACCGTCCTGCGGCGGGTCCGCGACGAGTGGACCCGCACCGTCGGCGACGTGGCGTCCGAGGTGACCGTGACGTTCCCGGCGTCGTGGGGCGCGACCCGGCGGCTCTCCGTCGCCGACGCCGCGGCCGCCGCCGGCCTGGGCCGGGTCCGGCTGGTGCCGGAGCCCGTCGCGGCCGCCGCCTACTTCACCCAGGTGCTGGGCAAGGACGTGCCGGTCGGCTCCGTCGTGGTGGTCCACGACTTCGGTGCCGGCACCTTCGACGCCAGCGTGGTCGCCCGCACCAGGGACGGTTTCGAGGTCCTGGCCGTCGACGGCCGCGACGACATCGGCGGCGTCGACCTCGACAACGCGATCGTGGCGCACATCGGCGCGATCTGCGAGCCGCAGGCACCGCAGGAGTGGCAGCGGCTGATGAGCCCGCAGACGATCGAGGACCGGCGGGCCCGGCGGCTGCTGTTCGACGACGCCCGGGTGGCCAAGGAGCGCCTGTCCCGCCAGCCGGCGTCGGACCTGACGGTGCCGCTGCTCAACATCGACGTGCACCTCACCCGCGACGAGCTGGAGCGGCTCGCGCGGCCGCTGCTGGAGCAGACGGTCCGCGTCACGCAGGGCGTCATGCGGTGGGCGCAGCTGAGCGAGGGCAGCATCGCCGGCGTGTTCCTGGTCGGCGGGTCCAGCCGGATGCCGCTGGTCGGCACGCTGCTGCACCGTGCGCTGGGCACCGCCCCGGTGGTGATCGAGCAGCCCGAGCTGGTGGTCGCCGAGGGCAGCATGCTGACCGGGTCGACGGAGATCCCGGCGACGGCGGCTCCTGCTCCCGGGCCGGCGACGGGGGTGATCCCGCGGGTGCCGGGCTTCGACTGGCAGCCACCGGCGCCGACGTCGGGCGGCCCGCAGCCCGGTGCCGGGCAGTTCGGCGCGGCGCAGCAGCCCGCCGCGGCGCAGCAGGGCGGAATGGCGCAGCAGCCTGTCGTGGGACAGCAGGGCGGAGTGGCGCAGCAGCCTGTCGTGGGGCAACAGGGCGGAGTGGGGCAGCAGGGCGGAGCGGCGCAGCCTGTCGTGGGGCAACAGCCTGGGGTCGGGCGGCCTGGGGTGGGGCAGCAGCCCGGGGCGGGGCAGGGCGGGGCGGACGCGCCGTTGTGGCCGGAGGCGGGGACGTTCGCCACGGAGTCGGCCGCGAGTGCCGCGCCGATGTCGGGGGTGCCGATGTCGGCGCCGCCGGTCTCGTCGCCTCCTGTCGGCGGTGGATATCCGGCCTATCCGGCGTCGGCGCCGCCGGGGAACTACGCCGGGAGCCAGGCGACGAGCCAGCAGGGTGGCTATGGCGTGCCGGCCACCGGTCAGCCGGTGAACTACGGCCCGCCGGTGTCGGTGCCGCCGGCGAACTTCAACCAGCCGTCGTCGGCGCCGCCGAACTACAACCAGCCTTCGTCGGCCCCGCCGGCGAACTACAGCCAGCCGTCGTCGGCGCCGCCGAACTACAACCAGCCGATGTCCGGGCCGCCGGCCAACTACAACCAGCCGATGTCGGGTCCGCCGGCGAACTACGGGGGGCCGCCGGTCTCCGCGCCGCCGAACCGGGCGGCCGGGCAGATCTTCAGGTCGAGCGGTGGGGTGCCGGTCAGCCCGGCGCCGCCCGTGGAGCCGGCGACCCGCTATGACGAGTTCGGCAGCCCGGTCCGCCAGGGCGGCGCCCAGCAGCGCCCCACGTATCAGCAGCCCGCGCAGGGTGGTCCCGGGCAGGGCCGTCCCACGCAGCGGGGCGACGAGCGGCGGCCGGGTGGCGGGACCAGGCGGCGGGGGCCGTTCGCCCGCGTGATGCTCACCCTGCTGGTGCTCGTGCTGCTGATCGCGACCCCGGTCGCCGCCGGATATGTCTCCTTCTATCTCACCGCCGATCATTGGCCTCCGGCGCCCAGCACGTGGTTCGACTCGAAACCGCGGTGAAAGGCGCCGCGAGTGGGTGAAAGTGAGTAACATTCGCGTCGGTCGGAGCTGATCGAGGAGGGTGCATGACGCAGATCGACGGGCACGGCGGGGACCTGGCGCTCGCGGCGCTGCGGGGGTTCGGGGTCGAGGAGCTGTTCACGCTCTCCGGGGCCCATGTCTTCCCGCTGTATGACGCCGCCCACAAGAACGGCGTGCGGATCGTCGACGTGCGGCACGAGCAGTCCGCGGTCTTCGCCGCGGAGGCCGTCGCCAAGCTGCAGCGCCGTCCCGGACTGGCTGTCCTGACCGCCGGCCCCGGCGTCACCAACGGCGTGTCCGGCCTGACCAGCGCCTCGTTCAACGGCGCTCCGGTGGTCGTGATCGGCGGGCGGGCGCCGCAGTTCCGCTGGGGCTCGGGCAGCCTGCAGGAGATGGACCACCTGCCGATCGTCCGCGCGGTCACCAAGCACGCGGAGACCATCTTCGCCACCGACGAGGTGTATTCCAGGATGCAGGCGGCGGCCCTCGCCGCGCTCACCCCGCACCGCGGCCCGGTCTTCGTCGACCTGCCGCTGGAAGTGGTGTTCTCGCAGGCCGACGGCGTCGACGCGGCACCGGCGCCGGCAGTGCCGCACGAGGAGGCGGACCCGGACGAGGTCGCGCGGGCGGTCCGGCTGCTCGCCGCCGCCCAGCGGCCCGTGATCGTCGCCGGCTCCGACGTGTGGGCCGGGCACGCCACCGCCGCGCTGCGGGAGGCGGCCGAGGCGCTGCGGGTGCCGGTGTTCGCCAACGGCATGGGCCGCGGCACGCTGCCGCCGTCGCACGCGCTCGCGTTCTCCCGGGCCCGCAAGGCGGCGTTCGGCGGCGCGGACGTGATCGCCGTCGTCGGCACCCCGCTGGACTTCCGGCTCGGCTTCGGCGACTTCGGCGGCGCCCAGGTCGTGCACGTCACCGACGCCCCGTCGCAGCGGGCCGGGCACGTCACACCGGCCGCCGCGCCGTCGGGTGACCTGCGGGCGATCCTGGCGGCGTTCGCGTCGTACACCGGCCTCGTCGCCGACCACGAGGAGTGGATCGAGGCGCTGCGGGCCGCGGAGGACGCCGGCCGGGCCCGGGAGCAGCAGGCCCTGGAGGCCGACACCGACCCGATCAAGCCGAGCCGTGTCTATGGCGAGCTGCGCAAGGTCCTCGCCGAGGACGCCGTCACCATCGGCGACGGTGGCGACTTCGTCTCCTATGCCGGCAAGTACCTCGAGCCGTCGCAGCCCGGGACGTGGCTGGACCCGGGCCCGTATGGCTGCCTCGGCACCGGCATGGGCTATGCGATGGGCGCGCGGGTGACGTATCCGGACCGCCAGATCTGCGTCCTGATGGGCGACGGCGCCGCCGGCTTCTCGCTGATGGACGTCGAGTCGCTGGTCCGCCAGCAGCTGCCGGTCGTGATCGTGGTCGGCAACAACGGCATCTGGGGCCTGGAGAAGCACCCGATGCGCAACATCTACGGCTACGACGTCGCCGCCGACCTCCAGCCGGGCCTGCGCTACGACGACGTCGTCAAGGCACTCGGCGGCGCCGGCGAGACGGTCGAGAAGCCGGGCGACCTCGCGGGCGCGTTCGACCGGGCGTTCGCCTCGGGCGTGCCCTACCTGGTCAACGTGCTCACCGACCCCGAGGACGCCTACCCGCGCTCGTCGAACCTGGCGTAGCCGCACCCGCGTCGGCACCGCCAGCCGTCGATGGTGGTCAGCGGGTTGAGCAGGTCGTGCGCCACCACCCCGGCGACCATGCGCTCCTGACCCCGCGTGCCGCCGCTCCCCGACGCCACCGGACCGCACGCGCGTTGGTCAATGCCAGGTTGGTGCGCTTCGGGAAATGGACAGCGGGCGATCCACCCGCAGGACGATCGCACGCTGTCCATGCGTGGCTCGCTCCGTCCGATCCCGCACGGTCCCAGTGCCGTCGAGGGCGTGGTCCGGTGGCGTCACACCGTCGCCGGCGCCAAGCACGTCGAACACATCACCCGCATCAGGGCGCGGGCCGGGTTCGCACCCGGCCCTCACGATCTAGGCCGCTTGATCGAAGGCGCCGGCTGGATCGAAGGCGCCGGCTGGATCGAAGGCACCGGGCGGTCGCTTGGTCGTCGACGCGGCGGACGCAACGGCGGCAGGGGGTGGCTACTCCAGGCCCAGGAGGCGGGGGAGCGAGCCGATCGAGCCGATCACCTCGTGGGCGCCCGACGCCTGGAGGGCCTGGCGGTCGCCCGCGCCGGTGAGGACGCCGACGAGGAGGCCGGCCCCGGCGCGCTGGCCGGCGATCAGGTCCAGCGGCGTGTCACCGACGACGACCATGCGGCGCACGTCCTCGACGCCGAGTTTCAGCGCGGCGACCAGCATGAAGTCCGGGAAGGGGCGGCCACGGCCGGCGTCGGCGGGGGAGAGGACCAGGTCGACCTGGCCCCACCAGCCGAGGGCGTCCATGATCGCCTCCTGGGTGGCGCGGGCGAACCCGGTCGTCAGGGCCACCTTGATGCCGGCGGTCCGCAGCGTCTTGATCGCCTCCAGGGCGCCCGGGATGGGCAGCACCGCGCCCTCGTCGACGAGCAGGCCGTACGCCTCCTCGAAGGTGTCGTTGGCGGCCTGGGCGCGGCGCTCATCGCCGTCGAGCAGCAGCCGGAAGACCTCGATGCGGCTCTGTCCCATCGTCTTGCGCACGACGGCGAGCATCCGGTCGTGCTGCGGGGTGCCGGGCGCCACGCCCTCGCCCGCGAAGGCGACCGTGAAGGCCTGCTCGACCAGGCCGTCGTCCCGCACCGTCGTCCCCGCCATGTCGATGCAGGCGAGCTGCCACGCTGTCATCGCCCTATCCGACCACGCCGACAAGGCGGGTTGGTGAACGGCACAAAACACTCAGAAGGCACCCGCCCGGCGCAGCCGCCGTGGCCTGCCGTCGGGGTCGTGAATGGTGTTGTAGACCACACGGGCCCAGGTCGCGGTGCGGCGGGGTACCCGGGGCGGGCGGTAGGGCAGGAGCCGGCCGGGCGGGCGGGGGCCGATCCGGCCGCTGTCGTGCCAGGCCTGCAGCGCCTTGGCGGACGCGTCGAAGATCTCCTCGATCGGGCCCTCGGGCAGTTCGTCGAGCTCGAGGTGCTCCCGGCAGAGCCGTTCGCGCAGGGCGCGGGGGTAGGCGCCCGAGGGGTCGAGGATCGCGCAGGTGAGCTCCGAGTCGTGGGTCCACGAGCGCAGCGACACGTTGTCGGAGCCGGTCGTGGCCCAGGTGTCGTCGACGACGCAGACCTTGGCGTGCACGTAGATGGGAGTGCCAAGAGCGTTCTCCGGGCTGAAGACGTGCAGCCGGTCGCCGCCCGCCTCGCGGAGCATGGCGAGTGCGCGGGACCGGCCGTACAGCTGCGGCATGCTGCCGAACGTGCCGGGCCGGTCGGGATGGCGTGGCACGACGGCGACCAGGTGCACGTCGGGGTGCTCCCGCAGCGCGTCGGCGAAGCAGCTGGCGACCTTCGGCGACCAGAGGTACTGGTCCTCCAGGTAGATCAGCCGCCGGGCCCGGCGGACCGCCTTGCCGTAGCCGCGCGCGACGCTGAACTCGCCGTCCGGGGCGAACGGGTAGCCGCCACGGCGGTAGGGGTACGTCCGCAGCAGCTGCACGCTCAGCTCGCCGGCCGGAGCGGGGTCGGGCTGCTGCGGCGGGAGCCGGTCGGGGTCCAGGTTCTCGTCCTCGACCTTGCCCTGAAACCAGTGCAGCGGGTTTCGGGACAGCACCGACGGGTCCTCCCAGCGCTCCCGGAACGTGGCCTCGACCTGGCCGACCACCGGCCCGCGCAGCTCCAGCTGCACGTCGTGCCAGGGTGGCCGCTTGCCGTACTTCGGCGTGATCTCCACCGCCTGCGGGTCGCCCTCGTGTGCGGTGGTGTCGCGGCGGCCGTGGCAGAGGTCGATGCCGCCGACATACGCCCGGTCCAGCGTTGGGCGGCCGGGGTGGCGCAGCACGACCAGCTTCTGGTGGTGCGACCCGCCGACGCGGACCCGCATGTCGCGCAGGCACTCGCCGCCGGCGGCCTCGATCTTCCTGGCGAAGCGCCGGTTCTCGGCCGCGCTGAACTGCAGCGCGTTCCAGTGCGAGCGCCAGATGAGGCCCTTGACGCGGACCCCGCGGCGAGCCGCGTCGCACAGCACGTCCCCGATCGACGGGCCGTTCTTGCTGACCCGCTGGCTCGCGTCGCCGCGCCAGTCGGTGAACAGCAGCAGGTCACCGCGTTCCATCCGCTCGATCGCGGTGTACAGCTCGGCGAAGTACTCCTTGCCGTCGACCAGCGGCCGCACGGCGTTGCCGTCGGTCCACGCCGTGATCCTGGTGTGCGGGTTGCCCCGCTCCTCCTCCGTGAGGAACCAGTCCTGTCTCATCGTGCGACACCCATGTCCTGAAGCTCACCGGCGGGCGGGGGAAGTTCCTCAAGAGATACGTCGGCGTTGGGTTTGACCAGCCAGTACACCGCGTACAGCCACAGGGCCGACAGCACCACGCTGCCGAGGATGTCGGTGGGATGGTGCATCCCGCGGTACATCCGCGACACCGCCACCCACAGCGGCATCGCGACCGCGAGGACCGGCAGCACCCACCGCCACCAGGCCCGGGTCCGCGGCCAGACCAGCACGGCGGCGGTCGCCCAGATGAGGATCGTGGCGGCGACGTGGCCGGAGGGGAAGCTCGACGTCGGCATCGGCCCGTCCATGTTCTCCACGTCGGGGCGGGCCCGGTCGACGATCGCGGCGCTGGCCAGAAACAGGGTCAGCTCGCCGAACATGACCACGAGCAGGAAGATCACCGGGCGCCAGCGGCGCACGGCGGCGAGGGAGACGGCGCCGATGACGAGGCCGATCGCGAGGATCGCGTGGGTGTTGCCGACCTCGCTGCCGACGATGCTCAGGTGGCCGAGCGCGTCGCTGCGGTGGGCGGCGAACCAGTGCGGGACCGTGGAGTCCCACAGGACGTTGCCGTTGCCGTCGTGGTACCGGGCGAGCGGCAACCCGATCACGACGAGCGCGCCGAACGTGAATACCCAGGCGATCACCCCGCCCGCCACCGCCCAGCCGACGCCGGTGCGGTGCTCGTGCGGCTCCGTGGGACGCAGGTCCTCGGCGGCCTCGGGCTCCAGGCCCTCCTCGAGGGGTTCGGTCACGCGCCGGCCCTCGTGATACCGCAGCAGCTCGAACGCGGTCGCGCACAGTCCGATCCAGGCGACGCCGAGCGACCAGCCGCCGATCACGTCGGACAGGAAGTGCACGCCCAGCGCCAGCCGGCTGAACCCGATCAGCGCGACCAGCGCGCCGACCACGATCACCGCCACCCTGCGCCAGCGGGGCCGCAGTGCCGGCAGGAACACCAGCAGCAGCGCGGTGTAGCAGATGAGCGAGTTGAGGGAGTGGCCGCTGGGGAAGCTGTTGCCGCCGCCCTGCGCGACGGGCTGGTCGACGACCGGGCGCAGCCGGCCGACGGCCAGCTTGAGGGTGGGGTCCAGGATGAGCCCGCCCACGGTGGTCGCGACCAGGAACCCGGCGAGCCGGTACTGCTTGCGGATCAGCACCAGCGTGGCGCCGATCACGACCAGCCAGGCCATGACGCCGAAGCTGCCGAGCCGGCTGATGCCACCCATCAGCGTCACCAGGAAGTCACTCGGCGCGACGGCCTGGTTGAGCCACTCGGCGATGCCGTGGTCCACGGATTCCATCGGCACCCAGCGCACCCGTACCGCAATGATCAAGAGGGTGAACAGCAGCGCGGTGCCGCCGAAGCCGGCCATGCGCCAAAGGGCGCTTCTGGAGGTCCTCACGTTTGCCAGCATGCCCAGTCGGGGGAAAACGAGAAACATGACCGCCGCCAATACCGCACGCCGTGCCACGCAGAGCGAGTTGTTCAAGAATCTCACCAAGGTCGGGTTCATCGGATACGGGCTGCTGCACCTCGCGCTCGCCTGGGTGGCGGCGCAGATCGCCTTCGGCGAGGGCGGCCAGGAGGGCGACCAGTCCGGTGCCTTCCAGAAGCTCGCGGAGCAGCCCTTCGGCAAGGTGCTGCTCTGGTTCGTGCTGATCTGCCTGGTCGCGCTCGCCGTGTGGCAGCTGGCGCTCGCGATCTGGGGGCACCGCGACGTGCGGGGCAAGGAGCGGATCTGGGAGCGGGTCGCCTCCGCCGCCCGCGTGGTGATCTACGCCGCGCTCGCCTGGACCGCCGGCAAGGTCGTCACCGGCGCGCCGTCCTCCAGCGCCGACCAGCAGCAGCAGTTCACCGCCGATCTCATGTCCAAGCCCGCCGGCGAGTGGCTCATCGGGCTGACCGGACTGGGTGTCATCGCGTTCGGCGTCGGGATGCTGTGGTACGGCTGGAAGCGCAAGTTCGAACGCAAGCTGAACTTCGGCACGGCAACGCCCAAGACCCGCAAGTCCGCGATCCGCGCCGGGCAGGTCGGCTACATCGCCAAGGGGGTCGCCTTCGGCATCGTCGGGATCCTGCTGCTGCAGGCGGCCGTCACCAACGACCCCGGCAAGTCCCGTGGCCTGGACGCGGCGCTGCACACGCTGGTCGCCCAGCCGTTCGGCAAGTTCCTGCTGCTCGCGGTGGCACTCGGGGTGGCCGCGTTCGGCGTCTACTGCTTCTTCCAGGCCAAGTACCGCAAGGTCGGCACATGACCACCAGTGCCGTCATCGTCAATCCGGCCAAGGTCGTCGACCTCGACGAGCGGCGCGAGGAGCTCTGCGGGCTGCTCGCCGAGGCCGGCTGGCCCGAGCCGCTCTGGTTGACGACCACCCCCGAGGATCCCGGCTGCGGCATGGCGGTCCAGGCGGTCGAGGCGGGGGTGGACGTGGTGTTCACCTGCGGCGGCGACGGCACGGTCATGGCCGTCGCTTCCGTGCTTGCCGGCACCGACGTCGCGCTCGCCCTGGTCCCGTCCGGCACCGGCAACCTCCTGGCGACCAACCTCGGGGTCACCCGCGACGTGCGGGCGGCCGTCGACGTGGCGGTCCGGGGCGACCGGCGCCGCATCGACGTCGGCATCGTCGACGGCGCCGACACCGCCACAGGGCATCCGGGCACGTTCACCGTCATGGCCGGGATGGGATTCGACGCGGAGATGCTCGACGCCACCCCGGACACCGCGAAGCGCCGGTTCGGCTGGCTGGCCTACGTCGCGGCGGGCGCCCGCCGGTTGCGCCGCAAGCGCGTCCCGATGCGGATCCGCCTGGACGGCGGCCGCTGGCTGCGCCGCCGCGCCCGCAGCGTGCTCGTCGCCAACGTGGGCCGCCTGCAGGGCGGGATCCCGCTGCTGCCGGGCGCCGAACCCGACGACGGCTGGCTGGACGTGGCGGTCCTGACGCCCCGCGACCTCACCGACTGGGTGCGGCTCGGCTGGGGCGTGATCATGCGCCGCGGCGGCAGCCGGCAGCTGGAGACCTTCCGGGCGAGGAGGGTCGAGGTGCACAGCGACCGCGAACAGGCCCGCGAGCTCGACGGCGACGTCGTCGCGCCGGCCCGGATGCTCGTGGCCCGGATCTCCCCCGGGGCCCTCCTGCTCTGCGTGCCGCGACCCTAGGGGCCCTCGTCCTCCCGCCGCTTGAGGTCCTCCTCCCAGCGGCGCAGCAGCTCGGCGTCGTCGCGGGAGCGGCTTGTGTCGATGCCACGCAGGAAGTCGGGGTCGTCGTCGGGGGCGACCGGCTTGGTCTGCCGGCGGCGCGTGCCGCCGGCCGAGGCGACCCCGGCGGGCTCCTCGGTCGCGAGCGGACGGCCCGCGAAGAACCAGGCGATGACGCCGACGACGGGCAGCAGCAGGATGACGAGACACCAGACGGCCTTCGGTAGCCCCCGGACGTCGTCGCGGTCCGTGGACAGGCAGTCGATCAACGCCACCAGCGTCGCGACCAGCACGATGAGAAAGGGCAGTGCACGTCCCATGGCGCCATCATGACGCAGCGAAGCGCCCTATGACACCAGCAACAGGGTGCCCGTCGCGCAGTACAGCAGGGTGAGAGTGACGACGAGCGGCAGCGTGCGGCCCACCGGCAGGGTGAGGCCGCGGATTCTCATCCTGATCAGGTGAATTGCTCCGGCCCAGGTGAGACCGACGGCCGCGACGGCGACAAGGGCGAGCGGCCGGGGCGCCTCGATCACGGCGAGCCTCGCCAGCAGCAGCGCCACCGCGGTGAACGACACGGTCGTGCGCCGCCACGACAGCATGGTGCGCTCCAGCTGCGCGCCCGGTGGACCGTCATCGGTAGCCGGTGGGCTCACAGGAACGTCGCCACCAGCAGGGCCACCGCGCCGGCCGCGACGATCAGGGCCAGGATGCCGGGGAAGCGCGACGGCGGCAGCGCCTCACCCAGCCGCATCGCCCGTTCGCTGCGGGCCCAGTGGTCGATCGCGCGGATCGCGACCAGGCCGCCGAGGGCGAACAACGACACCGCGATCACGACCCGCAGCCGGTGCCCGGGCAGGAACTGCGCGATCGCGAGCCCGCCGCCGACCAGCGCCAGGGCGGTGCGCAGCCAGGCCAGGAACGTGCGTTCGTTGGCCAGGGAGAAGCGGTAGTCGGGGGTCGTCCCGACGGACCGCACCTCCCGCGGGTCGAACCAGCGTCGGATGATTGCCCACATCGACACCATTGTCAGACTCCCTAGGTACAGTCGCGGCCGATGCTGCGAACAACTCTCGCCGGGCTGCGTGCTCACAAACTCCGGTTGCTGCTGACCGCGACTGCCATCATGATCGGTGTCGGTTTCCTTGCCGGCACCCTGGTCTATGGCGATACGGCCAAGGCCGCCTTCTACGACGACCTTGCCCGGGCCGCGAAGAACGTCGACGTCTCCGTCGGATCGTCCGGCTTCAGCGAGTCCGGGCAGCGGTTCGACCCCGGCATCGTCGAGGAGATCAAGGCCGTGCCCGGCGTGACGCACGCCGACGGCCGGATGGCCGAGCGGCTGCCCATGCTCGACGGCAAGGGCCGGCTGATCTCCTACCTGGGCCGGATCGGCTGGGCGCTGTCCACGCCGGGCGACGATCACCTGTCGATGTACGACATCGGCACCGGCCGTCAGCCGCAGCGGGCCGGCGAGATCGCGGTCGACGACACCACCGCCGAGATCTACGGCTTCACCGTCGGCCAGCAGGTCTCGGTGGTCGGCCTCGACCAGAAGCCGGTCGCGCTGACCCTCGTCGGCATCATGGACCTGGGCGCCAACAAGCGCTTCGCGGGCTTCACCGTGGCCGCGCTCACGCCCGGGGACATGCGGACGCTCACCGGCGCCGACGGCTACGCCCAGGTCGTCGTGTCCGGGCAGCCGGGCGTGTCGCAGCAGGAGCTGGCCGGCCGCATCGAGTCGGCCCTCGGCAGCCGCGCCTGGGTGACCACGGGTGCGCAGCTGCGCGAGGAGTACGCACAGGCCGCCGCCAAGTACGTCGACGGCTTCCTGATCGTGATCTTCGGCTTCGGGCTGATCGCGCTCGCGGTGTCGGTCTTCGTCATCTACAACACGTTCGCGATCCTGGTCGCCCAGCGGATCCGGGAGCTGGCGCTGCTGCGCTGCGTCGGGGCGTCCAAGGGCCAGCTGTTCGGCTCGGTGATCCTGGAGGCGGTCGTCGTCGGCGTCGTCGCCTCCCTCGGCGGCCTGCTGGTCAGCACCGTCGTCGGCGAGGGCCTGCTGATCGGCCGCAACACCGTCGGCAGCGGTGTCCGGGTCGACCGGCTGATCGTCACGCCCACCACGATCCTGGTCGGCGTCTTCGCCGGCACCCTGTTCACGGTGATCGCGTCGCTGCTGCCGGCGGCCACCGCGAGCCGGATCCCGCCGATCGCCGCGCTGCGCACGACCGCACTGTCCGAGGTCGCACCCGGGCGCCGGCTGCTGCGGGTCGCCCTCGCGGCGGTGCCGGCCGCGGCCGGTGGGCTGCTCATGCTGTACGGGACCACGGTGCCCGGGTTCACCGGCGTGCCGATCGTCTTCCTCGGCGCGATCGCGGTCTTCACCGGCATCGTGATCGGGGCGCCGCTGATCGTGTCGCGGCTGACCGCCTGGGCGGGCTGGCTGCCGGCGAGGCTGTTCGGCGCCGCCGGCCGGCTCGCGGTCACCAACGCGCTGCGCAACCCCAAGCGGGTCGCGGCCACCACCAGCGCCCTCATGGTCGGCCTGGCGCTGATGAGCGTCTTCAGCGTCCTGCTGGCGACCGCGCGGGCCCAGGCCGAGCAGGAGCTCGACGAGAACTTCGCGGTCGACTACATCATCAGCGGCGTCTACACCCCCGGTGGGCAGAGCCGGAAGGTGCCCCTGGCCGTGACCGCGACCCTGCGCTCCCACCGCGAGCTGGCCGCGGTCGCGGCCGCCCGCAGCCGCGGCGGCGAGGTCGACGGCCGGCAGGCGGAGATCTGGTCGATGGAGCCGGGCGCGCTCGACACCGTGCTGCGCCCCGAGATCACCGCGGGCTCCGCGGGCGCGCTCAAGCCCGGCGCGGTCGCGCTCAACCGGTTCTTCGCCGACGAGATCGGCGCCCGGGTCGGCTCCGAGGTGCGGGTGCGCACGCTGACGCTGACCGTCGCCGCGCTCTACGACGACGCCCCGACCGACGGCCAGGCGCTGCTGGACTGGGCCGACTACGCCACCGTGTTCGGCCCCGGCGACCCCGACCAGGTGCTGGTCAAGGCGGCGGAGGGGGTGGCGCCGGCGGACTCCCGGGCCGCGGTCGACGCGGCGCTGGTCCAGGCCCCGCTCACCCAGATCAGCAGCCAGGCGGAGTGGCGGGCCCGGATCACCGGCTCCCTCGACGAGCAGCTCGGCGTGTTCTCCGCGCTGCTGGGCATGTCGATCGTGATCGGCCTGACCGGCATCGCCAACACCCTGGCCCTGTCGGTGCTGGAGCGCACCCGGGAGTCGGCGCTGCTGCGGGCCCTCGGGCTGTCGCGCGGCCAGCTGCGCGGCATGCTGATCCTCGAGGCGATGCTGATGGCCTTCGTCGGCGCCGTGGTCGGCGTCGGCTTCGGCGTGCTCGTCGGCGTGTCCGCCTCGGTCGGCCTGATCCGCCAGTTCGGCCACGGGCACCCGGTCGTCCCGTACGGCCAGCTGCTGCTCTACGTCGTCATCGCCGCCGTCGCCGGTGCGGTCGCCGCCGTGCTGCCGGCCCGCCGCGCCGCCCGCACCGAGGTCGCGGCCGTCATGGCCGACGACTAGACGGGCATCTGCCAGAGCTCGCGGATGGTCTCGGTGACGCAGTGCTCGCGCGGGCGGCCACAGGTGCACAGGTGCCCGTCCGGTTCCTCGCAGCGGCGGTGTGTGACCTTTTCCGCAGCGTGCTGGGCAACCGCCGCCGAGAGCGGTCGCGCGGGCTCGATGAGTCCGGTGTTCTGTGACATTTCCCCCACCCCCGGGTTCAGGGTGAGCCGTCGGGTGACAGTTTTCACCGCTCTTCTCAACCTACTGTCGAGTAACATCCGGGAGGCAAACCTGTTACCGCCGGAGTTGAGCCGTAACGTGGGGCGCAAGTGGGCCGCGATGACGCGGCGACTGTCAAGCAGGAGGACCTCGGACCGCGATGAAAATCGTCGTACTCGTCAAGCAGGTGCCGGACTCCGGCGCGGACCGCAACCTGCGCAGTGACGACAACACCGTCGACCGCGCGTCGGCCAGCAATGTGATCAACGAGATGGACGAATACGCGATCGAGGAGGCGCTCCGCCTCCAGGAGGCGCACGGCGGCGAGGTGGTCATCCTGACCGTCGGCCCCGACCGCGCCACCGAGTCGATCCGCAAGGCCCTCTCCATGGGCCCGGACTCCGCCGTCCACGTGGTCGACGACGCGCTGCACGGCTCGTGCGCCGTCGCCACCTCGAAGGTCCTCGCGGCCGCCATCGCCCAGCAGGGCGCCGACCTCGTCATCTGCGGTGCGGAGTCGACCGACGGCCGGGTGCAGGTGCTGCCGCACATGATCGCCGAGCGGCTCGGCATCGCGGCGCTCACCGGCGCCCGCAAGCTCACCGTCGACGGCACCTCGCTGACCATCGAGCGGCAGACCGACGAGGGCTACGAGGTCGTCACCGCCTCGACCCCGGCCCTGGTCAGCGTCTGGGACACGATCAACGACCCGCGCTACCCGTCGTTCAAGGGCATCATGGCCGCCAAGAAGAAGCCGCTGCAGACCCTGTCGCTGGGCGACCTGGGCATCGCCGCGGGCGAGGTCGGCTTCGACGGCGCGACCAGCACCGTGGTCGAGCACAGCAAGCGCCCGCCGCGCCAGGCCGGCAACAAGATCGACGCGGGTGACGACGGCGGCAGCAAGCTCGTCGAATACCTGGCCTCCGAGAAGTTCGTCTAAGGGAGTTCGAAACCATGGCTGAAGTACTGGTCGTCGTCGAGGCCTCCCAGGGTGTCGCCAAGAAGGTCACCCTCGAGATGCTGACCCTGGCCCGGACGCTCGGCGACGTCTCCGCCGTCGTGCTCGGTGGGTCGGCTGCGGCGCTCGCCGACAAGCTCGGTGAGTTCGGCGCCTCGAAGATCTACGCCGCCGAGGGCGAGGACCTCGACGGCTACCTGGTGGCCGGCAAGGCCACCGTCCTGGCGGCGCTGATCCAGCGCGTGTCGCCCGCCGCGGTCCTCCTCGCCTCGAGCCAGGAGGGCAAGGAGATCGCCGGCCGGGTCGCCGTCAAGCTCGACAACGGGCTGCTCACCGACGTCGTCGCCCTGGACGCCGACGGGGTCGGCACGCAGGTCGTCTTCGCCGGCTCGACCATCGTGAAGTCGAAGGTCAGCAAGGGCCTGCCGATCGTCACGGTCCGGCCCAACTCGCTCACGCCCACCCCGGCGCCGGCCACCCCGTCGGTCGAGCAGGTCGAGGTCGCCCTGACCGACAAGGACAAGCTGGCCAAGGTCGTCGAGCGCAAGGTCGAGGCGAAGGGTGCCCGGCCCGAGCTGGCGGAGGCCTCGATCGTCGTCTCCGGCGGACGCGGCGTCGGCAGCGCCGACAACTTCAAGCTGGTCGAGGAGCTGGCCGACCTGCTCGGCGGTGCCGTCGGCGCGTCCCGCGCGGCCGTCGACTCGGGCTTCTACCCGCACCAGTTCCAGGTCGGGCAGACCGGCAAGACGGTGTCCCCGCAGCTGTACGTGGCGCTCGGCATCTCCGGCGCCATCCAGCACCGGGCCGGCATGCAGACGTCGAAGACGATCATCGCGGTCAACAAGGACGCCGAGGCGCCGATCTTCGAACTGGCCGACTTCGGCGTGGTCGGCGACCTGTTCAAGGTCGTCCCGCAGGCCGCCGAGGAGATCCGCAAGCGCAAGTAGCGCGCCCTGCTCATGATCCGGAAGACCTTGTGTACCCCTGTGTGCAAGGTCTTCCGGATCATTGCTGTCTACGGCAGCGTGCCGCGCAGCAGGCTCTTGCCGGAGTGGGTCGCGTCGCCGTCGTGCGGCTCCGCGGAGATGTCGACGATGTTGAACTTGTGCAGGTCCAGGTTGCCGGGCACGTTCAGCTGCTGGTCAGCCTTGGCGCCCATCGGGCCGAGCGCCTGCATCCGCAGGCCGGGACCCTGCAGGCTGGTCGAGTCCAGCAGCCAGGCCTCGTAGTCCCCGTCGGCCTGGGCCGGCATGCCCTCCGCGTGCACGACCAGCTTCCGCTCGCCGTCCACGGTCACCAGGCAGGCGAACCCGCCGGCGCCCGCGGGCGCGCCCGGCAGCGCCTCGAGGGACACCCTCGGCGCGCCGGCGGGGCAGGCCGCGACCGGGGCGGCCGCCGGCTCGTCCCGCAGGGCCAGGGCCGTGCCGGCCGCGGCGACGACCGCCGCCACGATCGCGGCGGCCGCGGCGATGCCGGCGGTGGCGCGCCAGCCGGGCGCCCGCCGCCCGGCCGAACGCCGGGCGGCCCGCAGCCGCCCGACCTCGTCGCCGCCGGGCACCGGACCGGCCTGGCCGTTGGCCGGGCCCGGAGCGCCCGATCCGCCGACCGGGGCCGCATTGATCAGCGCGTGGTGTTCGGTCCTGCCGTCGGACAGCGCTCCGGGCACGCCGGACCGCGGCTGCCCGCCGGTCGGGATCGCCGGCGGTGGGTCGGTGTGCAGGGTCACCGCGGGCGGGGGCGTGGCACGGTCGCTGGCCGCCAGCTCCGCGCGGATCCGCTGCCACACGTGCTCCGGTGGTGGCGGCAGCTCCCGCAGCCGCTGCGTCTGCCGGCCCAGGCCGGCCACGCCGCGCAGCTCGTCCATCTCGGTGCGGCACTGCCCGCACGTGTCGAGGTGGCCGGTCTCGTGCTGGTCGAGGGTCCCCTCACCGAGCGCCAGAAGCACCAGCCGCTCGGGCTCCAAATGTGACACCGTCCACCTCCCATCGACTGCGTAGTCTCGCCATGCCGCGCCGCAGGTGACTCTTCACCGTGCCCAGGGGCAGGCCCGTCACCGCCGCGATCTGCGGATGGGTCAGGTCGTCGTAGAACGCCAGCTCCAGCACCCGCCGCTGCTCGCCGGGCAGCTGGGCCATCTCGTCGGCGACGACGAGCCGGTCGACCACCCGGTCCGGTGGCGCCTCGACCTCGCCCACGGGCGCGAGCCGCCGCACCGAGTCGGCGATCCGGTCGTCGCGGGCGGTGGCGCGGATCTGGTCGACGACCTTGCGCCGGGCGATCCCGAGCAGCCAGCCGAGCATCGAGCCGCGGGCGGGGTCGAAGCCCTCCCGGCCGAGCCAGGCCGCGACGAAGGTGGCCTGGGTGACGTCCTCGGCGTCGGTCGTGCTCGCCAGGCCCCGGGCGGCGAGATGGAACACGGCCGGCCCGTAGCGCTCGTACGCCTGCCGCAGCGCACGCTCGTCACCGGCCCGGAACAGGCTCGTGAAGCCGTCGTCGCCGTCGGTGGTGTCATCGACGCTCGCCGAGCTCACCGTGGTTGCCGCCATCGCACAGGCACGTCCTGAAGCTATCGCATCTCAAGGGAGGACTTCCGCATACGTGTTCGGCGCGGACGGGTCCGCTGGATGCACTTCGTGGCCATTTCCACTCACCGCATCCGGCCCGGCGGCGCACCGCGAAACCCTGGCCGTCACTCCATCCAGACAAGGAGCACCCCAGATGCGCATTCGCAGGACGCTCGCCGGGCTCGCCGTCGTGGCCGCCGCCACGGTCGGCGCCGGTGCCCTGGCCACGGCCCCCGCGCACGCGGCCGGGCCCTCGAAGGTCTCGGTCGTGCACGGCATCCCCGGCCAGCCGGTCGACGTCTACGTCAACGGCGCCAAGACGCTGAACAACTTCCAGCCCTCCACCGTCGCCGGCCCGCTGGACCTGCCGGCCGGCAAGTACGACATCGTGATCGTGAAGCCGGGTGACCCGGTGAGCAGCCCGATCATCAAGGTCGACCAGGCCGCGGTCCCGGCGGACGCGAACATCACGCTGGTCGCCCACCTGACCGCCGACGGCAAGCCGACCCTCACCCCGTTCGTCAACGACGTGAGCAAGGTCGCCGCCGGCAAGGCCCGCCTGGTCGTCCGGCACACGGCGGCGGCGCCCGCGGTCGACGTGCGGGCCGGCGGACAGCCCGTGTTCAAGAACCTCACCAACCCCAACGAGGCGAAGGCCGACATCGCCGCCGGCACCGTCAGCGCCGACGTCGTCCTGGCCGGCACCACCACCGTGGCGATCCCCGCGGCGAGCCTGACCCTCGCCGAGGGCACCTCGACCATCGTCTACGCGGTCGGCTCGGCCGAGGGCAAGACGCTGGGGGTCGTGGCACAGAAGATCGAAGGACTGCACTCGACGCCGGGTGGCGTGCCCAGTGGCACCGGAGGCCTGCTCGAGCAGCGCACTCCGTGGGGCTGGTACGCCCTGGCGACGGCCGCGCTGATCGCCGCCGTCGGAGCCGGCGTGGTCCTGCGGCGCAGGGTCCGCGCCTGATGCACCGTCCCACCGGGGAAGGCGCGCTCCGTACCGGGGCGCGCCTGGCCGAGGCCGTACCGATGGCGGCCCTGCTGCTTCTTGCCCTTCCGGGGTGCTCCGGTGAGCCGGCGCCGAGCGTCGGCGGTGCGACCGTGTCGGCGCTCGCGAGCCCTGCCGCACCGGCGAGCGGCGGGGTGCCGGTGCAGGGCGGGGCGTTGCCGAGCGGGGCCGCCGTCGTCGCGCCGGCGCGGCTGGAGATCGGCAAGCTGAAGCTGGCCGCACGGGTCGACGCGGTCGGCATCGACGCCGCGACGGGTGACTTCGCGGTCCCGCCGAGCGTCGACGAGGTCGGCTGGTATCGCTTCGGCCCCGGCCTGGAGGCGACCGCGGGCTCGATCGTGATCGCCGGGCATGTCGACAGCGCGGAGCAGGGCAAGGGGGCATTTTTCAGACTGCGCGAATTGGCGCCCGGGGATGTGCTGAAGGTGACGGGCAGTGACGGTTCGGTGCGCGTGTTCACCGTCGTGGCCAGGGAGGTGTTCGCCAAAACCGCTGTTCCGCTGGAGCGGTACTTCGCCCGGGACGGCGTGGTGCGGCTGACACTGATCACGTGCGGTGGCCCATTCGACGCGCGCACCCGCCACTACCGTGACAACGTGGTGATCACCGCGCAACCGGCAGCGCGGTAAGGAGCGGGCGGCCGTTAGGCTTGGGCCCGATGTCGTACCTCGACCATGCCGCCACCACGCCGATGCTCCCGGAGGCGCTCGACGCCTTCGTCGCCGCGGCCCGTGCAGTCGGCAACGCCTCGTCGCTGCACGCTCCCGGCCGCCAGGCCCGCCGCCGGGTGGAGGAGTCGCGCGAGCAGATCGCCGATGCCCTCACCGCCCGACCGTCCGAGGTCATCTTCACCGGCGGTGGCACCGAGAGCGACAACCTCGCCACCAAGGGCATCTTCTGGGCCCGGCGGGCCGCCGACCCGCGGCGCAACCGGGTCGTGGCCAGCTCCGTCGAGCACCATGCGGTGCTCGACGCGGTCACCTGGCTGGAGCGGCACGAGGGCGCGGCGGTGACGTGGCTGCCGGTCTCCCGGTCGGGCCGGGTCTCCGCCGCCGACTTCGCGGAGGCCGTGTCCGGCGACGATGTGGCGGTCGCCACCGTGATGTGGGCCAACAACGAGGTCGGCACGCTGCAGCCGGTGCCCGAGCTGGCGGCGCTCGCGGCCTCGGCGGGGGTGCCGTTCCACACCGACGCGGTGCAGGCCGTCGGGCAGGTCCCGGTCGACTTCGCGGCCAGCGGCGCCGCCGCGCTCACCGTCAGCGGGCACAAGATCGGCGGCCCGATCGGCGTCGGCGCCCTCCTGCTCGGCCGGGAGGTCGAGTGCACGCCGCTGCTGCACGGCGGTGGCCAGGAGCGCGACGTGCGGTCCGGGACCCTCGACGTGCCCGGCATCGTGGCCCTCGCCGTGGCGGTCGAGCTGTCGGTCAAGACCCAGCGCGAGACCGCCGAGCGGATCGGCCGGCTGCGCGACGACCTGGTCGCCCGGGTCCACGCCGCGGTGCCCGGCGCGATCCTCAACGGCGATCCCACGGGCCGGCTGCCCGGCAACGCGCACTTCTCGTTCCCCGGCTGCGAGGGTGACGCGCTGCTGCTCCTGCTCGACGCGCAGGGCATCGCCTGCTCGACCGGTTCGGCCTGTTCGGCGGGGGTGGCGCAGCCCTCGCACGTGCTGATCGCGATGGGTGCCGGCGACGCCGAGGCGCGCTCGTCGCTGCGTTTCACGCTCGGGCACACGTCGACCGTCTCCGATGTCGACGCGCTCGTGGCGGCGCTGCCCGGCGCCGTGGAGCGGGCGCGGCGGGCGGGCGCGGTCAAATCGCGTTGACGCTTGGCTAGGCTTCTGGTGTGAGAGTGCTGGCGGCGATGTCCGGAGGGGTCGACTCGGCGGTGGCGGCCGCCCGGGCGGCGGAGGCCGGTCACGACGTGACCGGGGTCCACCTCGCCCTGGCCCGCAACCCGCAGACGTATCGCAGCGGCGCCCGGGGCTGCTGCACCCTGGAGGACGCCCGCGACGCGCGGCGCGCCGCCGACGTGATCGGCATCCCGTTCTACGTGTGGGACATGGCCGAGCAGTTCCACGAGTCGGTGGTCGACGACTTCGTCGCCGAGTACGCGGCCGGCCGCACGCCGAACCCGTGCCTGCGGTGCAACGAGAAGATCAAGTTCGAGGCGGTGCTGGACCGCGCCGTCGCCCTCGGCTTCGACGCCGTCGTCACCGGCCACCACGCCCGGCTCGGCGCCGACGGGCTGCTGCGCCGCAGCGTCGACTACGGCAAGGACCAGTCCTACGTCCTGGCGGTCCTGACCGCCGCGCAGCTGTCCCGGGCGATGTTCCCGCTGGGTGACTCGACGAAGGCGCTTGTGCGCGCGGAGGCTGCCTCGCGTGGGCTCGCGGTGGCGGACAAGCCGGACAGCCACGACATCTGCTTCATCGCCGACGGCGACACCCGCAAGTTCCTCGCCGATCGGCTGGGCTCCCAGCCCGGCGACATCGTCGAGGCGACCACGGGGGCGGTCGTCGGGCAGCACGCGGGGGCATATGCCTACACCGTGGGCCAGCGGCGAGGACTGGACCTGCGGATCTCGGCGCCGGATCGCAACCCTCGCTACGTGCTGTCGATCACTCCTTCGACGAACACGGTGACGGTCGGGCCTGCCTCGGCGCTGGAGGTGTCCACGGTCGTCGGGACACGGCCTATCTGGCATTCTTCGGACTTTTCGGTCGAGTGTTCCGTCCAGCTGCGGGCCCACGGCTCCGTGTTCCCGGCGTCGGTGGCGTTCGACGGTTCGTCGTTGGTGGCCTCGCTGGCGTCGCCGGCGCGCGGGGTCGCGACCGGGCAGGCCATGGTCTGCTATCAGCCCTCACCTGACGGGGACATCGTGCTCGGTTCTGCCACCATTTCGGAAACTTCATGACATTTCCCTGGCCGGCGGGGTCCGCCACCGGGATCGGGTCCATGCCCGGCACCGACATCGCCGAAGCCCAGCGGATCGTGCTCGGCGAGCTGCCCGACCTGCCGCACCTGCCGGAGCTGCCGGACCGGGGACCCGGCGCCGACATGATCGGCCGGGGCGGCGCGCTGCTGACCGAGCTGCCCGTCGAGCTTTACGCGGGCCGCTGGCGCGTCGCCTCCCGCCCCGGACACGACCTGCGGGTGGGGCTCGACTACCTGGAGCGCGACCTCGACACGATGACGGCGCAGGCGTCGGAGTTCGGCGGCCTGTTCAAGATCCAGGTGCCGGGGCCGTGGACGCTTGCCGCGTCGCTGCAACTGCCGATCGGCGGGGCCGTCCTGCGTGATCCCGGGGCAACCCGCGATCTTGCCGCTTCCCTCGCCGATGGGGTGGCCCTGCACGTCGCGTCGGTGCGGGCGCGGCTGCCGCAGGCGACGATCCTGCTCCAGATCGACGAGCCGTCACTGCCCGCGGTGCTGGCGGGGCGGGTGCCGTCGGAGAGTGGGTACGCCACGCTGCGTTCCGTGGATCCGTCGTTGGCCCGCTCGTCGCTGGCGTCGGTGATCTCGGCGGCTGATGTGCCGGTGGTGGTGCACTGCTGCGCGGCTGACGTGCCGCTTTCTCTGCTGCGCACGGCGGGCGCCATGGCGGTTGCCTTGGATCTGTCGCTCATTTCAGACTTGGACGCTTTGGGCGAGTTCCTCGATGAGGGTGCGGGTCTGTTCGCCGGGGTGTCCGGGCCGTCTCCGGCGGATGCCGTCCGGGGTCTGTGGCGCAAGCTCGGGTTCCCGCTCAGCGCGCTGCCGGTGCAGGTGGTCGTCACGCCGCCGTGCGGCATCTCGGTGCCGCCTCTTGCCGTCCTGCGGTCCGTGCGCGACGCCGGGCGCCGGCTCACGGACCATCTGTAGGGATTTTTTGTCGTACCCGGGCGGTAAGTTCGTGGCATGAGCGACGCAGGGACCGAGCCCACCCTCGAAGCGCGTGAGCGGCACACGGAGCTGTCCCGCGAGCTGGACGAGCATCAGTATCGGTATTACATCCTGCAGTCGCCCGCCGTCGACGACTCGGTCTACGACCGGCTGATGCGCGAGCTGGAGGCGATCGAGGCCGAGTTCCCGGCGCTCGTCACCCCGGACTCGCCGAGCCAGCGCGTGGGCGGCACGTTCTCCACCGACTTCGCGGCCGTGCAGCACGCCGAGCGCATGCAGAGCCTCGACAACGCCCTCGACGACGACGAGCTCGACGCCTGGATCCAGCGCACCGAGCGCGACGCCGGCAGCCAGCCGCGCTACCTGTGCGAGCTGAAGATCGACGGCCTCGCCATCAACCTCACCTATGAGCGTGGCCACCTCGTGCGCGCGGCCACCCGCGGCGACGGCCGCACCGGCGAGGACGTCACGCTCAACGTGCGCACCATCGCCGACATCCCGAATCGTCTCGCCGGCACCGAGGTGCCGGACCTGCTCGAGGTCCGCGGCGAGGTGTTCTTCACCCTCGAGGGCTTCGCCGAGGTCAACGCCGCCCAGGTCGCCGCCGGCGAGAGCCCGTTCGCCAATCCGCGCAACGCGGCCAGCGGCAGCCTGCGCCAGAAGGACCCGCGCGTCACCGCGTCCCGCCCGATGCGCATGCTCGTGCACGGCTTCGGCGCCCGCGAGGGCTTCAACCCCGCGAGCCAGTCCGAGGCCTATGAGCTGATGCATGCCTGGGGGCTGCCGACCTCACCCCGCTGGCAGGTCTTCGACGACCTCGCCGGCGTGCGCTCCTACATCGCCGACTACGGCAAGCGCCGCCACACCATCGAGCACGAGATCGACGGCGTCGTCGTCAAGGTCGACCAGATGTCCATCCAGCGCCGCCTCGGCTCCACCAGCAAGGCACCCCGCTGGGCGATCGCCTTCAAGTATCCGCCCGAGGAGGCGATGACCAAGCTCATCGGCATCGAGGTCAACGTGGGCCGCACCGGCCGCGTCACCCCCTTCGCCGTGATGGAGCCGGTCTTCGTCGGCGGCGTCAGCGTCGCGAACGCCACGCTCCACAACGCGCACGAGGTGGTCCGCAAGGGCGTCCTCATCGGCGACACCGTCGTCATCCGCCGCGCCGGCGACGTCATCCCCGAGGTGCTCGGCCCGGTCGTGGACCGCCGCGACGGCACCGAGGTCGCCTTCGTCATGCCGACGCAATGCCCGTCCTGCGGCACGCCGCTCGCCCCGGAGAAGGAGAGCGACAAGGACATCCGCTGCCCCAATGCCCGCGCCTGCCCGGCCCAGCTCCGCGAGCGGCTGTTCGCCCTCGCCGGCCGCAACGCCCTGGACATCGAGGCCCTCGGCTGGAAGTCCGCCGCCGCCCTGCTCGAGTCCGTCATCGTCAACGAGGCCGACCTCTTCGACATCGACGCCGACAAGCTCGCCAAGGCCCCCTTCTTCGTCAACAAGGACGGCTCGCTCAGCAGCACCGCCCACCAGCTGCTCGCCAACCTCCAGGAGGTCAAGGAGCGCCCCCTCTGGCGGGTCATCGTCGCCCTCTCCATCCGCCACGTCGGGCCGACCGCTGCCCAGGCCCTGGCCAACTCCATCGGCTCGATGGCCACCATCTCCACCGCCACCCCCGAGGAGCTCGCCGCCGTCGAGGGCGTCGGCCCCACCATCGCCCGCGCCGCCCACGACTGGTTCACCGTCGACTGGCACCGCGAGATCGTCGAGCGCTGGACCGCCGCCGGCGTCCGCATGGTCGAGGACCAGATCGCCTCCGGCCCCCGCCTCCTCGACGGCATCACCGTCGTGGTCACCGGCTCCCTCGACCGCTTCTCCCGCGACCAGGCCGCCGAGGCCGTCACCTCCCGCGGCGGCAAGGTCTCCGGCTCCGTGTCGAAGAAGACCCACTTCGTGGTCGTCGGCGAGTCCCCGGGCTCCAAGGCCGACAAGGCCGCCACCTTGAAGGTCCCGATCCTCGACGAGTCCGCCTTCGAGGTGCTGCTCACCGAGGGACCGGACGCGGCCCGTGCCCTTGCCCAGCCCACAGACCAGCCGGCTGACCAGGCCTCCGACGCCGAGCTGCCCGTGTAGCTGTTTCCTGGTCCGCTGGGTCGTCAGGCCTGGGGGGGGGTTGCATGTCCGGATGGCTCGCTGCTTTCCGGTGCTGTGGTGCGTTCTTCCCGAAGAACCTGTTGGTAGCTGCCTGTTGAGGTCCTGGTGAGGGTCATTCGCTTGGAGCCTCGCTGGTGTCGGTCCTCGGGGCCTCGGTGGTTCCGCACGGCCCTGGCGGGCCGCGCGACAGGGTGGCGTGGTTCCGGTCCGTGCCCTCG
>NZ_BONQ01000037.1 GCF_016862795.1 Dactylosporangium siamense | reverse complement strand
GGTGCCACACCGCCGCTGGTCACAGAAGCCGCAAACTCCCCACCCATCCGACGCTTTGAACTACCTGGTCGATCGGTGGTCGCGGGCGCCCGTTCACGGCTGGATCGACGTCGTCTCATGGCGGTCAGGACGGCCGGTTCGTGACGTCGACCTGTGGCCGGTCTGGTCCAGCAGCGGGGGCCACGCCGCCACCGAACAACCCGGTGGATCGCTGTTGTCCCACGGTAGGTAATCCACCGGGTAGTTCAAGATTGGTGTTCCGAAGTGCTGGTACCGCCCGGTCTAGTGATCGATGGTTTTTATTCTTTGGCCAAAGCGGTGTTGGGTGCGCTCTCCGTCAGGCAAAGGTTGCGTTAGGTGACTGAACCGGTGTGACGGAACGTCCGGTAATCGCTACGGAAATGGCGGACGGGGAGATCGGATTCGCCCGGTCGGACGAATGGCGGGCGTTTTGTGCATCGATTCAGCATCCTTTCCGGTTTCGGCACCGGTTCAGGGTGCAGGCTCGCAGAGCGTCACGACGGAGTGGTCGGCGGCACCCGAAGCGGGGGAGTGGATGGAGCAGAGCGCGCTGCGCAACGTCGCGCCGCCTCGGGACGCTCGTCGGTTCTTCGCGTACGTGGCGGTGGTGATCGGAGCCGGGGCGGTGCTGCTGGCCGTGCACCTGCCCGGTGGGTTCCCGCAGAGCCTGCCCGCGGCGTTCTGGGTGCTCGCCGGATGCGCCGTGATCGCCGACACCAGGCCGTTCGTGCAGGTGGGCCGGGATGACGTGCTGCTCACGTTTCCGTCGGTGTGCTTCACGTTCGCGATCCAGCTGGCGTTCGGGTTCGCGCCCGCGGTGCTGGTGCAGCTGGCGGCGGTGGTGGTCACCGCGGGCTGGCTGCGGCACGCGGCGTGGCGGGCCGCGTTCAACGCCGCGCAGTACCTCGTCTCGTTCGCGGTGGCGGATCTGATCGTCAGGCGATCGCACCACGTCGGCTGGATCGTAGTGGCGGCGGTGGCCTGGTTCATGGTCAACAACCTGCTCGTCTCGACCGCGGTGTGGCTGCGGTTCGGGAAGGGGTGGCGGGCCCGGTTCGCGCGGGCGGTCCGGGTGGACGCGCTGGCCACCGGCGCGCTGCTGCTGTCGGCGCCCGGGCTGGTCGCGGCCGCCCGGGTCGACGTGCTGCTGATCCCGTTGGCGTTGGTGTCGTTGTACGCCGTACGCCGGATGACCGTGCTCTCGGCCGAGCGGGCGCTGGAGGCGCGCCGGGACTCGTTGACGGGCCTGGCGAACCGCAAGGGGCTCGAGCGGGCCGTCGCCAACCGGCTGCAGGAGCACGCCGACCGGGCGGCGAACCAGGAGGCCGCCCGGCGGCTCGCGCTGCTGCTGCTGGACCTCGACGGGTTCAAGCAGGTCAACGACTCGCTCGGGCACCGCGTCGGCGACCGGCTGCTGGTCGAGGTGGCGCGGCGGCTCACGGACCGGGCCGACGCGGAGGTCGGTCGGCTCGGCGGCGACGAGTTCGCGATCGTCGTGCCGCACCTGCGCGACGTCGCCGACGCCAGGGCGCACGCGGAGCGGATCATGGACGTGTTGCGGGAGCCGGTGCTGCTGGACGGGCTGCCGATCGACGTGGGCGGGTCGGTGGGTGTCGCGGTGTATCCGGAGCACGGCACCGACTTCGAGGAGCTGATGCAGCACGCCGACGTCGCCATGTACGACGCGAAAGGCCGGGGCGACAACCTCGCGGTGTACGCGCCCGAGGCCGACCACAACTCCCCGGAGCGGCTGAGCCTGCTGGCCGACCTGCGCAAGGCGCTGGAGAGCACCGGCGACACGGGCATCGCGCTGTACTACCAGCCGCAGGTCGAACTGGCGACCGGCGAGGTCGTGGGGCTGGAGGCCCTCCTGCGGTGGCAGCACCCGGAGCGTGGCCTCGTCGACCCCGAGGAGCTCATCAAGGTCGCCGAGCACAGTTCGGTGATGCGGCTGCTGACGTTCCGGGTGATCGACGACGCGATCGACCAGCTGGCGGCGTGGGCCGAGGGGCCGGACGGCGGGGCGGCGGCGCGGGTCCGGGTCGCGGTCAACGTGAGCGTGCGGGACCTGCACACGGGCGAGATCGCCGACCGGATCGCGGCGAAGCTGCGGCAGACGGGGATCGAGCCCGAGCGGCTGGAGCTGGAGATCACGGAGAGCGCGCTGATGGCCGACCCGCGGCGGGTGCTCGCCACCCTCGCGCGGCTGGACCGGCTCGGGATCGCGATCGCGCTGGACGACTTCGGCACCGGGTACTCCTCGATGCTGCACCTGCGCCGGCTGCCGCTCAAAGAGGTGAAGATCGACCGGTCGTTCGTGCTGGGGGTGGCCACGGACCCCGACGACGCGGCGATCGTGCGGTCGATGATCGACCTGGCGCGGGCGCTGGGGCTGCGGATCGTCGCCGAGGGCGTCGAGGACGAACGGACCTGGCGGATGCTGGTCGAGGCGGGCTGTGACCTGGCCCAGGGCTGGTACTTCGCCCGGCCGATGCCGCCGGACCGCCTCCTCGACTGGCTGACCCGGCACCGGCGCTCAACGGTCGCACACACCGCCTGAGGCCGTGTCGCGTTACACCGCCCGAGGCCGCCCCGCACCATGTCGCGCACAGCGAGTGACGCCGTGCACGGCGGCTGACGGGGACGAAATAGACTGCGTCGAGCCGACTGTTGAAGGAGCATTGCGCCCATGGCCACCATTTCCCGCGAAGAGGTGGCGCATCTCGCGCGCCTCGCGCGGCTTGCAGTCACCGATGACGAGCTCGACACCTTCGCCGGGCAGCTCGACGTGATCCTGCAGGCCGTTGCCCAGGTGGGCGAGGTCGCCGCGGTTGACGTGCCGCCGACGTCGCACTCCGTCCCGCTGACCAACGTGTTCCGCGACGACGTCGTCGTGCCGGGGCTGACGCGCGACGAGGCGCTCTCCGGTGCGCCCGACGCCGAGGACAACCGCTTCCGCGTCCCGCGGATCCTGGACGAGGAGGCCTGAGCCATGACTGACGTCACCAAGCTGACGGCGGCCGAACTCGGCCGCAAGCTCGCCGCGAAGGAGCTCTCCGCGGTCGAGGTCGCCACCGCCCACCTGGACCGCATCGACGCGGTCGAGGGCAAGGTCCACGCGTTCCTGCACGTCGACCGCGACGGCGCCCTGAAGGCGGCCAAGGACGTCGATGACGCCCGCGCCAAGGGTGAGACCACAGGCCCGCTGGCCGGGGTGCCGATCGCGGTCAAGGACGTGATCACCACCAAGGGTGTGCCGACCACCGCGGGGTCGAAGATCCTGGAGGGCTGGCGGCCGCCGTACGACGCGACGATCATGACGCGGATGCGCGAGGCCGGGCTGGTCATGCTCGGCAAGACCAACATGGACGAGTTCGCGATGGGTTCCTCCACCGAGTACTCGGCCTACGGCCCCACGTACAACCCGTGGGACACCACCCGCATCCCCGGCGGCTCGGGCGGTGGCTCGGCCGCGGCCGTCGCCGCCTACGAGGCGCCCCTCGCGATCGGCACCGACACCGGCGGCTCGATCCGCCAGCCGGCCGCGGTCACCGGCACCGTCGGCGCGAAGCCGACCTACGGCGGCACGTCGCGCTACGGCCTCGTGGCGTTCTCGTCCTCGCTGGACACCCCGGGACCGTGCGCGCGGACCGTCGAGGACGCGGCGCTGCTGCACGCGATCATCGGCGGCCACGACCCGCGCGACTCGACGTCGATCCCGCAGCCGGTGCCCGACGTCGTCGCCGCGGCCCGGCTGGGCGCGACCGGTGACCTCAGCGGGGTCCGGCTCGGCCTGGTCAAGGAGTTCGCCGGCGACGGTGCCGAGCCGGGCGTCGCCGCGGCCTACCGTGAGTCGGTCGACGCGCTGGTCAAGCTGGGCGCCGAGGTCGTCGAGGTGTCGTGCCCGAGCTTCAAGTTCGCGCTGCCGGCCTACTACCTGATCGCGCCGAGCGAGTGCTCGTCCAACCTGGCCCGCTTCGACGGGGTCCGGTTCGGGCTGCGCAGCGGCGACGACGGCAAGCACAGCCTCGAAGAGGTCATGCAGCTCACCCGCGAGGAGGGGTTCGGCGCGGAGGTCAAGCGCCGGATCATCCTGGGCACCTACGCGCTGTCCGCCGGCTACTACGACGCCTACTACGGGCAGGCGCAGAAGGTGCGGACGCTGATCAGCCGCGACTTCGCGCAGGCCTTCGAAAAGGCGGACGTCCTGGTCGCGCCGACGACGCCGTTCGTGGCGTTCCCGCTCGGGTCGCGCACGTCGGACCCGTACCAGATGTATCTCGCGGACCTGTACACGATCCCGTCGAACCTCTACGGCGGTCCCGCGATCTCGGTGCCGGCCGGACTGTCCGAGGGACTGCCGGTGGGGCTGCAGATCATGGCGCCGACGATGGCCGACGACCGGATGTACCGGGTCGCCGCCGCCCTCGAGTCGGCGCTGCCGCCGTTGACCCCGCCCGCGCTGTAGACATGGAAAAGGGGCGGGAGACCGCCCCTTTCTCAAAACTCAGCCGCGGCTGCCCTGCCGCCACGAGAACGGGCCGGGCAGGTCGACGCGGTTCTTCTTGCTCCGCGAGTTCCAGGACCAGGGGCCCAGCTTGAAGCTCCAGGACGAGAAGCCGTCCTGGGTGAAGTGGAAAATGAACGGGCCGAACTTCTTGCTCTTCCGAAACTGCACCGGCATGGCGTTCTCCTCTCCAGGTGGAGTGTTGATACCCAATGCCGCGCGTGGATACACCAGAGGCTGAAAGTAGGCGTTAGATGAGCACCGTGACCCAGCTGTCGTATGACGAGGCGGTGGCCCGCTTCGAGCCGGTCATCGGCCTGGAGACGCACGTCGAGCTCGGCACCAACACCAAGATGTTCTGCGGCTGCCCGACCGAGTTCGGCGCCGAGCCCAACACCCAGGTCTGCCCGGTCTGCCTCGGCCTGCCCGGCGCGCTGCCGGTCGCCAACCGCGCCGCGATCGAGGCGACGATCCGGATCGGGCTCGCGCTCAACTGCTCGATCGCGCCGTGGGGCCGCTTCGCCCGCAAGAACTACTTCTACCCGGACATGCCGAAGAACTTCCAGATCAGCCAGTACGACGAGCCGCTGTGCGTCGACGGGTACCTCGACGTCGACGTCGACGGCGAGCTCGTCCGCATCGGCATCGAGCGGGTGCACTTGGAGGAGGACACGGGCAAGTCGCTGCACGTCGGCGGCTCCACCGGTCGCATCCACGGCGCCACCGAGTCCCTGGTGGACTACAACCGGGCCGGCATCCCGCTCGTCGAGATCGTGACCAAGCCCGTGCCGGGCACCGGCGCCCGGGCCCCGCAGATCGCGAAGGCCTATGTCACGGAGCTTCGCGACGTCATCCGGTCGCTGGGGGTGTCGGATGTGCGGATGGAGCAGGGCTCGATGCGCTGCGACGTCAACACGTCCCTGAACCGGCCCGGCGCGGAGTGGGGCACGCGGACCGAGACGAAGAACGTCAACTCGCTGCGCAGCGTCGAGCGGGCCGTCCGCTCCGAGATCATCCGGCAGTCCGGCGTCCTGGAGAGCGGCGGCACGATCACCCAGGAGACGCGGCACTTCCACGAGACCACCGGCGACACCACGTCGGGCCGCAGCAAGGAGACGGCGACCGACTACCGGTACTTCCCGGAGCCGGACCTCGTGCCGCTCGCCCCGGCGGCGGAGTGGATCGCCGAGCTCAAGGCCGCCCTGCCGGAGCTGCCCCGGGTCCGCCGGCAGCGCCAGCAGGCCGACTGGGGCTTCTCGGACCTCGACATGCAGTCCGTCCTGAACGCCGGCGCCTGGGAGCTGATCGAGGCGACCGTCGCCGCCGGCACCACCGCCGCGGCCGCACGGAAATGGTGGCTGGGGGAGCTGGCCCGGCACGCGAACGAGACCGACACCGAGCTCGACGCGCTCGGCGTCAGCCCGCAGGCGGTCGCCGAGCTGCAGGGCCTCGTGGACGCCGGCAAGATCAACGACAAGCTGGCCCGGGTCGTGCTCGAAGGCGTCATCGCCGGCGAGGGGACGCCCGCCGAGGTCGTCACCGCACGCGGCCTGGAGGTCGTGTCGGACGAGGGCGCGCTGACCAAGGCGGTCGACGAGGCGATCGCGGCCAACCCCGACATCGCGGCGAAGGTGCGCGACGGCAAGGTCGCCGCGGCGGGCGCGCTGGTCGGCGCGGTCATGAAGGCCACCGGCGGCAAGGCGGACGCGAAGACGGTCCGCGAGCTCGTCATCGCCCGCTTGTCGTAACCGAGGGGCTCACCGACGACGACGGCGCCGGCACCGCGGAGATCGACGGTGCCGGCGCCGCCTTCGTGTCCGGGGTCACGATGTGCCGCTGCAGCGACACCTCGGTCAGGCCGGTCCCGCCGACCTGGATGTCGTCGTACGCGGTGAGGTGCCGCTCCTGGTCGAAGTACAGGATCGACAGCGCGAGCGGCAGCGGCTTGGCGCTCTCCAGACCGCGCAGGCCGGCGCCGCCCGTCGAACCCTCGACCATCAGCAGCGTGCGCTCCGGCTGCTTGGCCACCGGCGACGCGGCGTCCGACGGCAGCACGATCGGGGTGTTGGGGTCGAGCCGGGTGATCGAGCGGGCGTGCCGGTGCCCGGCCAGCACGAGGGGGCAGATCCCCGCCAGGGGCTGCGCGGCGACGGGGTCGTGCACCAGGGCGACGTCGACCGGTTTCGGGCTGGACAGGATCTTCTGGGCGAGCCGCTCGCCGGACGTGACGACGGCGGCGTGCTGCTCGGCGTCGGTGGCGTCGGTCGACTTGTCCGGGGTGAACCGCGGGTCGCCGATCCCGGCGAACGTCAGCCCCTTGACCGTGGTGATCGAGTTGTCGAGCACCGTCGCGTTGGGCTGCTTCGCGACGGCGGCGGCCGTCACCGCCGAGTCGTGGTTGCCGCGGACGTAGAGGTACGGCACCCGCAGCTTGCTGATCTCCCCGACGTAGGAGGACTCGGGCTCGCTGCCCCAGTCGTTGATGTCGCCGGTGTCCACGACGACGTCGATGTTGAACTGGTCCGCGACGGTCCGCACCACGCCCCACGCCGCCGGGTTCAGGTGCATGTCGGAGATGTGCAGCACCTTCGTGGCGCTGGTGTTCGGCTCGTACACGGGCAGCGCGGAGATCGTGCCGTACAACTTGGAGACGTTGAGCACGATCTTCTGCAGCTGCGCCCGGTACTCCTCGTAGCGGTCCGTGATCCGGCGGGCGTCGCCGATGATCGCGGGCGCGTTGACCAGCAGGCCGCGATAGGTCGGCTCCTGGATCGCCGCGGGCTTGAACGTCAGCGCGGTCGCGCCGCCGATCGAGGCGAGCACCGCGACGACCACCAGGCCGGCGATCGCCGTCTCGCGCCGGGCCCGGAACGCCAGCCCGACGAGGATCATCGCGCCGAGCAGCCCGGAGCCGGCGGTCTGCAGCGCCAGCCGGCGCACGCCCAGGTTGAGCTGGTCGACCGCGTCGTGGCTGACCTGCTCCAGGTTGCCGCTGTCGGCGACGACCGCCCTGGTCCGGGCCTCGTCCAGGGACTCGAGGCGGATCTGCAGGTGGGCCGGGCCGTCGTGGCTGTCCAGCTCGAGCGAGCCCAGCGGCGGGATCTCCACCGAGGTGTCGCCGTGCAACGACGGCGTCAGCGACAGCTGTGCCTGGAACGGGCCGATGTCCTGGGTCGTGTGCCCGCCGAGCTGGACGCCGATGAGCATGCCGACGATCGCGACGACACCCAGCAGAGCGCCGCGCAGCATGCGCCTCGTGCGGCGCCAGCGCGCGCTGGCGGCCGGGCGGAACGGATGGTGCCGCCGCCCGGCGGCCATCACGATCGCCCGGCGCTGCATCCGGCTCGCGGCCACGGCGGCCCGCCGGCGGAAGGGCGAGGTCAACTCTTGCCGGCCCCGCCCACGTTGCTGATCACGATCCGCAGGAGCTTGTCATCCTCGGGCTTGGGGGTGCCACGGCCGTCCTTGTTGGACGTCGACACCCAGATGCTGTTGTCGGGCGCGGCCACCGCGGCCCGCAGCCGGCCGTGCGCGTCCTTCAGCAGCGGGCTCGGCGCCCCGAAGATGCCGCCCTGGTCGGTGAGCTGCATCACGTACAGCCGGGCGCCCTTGAGGCACGACGTGATGAGGAACCCGTCGACGTACGCCAGGCCGGAGCACGACGCCTCGGACGTCTTCCACACCTGGATCGGGTCGACGAACTTCGCGTCGCCGCCCTTGCCCTCGTGGGTGGGCCAGCCGTAGTTCTTGCCCGCCTCGATCACGTTGATCTCGTCCCATTCGCCCGAACCGAACTCGACGGCGTACATCCGCTTGCTCTTGTCCCAGGCGAACCCTTGCACGTTGCGGTGTCCGTAGCTGTACACCGCCGTTCCGAACGGGTTACCGGGGGCCGGCTTGCCGTCGGGCTGGACGCGCAGGATCTTGCCGCCGAGGCTGGTGAGGTCCTGCGCGCTCTCCGGCTTGGACGCGTCGCCGGTCGACACGTACAGCAGGCCGTCGGGGCCGAAGTGGATCTGGCCGCCGTTGTGGATCGACGACTTCGGGATGCCGGTCAGGATCGGGGTCGGCGGCGAGCCGAGCGTGAGCTTCGCGACCCGGTTGTCGTCCTTGGCGGTGTAGTAGATGAAGACCGTCTGGTCGGTGTCGTACGTCGGCGACACCGCGATGCCCATCAGGCCGCCCTCGCCGCCCGGCATGACCTCGTTGACGGTCTGCACGGTCGTGACGGCCAGGCCGTCGGAGGTGGACTCCTTGCCGACCTTCAGGATCTTCTTGCTGTCACGCTCGGTGACCAGCGCGGAACCGTCCGGCAGGAAGGCGATGCCCCACGGCACGGTGAGGCCCTTGACCAGCACATTGGTGGCGACCTGGGTCTGGCCGTCGTCCTCCTCGCCGCCCGAGGCCGACGCGCTCGGATACGGCGACATCTTCGGCGGCGAGCCCAGCTCGTCCGGGGGCGGCGGGCCGAACGAGCAGCCTGCGAGGGCCAGCATCACTGCGGCGGCCGCCGTCAGGCTCTTTGCGTACGTCCGGGCGTTCACCCGGCCAAGACTAGCGTTGCCCGACATCATCTTCCTTTCAACCTTTGTCGGCGGGGTGGCGTCTGCCCGGGTGAGCGTCCTTTCATTGGGGAGTCGTATGCCAGCCGGGGAGTTCCAAGAATTCGTCGAGGTCCGGTACGGCGACCTCCTGCGCACCGCGTACCTGCTGACCGGCAGCCAGCACGCCGCCGAGGACCTGGTGCAGAGCAGCCTGCTGCGGGTCATGCGGCACTGGGACCGGGTCGACGAGCCGTTCGCCTACGTGCGGCGCGCCATGGTCAACCAGCGGACCAGCATCTGGCGGCGGCTGCGCAACGCCGAGGTGCTGACCGACGACCCGCCGGACCGGCCCGGGCCCGACCCCACGGACCAGATCCTCCAGCGGCGGTCCCTGCTGGCCGCCCTCGACGGCCTCCCGGTGCGGATGCGGGCGGTGCTGGTCCTGCGGTACTGGGAGGACCTGTCGGAGACGGAGACCGCGGCGCTGCTCGGCATCTCGGTCGGATCGGTGAAGAGCCAGGCGTCGCGCGGGCTGGCCCGGCTGCGTGGCGTGCTCACCTCGGATGTGTGGACCCGGAGGGTGTCATGAGCGCCGACCTCGAACAGGCCCTGCGGCACGCGTTCCGCGACACAGCCGAGACAGTCGTGCCCGACCCCGACCCGATGCGCCGGCTCCTACGCCGTCGCCGGCGGCGCTGGGCCGGCGTCACCTCGCTGTTCGTCGCCGCTGCCGTGGCGCTCGCCGCCGGGCTGGTCCCCGCGCTGCAACCGGCGGCGCCCGAGCGGCCCTTCCCGCGACTGCCGGCGTGGACACGGGCGCTGCTCGACTCGCCGACCCGTGGTTCGCTCGCCGGCGACGCGGACCTGGTGCGGGCCGTGCGCGACCGGGCCGCCGCCACCGCGACCGGCGGCCTGACCAGTGTCAAGGTCCTCTTCCTCGGCGAGGCGGAGGGCCGGCGGTTCGTCGCGTACGTGCGATACGACAGGCACCTGGCGGTGCTGTTCCGCAACGACACCCCGGTCGGCGACTCCGTCGAGCACCTCGTCGACGCCGGTCCCGGCGGCCCGCTGGAGCCGCTGGTCACGATCACCAGCACCGAGGTGCCGGTGATCATCGGGGTCGCGCCCGCGGCCTGCACGATCGAGATGTCGATCGGCGGGTCCGTGAGCGAGGACGACGACGTCCAGCGAAACTGGGTGGTCCCGTACGGCAGCTGGATCATGCAGACATCGCGGGATCTGCCGCAGCGGTGGCGGGTCAGCTGCGAGAACAAGGTGCGCTCGGAGGGGCCGCCGGTCCCGGTCGGTGATCTCGACGACCGGACCGACCTGTTCGCCGTCGCCGGATTCCAGCACGAGCCGCCCGTGCCGCGGTGGAGCGGGACGATCGAGGGAGCCGAGGGCACCTGGCGGCTGTCGACCGCCCGCCTGCCGGACGGCTCGGTGGCCGCGGTGCTCGCCACCGGCCCGGCCGACCGGTACACCGTCGCGACCGCCTTCGAGACGGCCGCGGGCCCGGTGGACCGCGCCGGCTGGGGGCTGGTGTCCACCGCGGTCAGCCACGATCCGGACGTGATCGCGATCAGGGTGCCGTACCGCGCGAACGGCCGGGCACTCCTCGGCGACCGGGTGCTGGTCCTCGCCGCGAAACCCGGTGCGGCGGAGGTGATCGTGCGCGCCGAGATCGGCACCCTGGGGGCGCCCCTGCACGACGGCGTCGCCCCGGTCAACGCCGCGAGCGGGCCGGTCCTGGTCCAGGACGCCGCCGGTGCCCGGATCGCCACGACCTGGCTGCCGGAGCGGGTGCCGCAGGTGTTCGGGGAGAAGACGGTCTCGGGGTGGTACAGCGGGTAGCTACTGTGCTCCGGTGGGGTAGCTACTGTGCTCCGGTGAAGGTTTGCATCCCGCACGAGTCCGGGCTGGCACTGCTCGGCCCGCTGCCCGCCGGTGTCTCCGTTTCCGTGGACACCACGCCCGTCGACGTCGACTTCTGGGTGCCGCCGTTCCTCGCCCCGCCGGACGTCGTGGACCGGGCCGAGGGGATGCCCCACCTGAAGGTCGTGCAGCTCATGAGCGCCGGCGCGGACCGGTGGGCCGGCCGGCTGCGCGACGGCGTCCAGCTGTGCGACGCCCGCGGCGTGCACGACTCCTCCACGTCGGAGTGGGTCCTCACCGCGATCCTGTCCTATCTGCGGGACTTCCCGTACTTCGTGCGCACCGGCCGCGACTGGGCGTACCGGCAGACCGACGAGCTCGCCGGCAAGCGGGTGCTGATCGTCGGGGCCGGCTCGATCGGTGCCGCGGTCGAGGCCAGGCTCGCGCCGTTCGAGGTGTCCGTCACATCCGTGGCCCGCCGGGCCCGCGACGGCGTGCACGGCGTGGAGGAGCTGCCGTCGCTGCTGCCGTCCGCGGACGTGGTGGTCGTGCTGGTGCCGCTCACCCCGGCGACGACCGGACTCGTCTCGGCGGCGTTCCTGGCCGCGATGCCGGACGGGGCGCTGCTGGTCAACGCCGCCCGGGGACCCGTCGTGGACACCGACGCGGTCCTGGCCGAGACGGCCTCCGGGAGAATCGGCTATGCGACAGATGTCACCGAGCCCGAGCCGCTGCCGGCGTCCCATCCGCTGTGGGATCTGCCGAATGTGCTGATCACCCCACATGTGGCGGGTTCGGTACGAGGTCTGCTCCACCGCGCCTACGGGCTGGCGGGTGCGCAGGTGCGCCGGTTCGCGGCGGGGGAGCCGCTGGTCAACGTGGTGGTCGACGGCTACTGAGCCTGGGTGGTCAGCGCCGTGATGCGCTCGACGTCGGCGGGACGGACCGCGTCGAGCTTGACGAAGTGACCGTTGGCCAGGCGGGCCTGGACCGTGCCGTCCTGGCTGACGAGGCCGTCGACCGCGGCCCACGGCACGCGGCGGCTACCGAGCAGGGCCCGCACCGTGAAACCGGCCGCGTCGACGTCGGTGCCGGCCCGCCACGCCCACACCGCGATCGCGATCGGCACCAGGAGGACGGGCAGGAACCAGGGGCCGCCGGCCAGCAGCGGGATCGCGCCGATGGTGGCGATGCCGGCCGCCACGGCGAGCGACGCGCTGCGCCGGAACCTCACGGTGGGGCGCGTGGTACGGGTGGTCACCGGACAAGTCTCGCACCTTTCGTGGAACTGCTTCTTGTCGGTGGGTCGGGGCATACTGACGCGGTGGGGGATCACGATCGGGGCGGACGCCCCTCGCTCGGCGCGGCGCCCGGGGTTACGCTCGGTGCCGTGTTCGACGTGATCGCGACAAGTCGGCGTGCCGGTGATCGCGGCTGCTTGGAGGCCCGGACTTGACCGGCAACTCGTGGAACTCCGGCATCAAGAGCAGCCGACGGGTCGGCGTGCGCCCGACCGGCGTGCTCGCGGGAGCGCTCATCGTCGCCGCCGCCCTGCTCGCCCTGGCCGTCGCCGGCTGGGGCGTCACTGAGCTCAGCCCCCTCTGGGGCGCCGCGGCGATCCTGTCGCTCGTCGGTGTGCTCGTGCTCACACTGCGTGGCTTCCCGATCTTCGCCATTCTCGCCACCGTCGCCGGCGCCGTCGTCTGGGGCGCCGCCACCCGCACGTGGCTGCCCGACGGCTGGACGGACTTCGTCGGCCTGCTCAAGTTCATCGGCGTCAACCTCGGCTTCGACGTGCCGCTCATCGGCGCGTTCCTGTCCGCGCTGATGCTCGACGCCCGCCGGCTGTCCCGCGCCGCCATCGAGGAGGCCGTCAGCGGCCGCCGCTGGTGGGGCCAGCCCGACGACCACCTGCCCCGGCTCAAGGAGCTCGAGGCGCTGCCCTCGGCCCGCTTCTTCGCCCTCGGCGAGGGCGGCTGCACCCATCTCGTCGTCGCCGGGCGGCGCGTCGCCCTGTTCCTGCCGACCGTCTGGCCGCACGGCGAGTTCTCCATGGACGCCTCCGGCCAGGTCCTGCGCGGCGGCCGCCTCTTCGTCCCCGGCTCGGAGGACGTCGACGGCCTCGCCGCCGAGGTGCACACCTGGCGCGAGCAGCTCGGCAAGGTCGGCGGCTCGGTCCGCGGCTACCTCGTCGTCGCCCCCTCCCGCGGCGACGTCAGCGAGGACCTCGTCATCTCCGTCGCCCCCGGTGAGCACCTCCACCTCGTCCACGCGCACGAGATGGTCGAGGCCGCGGGCCGCTGGCTCGCCGCCGAGCCCTACCGGGTCGAGCTCTCCGTCATGGAGCGCCTGCTCGTGATCGCCTCGGGCAACAAGCTGCCCGAGCCGTCGCCCCTGGCCCGCTCCTTCGCCCGCACCGGCGCGTTCCCCACCATCGGCGCCTCCCCGACCGCCGCCGACGCGGCCTTCGCGGCGGCGGCCGGCACCGACGGCCCCGCGGGCGCCGAGCCCGGCTCGCTCCGCGACCGCCTCACCCGCGGCCGCTTCGCCCGCTCCACCGGCGCCACCGACGCGTCCCGCTCCGAGGGCCGCTCCCTGGAGGACAGCTCAGTGAGCCGCTCAGCGGACCGTTCGGAAGACCGCTACGGCGACCGCTCCGCGGGCCGCTGGGACGACGACCTCCCCACCGGTCACGGCGACTTCGACGAGGACGGCTCGGTCCGCGACCGGTTCGGCCGCAGCCAGCGCACCCCCGACCCGGTCGCGCCGGCCGGCGACACGTGGGAGTCCCGGGCCACCCGGGAGCTGGTCGGCTCCTGGGACAGCGAGTCGGCCAACAAGCTGGCGGCCTGGGCCGTCGACTCGAGCCCCGACCCCACCGACCCCACCTCCTCCCGGGACGACCGGCTGACGCTGGAGGACTTCGGCAGCCGATCGGCCGCCGGCACCGTCCCGGATGGCGACGCCCGGGACGACGACCGCGCCGGGGCAGGCTCGCGGCGTCCGTGGTCGCCGAGCCGCGACGAGGAGTCCTCCAGGGTCGGCCGCCGCCGCGCCGACCCCGACGACGGTCCCGCCGCGGACTGGCGGGCCGAGCCGTTCGCGGCTCCGTCCGGTGGTCGCCCGCCGTCGTCCCCGCCGCCGCCTGAGTGGCCGTCCTCACCGTCGTCCTCGTCGTCTTCGTCTTCGTCCTCGTCCTCGTCCTCGTCGTTTTCGGGGTCCTCCGCGGGTTCGGCGTCGGGCGGGTCGGCGTCGCTGCCGGGCTTC
Source organism: Dactylosporangium siamense (assembly GCF_016862795.1). Classification (GTDB taxonomy): domain Bacteria; phylum Actinomycetota; class Actinomycetes; order Mycobacteriales; family Micromonosporaceae; genus Dactylosporangium; species Dactylosporangium siamense. The sequence continues at coordinate 871 of NZ_BONQ01000037.1, read as the reverse complement.
TCTGCTTCGGAGCCCGCGCCGGAGTCGCCGCCGGACCGGTTCGCGTCCCTCATGTCGGAGTTCGACCGTCTCGCCAGTGACCCGGACCGGTTCGGGTTCGCCCTGGACGGCCCTGAGGCATTCGACCCGGCCCCCAGCGATCCGCCGGCTCCGTCCGGCCGCTCGACCGGCTCCGACCCTGGCCGCTCCACCTCGGGCTGGGCGTCGGACTCGGGCAGCGGGTCGTCCGATCGCGGGTCGTCGTTCGGGGTGGGCGGTTCGCCGGCCCGTGCCGGGGCATCGGGACCGGGCGGCACGCCGGCCGATCGGGACGCTTCCTCGGATCGCGACAGGTCCGGCCGGACACCGGCCGACCCGGGGCGTTTCGGCACCGGCGCGGGGGAGCGCCCCGCGCGCCGCCCCGCTGAGCGGCCCGCCTGGACCGGCAGTCTCTTCGACGGCGACAAGCCCGAGCTCGTGGCCGAACCCCTCGAGCTGCGCCGCTCCTGGGAGACCGACGCGGCCGCCCGCAACCTCCGCCGCCGCGACCGGCAGCAGCCCGCCCCTTCCGATCGGCCCTCCGCGGACACCCCGGTCTCCGGCGCGCCCACGTCCGGCATCCCGACGTCCTCGATCCCGACCTCGGGCAGCCCGACCTCGGGCGGCCCCCGCCTCGACGACGCTTCGTCCGCCGGTCCCTCCTCCGGGTCCTGGTCCGGCGGCTCGTCGTTCGGCTCGTCGTTCGGCTCATCGACCTCCGGTTCGTCCGGGTCGTGGTCCGACGCTTCCGGGGCGTCGTCCCTCAGCGGCCCGTCGGCCGCCTGGCCGGTGGCGGCCGAGCCCGGCTTCGGCGGCCCCGCGACCACCTCCCCGGCATCGCGACCGGAGCCGC
>NZ_BONQ01000036.1 GCF_016862795.1 Dactylosporangium siamense | reverse complement strand
TGGGTGGGGAGCCCGCGACGAGCCGTTCGAGGTTCGAGCCGGAGCCGCCGGCCCACCCGGCGACCTCATGGGACTCGCCGGTGGCTGACCCGTCTCGCACCGACCCGCCACCGTCGGCGACCTCGTGGTCTCCGCGGTCGGACCGGTCGTGGTCCGACGATTCGTGGTCGGACCCGTCGCCGGCGGAAGCGCCTTTGCCGACGTCCTCCTGGTCAAGTCCCGCCCGGTCGGACCAGACCCGGTCGGATCCGTCGCCGGCCGAAGCGCCGCCCGCGGTCTCCTCGTGGTCGGCCACCCCACGCTCGGCGCAGTCCCGCGCCGACTCGCCGTGGCCGGCCCAGCCCGACGCTGACCAGCCCCACACCGAGTCCTCGTGGTCGGACCGTTCCCGGTCGGATGGCCCGGAGCCGTCGCCGACCGACGCGCCGCCTCCGATGTCCTCGTGGTCGGCCACCCCGCTCGTGGATCCGTCCCGCCTCGACCAGCCCGGCACGGAGTCCTCGTGGTCGGAGCGGTCCCGGTCGGAGCCGTCGCCGCCGGACGCGCCGCCTGCGGTGCGGTCGTGGTCCGCCACCCCGCGCCTGAGCCAGCCCCGCACGGACCAGCCCCGCGCCGAGCCTTCGTGGTCGGATCAGTCCCGTGAGGACCGGTTCGACGCGGGTCGGTCGCGCACGGAGTCTTCGTGGTCGGATCAGTCTCGTGACGACCGGTCCGACGCGGGTCAGTCGCGCACGGAGTCTTCGTGGTCGGATCAGTCCCGTGAGGACCGGTCCGACGCGGGTCAGTCCCGCGCTGGGTCTTCGTGGTCGGATCGGACAGGGTCGGACACGTCACGGCTGGGCGGGCCGGAGGCTGGGCGGGCCGACGGGCGGCGAGGAGCCGAATCCGAGGCGCGGCCGGCCGCCTGGAGCGCGGCGCCCGCCGATGACGGGCCCGCGTGGTGGGACGCCGAGGCGGCGCAGAGCGCACGCGGCACGGTTGACGAGGCGCCGGCTGAGGAGCCGGCGGGCGGCAAGCGTTCGCGGTGGGGGCGGTCCAAGGCGGGCAAGGGACGGAAGGGCCAGCCGGCCGAGGAAGCACCGTCCGCGAACGGCCGCCCCGCCGCGGCACCTCCGGCGGACGTCGACGACTGGGCGTCCGAGGTGGCCACGGGACAGGGCACCGGGCGCCGGTCAGGACCTGCGGAGCGATCGGACACCTCCGCCCGTCCGGGCGCGTCCGAACGCTCCGGCACGTCGGGCCGCCCCGCGTGGGCGACCGACCCCACGTCCGGATTCGAGAGCGACCCGAGCGGCGAGTTCACCTCGGACAGCCGGTCCCGCATCTCGTCCCGCGCCCCGGCGGGTGGCGGTGGCGAGCAGGAGCGGGCCGGTTCCGCGGTGCCCGGGCAGCGGCAGCGGGCCCGCGACATGACGTTCGACGACGACGTGGCGCCGCTGGAGCTCAACCTCGACGAGGAGCCCAAGAACCCGGACCAGCGCTCCCGCCGGTTCCTGCGCCGCAAGTAATACCCGTCGCCCGCCCGGAACGACCGGAACGACCGGACCACCGCGCTCCGCGGGAATGCCGGTCGGGGCGCTGGCGCACGCCGGCAACGACGTGGACCGCGGGCGGCAACTCGGGCGGCTCCGCTCCGGACGGCAACACGGTGGAGTCGCCCGTCGCCGGGTTTCGCGAGCTTCGTCCGCTCGTCGGGTCCGGCTGGTTGATGGTCGAAGGACGGATCCGGTCACCGCGCGGCGGCCGGATCCGTCCTTCGAGCCGGGAGGGTCAGTGCCAGCCGGGCATCGGGTACGCGGACAGCAGCTCGCGGACCTCGGCGGCGATCGTGTCCAGGGCCTGGTCGTCGTCCTTCACGGCGGCGTCGACGGCACGGGAGATCCAGTCGGCGACCTGGGGCATCTGCGCCTCGGTGAGGCCGCGGGTGGTGAGGGCGGGGGTGCCGATGCGCACGCCGGACGGGTCGAAGGGCTTGCGGGTGTCGTACGGGACCGTGTTGTAGTTCGTCTCGATGCCGGCGCGGTCGAGGGCGCGGGCGGCGGGCTTGCCGCCGATGTTCTTGCCGGTGAGGTCGAGCAGGATGAGGTGGTTGTCGGTGCCGCCGGAGACCAGGTCGAAGCCGCGCTCCAGCAACGAGGACGCCAGCGCGCGGGCGTTGGCCACGATCTGGTGGGCGTAGACGCTGAAGGACGGCTGTGCGGCCTCCCGCAGCGCGACGGCGATGCCCGCGGTGGTGTGGTTGTGCGGGCCGCCCTGCAGGCCGGGGAACACGGCCTTGTCGATGGCCTTCGAGTAGTCCGAGGTGCAGAGCAGCATCGCGCCGCGCGGGCCGCGGAGCGTCTTGTGGGTGGTGGTGGTGATGATCGGGGCGTGGCCGACCGGCGTGGGGTGCGCCCCGCCCGCGATCAGGCCGGCGATGTGCGCGATGTCCGCCACGAGCACCGCATCCACCTCCCGGGCGATCTCGGCGAACCGGGCGAACTCGATGGTGCGGGGCAGGGCCGTGCCGCCGCAGAAGATGAGCTTGGGGCGCTCGCGGAGGGCGATGTCGCGGACCTCGTCGAAGTCGATGAGGCCGTCGGAGCGGCGGACGGTGTACTGCACGGGCCGGAACCAGGCGCCGGTGGCCGACACGGGCCAGCCGTGGGTGAGGTGGCCGCCCATGGGGAGGGCCATGCCCATGACGGTGTCACCGGGGGCGGCGAGGGCCATGTAGACGGCGAGGTTCGCGGGGGAGCCGGAGTACGGCTGCACGTTGGCGTGCTCGACGCCGAAGACCGACTTGGCGCGGGCGATCGCCAGTTCCTCGATCGGGTCGATGAAGCGCTGGCCCTCGTAGTAGCGCTTGCCCGGGTAGCCCTCGGAGTACTTGTTGGTGAGGACGGTGCCGGTGGCCTCGAGGACGGCCTGGGAGACGTAGTTCTCCGAGGCGATCATCCGCAGCGTGTCGTGCTGGCGGGAGGCCTCGCGCTGGATGAGGTCCGCGAGGTCCGGGTCGGACGACGTGATCGTGGGCAGGGCAGGCACATGCATGGGGTGCTCCCAAGGCGAAGCCGACCGCGGCACCCAGGCGCGCGGTGCCAGCGATACAGGAAGCTCCCCGGTGGTCGGTTCCACCTTGATGTGCGCCAGTCGCGGGTTCAACCCCGATGCTAGTCCACCGACGCGGTGAAAACCCGGGCCACTTCGGTCGAAGTGGCCCGGGTGACCGTCACGGCACCTTGCGGTAGGCGCCGTCGCTGGCCGCGGTGGCCATCGACGCGTAGGCACGCAGCGCGGCCGAGACCGGCCGGGTGCGGTCCAGCGGCGTGTACGGCCGCTCGCGCTTCTCCTGGGCGACGCGGCGCGCGGTCAGCACGTCCTCGTCGACCACGAGGTTGATCGAGCGGTGCGGGATGTCGATCTCGATCCGGTCGCCGTCCTCGACGAGGGCGATCAGCCCGCCGCCGGCCGCCTCCGGGGAGATGTGCCCGATGGACAGGCCGGAGGTGCCGCCGGAGAACCGGCCGTCGGTGATGAGCGCGCACGCCCGGCCGAGGCCACGGCCCTTCAGGAACGACGTCGGGTAGAGCATCTCCTGCATGCCCGGCCCGCCCTTCGGTCCTTCGTACCGGATGACCACGACGTCACCGGCGACGACCTGCTTGGCGAGGATGCCGTCGACGGCCGACTCCTGCGACTCGAAGACGCGGGCCGTGCCGTGGAAGACGAGGTTCTCGTCCGGCACGCCGGCGGTCTTCACGACGCAGCCGTCGGGGGCGACGTTGCCGAAGAGGATCGCCAGGCCGCCGTCGGCCGAGTACGCGTGCTCCTTGGATCGGATGCAGCCCTCGGCTTCGTCGGTGTCCAGGGTCGCCCAGCGGTTCGACGTGGAGAACGGCTCGACCGTGCGGACCCCGCCCGGCGCAGCGTGGAACAGCTCCAGCGCGGTCGCCGAGGGTGACCCGCCCCGGATGTCCCACTCGGCGAGCCAGCCGGGCAGATCAGGAGAATGCACGCTCCGCACGTTGGTGTTCAGGAGCCCCGCGCGGTTCAACGAACCCAGGATGGCGGGGATGCCGCCGGCCCGGTGGACGTCCTCCATGTGGTACTTCGGGCTGTTCGGCGCGACCTTCGACAGGCACGGCACCCGGCGGGAGATGCCGTCGATGTCGGAGACACTGAACTCGACCTCGGCCTCGCGGGCGGCGGCGAGCAGGTGCAGGACGGTGTTGGTCGAGCCGCCCATGGCCACGTCGAGGGCGACCGCGTTCTCGAACGCCTCCCGGGTGGCGATCGCGCGCGGCAGCACCGAGGCGTCGTCACCCTCGTAGTACTGCTTGCACAGCTCGACGATCAGCGAGCCGGCCCGCTCGAACAGGGCCTTGCGGGCGCTGTGTGTGGCGAGGGTCGAGCCGTTGCCCGGCAGGGCCAGGCCGATCGCCTCGGTGAGGCAGTTCATCGAGTTGGCGGTGAACATGCCGGAGCACGAGCCGCAGGTCGGGCAGGCGGAGCGCTCGATCTCGCCGAGCTGCTCGTCGGTGACGGCCTCGTTGGCCGAGGCGATCATCGCGTCGATGAGGTCGAGCTTGGCGTGCACGACGCCCTCGATCGCGATGGTCTTGCCGGCTTCCATGGGGCCGCCGGAGACGAAGACGGTGGGGATGTTGAGGCGGAGGGCGGCGAGCAGCATGCCGGGCGTGATCTTGTCGCAGTTGGAGATGCACACGAGGGCGTCGGCGCAGTGCGCCTGCACCATGTACTCGACGGCGTCGGCGATGAGCTCGCGGCTGGGCAGCGAGTACAGCATCCCGCCGTGGCCCATCGCGATGCCGTCGTCGACGGCGATGGTGTTGAACTCCTTGGCGACCCCACCCGCCTCGGCGACCGCGTCAGCGACGATGATCCCGAGGTTGCGCAGGTGGACATGGCCCGGCACGAACTGCGTGAAACTGTTGGCGATGGCGACGATTGGCTTACCGAAATCTGCGTCGGTCATGCCGGTGGCGCGCCACAGGGCGCGTGCGCCGGCCATGTTGCGACCAGAAGTGGAGGTTTTGGACCGCAGCTCGGGCATACTTGTGAGTCTGACACGTTCCAGATCGTGGGATCGGTTGACTCGGGGCGTGAGATGCGCGAGAGTGGGCACATGTCGTCGAGGTCGCTGCGAGTACTTATCATCTAGCGCGCCGACGCCTGCCGTCAGCGCGCTAGCCCCTCGTGCATCGCACGGAGGGGTTTTTTCATGTCCGAGCGAGTCTGAACCGTGACCTGGACACCTTCGAGCGAAAGTGCGAAATGCGATGACGAGACCCACGCCTGAAGTCCTCGCCCACCGAGCGCACCCGACCGCACCCGCGACGGGGTCGACGCCGGCCGACAAGACCGACAAGTCGGAGAAGGCCGTAGACAAGAAGCCGGAGCTTCTGACCGGTGCCCAGGTGCTGGTGCGTTCGCTCGAGGAGCTCGGCGCGGACGTCGTCTTCGGCATCCCCGGCGGCGCGATCCTGCCGGCGTACGACCCGCTGTTCGACTCCGAGCGCGTCCGGCACATCCTGGTCCGCCACGAGCAGGGGGCCGGCCACGCCGCCACCGGCTACGCGCAGGCCACCGGCAAGGTCGGCGTCTGCATGGCCACGTCCGGCCCGGGCGCGACCAACCTGGTCACGCCGATCGCCGACGCGTACATGGACTCCGTCGCCATGGTCGCGATCACCGGTCAGGTCGCGTCGGCCTCGATCGGCACCGACGCGTTCCAGGAAGCCGACATCGCCGGCATCACCCTGCCGATCACCAAGCACAACTATCTGGTGAAGTCGGGCGAGGAGCTGCCGCGGGTCCTCGCCGAGGCGTTCCACCTCGCCTCGACCGGCCGGCCCGGCCCGGTCCTCGTCGACATCCCCAAGGACGTCCTGCAGAAGCAGACGACGTTCAAGTGGCCGCCGACGCTGGACCTGCCCGGCTACCACCCGACGCTGCACCCGCACGGCAAGCAGATCCGTGAGGCGGCCCGCCTCATCGCCGCCGCGAAGCGGCCGGTGCTGTATGTCGGCGGCGGCGTCATCAAGGCCCAGGCCTCCGAGGTGCTGCGCAAGCTGGCCGAGCTGACCGGCGCGCCCGTCGTCACGACGCTGATGGCCCGCGGCGCGTTCCCCGACTCGCACCCGCAGCACATGGGCATGCCCGGCATGCACGGCACGGTCGGCGCCGTCTACGCGTTGCAGAAGTCGGACCTGCTGATCACCCTCGGCGCGCGCTTCGACGACCGGGTGACCGGCGACCTGAACACGTTCGCGCCGAACGCCCAGATCATCCACGCCGACATCGACCCGGCCGAGATCGGCAAGAACAGGGTCGCGGACGTGCCGATCGTCGGCGACGCCAAGCACGTCATCGAGGAGCTGATCGGCGCCGTCACCACCGAGTACGCGGCCGGCCACAAGGCCTCGATCACCGACTGGTGGGCCACCCTCGACGACATCCGCGGCCGGTACCCCCTCGGCTACGAGGAGCCGTCCGACGGCACCCTGGCCCCCCAGTACGTGATCGAGCGCATCGGCAAGCTCGTCGGTCCCGACGCGATCTACACCGCCGGGGTCGGCCAGCACCAGATGTGGGCGGCGCAGTTCGTCCAGTACGAGCACCCCGCCACCTGGCTCAACTCCGGCGGGCTCGGCACCATGGGCTACGCCGTCCCGGCCGCGATGGGCGCCAAGGTCGGCCGGCCCGACAAGGTGGTCTGGGCGATCGACGGCGACGGCTGCTTCCAGATGACCAACCAGGAGCTCGCCACCTGCGCCCTCGAAGGCATCCCGATCAAGGTCGCCGTCATCAACAACGGCAACCTCGGTATGGTCCGGCAGTGGCAGACGCTGTTCTACGACCAGCGGTACTCCAACACCGAGCTGGGCACCCACAAGCACCGCATCCCGGACTTCGTGAAGCTCGCCGACGCGCTGGGCTGCGTCGGCCTGCGGTGCGAGACCAAGCAGGACGTCGACGCCACGATCGAGGCCGCGATGAAGGTCACCGACCAGCCGGTCGTCATCGACTTCGTGGTCGGCAAGGACGCCATGGTGTGGCCGATGGTCGCCGCCGGCACCAGCAACGACGAGATCATGTTCGCCCGCGGGGTCGCGCCCAAGTTCGACAAGGATGACGTCTGAGATGACCACCCACACCCTGTCAGTCCTGGTGGAGAACAAGCCGGGCATCCTCGCCCGGGTCGCCGGCCTGTTCGCCCGCCGTGGCTTCAACATCGACTCCCTCGCGGTCGGTGAGACCGAGCACCCCGAGGTCTCCCGGATGACGATCGTGGTCAACGCCGAGGACAGCCCGCTCGAACAGGTCACCAAGCAGCTCAACAAGCTGGTGCAGGTGCTGAAGATCGTCGAGCTCGACAGCACCGCCAGCGTCCAGCGCGAGCTGCTGCTGGTGAAGGTGCGCGCCGAGCGGCCGGTCCGCTCGCAGGTCCTGGAGACGGTGAACCTGTTCCGGGCCCGCGTGGTCGACGTCTCGCCGGACGCCCTCACGATCGAGGCCACCGGGACGTCGGAAAAACTGGACGCGTTGCTCCGCGACCTGGAGCCGTTCGGTATCAAGGAAATGGTCCAGTCCGGCGTCGTGGCCATCGGCCGTGGCTCCCGCTCCATCACCACGGGCCCGGCGCTTCGCGCCGCGTCCTGATTTAAAAACCGAAAGGAACGAAATGTCCGCCGAGGTGTTCTACGACGACGACGCCGACCTGTCGTTGATCCAGGGCCGCAAGGTTGCGGTCCTCGGTTACGGCAGCCAGGGCCACGCCCACGCGCTGTCCCTGCGTGACTCCGGTGTCGACGTCCGCGTCGGCCTGCCGGAGGGTTCCAAGAGCCGCGCGAAGGCCGAGGAGCAGGGCCTGCGGGTCCTCTCGCCGGCCGAGGCCTCCGCCGAGGCGGACGTCATCATGATCCTGGCGCCCGACACCGCGCAGCGCACCCTCTACACCGAGTCGGTCGAGCCGCACCTCACCGCCGGCAAGGCGCTGTTCTTCGGTCACGGCCTCAACATCCGGTACGGGTTCATCACGCCCCCGGCCGACGTCGACGTCGCCATGGTCGCCCCGAAGGGCCCGGGCCACCTGGTCCGCCGCCAGTTCGTGGACGGCAAGGGCGTGCCGTGTCTCGTCGCGGTCGAGCAGGACGCCACCGGCAACGCGTTCGCCCTGGCCCTGGCCTACGCCGCGGGCATCGGCGGCACCCGCGCCGGCGCGATCAGGACCACGTTCAAGGAGGAGACCGAGACCGACCTGTTCGGCGAGCAGGCGGTCCTCTGCGGCGGCGCCTCCGCGCTCGTCCAGACCGGCTTCGAGGTGCTCACCGAGGCGGGCTACGCCCCGGAGATCGCCTACTTCGAGTGCCTCCACGAGCTCAAGCTCATCGTGGACCTCATGTACGAGGGCGGCATCGCCCGGATGCGCTACAGCGTGTCCGACACCGCCGAGTACGGCGACTACTCCCGCGGCCCGCGCGTCGTCGACGCCCGGACCAAGGAGGAGATGAAGAAGATCCTCGCCGAGATCCAGTCCGGCGAGTTCGCCCGCGAGTGGATCGCCGAGGACGACGCAGGCCGCCCCAACTTCACCAAGCTCCGCGAGCAGGGTGCCGCGCACCCGATCGAGGAGACCGGCCAGAAGCTGCGCTCGATGATGAGCTGGGTCGACCGGCCCATCACCGAGACGGCCTGACTTTTCCGTGAAAGGGGGGCTCCACGGAGCCCCCCTTTTGCTTATCGGGCCGCGTTCGCGTGGATCGCGTCCCTGATGAACTGCGCCAGGCCCGGGTGGTCCGTGTCGTAGTTCGCGGTGAACCGCGGGTCGTCGACGTACATGTCGCCGAGGCCGCGGTGGATCTCGCTCGAGCAGTCGTAGAACCACCGGCTGATGTGCTCCCGGTGCGCCTCGGCGAGGTCCATCGCCCGCTCACCCTGGGCCGGCTCGCCGTCGACGAAGGCCCGCGTGAACGCCGCCGTGTTCTCGGCCGCCTCCGCCTTGATGCGTTCCCAGTCGCGCGGCGTGTACTTCGCGGTCCGCTCGGCGGACTGCCGGTACGCCTCGGTCTGCCCCCACCGCTGCTCGGCCTCGGCCGCGTACGGGTTCTCCATGGCTCCTCCTCAGTCGTTCCTGCTTCGGTGGAACCAGCCTCCGGTCTCCAGCCACGGGAGAGTCAAGACGGCCCCGGCGTGGAGCTCCACGCCGGGGCCGTCCCGGTTCCCTGACCGCTGCGATCAGGAGCGCGCGTAGGGCGAGTAGCCCTGGTAGTCGTCAGCCTTGTGGCCTTCGGCCTTGTGGTCATCGGCCTGGTACTCGTCCGAGGCGTAGGCGTCGTGCTCCGCCGGCTGGTCGTACGCCTCGTGGACGTCGTGCTCGATGCCGTCGATCTTCTCGCCGATCAGCTCGATCACGTGGTGCACCTGCTCCTGGACGTCCGCGTACTGGTCGGCGTGCTCCTCGCCCTGGTAGGCGTCGTGACCCTCGTAGGTCGCCTCGTGGCCAGCGTGGTCGCCGCCGTCGTAGTACTCGCTCATCGTGGTGTCTCCTCAGCCGTCGGTGGGAAGGGGCGTGGTGATGCCAGCCGACACGGACGGGCGGGCCCAAAGGGTTCAGAAAGGGCCAGGTCGGGTGTCTGACAGCCGGTCACTCGAACGGGCTGCTGTGATCGCGCTCACGTCCGAGCGGGGACGGGCGGTTGCTGCCGCAGGCCTACGATCGGCGGAAGAGGCCGTCCGCCCGGCCCCGTCGCCGACCTGCGCCTGGCGTGCAGTGTCGCGCGCCGCGCATCGACGCCAGCCGAAGCCCGAGAGTCGAGGACCGTATGACCCTCCCTCCTGACCGCCCGGTGGTGCTGATCGCCGAGGAGCTCGCTCCCTCCGCCCTGGAAGTTCTCGCCGACGACTACGAGGTCCGTCACATCGACGGCACGGATCGTTCGGCACTGCTGGAATCGCTCGCCGACGCCAGCGCGATCATCGTGCGCAGCGCCACCCAGGTCGACGCCGAAGCGGTCGCGGCCGCGCCCCGGCTGAAGGTCGTCGCCCGTGCCGGCGTCGGCCTCGACAACGTCGACGTCCCCGCCGCGACCGCCCGCGGCGTCATGGTCGTCAACGCACCGACGTCCAACATCGTCTCCGCCGCCGAGCAGGCCGTCGCCCTGCTGCTCGCCGTCGCCCGCAACACCGCCGCGGCCTCGGCCGCGTTGAAGGCGGGGGAGTGGAAGCGGTCCAAGTACACCGGCGTCGAGCTGTCCGGCAAGGTCGTCGGCGTGGTCGGTCTGGGCCGCATCGGGGTGCTGTTCGCCCAGCGGATGGCGGCGTTCGGGGTGCGGCTGGTCGCCTACGACCCCTACATCCAGCCGGCCCGAGCGGCCGCGCTCGGCGTGCGCCTGCTGGGCCTGGACGAGCTGCTGCGCGAGAGCGACTTCATCTCGATCCACCTGCCGAAGACCCCCGAGACCGTCGGCCTCATCGGCGCCCGCGAGCTGGGCATCGTCAAGCCGGGCGTGCGGATCATCAACGCGGCCCGTGGCGGCCTCGTCGACGAGCAGGCCCTCGCCGACGCGATCGCCGACGGGCGGGTCGCCGGTGCCGGCATCGACGTGTTCAGCAAGGAGCCGTGCGTCGCGTCGCCACTGTTCGCGTTCGACAACGTGGTCGCGACCCCGCACCTGGGCGCGTCGACGGTCGAGGCACAGGACAAGGCCGGCCTGGCCGTCGCCCGCAGCGTGAAGCTGGCCCTCGACGGCGAGTTCGTCCCGGACGCGGTCAACGTCCAGGTCGGAGGCGTCGTCGCCGAGGAGGTGCGGCCGCTGCTGCCCCTGGCCGAGAAGCTCGGCCGGGTCTTCACCGCCGTCGCGGGCGGCATCGCCTCGGCCGTCACGGTCGAGGTGCACGGCGAGGTCGCCACCCACGATGTGTCCGTGCTCAAGCTCGCCGCGACGAAAGGCCTGTTCAGCAGCGTCGTTGCAGAGCAGGTCACCTATGTGAACGCACCGCATCTGGCGGCCGATCGGGGGGTCGAGGTCGCCCTCGCGGTGTTCACCGAGTCGGCCGATCAGACCAACCTGGTGACCGTGCGCGGTGTGTTGCCCGACGGCAAGGTAGCCTCCGTGTCCGGCACGTATGTCGCGGGACCGCGAGAGGCCCTGAAGCTGACCGAGATCGACGGCTTCAGCCTCGAGCTCGCCGCGGAGGGCGTGCTGCTGTTCTTCCGATATGCCGACCGCCCCGGCGTCGTCGGACTGGTGGGGTCGATACTGGGCACTGCGGGGGTCAACATCGCGGCGATGCAGGTCGCCCGGCGCGAAGCCGGCGGCGAGGCGCTGATGACGTTGACCGTCGACCAGTCCGTGCACGCGGACCTGCTCAACGAGGCCCAGCAGGCCATCGGCGCCACCGCGGCGAGCACGGTCGACCTGTCGGGCGAGTAAGACGTTCCTCCTAGGGGGCGGGGAGAGTGGCGGCTCTCCCTGCCCCCGTCTTATTTCCAATGACTGGGATGAGCGTCCACTCAGTAGGACGAGCGCGTACCGTGGGCTGGTCCGAGGAAAGGGGCGCAGTGGTGGCGAAGATCGCGGTCGTGGCCGGGGACGGTATCGGGACCGAAGTGGTGGCCCAGGCACTCAAGGTGCTGCGGGTCATCCTTCCGGACGTCGAGACGACCGACTACGACCTGGGCGCCGCCCGCTACCACCGCACCGGCGAGGTGCTCCCCGACAGCGTGCTCGAGGAGCTGCGCGGCCACGACGCGATCCTGCTCGGCGCCGTCGGTGACCCGAGCGTCCCGCCGGGCGTGCTCGAGCGGGGCCTGCTGCTGAAGCTGCGGTTCGACTTCGACCAGTATGTGAACCTCCGCCCGTCGCGGCTGTGGCCCGGCACGACCAGCCCCCTCGCCGGTGTCAAGCCGGGCGAGATCGACCTCGTCGTCGTCCGTGAGGGCACCGAGGGTCTCTACGTCGGCGCCGGCGGCAACCTGCACCCCGGCACGCCCGCCGAGGTCGCGACCGAGGAGAGCCTCAACACCCGCCACGGCGTCGAGCGGGTCATCCGCGACGCGTTCGCCCGCGCCGCGAAGCGCGAGCGGCGCAAGGTGACCCTGGTGCACAAGACCAACGTGCTCACCCACGCCGGTGGCCTTTGGGCCCGCACGTTCAACGCGGTCAAGGCCGAGTTCCCGGACATCGAGACCGAATACCAGCACGTCGACGCCGCGGCCATGTTCCTGGTGAGCAACCCGCAGCGCTACGACGTCGTGGTCACCGACAACCTCTTCGGCGACATCCTCACCGACATCGCGGCCGCGGTCACCGGCGGCATCGGCCTGGCGGCCAGCGGCTCGATCAACCCCGAGCGGGCCTTCCCGTCCATGTTCGAGCCGGTGCACGGCTCGGCCCCGGACATCGCCGGCAAGGGCATCGCCGACCCGTCCGCCGCGGTGCTGTCCACCGCGCTGCTGCTGGACCACCTCGGCAACCCCGACGCAGCCGCGAAGGTCACCGCCGCCGTCGGTGCCGAGGTCGCCGCCCGCACGCCGGGCTCGGCCCTGTCCACGGAGGCGATCGGCGACCGGCTCGCCGCCGCCGTGGCCTGAGTGCGCGTGAACGACCGTTCGGGGTAAGTTGCAGACACGACGCGCAACTGGAGGCACGCCATGAACGGCGGTGAAACGCTCGACTTCGAGGTCCGGCCCAATCCGGCCCCGGTCAGCGCCGCGGAACGGTCCGCGCTGCTCGCCAACCCCGGCTTCGGACGGATCTTCACCGACCACATGGTCACCATCCGCTATGCCGAGGGCAAGGGCTGGTATGACGCCCGCGTCGAGGCCCGCGCGCCGATCCCGATGGACCCGGCGACCGCCGTCCTGCACTACGCCCAGGAGATCTTCGAGGGCCTGAAGGCCTACCGCGCGGCCGACGGCGGCGTCACCCTGTTCCGCCCCGACGCCAACGCCGCCCGCTTCCGGCAGTCCGCGGCCCGCATGGCCATGGCCCCGGTGCCGTCGCAGCTGTTCCTGGACGCCTTGAGTGAGCTCATCCGCGTCGACCGCGACTGGGTCCCGTCCGACCCCGAGGGCAGCCTCTACCTGCGCCCGTTCCAGTACGCCAGCGAGGTCTTCCTCGGCGTCAAGCCCTCCTCGGAGTATCTCTTCCTGGTCATCGCCTCCCCGGTCGGCAGCTACTTCAAGGGCGGCGTCAAACCGGTCAGCGTCTGGGTCTCCCGCGACTACACCCGCGCCGCCCCCGGCGGCACCGGCGCCGCGAAGTGCGGCGGCAACTACGCCGCCAGCCTCGTCGCCCAGGCCGAGGCCATCGAGCACGGCTGCGACCAGGTCGTCTTCCTCGACGCCGTCGAGCAGCGCTACGTCGACGAGCTCGGCGGCATGAACGTCTTCTTCGTCTTCGACGACGGCACCCTGCTCACCCCGCCGCTGACCGGCACGATCCTGCCCGGCATCACCCGCGAGTCGGTCCTGCGCCTCGCCGCCGACCAGGGCCTCACGGTCCGCGAGGAGCTGTATTCCTACGAGCAGTGGCAGGCCGACGCCCGCAGCGGCCGGCTCCGCGAGGCCTTCGCCTGCGGCACCGCCGCCGTGATCACCCCGATCGGCGTGGTCCGCGACCGCTCCGGCGAGTTCACCATCGGCGACGGCACCGCCGGCAAGGTCACCATGGACCTCCGCGAGCGCCTCGTCGGCATCCAGCGGGGCACGGCCCCCGACCCGCACGGCTGGGTCCACCGCGTCCTGTAGGTCGTCGTTGCCGGCTCCGGTCCGTCGTGGGCACGGTCCGCCGCTCCCGTCAGCCACCGGTCGGCCGCGAACGGCCTCCCTGCCAGGTCCGCGGACAGTTGCGCAGACACGACCTGCGGTCGTGACCAGGCACGCGGCCGTGGCCGGCCGCGCGAGGGGTGCTGTGGACGCGGGGCTGGGTGGAGGGCCAGTTGACCTTGGAAGATCTGACTGGTCATAGGCAGCCAGACCTTCCAAGGTCAACATGGCCGACCGGCCGTGAGCACCGCTGCCAAGCGGCCCGAAGGCCAACTGGCGTCGTGCTCGAAGTCGCGTGCTGGCCATCCGCGCGACCGGCCCACCGGCTCCGGCGGGCCAGGGTGCATGATCGAAGTCGCGTGCTGGCCATCCGCGCGACCGGCCCACCGGCTCCGGCGAGCCAGGGCGCGTGATCGAAGTCGCGTGCTGGCCATCCGCACGACCGGGGCGCGACTTCGATCACCGGGAAGATCCGTTCGCGGTGAAGAGCAAGCGGGCAAGGGGACGATGCGGACATCGCCAGCGCCGGATCGGGCACCGGGCACGCGGTGTCGTTGCCGGATTCCCGCAACCCGAAGGATCCCCGGGCGCCTGGAGTCTGTTGCGGATTGACATCACGGTCGGTCCCGGCGTCGATACGGCGATCTCCCCGCCCCCGCTGAGGATCGAAGGAGCGCCGTGGTCGTCCACGCGACCACCCGGCACCTTCGATCAAGCGGCCAAGATCGCTAGACCCTGGAATGGCCCCGGCCGACGCAACGAATCAGGCGATTTGCCCGAAATTTTGCAGCCAGCGGCAAACTGGCAGCCCCGGACCACTGCCAACGCACCTGATCGACAAGACCTCTCACGGATCGATGGCGTGAGCGGGTCGCTCCAACAGCCAGGGCTGTCCTTGGATCACGGAGGCAGGTGACCAGGCTGGCAGGCGACGACGGAGGCGGATGGCCACAGAGACGGATGGCCACGGGCAGGTGGTCGCGGAGGCGGGTGGTCGGAGGTGCGGGCGCCCCCAGGGGTCAGGCGGACCAGCGGCCGAGGTTTGAGGTGCGGCCGTAGCTGGGGCGGATGCCGCGGGGGGTCGGGCGTTCATACGCAAGTAACAAAGCTTCCTCGGCGAGCTGCGCGTCCGGGCACGGCCAGAACGCCTTGCACTCGCAGAAGTTGTCGGTGCGGGGCTTGTGCGCGTCGTGCAGGGCGCGGGCGACCCGCCACAGCATCGGATCAGCGCAGCCGAACGGTGGCTCCAGCGGCGGCTCACCCCCCGCGTCGGCGTCGGACCCGGGCGGAACACCGTCGTCGATCATCGTCCGTTCGCCCCCAGGATCGCGAGTCCCATCCGCCGCGGCCGCGCTCGACGGCTGCTGCCGGAAACGGTAACCGCCGATCCCACCCTCGCGCAGACACGCTGTGCGCAACTTGCACGACCGAGCGACACCGTCACCGGCTGTCACCCGTCTGAGCAGCGCGAACGCTCGATGAACCAGGCGAAACCCCACCCGAACAGACAAATGACATCATCCGAAAGTGCGGGAGAGATGCGTACGGGTGCCGGAGCCGCCACTCCGACACCCGTACAAGAGGAAAGCTCCTAGACGGAAGCTGCCTCTGCATCGAGGGTCACGGCCAACGCGTGAACAACCGCGGCGACGCGTAGACCCTCGTCGACCACTTCGCGGGACACCCCTGCACCACGAAGTGATCTTTCGTGCGATTCCAGGCACACCCCGCACCCGGTGATCGCGGATACTGCTGTGGACCACAGCTCGACGTCGACCGTGCCGACGCCGGGCCAGGTGGTCACCTGGCGGCGCAGCCGCGCCGGCAGGTGGTTGTACGCCTCGTCACCGATGAGGTGCTTGGCGCGGAAATAGACGTTGTGGATCGCCATGCGGGACGCGACCGCCTTGGCTGCTTCAACAGCCTCGGGCTTCAGGTGATTCCCGGCCTCGGCGAGGATCGAGCGGAACACGAAGGCGCTGCGTGTGGTCATCGCGCAGGAGAGCGCGGTGCCCCACAGCTGCTGCTCGGTGAGCAGGTTGCCGGCGAGCGCGGCGTCGAGGTTGAGCTCGACGTCCTTCGCATACGACGGCAGCGCGGCCTTCAGTGCCTCGATCGACATCAGACCGAAGACCCGCCCAGCCGGAGCGGTGAATGGATCTCACCAACGGTGAGCACGGGGACCTCCTGGTTGCTTTCGCTTGACTGGTTCCAACCTTGACGGACGTGCGTTACAGGTACGTGACGAACAGGGTGAATCGTGAAGCAGATCACCCGGTTTCTCAGAATCCGGAATCACGTGCCACAGCGAGCGCACGTGTGGCACGCTACCCAACGTGACTCGGCTCATTATTGGCCCTTAGCGCGACCAGCATCCCCTAGCTGGCCGCGCTAGACCTCTCGCATTCGCGAGGGGTCTTTTTGTTGGTCCAGGCCCGCCGGCCGGAAGCCGCCAGAAGCCACAAAGACTCCCAAAGCCAGGAGAAGACCATGCAGGTGTACGACACCACGCTGCGCGACGGGGCCCAGCGAGAGGCGATCAGCTACTCAGTCGTCGACAAGCTGGCGGTGGCCCGGCTGCTCGACGAGTTCGGCGTCGGCTTCATCGAGGGCGGCTGGCCGGGTGCGATGCCGAAGGACACCGAGTTCTTCCGAAGGGCGCGCACCGAGCTGGACCTGAAACACGCGGTGTTCGTCGCGTTCGGCGCGACCCGCAAGGCGGGCGTCCGGGTGCAGGACGACCAGCAGGTGCGGGCGCTGCTCGACGCGGAGACCCCGGCCGTGACCCTGGTCGCCAAGTCGGACCTGCGGCACGTGGAGCGGGCCCTGCGCACCACGCCCGAGGAGAACCTGGCGATGGTCCACGACACCGTGGCGTACCTGGTGTCCGAGGGCCGGCGGGTGTTCCTGGACCTGGAGCACTTCTTCGACGGATACGCGTTCGACCCGGACTACACCGCGAAGGTCGCCGCGACCGCGCTCGCCGCCGGCGCGGAGAAGGCCGTCATGTGCGACACCAACGGCGGCATGCTGCCGTCCCTGATCACCAGGACGATCGGCGAGGTCAAGGGCCGGCTCGCGGTCGTGCTCGGCGTCACCGAGGACGAGGCCGTGACCCGGCTCGGCATCCACTGCCAGAACGACACCTCCTGCGCGGTGGCCAACACGGTCGCCGCCGTCGAGGCGGGCGTCCCGCACTTCCAGTGCACCGCGAACGGCTACGGCGAGCGGCCCGGCAACGCCGACCTCTTCGCCGTCGTCGCGAACCTCCAGTTGAAGCTCGGTATGCCGGTCCTACCGGACGGGTGCATCGAACAGATGGTGCGCGTCTCGCACGCCATCGCAGAGATCGCCAACATCGCACCCGACACCCACCAGGCCTATGTCGGGTCGTCAGCGTTCGCTCACAAGGCGGGCCTGCACGCGAGCGCGATCAAAGTGGATCCCGTGCTCTACAACCACATCGACCCCGTCGTCGTGGGCAATGACATGCGGATCCTGGTCACCGAGATGGCCGGCCGGGCCAGCATCGAGCTCAAGGCACGCGAGCTCGGTGTCGACCTGGCCGGCCATCCGGAGGCCCTGTCCCGGGTCACCACCCGGGTCAAGGAGCTGGAGGCGCGGGGCTGGTCGTTCGAGGCCGCCGACGCGTCGTTCGAGCTGCTGGCCCGGGCCGAGCTGAGGGCCGAGCAGCAGGACGGCGCGCTGCCGAAGCCGTTCACGCTCGAGTCGTACCGCGTCCTCGTCGAGCACCGGGAGGACGGCGCGGTGGTGTCCGAGGCGACGGTCAAGGTCCGGGTCAAGGGCGAACGGATCATCGCCACGGCGGAGGGCAACGGCCCGGTCAACGCGCTCGACGAGGCGCTGCGGGTGGCGTTGACGAAGCACTACCCGGAGCTGTCGCGCTTCGAGCTGGCCGACTACAAGGTCCGCATCCTCGAAGGCAGCCACGGCACGGGTGCCGTCACGCGCGTGCTGGTGGAGACCCGGTCGACGGGGGAGGACTGGACCACGGTCGGCGTCCACGAAAACGTGGTGGAGGCGAGCTGGACGGCGCTCGTCGACGCGCTCAGCTACGGCCTGTCCCGCCAGGTCCGGGTGTAACGGCGCGGAAACGGGTGGGGCCCCGCGGCCCCACCCGGTCACCGCTTTACGGGCACTTGTTCTGCCGGAAGGCGGCCAGCGCTGTCGCGTCCGGCTCGAACCTCCACTGGCCCTTCTGGTACTTGATGGTGTTGGTGCCGCTCGCCGCGCTGCCGCTGGCCGGCGTCCGGGTCCACTTGACGGTCGCGGTCGAGTCGTCGACCGGCGTCACCCCGGTCACGACATAGTCGCCCTGCAACGTGGTGCAGGTCGAGATCAGGTCGACGTAGGCGTCCTTGGCGATGGCGGACTGCGCGGTGTCGGTCCAGAGCTCCCAGGCGCCAGCCCAGTCGCCGTCGGACAGGTTGTCGAACACCTGCTCCGCCGTGACCTGCGCGGTCTGCGCGTCCTGCGGTTGCGCGGTCACCTCGACCGTCGGCCGGTCAGCGGACGGTGACTCGCCGGCGTCGTCCTTCTTGTCCGAGCACCCGGCCAGGACGCCTGCGAGCACAACCGGCGTGATGACGGCGAGCGCGATGCCGCGGAAGGTTCGTGTCACCCATCTGCTCCAACGTGGTTCTGTCGGGGCGTTCCGCCCGATCCGTACGTGAAGGTACTCCCGGCCAACGAACCGCGTACAGGCGGAGGTACGCGTGAGTGATCTTTCGGGCGGTATTCGGCATGATCGGACAGGTCAGCCGTCGGCCTTCGGGAGCACCAGCTCGGCGAACACGGCCTTGTGATCTGTCCCCGCGATGCGATGGACCACGACCTTCCGCACACCGACGCGCTCATCGGCCAGCACGTGGTCGAGCGTCACGCCCGGGATGAACCACCGATCGTCGTAGGGCCACGACGTGTCCAGCCCGGCGCCGGTGACGTCCGCGGCGTCCTGGTAGCCCTTGGCGAGCACCTGGCGGAACGCCTCGTGGTCGAGGGTCGCGTTGAAGTCGCCGATGAGCAGGCTGACCGCGCCCTTCGGGGTCGCCGCCGGCTGTGCCGCGAGATCCGCGACCCAGCAGGAGTCGCGCCCACGGTCCGACGGGGCACACGGGTGCACCGACTCGACGTTCACGTCCAGGGCACCCGGGACCCGCACCCCGGCCCGCGCCTGACCGAAGTCGGAGGGGAACCGCCGGTAGCCCTGGTCGGTGAGCGGGAACCGGCTGTAGACGGCCGAGCCGCTCACCCCTGGACGCGGGTACGACACCACGTTGGGCAGCGTCTCGTCGAGCCCGGCCTGGCGCAGGGCGGTCCGCCCCTCGTCGGTGTACTCCTGCACCGCGAGCAGGTCGACGGCGCCGGAACGCACGAGGCCGACGATCCGGTCGGGGTCGGCGCGGCCCATGAGCATGTTGACACTCATCACCCGCAGCGTCGGCCCGGCCGGTACCCCCGCGTCACTGTCGGAGATCCAGCGCGGCAGGACGCAGGCCGCGAACGCGATCGCCACCACCGCCGCCGCGACCGCCGGCCAGATCCGCTTCGTCAGCAGCGCGAGCACCAGCGGCAGCAGCGAGATCGCCGCCACATAGGGGGTGAACGCGATCAGCTGCACCGTCGGGAAGCCGCTCTCCAGGCCGAACACCCGCGCCGCCGCCCACGCCGCGAACGGCGCGATGAGCAGCCACAGCAGCACGGTCAGCCACCGGCGTCGCCTGGGTGTCGCGGCCGGTGCCGCGAGCGGCAGGGTTTCCTCGGTGCTGACCATCCCGCCAGGGTAGGGGAGCTGCGCCAGCCGGCCCCGCCCCGCTGCGAAATCTTCACAGCACCCGCTCACCCGGCCTTCGGGAGCACCAGCTCGGCGAACACGGCCCGGTGGTCGGTCCCCGGGATGCGGTGGATCACGACCTCGCGCACCCCGACCCGCTCATCGGCGAGGACGTGGTCGAGCGTCACGCCCGGGAAGTACCACCGGTTGTCGTAGGGCCACGACGTGGACAGCCCGGCACCGGCGACATCGGCGGCGTCCTGGTATCCCTTCGCCACCACCTGGCGGAACGCCTCGTGGTCGAGGGTCGCGTTGAAGTCGCCCATGAGCACGGTGACCGGGCCGCCCGGGGTCGCCGCCGGCTGCGCCGCGAGGTCAGCCAGCCAGCAGGCGTCCGACACGCGGCCCATCGGGGCGCAGGGGTGCGCCGACTCGACGTGCACCTCCGGGGCGCCCGGCACCCGCACCGCGGCGTGCGCCTGCGTGAAGCCGCCGGCGAGCTGCCGGTAGCCCGGGTCGGCGAGCGGGAAGCGGCTGTAGACGGCCGAGCCGCCCGCGTCGGCCCGCGGATAGGTGGCCGCGTTGGGCAGGGTCTCCTCCAGCCCGGCCGCGCGCAGCGCGGTGCGTCCCTCCTCGGTGTACTCCTGCACCGCGAGCACGTCGACGGCGCCGTCGCGGACGAGGCGCACGACGTGGGCGGGGTCGGCCTGGCCGTAGAGCATGTTGACGCTCATCACCCGCAGCGTCGGCCCGGCCGGGACCCCGGCGTCGGGGTCGGGGATCCAGCGCGGCAGGACACACGCGGCGAACGCGACGGTCACCACCGCCGCCGCGACCGCCGGCCAGAGCCGTTTCGTCAGCAGCGCGAGCGCCAGCGGCACCAACGAAGCCAGCGCGACATACGGGGTGAAGGCGATGAGCTGGACGGTCGGGTAGCCGCGCTCCAGGCCGAACACCCGCGCGGCCGCCCACAGCGCGAACGGGGCGACGAGCAGCCACAGCAGCACCGTCAGCCACCGCCGCCGCCGGGACACCACGAGCGGCACGATCTCCTCGGTGCTGACCATCCCGCCAAGGGTAGGGGACCGGGGTCCGCCGGCCCGCCCCCTGCTGTGAATCTTCACAGAACCCGGCGGTGCCGCACTAAGCTGCGCAATCGTGCACCCGGTCATCGCGAAGCTCGGTCCGGTGGCGATCCTGACCCACGACGTGTGCGTCGCGCTCGGCATCGGGGTCGCCGCCCTGGTGTTCCTGTGGGAGGTCCGCCGCCGCCGCGCGCAGGACGACCGGCTCTGGTACGTGCTGGCCGGCGCCCTCGTCGGCGGCGCCCTCTTCGCCCGGCTGGGCACCTGGGCGCAGCACCTCGACCCGAGGGACAACGCGACGCTGGTGGAGCAGTGGGCCTACGGCAACCGCAGCATCCTGTCCGGCCTCGTCGGCGCCTACGTGGGCGCGATCGTGGCGAAGAAGGTGTCCGGCTATCCGTGGCGGACCGGGGACCTCTTCGCGCCAGCGGTCGCCGCCGGGATGGCGATCGGCCGGCTCGGCTGCCTCCTCGCCGAACCGCCCGGCACCCCGACGGACCTGCCGTGGGGCGTCACGCTGAACGCGGCGCAGGCCGAGGCGCTGCACACCGTCGCCGGTGTGCCGCTGCACCCATCCTTCGGCTACGAGATCCTGTTCCACGTGGTCGCGTTCGGCGCGCTGCTGGCGCTCCGGACGAAGGTCACCGCGCCGGGCGCGCTGTTCAAAATCTATCTTGCCGCTTACGCCGCGTTCCGTTTCGTGGTGGAGTTCGTGCGGGGCAACGAGGTGGTGTGGCACGGGCTGACCCGGCCGCAGCTGTTCCTCCTCGCGTGCCTGCCGCTCATCGTGGCGGGCCTGGTGAGTGATCTGGTGAGACGGAAGGAAGCCGTGGCCGCATGACGATGCCACCCAACTCGGGCTGGACCGTGCCGTCCCCGCCGCCCCCGAACGGGCAGGAGCGCCCGATCCGCGGCCGTAAGGTCGCCGCCGGCCTGGGCATCGCGGCCGGCGCCCAGGTCCTCGCGATCGGCATCGGCGTGCTGGTGACGATCGCGCTCGCCTCCACGGACAACAGCGAGAACGCGCTGTTCGGCGTCTACCTTGAGCTGCTGCTGCAACTGGTGCTGTTCGTCGCCTGCCTGGTGATCGGCATCGTCTGGATCGCCCGCCGGGACCGGGGTCTCGGCCTCGGCATCCTCATCGGCTGGGCGGTCAGCGTCATCGTCTTCCCGGTCGCCGGGATCGGGGTCTGCATCGCGATCGTCAACGCCAACACGGGGGCGTCGTGAGCAACGGCATGCAGCTGAGAGGCGACCGGATCCATCGGTACGTCAACGCCTTCTGCCCGCACTGCCACGACGAGCAGCCGGACCGTCCACTGGAGACGGTGCAGCGGCTGTCGGGCTGGCTCGCCGAACGCGACGGCCGGATCTGGCTGGAGCGCGGCTGCCCATCGCACGGCCTCGTCCGCACGCTCTACGACGAGTCGCCGGAGATCCTGCGGTACCTGGAGCAGTGGACCGCCCCGACGAAGACCCACGTGCCGGACCTCGCCGGAAACTTCGCGCCCGTGCCGTCGGCGTACCTGGCCGGGCTGCCGGAGATGCAGACCCAGCACACCTGCATCCTGCTCACCGACCTCACCGACAGCTGCAACCTGCGCTGCCCCACGTGCTTCACCGACTCGTCCCCGGCGATCGAGGGTGTCGTGCCCCTCGCCGAGATTCTCCGCAGCGTCGACACCAAGCTGTCCCGCGAGAACGGCCGCATCGACGTGCTCATGCTGTCCGGCGGCGAGCCCACCCTGTATCCGCACCTGCCGGAGCTGCTGCGGGAGGTCTCCGCCCGCAACGTGGTCCGCGTCCTGGTCAACTCCAACGGGGTGAGGATCGCCCGCGACGACGCGCTGCTGGACCTGCTGACCGAGCACCGCGAGCGGGTCGAGGTCTACCTGCAGTACGACGGCGTCACCGAACGCGCCGCCCGCCACCACCGCGGCGCCGACCTGCGCCGCCTCAAGGACCAGGCGATCGACCGCCTCTCGTCCCGCGGCATCTTCACCACCCTCACGATGACCTGCGCCCTCGGCGTCAACGACGACGAGATCGGTGCCGTCGTGAAACGGGCCCTCGACACCCCGTACGTCGGCGGCGTCTCGCTGCAACCGCAGTTCGGCTCGGGCCGTTCGGGTGCGATCGACCCCCTCGACCGGCTCACTCACACCGGCGTCCTGGCCCGCCTCGGCCCGCAGACCGCCGACCAGGTCACCTGGCGCGACCTGACCGCGCTGCCGTGCTCGCACCCGCACTGCTGCTCGGTGGGGTACCTGCTGCGCGACGACGCCGGCGAGTGGCAGTCGATGACCAAGCTCATCGGCCACGACCGCCTGCTCACGTTTCTGGACCTCGAACCCGACCTGGTCGCCAACCGCATCGCCGACGTGCAACTGCCCCTCGCCCTGCGGACCGCCGTCAAGGACTCCCTGCTCGGCCTGCTGTCGGAGCAGTCGTCGCTGTCGCACCCCGACGTCGGCTCGCTGTGGCGCGACATCTGCGAGAACTGCGACCTGGGCATCTCGACCCTGACCACGCTGGTCTCCTCGTCGCTGCCCGGCGGCCGCAACCGGCTGCGCAAGATGCTCGGCGAACGCGTCAAACGCATCACGGTCAAGCCGTTCATGGACATGGCCACGATGATCGAGGAACGCCTCCTGCAGTGCTGCGTCCACGTCGCCACCGTCTCCTCCGAGTCGGCCCACCAGTGCGCCCCCTTCTGCGCCGTCCAGGCCTGGCCCGCCCTGTCCGCCCAGCGCCTCCCCAGAGCGCTGCTGTGACATCCACCCCGCAGCCGTACGACCCGCTGCGCCTGTGCGTGTACGCGACGATCGCCGCCCTCGCCTGGCTGCTGGGCCCGGTCGCGCTGCTGGGCTTCGCGGTGCTGGGCTTCGCCGGCTACGTGCGGGCCCGCCGCCAGGGCCTGACCCACTCCAAATGCGTCCTGCGCGACACCCGCCTCGTCCTGACCTACCTGGGCGCCCTCGCTCTCGCCGCGGTCGCTGGCATCACCTGGAACGTCTACACCTGGCTCACCTGACCTGACGACGCTTCCGACACGAGCGCGTACGGCTGTGGGGTGATGCGCGTCACGTAGTGTCAGGTCTCGGCGCTCCCCGGTGTCTTGGGGGCATGACTGAGCAGCATGCCGAGCGATTCACCCTGTTGCGGCCGTTACTGTTCACGATCGTCTACGAGATCCTCGGCTCGGCCACCGAATCCGACGACGTGCTGCAGGACAGCTATCTGCGGTGGGCCGAGGTGGACCTTGCGACGGTGCGGGACACCAGGTCGTATCTGGCCCGGCTGGTGACCCGTCAGACGCTCAACGCGTTGCGGGCGAGTGCGCGCCGTCGGGAGGACTACGTAGGCCCGTGGCTGCCCGAACCGCTGCTGCTCGACGACACCGACCCCTCGGCCGATGTGGTGCTCGCCGAGTCGGTGTCGATGGCGATGCTCGTGCTGCTCGAAACGCTCACCCCCGATGAGCGTGCGGTGTTCGTGCTGCGCGAGGTGTTCGGCTTCGGCTATGACGAGATCGCCGCAGCGGTGGGCAAATCCGTGACGACGGTGCATCAGGTGGCGCACCGCTCCCGCGAGCACGTGCAGGCGCGACGCAGGCGGTTCCAGCCCGTCGACGCCGCGGAGACCGTGCAGATCACCGAGCGGTTCAGGACCGCGTCGGTCACCGGGGACATGGCCGGGCTGCTGTCCCTGCTCGCGCCGAACGTCACCTGGACCGCCGACAGCGGTGGCAAGGCCACTGCGGCGCGTTCGCCGGTGGTGGGCGCGCAGAAGGTGGCCGGCCTCCTCATCGACCTCTTCCGCACCGGCGGGCGGACGCCGGGTATGCGGATCCAGATGGTCAACTGCAACAACGGTCCCGCGATGGTCGCGCACCTCGGCGATCGTGCCGAAGGTGTCCTCCTGATCGAGATCATCGACGGGAAGATCACCAACTTCTACGCCGTCCGCAATCCGGACAAGCTCGTCGCGATGACGGTCCGGCGTCAGATCAGCCGGTAATGGGCCCGCAGGCCCTGGCGCCGTCGACGGCACCCTTCGCCGTCGTCGCTCTCGCCCCCAAAAGTGTGCGGATCTCCGCCGTCATCAATCCCGGCAAGCTCTCCCACGTCGACTGGACACTGAGGAATCTCCATGTTGCGAAAAGTCATGACCCTGCCCAGTGGCAGGATTGCGAAGTGGGCCGTCCTGGCCGTCTGGATCGTCCTGTTGGTGCCGGCGCTCATGCTGGCCGGCAAGCTGGGCGACGTCGAGAAGAACGACAATTCGGCCTGGCTGCCCAGCGACGCGGAGGCGACCAAGGTCATCGACCAGGCCAGGAAGTTCCAGCCCGCCGAGACCCTGCCAGCGATCGTGATCTACGACCGGCCGGAGGGTGTCACACCTGCCGACATGGCCAAGGCGCAGGCTGACATCGAAGCCTTCAAGCGCATCGACAAGGTCGTGGGGCAGCCCCAGGGCCCGTTGCGGGCCCAGGACGGCAAGGCCATCCAGACCGTGGTCCAGGTCGACGACGGTGACGAGGGCTGGGCCGGGGCTCACAAGGTCGTTGAGGCGATGACCAGGATCGGCGAACAGCACGCCGACGGTCTCGGGTTCCACGTCACCGGACCGGCGGGTTACGCATCCGACTCGATCACAGCCTTCGGAGGCAGTGGTGCCCTCGGGATGATCACCGCAGTGGTGGTGGTCGTCATCCTGCTGCTCACCTACCGCAGCCCGCTGCTGCCACTGCTGCCGCTGCTGTCCGCGGGTGGCGCCCTGGTCATGGCGGAAGCCGTGATCTACATGCTGGCGAAGCATGCCGGGCTCACCGTCAACACGCAGACCAGCCTCGTGCTGACCGTCCTGGTGTTCGGCGCCGCCACCGACTATGCGCTCCTGCTCATCTCGCGATACCGGGAGGAGCTGCGGCGCCACGAGGACCGGCACGAGGCGATGGCGGAGGCCTTGTACCGCTCCAGCCCGGCGATCATCGCCAGCGCCGCGACCGTCGCTGTCAGCCTGCTGGTGCTGCTGCTGGCCACGCTCAACTCCACCAAAGGGCTCGGGCCGGCCTGTGCCATCGGCATTCTCGTCGGGCTGCTCGCCATGGTCACGCTGATGCCGGCGCTGCTGGTCATCTGCGGCCGCTGGATCTTCTGGCCCGCGAAGCCGTCGTACGGCTCGGTGGGCACGGTCAAGGGCAGCATCTGGACCTGGGTCGGCACCGTCATCGCCGGCCGGCCGCGGATCGTGTGGGTCGGCACCGCGCTCGCCCTCGGCGTCCTGACACTCGGGGTGACGGGACTCAAGGCCGATGGGATCCCGGGCAAGGGCCAGTTCACCGGCGAGCCACAGGCGGTCGTCGGCGAGGAGATCCAGTCCAGGCACTTCCCGGCCGGGTCGGGCGACCCTGTCTACGTCGTGGCCAAGGCCGCCTCGGCGGAGCAGGTCAGGAGCGTGCTGTCAGGCGTTCCAGGGATCGCCGACGTCGCGGCGCCGGTGATCAAGGATGGTGAGGTCCTCGTGCTCGGGACGCTCAAGGACGCTCCCGGCAGCGAGGCCGCGATGCGCACCGTCGAGCGGGCCAGAGCCGCGATCCACCGGATCGAGGGCGCGGATGCCCGGCTCGGCGGCAGCACGGCGATCGCCTTCGACACGCAACGGTCAGCCGCCCGCGACACCAAGGTGATCATCCCCGTCGTGCTGATCGTGGTCTTCTGCATCCTCGCGCTGCTGCTGCGGGCGATCGTCGCCCCGCTGCTGCTCATGGCGACGGTGGTGCTGTCATTCGGAGCGGCCCTCGGCGTGAGCGCTCTGATGTTCAACCACGTGTTCGACTTCGCCGGGGCGGACGCGAACTTCCCGCTCCTGGTGTTCGTGTTCCTGGTCGCCCTGGGCATCGACTACAACATCTTCCTGGTGACCCGGGTGCGGGAAGAGGCGCTGCTGCACGGCACCCGGCGCGGTGCGCGGACCGGGCTGTCCGCCACCGGCGGCGTGATCACGTCGGCGGGTCTGGTGCTGGCCGGCACCTTCGCGGCGCTGGGATCGCTGCCGTTGGTGTTCGCGGCGCAGCTGGGGTTCGCGGTGGCGTTCGGCGTGCTGCTTGACACCATGATCGTCCGTTCGGTGCTGGTCACCGCGCTCACCCTGGACGTGGGTCGATGGATGTGGTGGCCCAGCAAGCTCTTCAAGCAGCACGACCCCCAGCCGCCTGCGGGCAGGTCCGACCCCGAACCCGCCGTCGTGGGCGCCGGCACCTGACAGGCGTTCGCCGCGGCCGCTCCGGCAACCTGCGGAAGGCCGGCCCGCGCGACCAACCTCGCCGTCAGGGCGGCGGCTTGGTCACGCGGGCCGGGGCGAAGCGGGTCAGGCGTCGCGGGTGCGGAACAGGTAGGCGGCCACGACCAGGAGCAGGGCTGTCCAGCCGGTGAAGACGGCCAGGCCCTGCCACTGGGTCAGCAGGGAGTCCGGGGGCAGCGACGGCTTGAAGACGAGCTGGCCGGCGTTGGTGGGCATCCAGGCGTGGACGTGGTCGCCCCAGCTGCCGGGGAGCAGGACCGTCAGGTTGGAGACGATGAGGATCAGGCCCAGGACGCCGGTGATGGCGCCCGCGGTGTGGCGGATGATCGCGCCGAAGGCCAGGGAGAACAGGCCCAGGACGGTGAGGAACAGGCCGGCGCCGAAGACGGAGCGGGCGATGCCGGGGTCGCCGAGGTTGACCGTGATGTGGTCGGACATGACCCAGCGGCCGGCGAAGAAGGCGGCGAAGCTCAGCAGCTCGCCCACGACGAACATGAGGACCGCGAAGACCACGACCTTCGCGCCCAGGACCGGCAGGCGGCGGGGCTGGGCCTGGAGGGTGGAGCGGATCATGCCGGTCGTGTACTCGGCCGAGACGACCATGACGCCGAGGACCGCGACGATGAGCTGGGAGATGAAGACCGGCTGGTCGATGATGATCTGGAGGGGTTCGGCGGCCATCATGGCCTGCTCGTCGGGGGAGAACTGGTCCCACTGCCGCATGATGACCCAGGCGATGAAGGACATCAGGCCGACCGAGACCGCCGCCATGGCGGCCAGGGACCAGGTGGTGGAGCGGACGGTTCGCAGCTTCGTCCACTCGGAGCGCAGCAGGCCGTCGAAGCCGGCGCGGCGGGTGGCGGTGAGCGTGGTCATTGTGCCCCCAGAGAGCCGTGGTATTCGACGCTGTCCTTGGTGAGTTCCATGAATGCCTGCTCCAGCGACGCCTGCAGCGGGGCGAGCTCGTGCAGCCGGAGGCCGTTGTCGAACGCGAGGTCGCCGACGCGGCGCATCGGCAGTTCGGTCACCAGCAGGGAGCCGTCGGGCTCGGAGGTGACGGTGCCGCCGGCGGCGGAAACCAGAGCTGCCAACGCCGGGGCATCGGGGGTGCGGACCCGGGTGGCCAGGACGGAGTTGCCCTCGATGAACTCCTTGACCGTGCAATCGGCGATCAGGCGGCCCCGGCCGATGACGAGCAGGTGGTCGGCGGTGTGCTCCATCTCGGACATGAGGTGGCTGGAGACGAAGACCGTGCGGCCCTCGGCGGCGAGGGACTTCATCAGGTTGCGGATCCACAGGATGCCCTCGGGATCGAGGCCGTTGACCGGCTCGTCGAACATGAGGATCTGTGGGTCGCCGAGCAGGGCCGTGGCGATGCCGAGGCGCTGCCCCATGCCGAGCGAGAAGCCCTTCGACCGCTTGCGGGCGACCGTGCTGAGGCCGACGACGTCGAGGACCTCGTCGACCCGGCGGCGGGGCAGGTTGTTGGTCTGCGCGAGGCACAGCAGGTGGTGGTACGCGCTACGGCCGCCGTGGATCGCCTTCGCGTCCAGCAGCGCCCCGACCGCGAGCATCGGGTTGTCGAGGCGGGCGAACGGGCGGCCGTTGACCGTGACGCGGCCGCTGGTGGGCGCGTCCAGGCCGAGGATCATCCGCATCGTGGTGGACTTCCCGGCGCCGTTCGGGCCGAGGAAGCCCGTCACCTGCCCCGGTCGCACCGTGAAGGACAGCTGGTCGACGGCGACGCGGTCGCCGTACCGTTTGGTGAGGCCGACAGCCTCGATCATGACGTTCCCCCATCGAAGCGAAGCGCGAGTCGGGGGGAACGTAACCAACCGTTGCTGTGGCGAGCCTAAGAGAAGCTGTGCGCGGGCTCAGCCGATCACGTTGACGGCGCGGGCCACCACGAGCAGGACGGTGACGAGGGACACCGCGGACTCGGCGAGCATGCCGAGCTTGGCCCAGGTGGACATCGGCAGGGTGTCGGTGGGGCTGAAGGCGGTGGCGTTGGTGAACGAGAGGTAGAAGTAGTCGAAGAACCCCGGCTCCCAGTCCCGCGGCGCGAGCTCCGGCGAGCTCATCTGGGTGAAGAGGAAGTCGGGATGGGGGCGCAGCCCGTCGGCACGGGATGCCGGGCCGCCGCGGTCGCCCTCCCAGAACCACAGGGCGAAGACGATGACGTTCGTCAGCCAGATCGCGGCACCCCACAGCAGCAGGTGCGAGGCGATGTGGCCCTCGCCGAAGAGGGCGCGCACGAGCCGGATCGCGGACAGCGCGGTCGCCACCCCGAGCAGCCCGGCCAGGCCGATGCTCAGCGGACGCAGGATCCGCGTCTCCCGGTTGATCCGCAACGGGTTGACCACGACCACGCTGAGCAGCAGGGCCGCCTCCAGGCCGGGCAGCAGCCAGCGCGGCCGGGGCGCCAGGTCGGCGGGCAGGAGCAGGTGGATGCCGACGGCGACGGCGATCGCCAGGGCGGCCGGCCAGCGCTGCTCGGCCTCGGTGCGGCGCAGCCAGCCGGGCGGCTGGGTGGACGCGGGGGGCACGTCACTCACGGGCGTTAACGCTAGCCCTTGTACCGTCGGACGGCATGGCACAGCACCAACTCCACGACCGCGTCACCTGCGTGGCCGCGCCCGCGACCTGGCTGTCAGGTCCGGACGGCCGGATGACCGGAGCGGCGGACGGGCTCTACGTCGAGGACCGCCGGGCCGTGGCCCGCCTGGAGGTCACGATCGACGGCGCGGCGCCGGCGTTGACCGGGCACCGCACGGGTGCCGCTTCGGCGGTGTTCGCGGGGGTACGGGACACCCGCAGCCGCTTGGCCGAACCGCTCGGCGGCACCGAGACCGTCACGCTGTCCAACGACGCCGACGAGCCCCGGAGCGTGGTGCTGGCGATCAGCGCGGCGACGGACTTCGCCACCACCGGCGCGATCCGGGACGGCCGCACAGGATCCACAGTGGACTTCGAGCCCGACGCGGGCGGCACCTGGTGGGCGCGGTCCGCGGACGGCATGGCGGTCCGGCTCGACGTCACCCCGCCGCCCGACGGGCCGTTGCGCTGGGCGGTGACGCTGGAGCCCGGGGAGCGGTGCTCCGTGGAGCTGCGCTTCACCCGCACCGACGTCGCCACCATCCAACGCGCCAAGCGGTTCAGCACGCTCCGGGTCGCCGCGGCCGACCCGCGGCTCGACGCGCTGGTGCGCACCGGCGTCCAGGACCTCGACGCGCTGCGGCGCACCGACGGCGCCGACGTGTACTACTGCGCCGGCAGCCCCTGGTACCTCACCCTCTTCGGCCGCGACGCGTTGTGGTCGGCGCGGCTGGGGCTGCCGCTCGGGGTCGACGTCGCGGCCGGCACACTGCGGGCGCTCGGCGCGCGGCAGGGCACCACGCACGACGGCGACACCGAGGAGGAGCCCGGCCGCGTCCTGCACGAGCTGCGGCCGCCCGACGCCGCGCACCGCCTGCCGCCGATCTACTACGGCACGGTCGACGCGACCGCCCTGTT
Organism: Dactylosporangium siamense; assembly: GCF_016862795.1. Classification (GTDB taxonomy): domain Bacteria; phylum Actinomycetota; class Actinomycetes; order Mycobacteriales; family Micromonosporaceae; genus Dactylosporangium; species Dactylosporangium siamense. The sequence goes on along the minus strand of NZ_BONQ01000036.1, from coordinate 95,517 downwards.
CGTGTGCACGCTCGCGGACGCGTACCGCTGGGGCATGCGCCCGGACGCCGTGGAGGCGCTGCTGCCCAACGTGGAGGCCGCGCTCGAGTGGCTGGCCGGGCACGAGGGATTCGTCGCCTACCGCTCGACCGGGACGGGCCTGACCCACCAGGGCTGGAAGGACTCCGGCGACGGGGTCCAGTTCGCCGACGGTCGCATCGCCACCGGGACCTTGGCGTTGTGCGAGGTCCAGGGGTACGCCTACCAGGCCGCCGTGCGCGGCGCCGACCTGCTGGACGCGTTCGGCCGGACCGGCGGGCGGCGGTGGCGGGACTGGGCCGCGGACCTCGCCGAGCGGTTCCGGGCCGCGTTCTGGTGCCCCGGCGACTATCCGGCGGTCGCGGTGACCGGCGGCGGGGAGCGGGTCGACGGCGTGGCGTCCAACATGGGGCACCTGCTCGGCACCGGCCTGCTGTCCGCGGCCGAGAGCGCTGCGGTCGCCGGCTGGTTGGATCGGCTGCGGTCGCCGTTCGGGCTACGGACCCTCGCTGCCTCGTCCGCCGGCTACGACGCGGGCTCGTATCACGCCGGGTCCGTCTGGCCGCACGACACCGTGATCGCGCTGCTCGGCCTGGCCCGCGAAGGGCACCGGGAGGAGGCTGCCGCGCTCGTCCGGGCGCTGCTGGGGGCGGCCGAGCGGTTCGACTTCCGGCTGCCGGAGCTGTACGGCGGCGACGACGACGCGACGCCCTACCCGGCGGCGTGCCGGCCGCAGGCGTGGGCGGCGGCGGTGGGGCCGGCGTTGCTCACCGCGCTGCTGGGGCTGGACGTGGACGTGCCCGCGGGGCGGATCACGTTCGACCCGATCGCGCCGTCGCCGGTGGGTGCGTTCCGGGTGCGGGGCCTGAAGGTGGCCGGGGGCGAGCTGGACGTCACCGTCGACGCCTCCGGCGCGGTGACGGTCCACAATGGACCGGTCGGCATCGAGTTTCTGCTCGCATCCGGTCGTCCGGCGTCGATCGCGCGTGCTATTTCGGGGGCGTCAGGCGGATGATGGAGCCGCCGAAGTCGTCGCTGACGAGGATCGAACCGTCGGCGTCCAGCGCCGCGTCGACCGGCCGCAGCCACGGCTTGGCGGCCTTGAGGTCGACGAGCCCGGACAGCAGGTCGACCGGGTCGCCGGGCCCGTTCGCCGTCCACGGCACGAACACCACCTTGTAGCCGACGGGCTTGGTGCTGTTCCACGAGCCGTGCAGCGGGATGACCGCCCCGCCGAGCGCCGGGGAGAACGTCAGCCCCAGCGGCGCGGTGTGCGCCGGCAGGCCGAGGTCGATCGGGTCCGCCTTGGCGCAGTCGGCCTTGCTCCCGTCGCGGTTGAGCTCGTAGTCGCGGTGGAAGCCGAGGTTGTGCGTGCCGTTGTCGCTGTCCGGGTTGCAGAACGGCCAGCCGTAGAAGCCGCCGTCGCGCACCTTGATGAGCTCCTCCACCGGGTACTGGTCGACGAACTGGCTCATCTTCTTGCCCTTGTCGGACTTGCCGTCGCCGTCCACGTCGCGGTCGTCGGGGACGAGGGTGTTGTCGCGGTTGTTCACCACGACCCACAGCTCGTCGCTGCCCGGCCGGAACGCGAGCCCCTCCGCGTTGCGGATCCCGGTCGCCAGCAGGTGCTTGCCCGCGTTCTTCCCGGCCGCGTCGTACGTGTAGATCGCCGCCCGCCGCGGGTCGCTCACCGTGTCCTCGACGCAGGCGTTGCAGGTCGAGGCGATCGACAGGTACAGCAGCTCGCCCTTGACCGCGATGTTCTTCAGCACGTGCGCGTAGTTGCCCCGCAGCTCCGGCGTGCTGGTGTCCGGCAACCCGTCCACGACGACCTGCCCGTCGTGCGCCTTGAGATCACCGGACTTGTACGGGTAGCGCACGACCTTGTCGGCCTCCGCCACGAACAGCCAGGTGGCCCCGCCGACCTCGGCGAACACCAGGTCATGCGGCCGGTTCAGCCCGGACGCGAACTCGGTTGCCTTCCCGGCCCGCACCACCCGGATCTTGCCCTGGCTCGGCTGCGACACCAGCAGGTCGCCGCTCGGCGTGAACGTCATGAACCGGGCCTTGTCGACCCGCGCGTACACCGCCGCGGTCCACCCCGCCGGCAGCGTCACGCTCCGCGCCACATCGAACGGCGCGGCGTTCAGCCCGGCACCGACGGTGACCTTCACGCTCGCCGGCGCCCCCAGCACGAGTGCCGTCGAAGGCTGCGACCCCGATCCCGCGGCGCCGCTGCCCGACGCCCCTGGCCTGGCCGCTTCGGGCGTCTTCCCGCCGCAGCCGGCAAGCACCAGCGAGCATGCCGCGGCGGCCACGAGCACTGCACCGAGCTTGCGCATGCGTGAGACGGTACAACCTAAACTTGGCGGATGCTCACAGACCAGTCATCGTGGCAGGCCCGCCGGGCCGCGCACGAGGCACGGGTCGACGAGTGGATCGTGCCGCACCTGCAGCGCCGCCGCCGCGGCGAGAAACACCCGGTGCTCGACTTCCTGTTCACGTACTACTCGTTCCGTCCCGCACAGCTGCGGCAGTGGCGCCCGGGCGGCGACCCGCCCCGCCGGTTGGAGTCCGTCGCCTGGATCCGGGACCTCCTCGCGGCAACCGCCGCCCGCCCACCGCATCTGGGCTGCTTCGGCCTGCACGAGTGGGCGATGGTCTACCGGCAGACCCAGGACGAGCTGCGGCACAACGCCTGGCCGCTGCGCCTCGGCCCGACCGGCACCGACGCGGTCGTCGAGGCGAGCCGCATCCGCTGCAGCCACTTCGACGCCTTCCGCTTCTACACCGCCCCGGCCCGCTCACTGAACCTGCTGCAACCGACCCGCGAGACCCAGACGGCCAACGAGCAACCCGGCTGCCTGCACGCCAACATGGACCTCTACAAGTGGTCCTACAAGCTGAGCCCGCTCACCCCGAGCGAGCTGGTCGCCGACTGCTTCGAGCTGGCCGTCGCCATCCGCACCCTCGACATGCAGGCCAGCCCGTATGACCTGGCCGCCCTGGGCTACCCACCCGTGGAGATCGAGACCCCGGAGGGCCGCGCCGAGTACACCCGCCGCCAACGCGACCTGTCCGACCGCGCCGCCCCACTGCGCGCCGCTCTGATCGCCGTCTGCGACACCGCCCCCGCCCCGATCGCGACGCCCTGACCGCCGCCGACTCCCGGCATTCCGTGGAAACCGTCGACCACGACGTCAGTTCCGGCGATGACGTCGCATGCACATCGAGTACCTTCACCCCCGGCCGGCCGAGGGGCTGGCTGGCGTCCGCGGAGCGGATGGAAGTCTGGCGATACATATAGCATCGATGCTATGTCCTGGGGTACCGTCGAGTTGGAGCCTGAAGTTCAGGAGTGGCTCGAAGAGCTGGCAACCGTGCAGTTCGCGCGAGTGGCCTTCTACATCGACCTGCTCGCCAACGAAGGGCCACTGCTGGGTGAGCCCTATACGAAGCAGTTGGATGGCAAGCTTCGTGAGCTGCGGTTTCACCTGGAGCGTGACGCCGTTCGGATCACCTACTGGATCGCGTCCGGGGAGCGGATCATTCTGCTCACGGCGTTCCGGAAGACCCGAGACCGCGAAACCGGTGAAGTCAAGCGGGCCCGGAAGGCGCTGGCGCGTTGCGTCGCTGAGATGCACACCGTCGAAGAGGAGGACGAGGGATGAGCAGTCGCGGCGACTGGAACGAGCTGCGTGGCCGGCGTATGGCTGAGCCCGGTGCAGCGGAGGCCTACGAGTCGACGAGGCTCGCGTTCGAGTTGGGCCGGGCGGTCCGTGAGCTTCGCGAGCGCCGCGGTTGGAGCCAGACCGAGCTGGCGGAGGCGGCCTCTATGACGCAGTCCGCGATCGCCCGGTTCGAGGCCGGCGGAACCGTGCCGACGTTGCCGGTTCTCGAACGCTTGGCGCGGGCACTCGACGTCGAACTGGCGGTTGGTTTCCAAGCGAGGTCTGACGCGGCATGACCATTTGGCGTGCCATGACGGAGGCGACCTGAGGTCGCTCCAGTCCACTCAGGACTCTGCGACCATCCCCGCGCCACCCGCCCGACGGCACCTGTCGGGCTGGGGAGGGATGCCTCGCGCAGCGCCGTCCCTGCCGACGCGAAGCGAGGCAGTGCGAGCGAAGCGAAGCATGGGGGGTGCGGGGTGGGAACCCCCCGCTGGGGAGCGGCGGCGAAGCCGCTGCGCGAAGAACGCGGAAGTCCACCAACGGGAAATGGGTCCACCCCATGAACAGGGTGGACCCATTGGACTGTAGCCCCGACCGGATTCGAACCGGCGCTACCGCCTTGAGAGGGCGGCGTCCTGGGCCGCTAGACGACGGGGCCCCAGGTCTTGCTCGGTGTTGCGGGTGGAACAATACAGCACCGCGATCTTGCTGCGGTGCTGGGGTACCAGGACTCGAACCTAGACTAACTGAACCAGAATCAGTTGGGCTGCCAATTACCCCATACCCCATTGGCGCTGTGTGCGCCGGTTGGAAACTTTACCGGAGCGAACGCACCAGGCCAAATCGGTTGTCGCAAACACGCCTATTCCAAGGTCAGGACCCTGTTGCTGAGCGCGCCGACGCCCTCGATCGTGACGGTGACCTCGTCGCCGGGGTTGAGCTTGGAGACGCCGGCGGGGGTGCCGGTGAGGATGACGTCGCCGGGGAGGAGGGTCATGACGTGTGAGACATACGACACGAGCGTGGGGACGTCGAACACCATGTCCTTGGTGCGGCCGAGCTGGCGGACCTCGTCGTTGACCTCGCAGCGGACCTCGACGTCGCTGACGTCCAGGCCGGTGACGATCCACGGGCCGATGGGGCAGAACGAGTCGAAGCTCTTGCCCCGGGTGAACTGGACGTCCTTGCGCTGCAGGTCACGGGCGGTGACGTCGTTGGCGGCGGTGTAGCCGAAGATGGCCGCGGCGGCGCCGGCGCGGTCGACGCGGCGGGCGCCGGTGACGCCGATCACGACGGCGAGCTCGGCCTCGTGCTCGACCTGCTGCGACTGCGGCGGGATCCGGATCGCGTCGTTGGGGCCGATGATCGACGTGGACGGCTTGAGGAAGAGCAGGGGCTCCTTCGGCACGTCGTTGCCGAGTTCGGCGGCGTGGTCGGCGTAGTTGCGCCCGACGCACACCACCTTGCTGGGCAGCATCGGGGAGAGCAGCCGCACGTCGGCGACGGCCCAGCGCTGGCCGGTGAACCGCAGCTCCCCGAACGGGTGACCGTCGATCTCGGCGACGGTGAGTCCGGTGAGTCCGGCCGAGGGCTCGCCCTCGACGACTCCGAACGACATCCCACTGCTGTGGGCGAAACGAGCGATACGCACGCCTGGAATCTACTCCGCCGCCAGGTGACGCTCCACGAACGCGTTGCTGAACTTGCGGTCCGGGTCGAGCCGGTCACGCAACGCGAGGAAGTCGGTGAGCCGCTCGGGCCGCGCCGCCCGGTGGAACACCTTCCCCCAGTGCGGCCGGGCCGCCAGTGGCGCCAGCGCCTCCTCGAGCGCCGCGACGACCGGTGCGACGCGGGCGGCATCCTGGATCCAGGTGAAGTGCAGGGCCACGCTGTCGCGCCGGTACGTCGGGCTCAGCCACAACTCGTCCGCCGCCACGACCCTGATCTCGGAGATCTGCAACACGGGCGTCACGAGGTGCCGCAGCCGCTCGATCGCGGCGAACGCCTCCACCGCGTCGTCACGCGCCACGAAGTACTCGGTCTGCAGCTCCTCGCCGCTGCTCGGGGTGAACTCGAGCTTGAAGTGCGGCAGCCGACGGTGCCACGGCCCGGGGACCCCGCCCTGGTCGGTGCAGCTCTCCGGGGGCATCGCCGCGATCGGGTGCATCGCCCGCCCGGCCGGCACCGCCCCGAACCCGTCGGGCTCCTCACCGTCGGCGAGCTTGAGCCACAACTGGTCGACCGTGTCCCCGGCCCAGCCGGTGAACAGGCTGACCGAGTAGCCGGCGGTCGCGATGTCCTCCCACCGCGCGTCCAGGACGCTCCTCGGCAGGTGCTCGAAGACGAACTGGCGGATGGTGTACGCCGGCCGCACGTCCAACGTCACACCCACCACGACCCCGAGCGTGCCGAGCGACACGACCGCGCCGGGGAAGTCGGCGTCCCCGCGGGCCAGCCGGACCAGGTCCCCGCCCGCGGTCACGAGCTCGATCCCGGCGACGGCCGTCGCAAGGTTGCCCAGTGCCGCGCCGGATCCGTGGGTACCGGTGGCGATGGCCCCGGCGATCGAGATGTGCGGCAGCGACCCGAGGTTGTGCAACGCATACCCCTGGGCGTCCAGGAACGCCGCCAGCTGCCCGTATCGCACCCCGCCGGCCACGGTGACGGTCCCCGCCGCCGCGTCGATCCGCGGCTCCACCGGCAATCCGGCGACGCTGATGAGATCCGCGGGCGTGTCCGCGATGTCGTTGAACGAGTGCCCGGAGCCGAGGACCCGCACCCGCTCCGCCCCGGCCACCACCTCCCGGACCCGGTCCACGGTGGACGGTCGGTGCACCCGGGCCGCGTCGAACGCGATGTTTCCCGCCCAGTTGGTGAGGGTCATGCGACCGAGTCTATGCACGCCGCACCGTTCGAGGCGGCGAGCCGACGTCGGTATCACCGAACGCATCCGTTCGGCTACTGGCTTCAAAGGGCGGCAACGGCCCGGCATGCAACCAGGACCCGGTCAGGGTTCCCGGCATCGACGACGGGGATCGGCCGCGAGTAGCGGAGCGACATCGCTGCGCCGAGGTTGACTCAGCGTCGCGAGCAGACGGCAGAGGTGGGCCTGCCGATTGCCGGCCGAGTGGGTGCAGCCGGGCCGGCGAGCTGTCACAACTCGGTTGATTGCGGCAACCGGTGCCGGGTTGTTGCCCGGGCACCGGCGATTCACCGGGTTCCTGGGATCCACCGGGTTGCCGCAGGAGTTCCACCCGGCGTGTCCCTCAGGCCCCATTTCGCGCCGGCTCGCGTGGCTGGGCGGGCCGGACGGCGGGCTCAGACCTTCCCGAGGTACCCGAGCATCTGCTGGATCTCGGCGGTGCGGGACTCGGTGATGCGCCGGGCGAGGTCCAGGGCGCCGGGGTTCACCCCGGAGCCGGTCTCCATCCGGGCGATCTCGACCGCGTTGTGCTGGTGGGCGACGAGCATGTTGAGGAACCGCTGCTCGAACTCGGCGCCGTCGTAGGTCGCGAGGGCGGCGATGTCGTCGGCGTTCGTGCCGTGGGCGCCGCCGTGGCCCTCGTGGGCGTCCGCGGCCGCGGTGGCCGGCCGGTTCCAGGACTGCAGCCAGACCTGCATGGTCTTGGTCTCGTCGGCCTCGGTGACGTCGATGGCCGCGGCGAGGGTGCGCACGTCCTCGCGGACGGTCTTGGTGCGGGCCAGCCGGACCATCTCCAGGGCCTGGCCGTGGTGGGCGACCATCATCTGGGCGAACATGACGTCGGTGTCGTTGTAGACGGCCGAGGTCCCGGAGGGGACCGGCTGCGCCGGGGCGGCGGCGCAGCCGGCGAGGAGCATCGCCGTGACGAGGGACAGCAACGCGAAGACGTGTGACCGTGACGCGGAGACGTGTAACCGCACCCGAAACCCCTCCGGAGGAAAGAAAAAGCGGGTGCCCGGCGGACCGGGCACCCGGGACGTCAGACGCGCAGCCAGAGCGCCGGGACGTTGGGCGGTTCCCAACCGGCGATGGCGGTGTGAGCCTGGCGGCACTGATACGTGGCGCCGCCGTACGTGACCCGGTCACCGACCTTGTACGCGGTGCCCGCCTGCCACGTGCCGCCGGCCGGAGGCGTGGTGGTCGTCGGGGTCGGGGTCGGCGTGGGGTTGGTGGTGGGCGTCGGGGTGGGCTGCGTCGGGGTCGGCGTCGGGTTGCCGCCACCACCGACCTGCAGGTCGACGCAGGAGTAGAAGGCGTTGCCGGTGTCGGAGATGTTCCACCGGGCCAGGACCAGGATCCGGCCGGTGCGCCCGCCGAGGCTCACCGTGTGGGAGACGGTCGCGCCGGGCTGCCGGCCGCCGTCGTCGATGACCCCGATGCGGGTGCCGCCGACGAAGTACTCCCACGTGCTGGTGCTGTGCCGGGCGGTGAGCACCCAGTTGAACGTGACGGAGTTGCCGACCGCGGTCGCGGGCCAGCCCTTGTTCGGGTCGTCGAGCTGGGCGAACCGGCTGTTGCCGCCACTGCAGCTCATCAGGCCCTTGGGACCTTCGACGCTCTGTGGTTCGTAGACGATCTCGCCGCAGTTGGCGACCCGCCCCTGGGCGCACATCGCCTGGCGGCTCGCCGGAGAGGAGATGTACCCGTGCGCTGCCGCCGGCTGGGCCGAGACGAGCAGTGATGTTGCGATGGCGGCGAGCGCCAGAGGTACCAGCGCGATCGTTCTTCGCATCGATCGCTCCCTTCGTGCAGTGGGGGTGATGCTCGCCAATGTAAAGGAAGGATTGTTAACAGTAAATAACCTTTATGGAACTCGGTCGATAGAGCGCTCTCATTTAAGGTAGGGTCCAGCCTTCTTTAACCCAGGACATCCAGCAGGCTGCGCACGACCGGATTCAGGTGCCGCGGCGCCCAGGCGAGCCCGATGTCGACCGTCGGCGGCACCCCGGTGAACCGGCGCAGCAGCACCCCCGGCATCCGCAACGCCCTCGCCCGGCCCTCGGGCACCGCCGCGAGCACGCCGCCGGCCGCCACCGCCCGCAGCAGCTGCTCGTCGTCGGGCTCGTGCCGGGCCAGCGCGAAGCCGCCGCCGGGCCAGATCTGCGCGACGATCCGGTCGTACATGCCGGGACCGTTGTCCCGCGGCCACATCACGGCCGGTTCGCCGCGCAGCAGCTCCCGCGGCACCCGCCGCCGCGCCGCCAGGGGATGCCCGGTGGGCAGGGCGAGCAGCAGCTCCTCGGTGCCGACCAGCCGCCACCGGATCCCCTCGTCGTCGACCGGCGGCCGCACGAACGCCGCGTCGTAGCGCCCGGCGAGCAGCCCGGCCACGTTGGGCGCGGTCCAGCCGGTCTCCGGCACCACCTCGACCAAGGGGTGCGCGGCGCGGAACCGCTCGACCAGGTCGTCGACCACGCCACCGCGGGCCGATCGCGTGTAGGCCAGCCGCAGCCGCCCGCCCTGCCCGCGCACCGCCGCCGCGATCCGCTGCTCGGCGCCGGCCGCCTGGGCGAGCAGCGCCGCCGCCTCCGCGGCCACCACCGTCCCGACCGGGGTGAGGACGCAGCCGCCGCGGCCCCGCTCGACCAGCCGGGCGCCGACCTCCCGCTCGAGGGCCTTCACCTGCTGGCTGAGCGCCGGCTGGGCGATGCGCAGCCGGGCCGCGGCCCGCGTGAAGTGCAGCTCCTCGGCGAGGACGGCGAAATACCGCAACCGTCGCAGTTCCATAAGCCAGGCTTATCATGACCTCGCCAACCGGTCTTGGACACCGTCGGCCGGCCCTGGTTCCGTGAGTCCCATGAGCAGTAAGGTCGCCGTCCTCGGCGCGGGGATCAGCGGGCTCGCCTGCGCCGTGCGCCTGCGGGAGCACGGGCACGCGGTGACGGTCGTGACCGCCGACGAGCCGGCCGGCACCGTGTCACGGCTCGCCGCCGCCGTCTGGTACCCCTCCCACACCGCCGCCGACCCGCGCGTGCTGACCTGGGCCCACCGCACCTACGAGGAGCTGTCCGCGCAGGCGGCCGCGGGTGTGCCCGGAGTGGTCCCACGGCCGACCCGCATGATCCTGCGCCGGCCGCACGCGACGCCGTGGTGGGCCGCCGCGGTCCCGGACTTCACCGTGGCGCCCGGTGAGTGGCGGTTCACCGTGCCGTCCGTCGAGATGGAGGTGTACCTCCAGTGGCTGCTGGACCGGTTCGAGGCCGCGGGCGGCCGGGTGGTCCGGCACCGGGTCGAGCGGCTGTCCGACGTGCCCCGGGTGGCCGGCGGCGCGGACGTCGTGGTCAACGCGAGCGGCCTCGCGGCGCGGGACCTCGCCGCGGACCCCGCCGTGCACCCGGCCCGCGGCCAGATCGTCGGCGTCGCCAATCCGGGACTTGTCACCTCGGTTCGTGACGAAGAGCACCCTGCCGGAATGACGTACGTCCACCCCCGCAGCCGCGACGTGGTGCTCGGCGGCACGTTCCAGCCCGGCGTCTGGGACACCACGGTCGATCCGGCCACCACCGCGGCGATCCTCGCCCGCTGCCTGGACCTCGTTCCGGAGCTGGCCGGGGCCGCTGTGCTGTGGCAGGCGGCCGGGCTGCGCCCGGCCCGGCACGGCGGTGCCCGGGTCGAGCTCGACCCCGTCGAACTGCCCGGCGGCGCGCGCCTCGTGCACGACTACGGCCACGGCGGCGCCGGGGTCACCCTCGCCTGGGGCTGCGCCGACGAGGTCCTCACTCTGATCAGTAGCGCGGCAGGCGCATGATCGAAGCATGATTCGCTTCATCCTGAACGTGCTGTGGCTGATCTTCGGTGGCGGCTTCCTGCTGTTCATCGGCTACGCATTCGCCGCGGTGATCTGCTTCGTGCTGATCATCACGATCCCGTTCGCGGTGGCGTCGTGGCGGCTGGCCGTCTACTCCCTGTGGCCGTTCGGCCGCACGCTGCAGGCCAAGTCCGACGCCGGCGTGGCGACCGGGGTGGCCAACGTCCTGTGGCTCGTGCTCGCCGGGTGGTGGCTGGCGCTGAGCCACATCACCGCCGGCATCGCGCTGTGCGTCACGATCATCGGGATCCCGTTCGGCATCGCCAACTTCAAGCTCGTCCCGGCCGCGCTCTGGCCGCTGGGCCGCGAGGTGGTCGACCTGTAGGCCCGCGGTGCCCCGGGCCTGAGCGTCGCCGCACAGGCCCGGGGGGAAGCGCGTCAACCGACCAGGATCTTCGCCATCACCACAGTGTCGGCGCCGTCGCGGCCGACGGTCACGCCGACGGACGTGGCCGGAGTGCTGCCGGGCTCGCTGCCGAAGTAGAGCGCCGTGGTGGCGTTCGGGACCCCGCCGGCGGTCGCGGCGCGGAAGCGCGGGTCGTCGGCGAGCTTGCCGGTGCCGCCCTTGTACGCCTTCGTCCGCAGCACCACGTGCTCCCCGCGCACCTCGCAGACGGTCCCGCCGGCCTTGACCAGCTCGGCCAGGTCGGTCTGCAGTTGCTTGGCCGCGGCGGCGTCGGCGAGCCGCAGGTCGAGCTGCAGCCCGAGGTCCGATCCGTCGGACGTCGGGGCCTGCGCGGCGGTGCCCGGCAGGCCGGCGACGGTGAACGACACCGACGTCGCGGTGGAGATGGCCTTCGTCAGCGCCTCGGTGCTCTTCTGCATCCCCATGGCGCCGCCGGTGAGCAGCTCGGGGTGCTCCCGGAAGTACTTCTCGACCGCCGCGGGGTCGGACGGGTCCACGCCGGGCGGCAGGCCGGTGTCGGGGTCGAAGCCCGGGGGCATCTCCTCCGGGTCGGACGCCTCACCGACGGCGAAGCCGAACATCGACATCGGGAACAGGAACGTGGACAGCAACCCGCCGGTGTCGCCGAAGAGCGAGTCGTTGCCGAAGGGACCGCTGGCGACGCCGGCCGCGGTGACACCGGCCGGAAGGGCGCCGAGAAGCGCGAGGGCGTCGGTGCCGCCCGTCGCGCCGGTCAGCGGCAGACCGCCGCCGGACACCCGGGCGCGGACCTCGAAACCGTCGTCGCCGGCCTGGACGCCGGCGACGAGCATGCCCGTGACCGTCGGCGGGAGGACCGGCGCGATGTCGAACGCCTCCTCGTCGTCGAAGCCCTCCTCGTCGATCGCCGCGTCCAGGAACGCCCGCTGCAGCTCGGTCACGCGGGCCAGGTCGGCCCACGCCAGGCCGGGCTGGTCCGCGGGGAGCTTGGCGACGGCCGAGGTGAACGCGGGCGACTTCGACAGCGGGGCCTTCTTCGCGGCGTCCGCCGCTGAGGTGGCGAGCCGCTGGAGGTCCTTGCCGCCGAACGCGAGCAGGGCCCGCCCGTCACCGGCGACGAAGCCGAGCCGGTTGGTGCCGACCTTCTGCTGCGCCGCGGCGAGCGCCGTGCGGGCCTTGCCGTCGTCCCGCGAGGACAGGACGAGGAGCACGACAGGTCCGGCGCTGCCCTCGGGGCCGCCCCACACGGCGACGCCGACCCGGTCGTCGAACCACGAGGCGACGTCGTCGTAGCCGATCGGCGCGCCGGCGTCGGCGAAGACGTCGCGCTTCGCGTCGTCGAACGACTTGGGCGCGCCGCCGCTACCGGCGGCCTTGCGTAGCAGGGCCTCGACCTTGAGCCGCTGGCCGATGCCGGGGGAGAGGTCGAGGCGGGCGAACGCGGCGACCGACCCCGGCACGAGCTCCTCGGGCAGGGTGCCGACCGGGCCGTTCCACAGCCGGGCCAGGGCGAACGCGCCGCCGCCGAGCAGGACGACCAGGACGACCGCGGCGGAGGTCAGCGCGAGGACGACCGGCCGGCGGCGCCGCGGCGGCGGCGACTCGATCACGTCTGCGTCGACCGGTGTCACGCCGGCCAGGAATGCCCCCAGGTCTCCATAACCGGAGGCCGGCGCCGGGCCCTGCGGGGATGTCGGCGGCTCCGCGAGCGCGGGGTCGCCGGTGGGAGCGGGGTTCAGTAACGGTGCCGGGTCGTCCGGCTGGTCGGCGCCGGCGGGCGGCGCCGCGGCCTCCGGAGCCGGTTCGGCGGTGCTGGATCCGTCCGGAGGCTCGATGTGTTCGGACATGATGATGTCCCTCCCCGTGTGATGTCGGCGGCATCGTAACGGGGAAGCGGACCAGTGCGGGGCCCTCCGGACGGTCCGGAGAACCCCGCGACAGGTCAGAACTGGCCGGAGATGCCCAGCAGCGCGGCGACGAGCAGGAGCAGGCCGAGCACCATGCTCAGGCAACCACCCCGGCCGCCGCCGGCCGGCGCCGGTTCGGCCGGAACGGTGGGTGCCGTGGGCGGGGTCGGCCGCTGCGGGCCGTCGGGGCTGGGGGAGCCGGGGGCGCCGGTCGGCTTGTCCGGGGCACCCGAGGGTGCCTGACCGACGCCGGACGCCTCACCCTCGGGGGTCTCGGGTGCCTCGGAGACGCCCGCGTCGATCGGTTCCGGAGCGGCAGGGGTGGATTCAGGCACTGGCGTTCCTCCAGTCAAGCGTGCTCGATGAGCGGCACGCTACAGGCCGGACAGGCGTTGTCCAGCCCGCACCACGGCCATCGCGTGACGGTCGCCGGGGCGCCGCCCGAGCCGCTCGATCGGGCCCGAGACACTGATCGCCGCGATGACCCGGCCGGTGCGGTCGCGGATCGGCGCGGAGACGCTGGCCACGCCGGCCTCGCGCTCGGCCACGCTCTGCGCCCAGCCGCGGCGGCGGACCTCGGCGAGGGTGCGGCCGGTGAACTTGCACCGGGGCAGGAGCGGCATCACCGCCTCCGGCGGCTCCCACGCGAGCAGCACCTGCGCGGCGGAGCCGGCGGTCATCGGCAGCACCGAACCGATCGGCACCGTGTCGCGCAGCCCGCTGGCGCGCTCGGCGGCGGCCACGCAGAGCCGCTCGTCGGCGCGGCGGAGATAGAGCTGCGCGCTTTCGCCGGTCGCGTCGCGCAGTGCGGTGAGCATCGGCTCGGCCGCGGTCAGAAGAACGTCGGGTGCCGCGTTGGCGAGTTCGCCCAGACGCGGGCCCGGCCGCCAGCGTCCTTGCGCGTCCCGAACGAGCAATCGGTGGATTTCCAGGGCCTGTGCGAGCCGGTGCGCCGTTGCCCGGGGAAGCTTGGTCCGGTCCACCAGTTCGGCCAGGCTGGCGCCGTCGACACAGGCGGCCAGGATGACCACCGCCTTGTCGAGCACGCCAACACCGCTCATACTGTGTCCCACAGACCGAAACATACCTCCCAAACTTTAGGATGTCCAGATGGTGGGAGAAGCACGACCGCGGACGCTCGCAGAGAAGGTGTGGAACGCGCACGTCGTCCGTTCCGCCGACGGCGAGCCGGATCTGCTCTACATCGACCTGCACCTGGTGCACGAGGTCACCAGCCCGCAGGCCTTCGACGGCCTGCGGCTGAGCGGCCGCACGGTGCGCCGTCCCGAGCTGACGATCGCGACCGAGGACCACAACACGCCGACCGACAACCTGCTGACGATCAGCGACCCGGTGTCCCGCACCCAGATCGAGACGCTGCGGCGCAACTGCGACGAGTTCGGCGTGCGCCGCCACTCGCTCGGCGACTCGCAGCAGGGCGTGGTCCACGTCATGGGACCGCAGCTGGGACTCACCCAGCCGGGCATGACGATCGTCTGCGGTGACTCGCACACCTCCACGCACGGCGCGTTCGGCGCGCTGGCGTTCGGCATCGGCACCAGTGAGGTCGAGCACGTCCTGGCGACCCAGACGCTGCCGCAGCCGCCGCTGAAGACGATGGCGGTCAACGTCGTCGGCGACCTCGCCCCGGGCGTCACGGCCAAGGACCTGGTGCTGGCGCTCATCACCCAGGTCGGCACCGGCGGCGGGCGCGGCCACGTGGTGGAATACCGCGGACCCGCCATCGAGCGCATGTCGATGGAGGGCCGGATGACGGTCTCCAACATGTCGATCGAGTGGGGCGCCAAGGCCGGCATGATCGCGCCGGACGAGACCACGTTCGCGTATGTCGAGGGCCGCGAGTACGCGCCGAAGGGCGAGGCCTGGGACCGCGCGAAGGCGTACTGGACCTCGCTGCGCACCGACGAGGGCGCGAAGTTCGACACCGAGGTCACCCTCGACATCACCCACCTCACCCCGTTCGTCACCTGGGGCACCAACCCGGGCCAGGGTGCGCCGCTGGGCGCGAGCGTGCCGGACCCGGCCGACTTCGCCGAGGACGCCGACCGCGTCGCGGCACAGAAGGCGCTCGAGTACATGGCGCTGACGCCGGGCACGCCGCTGCGCGACGTCGCGGTCGACGTGGTCTTCCTCGGCTCGTGCACGAACGGCCGGCTCGAGGACCTGCGGGCCGCCGCCGACGTGCTGCGCGGGCGCAAGGTCGCCGAGTCCGTGCGCATGCTCGTCGTGCCCGGATCCGCGTCGGTGCGCGCCGCGGCGGAGGAGGAGGGCCTCAACGAGGTCTTCACCGCCGCCGGTGCCGAGTGGCGCTTCGCGGGCTGTTCGATGTGCCTGGGCATGAACCCGGACACGCTGAAGCCGGGCGAGCGCTCCGCCTCGACGTCCAACCGCAACTTCGAGGGCCGGCAGGGCCGTGGTGGCCGCACCCACCTGGTGTCGCCGCAGGTCGCCGCCGCCACCGCCGTCGTCGGCCGCCTCGCGGCCCCCGCGGACCTGAACTAGTCGAAGCCCGAAGCGAAGACAGGCAGAATCTGACATGGAGAAGTTCACCGTCCACACCGGCACGGCCGTCCCGCTGCGCCGGTCCAACGTGGACACCGACCAGATCATCCCCGCCGTATATCTGAAGCGCGTCACCCGCACCGGGTTCGAGGACGGGTTGTTCAACGCGTGGCGTTCGGATCCCGCATTCGTGCTCAACAATCCCGCCTACGCCGGCGCCTCGGTCCTCGTGGCCGGACCCGACTTCGGCACCGGATCATCGCGCGAGCACGCCGTGTGGGCGTTGCAGAACTACGGCTTCAAGGCGGTCGTCGCGCCGCGTTTCGGCGACATCTTCCGGGGAAACGCGCTCAAGGCCGGGCTCCTGCCCATCGAGTTGGACCTGAAAGTGGTCGAGGAACTCTGGGCCGCGATCGAAGCGGATCCGCAGTTGTCGGTAACGGTCGATCTGCAGGACCGCCAGTTGCGTGCGGCGGGCCGCGAATGGGCCTTCCCGATCGACGATTTCAGCCGTTGGCGCCTGCTGGAGGGCCTGGACGACATCGGTCTGACACTGCGCCACGAGGAGTCCATCACGGCCTTCGAACAAGGCCGTCCGGAGTGGACACCCGTCGTTCACTAGGCCCTAGCTGGACGTCTCGATGAGCCTCCGGCCGGATCCGTTGCTCCACAACGATTTCTTTTCCGTCATATGTTTGTATCCTGTGTGCGTTGGGATACCTTGCCCACAGGGACTTCATTTCTGGTACGGGAGGAAACAACGTGAACAAGGCCGAGCTCATCGAGGCGCTCAGCGCTCGCCTGGGCGACAAGAAGTCGGCAAACGCGGCGCTGGACGCGGTGCTGGCCGAGATCCAGGCTGCCGTGACCAAGGGCGACAAGGTCGCCATCACCGGTTTCGGTGTCTTCGAGAAGCGCGTCCGTGGTGCGAGAACCGCGCGCAACCCGCGCACCGGTGAGGCCGTCAAGGTGAAGAAGACGTCGGTGCCCGCGTTCCGGGCCGGCGCCAGCTTCCGCGAGATGGTCGCCGCCGGCAAGGTGCCGAAGGTCGCGCCGGCCAAGAAGGCCGCCGCCACCAAGACCACCGCCGCCAAGGCCACGACCGCCAAGGCCACGACGGCGAAGGCCGCTCCGGCCAAGGCCGCCACGAAGACCGCCGCCGCCAAGGCCACGACGGCGAAGGCCACGACGGCGAAGGCCGCTCCGGCCAAGGCCGCCACCAAGGCGACCGCCACCAAGGCCGCGGCGAAGGCCGCTCCGGCGAAGGCCGCCGCCACCAAGGCCGCCCCCGCCAAGAAGGCCACCACGAAGGCCACGAAGGCCGCCGTGTCGACGACCGCGCGCAAGACGACCACGGCGTCCACCACGACGGCCGCCAAGAAGGCGCCCGCCAAGAAGGCCGCCACCGCCAAGTGACCCGGCCGCAACGCCGGTAGGCAACGGAAAAGGGGCGGCGCCGCGAGTCAGTTCGCGGCGCCGCCCCTTTCGTCGCGTCAGACCGTCAGCGGGTGCAGCGGATCCCAGGCGAGGAGCCGGTCACCGCTGAAGGTGAGGATCCACCCGCTGCCCTTGCGGGTGTGGAAGTCCACATTGGTGCGGCCGGTCAATGCCGTCAGCAGCGCCGGCATCAGCTTGCCCTGGCTGCACACGACGCTCGTGCCGCCCCGCGCCGCCACGCCCCGCAGGGCCCCGGCCGCCGCCTCGGGTGACTGCCCCTCGTCGAACGCGGCGTCCAGGTCGAACGGCAGGCCCAGCGGCTCCACCGTCTGCGTGCAGCGCAAGGGGGTGGCCGACACCACCCGATCCGGCCGCAGGAGCCGCAGGAGGCCGCTCAGCGCCGCCGCGTCGCGTGCTCCGGTCGGGTCCAGCGGGCGGGCCGCGTCCGGTCCGGTCCATTCCTTGCGCTTGCCGGCCTTCGCGTGGCGCACCAGCGCCACCACCGCGGTCACCGGCGGCAGGTCCAGGAACGCCTTCACCACGCCCCGGTCGTGGGCGTAGCTCAGCAGCGCCGGGGCGTGCCCGGCCGGCACCCAGCGCGCCTCCTCGATCTCGTCGTCGGCCGGCCGGTCCTGCCACACCAGGGCCCGCATCGACCAGAACTCGACGGTCTTCTCCACGCCCGGGGCGCCGGTCAGGTACCGGATCGAGGGCAGGCGCGCCTGCGGGACGCCGTGCACGAGGGTCTCCTCGTGCACCTCCCGCACCGCGGCCGCCAGCTCGTGCTCGCCGGGGTCGACCTTGCCCTTGGGCAGCGACCAGTCGTCGTACCGGGGCCGGTGCACCAGCACGATCTCCACACCGTCCCCGGCCGGGCGCCACACCACCCCGCCCGCCGCGCGGACGACCGTGTTCACTTCAACCATGCTGTGGTGTTCTCCTCGCAGACCGCGGCCCACACCGCCGGGAACGCGGCCCGCGCCCGGGTGACCGCCGCCCGCTCCCGCTCGAACAGTCTGCCCGCGGTGACGGCGAGCCGGTGGTCGCCACGGTCGAGGAACCTCGCGACGAACAACCACGTGTCGGCGGCGGTCGCGGCGTCCTGGTGCTCGCCGAGGACCTTCTGCACCTTCGCGATCCGCTTGGCGAGCACCGCCGCCTCGGGGCCGGGGACCCAGGAGAACGCGTATCGGGCCCGCTTGGCCAGCTTCCGCACCTCGTGCCAGTCGTCGTCGGGCAGGAGCGGGGTCAGCGCGTCCGCGCCGGCCACGAGCTGCCGCCACGGCTTGCGTGCCAGGCCCGGCAGCACCCGGCCCGCCGGGGCGGTGTGCCGGCCGGCCAGCCGGGGCGGCCGCACCAGTGTGTCCAGGAGCGGGACGTACCGCCCGGAGCGCAGCGCCTCGTCCAGCGCCGACAGCGCCGTCTCCTGCCGGCCGGCGAGCGCGGCGTCGATGCGGTCCACGGCGTCGAGGTCCGCCGGCGCCAGGGGATCGGCGGCGGCGGTGACGTGCAGCCGGGCCCGCAGCACCTCGACGTCCCTGGCCCCGCCGAGCGCGCCGGCCAGCCGGCTCAGCTCGGCTCGCAGCGGCCGACTCCAGGCCGGATCGAGCAGCGGCTGAAACGTCTGCAGGTCGCTGCGCAGCCGCCGGGTGCCGACCCGCATCTGGTGCACCGGGGTGTCGCCGTTGGGCATCGTCTCGCGCAGCCGCGCGAACGCGTCGTGCCGCAGGATCCGCGCGACGCCGGACCGCAGCGCACCGGCGACCACCGCACCGGCGCTGCCGTCGTCAGCACCGTCGGCGGTGACGGCGATGGCGGCGGTGGCCGGGTCGGGCACGGCACCGGCGGCGAGCAGTTGCTCGGCGATGCGGGCGAGGTCCGCGGGGGTGCCGTCGATCAGCGACACCTCGACGCTGCGCGGGCGCCGGCCGGTCCCGCGCGCGGACAGGACGCGAGCCTCCGCCAGCACACCACCCGCGGCGGAAAGCACATGGACGGCCGCGCGGACCGTCCGCACCGCGGCCAGGCCGGACCCGCGGCGGAACGCGGTCACGGCGTCCAGCAGGTCCGGTGGGACGACCCCGGCGCCGGCGGCCGGGCGGTGCAGCTCGCGCCCGCGCCCCGGCAGCAGCAGCGTCCACGTGCCGTCGGGGTGCTGGCGCAGCGACACCCCGGCGTGCGCGAGCGCCGCGTCCGGGGTGTCGTGGAAGGTCGCGTCCAGGGTGACGGCGCCGCCCGGCCCGGCGAGATCCGGCAGCGTGAAGCTTTCACCGACCTGGAACCGGACGTAGGGGCTCACGTGTTGGGCTCCGCCCGGTCGACCATCCGGCGCAGCAGCGCCTCCTGCGGGTTCTTGCCCGGCCGGCGGTGCCAGGTGCCGTCGCCGGCCAGCTCGAACGCGCCGGTCTCGTCGCTCATCATCAGCTTCAGCATCCGGTCGAGCTCGCCGGCCGCGGCCGGGTCGGTGACCTTGACCAGGGCCTCGACCCGGCGGTCGAGGTTGCGGTGCATGAGGTCCGCCGAGCCGATCCAGTACTCCGCGGCGGCGTCCCGGCCGAACCGGAACACCCGGGAGTGCTCCAGGAACCGTCCCAGCACCGAGCGGACCCGGATGTTGTCCGACAGGTCCGGCACGCCGGGGCGCAGCGCGCAGATGCCGCGCACGATCAGGTCGACGCTCACCCCGGCCTGGCCGGCCCGGTAGAGCGAGTCGATGATCTCCTCGTCGACCAGCGAGTTGACCTTCAGCTGGATCAGGCCGCGCTCGCCGAGGGTGATCTCGTGGTCGATCCGGTCGATGATGCCGCGGCGCACCCCGTGCGGTGCGACCAGCAGCCGCCGGTAGGAGGTCTGCCGGCTGTACCCGGTGAGCACGTTGAACAGGTCGGTCAGGTCCGCGCCGACCTCCGGGTCCGCGGTCAGCAGGCCGTAGTCCTCGTACAGCCTGGCGGTCTTCGGGTGGTAGTTGCCGGTGCCCACGTGGCAGTACCGCCGGATGTGGTTGCCCTCCTGGCGCACGACCAGCGCGGTCTTCGTGTGGGTCTTGAGCCCGACGAGCCCGTAGACGACATGGCAGCCGGCCCGCTCCAGGGTCCTGGCCCAGCCGATGTTGGCCTTCTCGTCGAACCGCGCCTTCACCTCGACCAGGACGACGACCTGCTTGCCGGCCTCGGCCGCGTCGACCAGGGCGTCGACGATCGGCGAGTCGCCGCTGGTCCGGTACAGCGTGAGCTTGATCGCCAGCACGTTGGGATCGGCGGCGGCCTGCTCCACGAACCGCTGCACGCTGGTGGAGAACGAGTGGTAGGGGTGATGCACCAGGATGTCGTGGTCCCGCAGCCGGGCGAAGACGCTGCGCGGGGTCTCGCCCTCGGCGAAGTGCGGGTGGGTCGCCGGCACGAACGGTTTGTCCTTCAGCGCCGGCCGGTCCACGCCGTTGTAGATCTCCCACAGCGCGGTCAGGTCCAGCAGGCCCGGCACCCGCAGCACGTCGTGGGAGTCCATGTCCAGCTCGCGGACCAGCAGCTCGAGCACGTGGTCGGAGATCGAGGCGGCGACCTCCAGCCGCACCGGCGGGCCGAAGCGGCGCCGGGCCAGCTCCCGCTCCAGGGCCTGCAGCAGGTCCTCGTCGCGGTCCTCGTCCAGCTCGACCTCGGCGTTGCGGGTCACCCGGAACAGGTGGTGCTCGACCACCAGCATCCCGGAGAACAGCTGCCCCAGGTGCGCCGCGATCAGCTCCTCCACCGGCAGGAACCGCACCGTGCGCACCCCGTCACGGGTGGTGCGGTCCAGCGCGTAGAAGCGGGGCACGTTGTTGGGCACCTTGATCCGGGCGAACAGCTCCGGGCCGCCGTCGCGCTCACGGACCACGACCGCCAGGTTGAGCGACAGGCCGGAGATGTAGGGGAACGGGTGCGCCGGGTCGACCGCCAGGGGCGTCAGCACCGGGAAGATCTGCTCGCGGAACGCGGTGCGCATCCGCTCCCGCTCGGCCGGGTCGAGCTCGCTCCAGCGCACGATGTGGATGTGCTCCTCGGCCATCGCCGGGGCGATCTCCTCGGCGAACACCCGCGACTGGCGCGCGACGAGCGCGGTGGTGCGCTCGGCGATCTGCTCCAGCTGCTCCGTCGGCGGCAGGAACCCGGGGCGGCGCACCGGGATGCCGGTCTGCAGCCGCCGCTTCAGGCCCGCGACCCGGACCATGTAGAACTCGTCGAGGTTGCTGGCGAAGATGGCGAGAAACTTGGCCCGCTCCAGCAGCGGCGTGGCGGGGTCCTCGGCGAGGGTCAGCACCCGTGCGTTGAAGTCGAGCCACGACAGCTCGCGGTTGAGATACCGGTCCTCAGGCAGCGGTTTCTCACTCGGTACGACCAGCGCGTCGTGCTCGGCCGACGGCTCTGTGGCCGGTGCCTTCTGCGCTGGGACCAGCGTGGTCTGCTCCGTCACCGACTCGCTCAAGGTGACCTCCTCGGGCTCGGCCTGGCTCGCCTGGTCGTCTTCCCCGGTTGCTGGTGCCGCGGCCTTCGTCGCCCGACGGACCCGTGGTGTCGCGCCCGCTGCCGGGGCCACCCGTCGCGGTGCCGCCTTGCGCGGGGCGGCCTTCGAGGGCGCGCTCTGCGGGTCGGGGCGTTGCGCGGCGTTGCGGGGGCGGCTGCGACCGGTAGGCGTTTCGTCCACAGGATCATCATCGCCCGTTTGTGCCGGTCTGAACATGAACTTCCCGCTGCATGGCAACTACGGGAGGGTCGGCAGTGTGACCTTGATGACGTCCCCGGCGGCATCATGATCGATGCGGACCCGCTGCCCCAGCCGGAGGTGCCGGAGGCCGGACGCGTCGAACGCAGCGGCCGGGAACTGCAGCTGGGCACCGTCGTCCAGCAGCACCGTCCCGGTGCGGGTGTCCTCGTCGAACGTCGCCACGGTCCCCTGCATCAGTCCACGCTACCGCGCGTCGATGTCCGGCCGTGTTTCGCGTGACTGCGTCCCGGCGACATGTCTGTTACGCAGGGGTGCGCAGGACCCACGACGCAGGGGTGCGCAGGACCTCCGCGCGGGCGTGCGGGACCTATGCGCGGGTGCACAGGACCTCGCCGGTGTGCGGGCCGAGGCCGAGGTCGGCGGCGGCGTCGAGGTCGGCGGCGGTGTCCACGTCGCGGCGCAGGCTCGGCCAGTCGCCGTCCAGCCGGACCGCGCCGGAGCGCAGGTGGGCGGCCGCGGACCCGGGCCCGAAGTGCGGGTCGAGGGCCACCCCGGCGGGGGCGGCCAGCAGGACGGTGCCGCTGCCCTCCAGATCGGGCACGAACGCGCGGCGGGCGAGGCGGGCCGCCTCGGCCAGGACGACGGCCAGGTCGGCGGGGCGCATCGCCGGCAGGTCGGCGGTCAGCGCGACCACCGGCGCGCCGCCCGCGGCCCGGGCGCCGAAGGCGAGGGCCGCGTTCAGTCCGGCCGCCGGGGTGTCGGGCAGCCACGTGGCGCCGGCGGCCGTGACGGCGGCCCGCACCAGCGGGTCGTCACAGACCGCCACGACCCGGGCCACCGCCGGGCAGGCGAGCGCCGCCGCGACCGTGTCGCGGGCCATGGCCAGCACCAGCCCCGGATGCGACGGCCGCGGGACGGCGCCGCGCAGCCGGGTCTTCGCCGCACCGAGCGGCTTGACCGGCACCACGGCCACCCAGGTGCTGAGCATGACCCATCCTGACACGGCGCCCATCACGTCTCAGCGTCCGGCAGTGGCATGATTCGCAGCAGAACCGTGAGGGGAGGGTGAGATGACGCGCCGGAGGCTCGGCTTTTGGCGGCGTTTCGCCGTCGCGACCGTGAAGCCCGCGATGCAGGCGCTGACCCGCCGCACCTGGACGGGCATGGAGCACATCCCGGCCGAGGGTGGGGTGATCATCGTGGTCAACCACATCTCCCACGCCGACCCGCTCGCCGTCGCCCACTACATCTACGACGCCGGTCGCTGGCCGTCGTTCCTGGCCAAGGCCAGCCTGTTCAGCGTGCCGGTGCTCGGCTCGCTCTTGCGCGCGGTGCACCAGATCCCGGTCCGCCGCGGCACCACCGACGCGGTGCGGGCCCTGGAAGCGGCCCGGGCCGGCGTCCGCGACGGCGAGGCCGTGGTCATCTACCCCGAGGGCACCACCACCCGGGAGCCCGACCTGTGGCCGATGCGCGGCAAGACCGGCGCCGCGCGCCTCTGGCTCGACACCCGGGCGCCGATGATCCCGATCGTCATGTGGGGCCCCGAGCGGATCTACGACCCGCGCACCAGCAAACTGCGGCTGCTGCCGCGCGCCGACGTGACGGTCGTCGCGGGCGACCCGATCGACCTGTCCGCCTGGGACGACGCGCAGCCCAGCGCCCAGACGCTCAACGAGATCACCGACCACATCATGCTGCACCTCCGCGACATGCTCGTGGAGATCCGAGGCGGGACCCCGCCACCGTTGTGGACACCGCGCAAGTCGCTCGCATGATGACGACGGAGGGCAGATGAGCATTCGACGCGCCGCCGTGCTCGGGGCCGGTTCGTGGGGCACGGTCTTCGCGAAGCTGCTCGCCGACGCGGGCACACCCGAGGTCACCGTGTGGGCCCGCCGCCCCGACGTGGCCGAGGCGATCCGCGAGCGGCACGTGAACCCGGACTACCTGCCCAACACGTGGCTGCCGCCGGCGGTGACCGCGACCGGTGACGCCGCCGAGGCGATCGACGGCGCCGACCTGGTCGTGCTCGCCGTGCCGTCGCAGACGCTGCGCGACAACCTGGGCGCCTGGGCCGGCACGATCGGCTCCGACGCGACGCTCGTCAGCCTGATGAAGGGCATCGAGCTGGGCACGCTCAAGCGGATGAGCGAGGTGATCGTGGACTCCGCCGGCGTCGAGCCCGACCGCATCGCCGTCGTCACCGGCCCCAACCTCGCCCCGGAGATCGCCGCCGAGCAGCCCGCCGCGACCGTGGTGGCCTGCACCGACATCCGCCGGGCCGAGCTGGTCCAGCGGGCGATCAGCACGCGCTACCTGCGGCCGTACACCAACGACGACGTCATCGGATGCGAGCTCGGCGGCGCGGTCAAGAACGCGATCGCCCTCGCCTACGGGATGGCCTCGGCGCTCGGGTTCGGCGACAACACCCGGGCGACGCTGATCACCCGCGGCCTCGCGGAGACCACCCGCCTCGGCGGGGCGCTCGGCGCCAACCTGATGACGTTCGCCGGGCTGGCCGGCCTCGGCGACCTCGTCGCGACCTGCTCCTCGCCGCTGTCGCGCAACCGCACGTTCGGCGAGCACCTCGGGCGCGGCGAGACCCTGGAGCAGGCCCAGGCCGCGACCAGGCAGACCGCCGAGGGGGTCAAGAGCTGCCTGTCGATCCGCGACCTGGCGCACAGCGTCGGCGTGGAGATGCCGATCACCGAGCAGGTCGAGCTGGTCTGCCACGAGGGCGTCGACCCGCTCAAGGCCCTGGCCGCGCTGATGGCCCGCGAGACGAAGCCCGAGCGGCCCGGCGTGCCGTCGACGGGGGAGCATCAGTAGGGTTTTCGGCATGACTGGAGACGGCACCCGGGTCGTGCACGCTGGGCTTCCC
Organism: Dactylosporangium siamense; assembly: GCF_016862795.1. Lineage (GTDB taxonomy): Bacteria > Actinomycetota > Actinomycetes > Mycobacteriales > Micromonosporaceae > Dactylosporangium > Dactylosporangium siamense. The sequence continues at coordinate 71,200 of NZ_BONQ01000036.1, read as the reverse complement.
GCGCCGGTGCCCGGCCGTTCGTTCATGCCCGGTCCGGCCTTCGGCGCGCCGTACCATCTCGATCCCGTCCTCGGACCGCAGCCCGGCGTCGACGGCTACGGCCGCACCGACAACCCGACGTGGCGGGCGCTGGAGTCGGCGATCGGCGGGCTCGAGGGCGGCGAGTGCGTGACGTTCGCCTCCGGCATGGCCGCCGTCAGCGCCGTGCTGCTCAGCGTCCTGCGGCCCGGCGACACCGTCGTCGTCCCCGGCGACGGTTACTACAAGACCAGGGCGTTCGCGTCCTCGCACCTCGCCGAGCGCGGCGTCACGGTGCTCGAGGTGCCGACCGCCGGGCCCTACCCGCCGCTGGAAACCGTCCGGCTGCTGCTGATCGAGACCCCCGCCAACCCCGGCCTCGACGTGTGCGACATCGCCGACCTGGCCGCGCGCGTGCACGCCGGCGGCGGCCTCGTCGCGGTCGACAACACCACCGCGACCCCGCTCGGGCAGCGCCCCCTCGACCTGGGCGCCGACATCTCCGTCGCCTCCGGCACCAAGGCCCTGACCGGCCACTCCGACATCCTGCTCGGCTACGCGTGCACCCGCGACCCGGAGCTCGCCGCGTCCCTCACCGCGTGGCGCGGCGCCACCGGCGCGGTGACCGGCCCGTTCGAGGCCTGGCTCGCGCACCGCTCGATCGGCACCCTCGACCTGCGCCTGGCCCGGCAGAGCGCCAACGCCGCCGCCGTCGCGGCGTTGCTCGCGGCGCACCCGGCGGTCTCCTCCGTGCGCTGGCCCGGCCGGCCCGAGGACCCGGCGTATGCGGTGGCGTCCCGGCAGATGCGCCGCATCCCCGGCGTGGTGACGTTCACGCTCGCCGACAAGGCGGCCGTCGACCGGTTCCTGGAGGCCGCCTCGCTGGTGTTCGCGGCCACGTCCTTCGGCGGCCTGCACACCTCCGCCGACCGGCGGGCCCAGTGGGGCGACGACACCCCCGACGGCCTGATCCGGTTCTCGTGCGGCATCGAGGACACCGAGGACCTGGTCGCCGACGTGCGACGGGCACTCGACGCGGTCGTCGCCTGACGCAGCGTGCGGTGCTGACCAGTTGACAGCGCCCGGTTGACCGTCCGGTTAGGGTCGGCGCGTGGAAACGCCAGAGAAGACCCGGGTCGCCGTCGTGTTCGGCGGCGGCAGCACCGAGCACGCCGTGTCCAGCGTCGGCGCCGCCGACCTCCTCGACGCCCTCGACGGCGACGAGTTCGAGATCGTGCCGATCGGGGTGACCCGGGAGGGTCGCTGGGTGCTCAGCGCGGCCGCACAGGCCGGCGGGCCGTCCACGGAGCTCGTCCCGGCCGGCGCCGCGGTCTCGGTCGTCGACGCCGGCGTCGGGGTCGCCCACCTCGGCGGCATCGACGTGGTCTTCCCAGTCCTGCAGGGCGCCTTCGGCGACGAGGGCACCATCCAGGGGCTGCTGGAGATGGCCGACCTGCCGTATGTCGGGTCGGGCGTCCTCGCCGCGTCCGTCGCCGTGGACCAGGACTTCTCCCGCAAGCTCGCCGCCGCCGCCGGCCTGCCCGTCGCGCCCTACGTCGTGCTCAGGGACACCGCCGACACCGCCGACACCGCCGACACCGCCGGCCTCGGCGCGGCCGACCGGGCGCGGCTCGGCCTGCCCGTCGTGGTCCGCCCGGCCCGCGGCGCCGGTGCCGTGACCGAGGTCGCGGACTGGGCGGCGCTGCCGGACGCGGTCGCCGCGGCCCGTGCCGTCGACCCGAAGGTCGTCGTCGTCGCCGCCCCCGCCGGCCGGAAGATCACCGTCGGTGTCCTGGACACCGGTTCAGGCGACCGGCCCGAGGCCAGCGTGCCCGGCGAGGTCCTCGGCGACCGGGTCGCCGCACCCGCCGAGCTCGACCACGCCGTCGAGCGCCGGGTCCGGGACCTGGCCGTCGAGGCGTTCATCACGCTCGACTGCGCCGGACTGGCCGTGGTCGAGTGCACGGTCACCCCCGACGGCCAGGTCTTCTTCGACCGGATCGACACGATGCCCGGCTTCGACCCCGGCGCGCCGTTCCCCGTGGTGTGGCAGGCGAGCGGCGTGGCGTACCAGACGCTGATCTCGAGACTGGTCAAGGCGGCCGTGCGGCGTGGGACCGGACTGCACTAGCCGCTGTGCAGCTGCCCGCGCAGGGCGCCGTCGGGGTAGGCCGACGAGTGCACGTTGACGTAGTAGCGCTCCGGGTCGTCGCGGAGGCGCCGGGCGAGCTTGCCGGTGAGCTGCGTGCACGTGGCGACCGATCCGTACCAGGTCGGCGCCGTCAGCGCGACGCTCACCGGCCCGTTCCTGCCCGGGCGGCCGGCATGGATGTGCGCGGCGTCGATCTTGCCGTCGACGTCGCGGACGCGGATGACGTAGCAGAGCCGGTTGTCGCGGTGCAGCTGGAGCAGGGCGATGCCGGTGGCGTCCGGGTCGCCCTTGCCCTTGGGGACCTCCTGTTTCCCGGTCAGGGACGCGCCCAGCGCCACCGTCCTCGGCGCGGGCGCGGCGGTTGCCGGGGTGGCGAACGTCGTGGCGCCGACGACCAGGGCCGCCGCGGCGGCCAGCAATGTACGCATGGATCTCCTCCTCGTTCGGTTCGGTTCCGCACCGTGTTCGGTGCGTTGCCGAGTTCCGTGCTGACCGAGGGGAGATCGGTATTTCAGCAGTGGGTGGTGCCCGGATCGGTGAACGGCACGGTCGCGACGATCGGTGCCGAGAGGTTGACCAGCCACGCGCCGTCGGCCTTCGCCGGCACCACGACCCGCAGCGGGACCTGGCGGTCCACCGTCGTCCAGACGGTCTCGTCGCCCCGCTCCTCCGGATACCAACATACGTCCGACAGGCCCAGGAGCTGGGCGTCTTGCGGAATCGCCCGCTTACCGACGGTGCCGCAGGACAGCACGATCGCCGGGTCGCCGAACGCCGCGTTCTGCTCGGGGCCGGCGCTGACGGGGCGCCGGTTCAGCCCGCCGAGCGTCTCGGGCAGGCGCGCCACCAGCGCGCGGCAGGTCGCCGTCGTGGCCTCGTCCATCGCTGCCGCGTCGGTGCGCACGGTGCCGGTCGCCGCCGCCGTGGGGAAGCCTCCGAGCAGCCAGAACGCCAGGACCCCCACCAGCAGCGCGACGGGGACCGCGGCGATGGTGGCAATCCTGGCGGGGCTGGTCGCCGTCATTTATAAGTGCACCACCGAGCAGGTCAGGGTGCGGGTGATGCCGGGCACCAGCTGCACGTTGCTGACGATCAACTTGCCCAGCTCGTCGACGCTACGCGCCTCGGTGAGCACCACCACGTCATACGGCCCGGTGACCGCGTCCACCCGGACGACCCCGGTGAGCTCCTGGATGGCGGTCGCCACATCGCGTGCCTTGCCGACCTCTGTTTGGATCAGGATGTATGCCTGTACCACGACACGACTCCTTCCTGCGCCGCGCGAGCGCTGATCAGCGCTGAACCTACCGCACCATGGGAGGCAGCGAACCAGCAGCCGTGCGTGATCGTGTCACAACACGCTGCGTCAACCGCAACATCGCGCATTCGGTGTTCATGTTCTTGTTGAAATTGGAGGACGGGTGACCGTTGCAACCGCCGGGGAGTTCGGGCTCATCTCACGGGTGACGGCCCGGCTCGGGGCGGCGTCGCCCCTGGTCCTGCTGGGACCCGGCGACGACGCGGCCCTGGTCGCAGCGCCTGACGGCCGGGTCGTGGCCAGCACCGACGTGCTCGTGGACGGCCGGCACTTCCGCCGTGACTGGTCCACCGCCCGCGACATCGGCCACCGGGCCGCCGCCGCCAACCTCGCCGACATCGCCGCCATGGGCGCCCGCCCGACGGCGCTGCTCGTCGCGCTCTGTACCCCCGCCAACCTTGAGATCACCTGGGCGGAGGAACTCGCGGACGGTCTCGCGGCGGAGGCGGGCAAGGTCGGCGCGATCGTCGTCGGCGGCGACATGTCCGCCAGCCCCACGCTGACCATCGCGGTGACCGCCCTGGGCAACCTGGAGGGACGGGCGCCGCTGGTCCGCACCGGGGCCCGCCCGGGTGACGTGGTGGCGGTCTGCGGTCGGATCGGATACGCGGCGGCCGGCTACACCATCCTGTCCCGCGGCTTCCGCTCGCCGAAACTGCTGGTGGAAGCCCATCGCCGCCCCCAGGTGCCCTACGCCGCGGGCCCGTCCGGCGCGCGGCTCGGTGCCACGTCCATGATCGACGTCTCGGACGGGCTGCTCGCCGACCTGGGCCACATCGCGACCGCCAGCGGCGTCGGGATCGACCTGCACCGGTCCGCGTTCGTGGTGCCCGAGCAGATGCGGGACGCGGCGACGGCGCTGGGCGTCGACCCGTACGGCTGGATCCTCGCCGGCGGGGACGACCACCCGCTCGCGGCCACCTTCCCGCCCTCGATCGAGCTGCCGGACGACTGGCGGGTCGTCGGGGAGGTCCTGCCGGCCAGCCTCTTCACCGCCGGCGATGGGGTGACCGTGGACGGCCGCCGGTACACCGGTGGAGCCCCCGGATGGGACCACTTCCGGTAACGAGCGATCGCCTCGATACCCTTTACGGGTGACCGAGCTCGACATCCGACTGACCCGCTACGGCTCGCGGGTCGCCACCGAACTGATCAGCGCCACGCTCGCCGACCTGAGCAGGCGTTACGGCGGGGACGGGGACACCACCCCCATCCAGCCGGGGGAGTTCGACCCACCGCTGGGCGGCTTCTTCGTCGCGTACGTCGACCATGCGCCGGCGGGGTGCTGCGGCTGGCGGACCTTCGCCGAGGACGAGACCACGGCGGAGCTGAAGCGGCTCTACGTCGATCCCGCGTTCCGTGGGCTGGGGGTGGCGCAGCGGCTGCTCACGGCGGTGGAGGGGGCGGCGCGGGAGGCGGGGCGGGAGCGGATCTGGCTGGAGACCGGGACGGCGCAGCCGGAGGCGATCGCGCTGTACCAGAAGGCCGGTTACTCGGTGATCCCTGACTTCGGTCACTACAAGGGGTATCCGAGCGTGCGGTCGTTCGGCCGGGAGTTGTAGCGGCCGGTCGTCCGCCCGGACGCCTTTGCGCCTGGTTGTTCGCTCGGACGCCTTTGCGCCTCGTTGGTCGCTTGGGCGCTCCGCGCCTGGTTGTTCGGTGGGGCGCTCCGCGTCGGGTGGCTCGTTGGGCGCTCTGTGCCATGTGGCTCGTTGGGCGCTCTGCGCCCGGTTGCTCGTCAGGGCGCTCCGCGGCCGGGTGCTCGCCTGGGGCGCTGCGTCCGGTTGCTCGGCGGCCGGTCGTTCACCCGATGCGCCAGATGCCGAGAAGCCCCGCGACGGTGCGTCGCGGGGCTTTCTCGATGCTGGGTCGTGCTGGGTTGCGCTTGCTGCAGGCGATCAGCCGCGAACGACCTTGCCGGCCTTGAGGCAGGAGGTGCATGCCTGCACCTTCCGCGTGGTGCCGCCACCGGCAGGGGTGCGCACCGTCTGAATGTTGGGGTTCCAACGGCGGTTGGTCCGCCGGTGCGAGTGGGACACGTTGTGGCCGAAGCCCGGTCCCTTGCCGCAGACGTCGCACACGCTAGCCACGGGGATCTCCTGGGATTGATTGCGTCTCGGGCTGGACCCCTCCACCGGACTGGCCGGCGGCGGATTCCAGGTGTCACCGGCCGGCGAACCGGCGGGCAACCCCGCAAGGTTACCTGATGGGACCCGCCTGCTCCCAATCGGCCCTTGTCGCGCTCCTGCGGCCGCCTCGCGCGGTGGCGCGCGAGGAAAATGTCGGTGGTCGCCGATAGGCTCTGGCGCGTGCCAGAGAGTGGGGACGGTGCCACCGTTCGCCGGTGGTGTGCCGCCGGTCTTGACGCGCTGCGTCGGCACCGGTCAGAGATCGACGCCCTCAACGTCTATCCCGTGCCCGACGGCGACACCGGGACCAACCTGGCGTTGACGATGTCGGCCGCGGTCGACGCGGTCGACGCGGCCCCGGACACCGCCGGCGCCGCGGAGCTGCTGGCGGTCGCCGCGAGGGGCGCGCTGCTCGGCGCCCGGGGCAACTCGGGCATCATCCTGGCGCAGCTGCTCAAGGGGCTGGCCTCGTCACTGGCGTCGGCGTCGGCGTCGTCGCCGGTCGTGGGCGGGGCGGAGCTTGCGGCGGCGCTGGACGGCGCGGCCCGGTCGGCCTATGCGGCGGTGGCCGCCCCAGTGGAGGGCACGGTGCTGTCGGTCGCCACCGCCGCGGCCCGGGCGGCTGCCTCCGCCGCCTCTGGCTCGTCTCGCGCGTCGGACGCCTCTGGCTCGTCTCGGGCGTCGGACGCCTCTGGCTCGTCCTTTGGTTCGTCCGCTGCCTCTGCCTCTGGCTCGTCCTCCGCAGTGAACGCTTCGGTCTCGTCCGCTGCTTCCTCTTCCTCAACAGGCGCTTCCCGGCCGGGCTGGGCTTCATCGGCCGCCGGTGGGTCTTCGGCTGGCGCTTCCTTGCCCGGTGGCGGGTCTTCGACTGTCTTCGGTGCTTCGGCCGATGGTGGTTCGCCGGTCGGCGGCGGGTTGCCGGCCGGCGGTGGTTCGTCGGACGCAGGCGGGTCGCCTGTTGATGGCGGTCCGTCAGCCATCGGTGGGTCGGCCGTCGGTGGGTCGTCTGGTGGTGGCGGTCCGTCAGCCATCGGTGGGTCAGCTGTCGGTGGCGGTCCGTCAGCCATCGGTGGGTCAGCTGTCGGTGGGTTGTTTGGTGGTGGCGGGTCGGTGGGCGTCGTTGCGGTGGCGCGGGCGGCGGCCGAGGGGGCGCGGGTCGCGCTCGCCCGCACGCCGGAGCAGCTGCCCGCGCTGGCGCGGGCGGGGGTCGTCGACGCCGGGGGTCGTGGCCTGGTTGTGCTGCTGGAGGCGTTCGTGACGTCGCTGACCGGGGAGCCTCCACCGGCCGCCGGACCGACGCACGTCGGTGCCGTCGCCGCGCCCGGTGGGGTCATGGATCGCGAGGCGGGGTCGGTCGAGTTCGGCTACGAGGTGCAGTTCCTGCTCGATGCCCCGCCGGCGGCGATCGGCCCGCTGCGGGAGGCGCTCGGGGCGCTCGGCGACTCGCTCGTCGTCGTCGGTGACGACCCGACCTGGCACGTCCATGTGCACGTCAACGACGTCGGCGCGGCGATCGAGGCGGGAATCGCGGCCGGGCGGCCCAGCAGGATCGCCGTGACGAGGTTCGCCGAGCAGATCGCGGAGCAGCGTTCGGTCCGGACGCCCGAGCTGTCCGAGACGTCGCCCGACCTGTTCGGTGGCGGGTCGCCGGTCCCGGTCGAGGTCGCCGGCTCGGGCGTCGTGGTCGTGTGCAGCGGCCGGGGGATGGGCGAGCTGCTCGCCGCCGAGGGCGCCACGGTGCTGACGGGCACGCCGTCGACGGGCGAGGTGCTGGCCGCGATCCAGGCGACGGGTGCGTCCCGGGTGGTGGTCCTGCCCAATGACACCAACGTCCTGGCCGTCGCCAACACGGCAGCGGCCGAGGCCCGGGCCGCGGGGATCCGGGCCGGTGTCGTGCCGACGCGGTCGCCGGTGCAGGCCCTCGCCGCGATGGCCGTGCGGGACACGAGCCGGCGGTTCGAGGACGACGTGATCGCGATGGCGGAGGCCGCGGCCAGGTGCCGGTCGGCCGAGCTGACCGTCGCGGCCCGTGAGGCGCTCACCGTCGCCGGGCGATGCCAGCGGGGTGACGTGCTGGCGATCGTCGACGGGGAGGTCAACCTGATCGGGCAGGATCTGGAGCGGACCGCCTGTCTGCTGCTGGACCGGATGTTGCTGGCCGGCGGGGAGCTGGTGACCCTCATCGCGGGTCAGGGCGCGCCCGCGGGCCTGGGGGAGACGCTGCGCGGGCACGTCGCCGCGGCGTGGCCGTTCGTCGAAGTCCAGTGCTACGAGGGAGGCCAGCCGCACTATCCGCTGCTGGTCGGGGTGGAGTGAGCCGGTGACCGAGATCGACCTGACCACGCCGCTGCAGAAGGTGATCGGCAACGGCGCGAAGCTGCTTGCCGACAGCCTCAACCTGCACACCGTCGGTGACCTGGTCTACCACTTCCCCCGCCGCTACGAGGAGCGGGGCGAGCACACCGACATCCGGTCCCTGGAGATGGACACCGAGGTCACGGTGTTCGGGCAGGTCAAGCGGGTCTCGTCGCGGACGTTCATGCAACAGCGGGGCAAGACGGCGGGCAAGCGGGGCTCGCTGCTCGAGGTGGTCGTCGGCGACGACAGCGGCGGCGAGCTGAGTGTCACCTTCTTCAACCAGGCGTGGCGGGAGTCGCAGCTGCGCCCCGGCCGGTGGGGCCTGTTCTCCGGCAAGGTCGGCCGGTTCCAGAGCAAGTTGCAGCTCAACCAGCCCGACTACGTCCTGCTCGACGGCGCCGAGGGAGAGGAGAGCGTCGAGGAGTTCGCCGGTGCGATCATTCCCGTCTACCCGGCGACCGCGAAGGTGCCGACCTGGCGGATCGCCGCCGCCGTGCGCACCGTTCTGGACGTCCTGCCGCCGACGCCCGACCCGGTCCCGGCGCCCGTTCGTGCCAAGCAGAAGTTGTCCGCGCTCGACAAGGCGCTGCGCGAGATCCACCGGCCCGAGTCCCGCGAGTCGCTGTTCTTCGCGAAGCGCCGGCTGAAGTGGGACGAGGCGTTCGCGCTCCAGCTGACCCTGGTGCAGCGCAAGCACCGCGCCGCCGACTGGCCCGCCCGGGCCCGGCCGCTGCGCGACGACGGGCTGCTGGCGAGCTTCGACGCCCGGCTGCCGTATGAGCTGACCCGGGGCCAGCGCGACGTCGGCGACGAGATCGCGGCCGACCTGGCCCGCCCGCATCCGATGCACCGCCTCCTGCAGGGCGAGGTCGGCTCGGGCAAGACCGTGTGCGCTCTGCGGGCCATGCTGCAGGTGGTCGACGCCGGTGGGCAGGCCGCGATGCTCGCCCCGACCGAGGTCCTCGCCGCCCAGCACCACCGCAACGTGATGGACCTGCTCGGCGGCATGGCCCGGGCCGGCGAGCTCGACGCCACGCCCGACGCGACCCGGGTGGCGCTGCTGACCGGCTCCCTTGGCGCCGCGGCCAAGCGCAAGGTCCTCGAGGAGATCGGCTCGGGTGCCGCCGGCATCATCGTCGGCACCCACGCCCTGCTGTATGAGGGCGTCGCGTTCAAGGACCTGGGCCTCATCGTCGTCGACGAGCAGCACCGCTTCGGCGTCGAGCAGCGCGACGCCCTGCGCGCCAAGGCCGACCAGCCGCCGCACGTGCTCGTGATGACCGCGACCCCGATCCCACGGACGGTCGCGATGACGGTCTTCGGCGACCTGGAGACGTCGGTGCTCAGCCAGCTGCCCAACGGGCGCTCACCGATCGCGTCGCACGTCGTGCCCGCCACGGACAAGCCCGCGTTCCTCGACCGGGCCTGGCGCCGCATCCGCGAGGAGGTCGCCGCCGGCCATCAGGTGTACATCGTCTGCCCCCGCATCGGCGACGCCAAGTCCGACGGCGAGGACCTGCCCGCCGGCGACGACGAGCGCCGGGCACCCCTCGCCGTCCTCGACGTCGCGCCCCAGCTGGAGGAGGGCCCGCTGCACGGGCTGCGGATCGGCATCCTGCACGGCCGGCTGCCCGCCGACGAGAAGGACACGGTCATGCGCACCTTCGCCGCCGGCAACCTCGACGTCCTGATCGCCACCACCGTCATCGAGGTCGGCGTCGACGTGCCCAACTCCACGATGATGGTGATCCTCGACGCGGACCGCTTCGGCGTCTCCCAGCTGCACCAGCTCCGCGGCCGCGTCGGGCGGGGCAGCGCACCGGGCCTCTGCCTGCTCGTCACCGAGTCCGGCGAGGGCACCGCCGCCAGGACCCGCCTCGACGCGGTCGCCTCGACCACCGACGGCTTCAAGCTCGCCGAGCTCGACCTCGAGCAACGCCGCGAGGGCGACGTCCTCGGCGCCACCCAGTCCGGCCGCCGCTCCCACCTGAAGCTGCTGTCCCTGCTCCGAGACGCCGAACTGATCGGCGACGCCCGCGCCGAGGCGATCGAACTGCTGGAGGACGACCGCGAGCTGACCCGCCACCCGGGCCTCGCCGCCACGGTGTCCCAGCTCGTCGACGAGGAACGCGCCGAATACCTCGAAAAGGGCTGACCACCGAAGTCCTTCGGTCCGCGAAGCGCAGTGGTCCGGGGGTCGCGCCGGTGGCCACACCGCGGCGACCGGGGCGACCGTGCTTCGTGGAGGGGACGCTCGATGCTCATTTCGTAGCATTTGCCCGATGGGCAGGGCGCGATCCACCTCCGATGCGACCGGGTGGACGGGGTTGATCACGCGTTGTCTCGCGAACGTGATCGAAGGACGGACCCGGTCGTGGGGGCGACCGGATCCGTCCTTCGATCCCTTGGAGCTGGGCTGCCGATCTTTGGAGCTGGGCTGCGAGTGGGGGTCAGGCGGCGTGGCGGCCGCGGCGGGGGCGGCGGCTGAGCAGGATCAGACCGCCACCGAAGGCGATCATGAACAGGGCGGCGCCGCCGAGGACGGTGGCGTTCGAGCCGGTGACCGGGAGGCTGGCCGGCGTGGTGGTGGAGACGTCGATCGTGGTGGGGACGACGACGGTGCCGTTGCCGTTGCCGTCGCCGGGGGTGATCTCGGTGACCGTCTCGACCGGGTTGTTGGTCCATGACACGGAGGCGGAAGGCGAAACCGAGGCCGACGGCGAAACCGAGGCGGACGGCGACGACGAGGCGGACGGCGGAACCGAGGCGGACGGTGACGACGACGCGGACGGCGAAACGGAAGCAGCGGGCGACTCCGGCGCGGCCGACTCGGACGGAGCGGCAGACGCGGACGGGGAAGCGGACCCGGTCGGAGAAGCGGACTCGACAGGGGAAGCGGACTCGGACGGTGAAGCCGACGCCGACGGAGACACGGAAGCCGACGGCGAGACGGAAGCCGACGGGGAGACGGAGGCCGACGGGGAGACGGAGGCCGACGGCGAGGCGGACGCGGACGGGGAGGCTGACGGCGAGCCGCTGTCGCACGACGACGGCTCGGTCCAGGCGCCCGTCACGGTCTTGAACGTGTTGTCCTGCACCGTGACCTGCTTGGTGGCGACCGGAACGTCGACCGCCCGGCCCGGCGCGACCCGGACGATGCGGCCGGCGACGGTGAACACGGCGTCGACGTTCGCCCCGGTGGCGTTGGTGAGGTGGGCGGTCAGGGTGCCGTCGCAGGCGCTGACGAAGGTGGCCATGGGGCGCGGGGCGCAGGTGGTGGTGCCGCCGTTGTGCCAGGCTCGCACGCCCGCCGAGCGGTTGCCGGGGGCGGCCGTTTCGCCGACCTTGGTGGTGCCGTAGCGGGGGCCGCCGTCGACGATGGGGTTGATCACGCCGGTGCCGAAGATCGTGTCGACCTGGGTGTAGCAGGCAGGGACGTCGACACGCAGCGTGACCGAGGGCTTCGAGGCCGTGACGGTGGCCGTGTCGGTGGCGTAGACGAACTGGGGGTTGCCGAAGTTCTTCGCGGGGGCGGTGTACGACACCAGCGTGAACGCCTGCTGCTCGCCGTCGCACAGCGCCGCGGTCGAGGTGATCGTCGCGGTGCCGGCCGGGCCGTCGAAGGTGTGCCGGTAGGTCGCGGCCGACGCGGTCACGCAGTTCTGGGAGGTGGTGGCCGACGCGTACGCGGTGCCGATGAAAGCGCCGCCGAACAGCATCGTGCTACCGAGAATGAGCAGGGTCTTCCGCAAGACGTGCCCCCAAAGGCGTCTCGGCTGGGGGCGGTCTCACCACTGACTCCCCGGGCCGCAAAGCGGTGACCGATTGATGCTCGGCCCGGTTCAACGTCTCCCCATTTTCTGGGTAGTCGTGACGTTTTGTCGCGACTGCAATCAGCGTAAGACCAACTACGGAGCGGGAAAAGCCCTGCTCAGAGGCCCGTCACCCTCCGTAGTCAGACACGCAGAGTAGTCATGCCTGAATGAAAGCCAGTACAACATGAAAAATCGGAAATGTCCGAAGCTGGAGTGGTGCAGGTCACTCGCTGGCCATGCCTAGGCTGGGGGCGTGACACGCATCGTGGCCGGCACCCTGGGCGGCCGGCGCCTCACGGTCCCCGCGGGCCAGGGCACCAGGCCGACCTCCGACCGGGTCCGGGAGGCCCTGTTCAGCAGCCTGGAGGCCATGGTCGACCTCGACGGATCCCGGTTCGCCGACCTGTACGCGGGCTCGGGCGCGGTCGGGTTCGAGGCCTGCTCGCGAGGGGCGGCACACGTCCTGCTCGCCGAGTCCGACGCGAAGGCCGCCAGGATCGTCCGGGCCAACATCGCCACGCTCGGTGTCGGCGGCACCGTCAAACTGGTCGCGGACAAGGTCGAGCGGCTGCTCCAGCAGGAGCCGGAGGAGCTGTTCGACGTGGTGTTCGTCGACCCGCCGTACGCGATGACCGACGAACGGGTCGGCGCGGTCCTGGAGGCTCTCGCCGCCCGGTGGCTCGCCGGTGGCGCGGTCGTCGTGGTCGAGCGCAGCAGCCGTGGCGCCCCGATGCGCTGGCCCGAGGGCCTGGTGCAGCGCGCGGAGCGGCGCTACGGCGAGACGACGCTGTGGTATGCCGAACGCGACGAGGGCGTGTGACGCTGTTGGCAGAAACCTCTTTGGTACGGTCCCCGCTCATGAGGCTTGGGCTGGTGCAATGAGGCGCGCGGTGTGTCCGGGTTCGTTCGATCCGGTGACCAACGGACACCTGGACATCGTGGGACGTGCGTCGAAGATGTTCGATGAGGTCGTCGTCGCGGTGCTGATCAACACGAGCAAGGCCGGGCTGTTCACGGTCGAGGAGCGGCAGGAGATGCTCGCGGAGGTGACGGCGCCGTACGCCAACGTGCGGGTCGACGCGTTCCAGGGCCTGCTGGTCGACTTCTGCCAGGCCAACGACATCGGTGCGATCGTCAAAGGGGTCCGGGTCGCCGGCGACTTCGACTACGAGCTGCAGATGGCGCAGATGAACTACGGGCTCGGCGCGATCGAGACGCTCTTCATGCCGACCAACCCGAAGTACTCCTTCGTCTCGTCGAGCCTCATCAAAGAGGTCGCCAAATGGGGCGGCGACGTTTCGCCGCATGTGCCCGACCTTGTGGCAAACCTGCTGCGAGAAAGGCTCGTAAAACCCTGAAACTCAGGGCTTTCCGTGTGGCGATGGAGCGGCATCATGGTTTGGGCCGCATGATGGTGGACGTTGTTTGCCGTGGGGACAGGGAGTGACCGCAAGTGGATCCGCTCGAGAGCATCGACCAGATCATCGCGCTGGTCGAGGGTGCACGGTCGGCGCCGATGTCGCGGAGCAACTTCGTGGCCGACCGCGCCGAGATGATCAACCTGCTCGACCAGTTGCGCGCCGACCTGCCGGGTGAACTACGGCGGGCCACCGCGCTGCTCGACGAGCGGGACAAGATCGTCGACGCCGGGCGCCGCGAGGCCGAGCGGATCATCACGGAGGCCGAGTCGGAGCACAACCGGCTCGTGTCGATCAACGAGATCGTGGTGTCGGCCGAGCACGAGGCGTCGCGCATGATCAACGAGGCGCGGGCCGAGACCCAGCGCCTCCGTGACGAGGTCGACGACTACGTGGACACGGCCCTCGCCAACTTCGAGCAGTTCCTCACCCGCTCCCTCGCCTCGATCGAGCGAGGCCGCGACAAGATGCACGCGCTGCGCGAGATAGGCTCATTCACACCGTCCGGCGACGACGACCGGCCGCTGCCTTTCTGACGAACGCAGGGGCGATTCGACGGGAGATCTGCCGCTCGGGTAGCCTTGTCCGTCGGCCCTGCCTGGCCGGAGTCTGAAGATGCCACATCAACCGCACCCGCAACTGGATCCCCGCAAGCCGCTGGTCCTCGAGACGAGAGACCTGCCCCGGCGACCGGGTGCTCTGCACGCGGTGTCGCGCCAAGTGCCGGCACCCGAGGACCTCGGTCTGGAGCTGATCGGCGTGCCTGTCGGCGCCGAGCTCGACCTCCAGCTGCGGATGGAGTCGGTGTCAGAAGGCGTTCTCGTCTCCGGCACCGTCACCGGCCCGCTGGTGGGCGAGTGCGGACGCTGCCTGCGCCCGATCAGTGCCACGTTGGACGTCCCGATCCAAGAGTTCTATGCCTATGAGCACAGCACGACGGACGAGACGACCGACGAGGACGAGGTCGGAAGGCTGCAGGGCGACCTGATCGACCTGGAGCCGGCACTGCGGGACGCGGTGGTGCTCTCCCTGGCCGCCAACCCCGTGTGCCGTGAAGACTGCCCAGGGCTGTGCCCCGACTGCGGGGTGCCGCTGGATGAGCTGCCCGCGGGTCACAACCACGAGCAGGTCGACCCGCGCTGGGCCGCCCTGACCCAGATCAAGCACTCAGAGGAGTAAGACCCGTGGCCGTTCCGAAGCGGAAGATGTCGCGCAGCAACACCCGGGCACGCCGGAGCCAGTGGAAAGCCGTCGCGGTGCAGACGCAGCCGTGCCCGCAGTGCCGCTCTCCGAAGCTGTCCCACACTGCCTGCTCGGTCTGCGGCACGTACAACGGCCGTCAGGTCATCGAGGTCTGATTTCCGGATCCGGGTGACGCGATCCGACAGGTCGCCGCACGGCGGGGAGATCCCGTCCGGCACCGCGCGGATCGCCGTCGACCTCCTCGGCGGGGACAGTGCTCCCGCCGTCGTGGTTGACGGCGCTCTGCGCGCGTGCAGCGCCGACCCAGACCTGCATCTCCTCCTCGTAGGGCCGCGCGAGACGGCCGACGAGGTCCTTGGCGCGCTCGCGGTCCACGACCGCGAGCGCGTCGGTGTCAGCGTGGTCGACCGCACCATCGGCATGGGCGACTCCCCGTTGCGCCACGTCCGGCGGGAGTCCACCGTCCGGGCCGCCGCCGAGGCGGTCTACGGTGGCCGCGCCGACGCGATGGTCTCCGCGGGCTCCAGCGGCGCCGTCGTCGCCGCCTCCGCCCACGTCCTCGGCCGCCTCCCCGGAGTGCGCCGGCCGGGTCTCGCCGCGCACGTGCCCACCCAGCACGGCCCGGTGCTGCTGCTCGACGTCGGCGTGACGATCGACGGGACCATGCTGGAGCTGGTGCAGCACGCGGTGCTCGGTGCCGCGTACGCCGCCACCGCCCTCGGCGTGTCCGAACCCCGCGTCGGCCTGCTGTCCATCGGCAGCGAACCCGGCAAGGGCGACCGGCTCCGCAAGGCCGTCGCGGTCGCCCTGCACGACACCGTCCTGCCCGCCGGTGGGCGCTACATCGGTCTGGTGGAAGGCCACGACGTCCCGCTCGGCGGCCCGGCCGACGTGATCGTCACCGACGGCTTCACCGGCAACATCCTGCTCAAGGGCCTCGAAGGCGCCACCGCCAGGCAGCGGACGGCGGAGCAGGGGGCGGCCCTGCTCGGGGTCACCGGCACCGTCGTGGTCTGCCACGGCTCCGCCGACGGCCCCGACATCGCCTCCGGCATCGCCCTCGCCGCCCGCCTGCACCGCGAGGGGGCCATCCCCGCGGTGGCCGGGCTCGCCGACGATCTGCTGACCGAACTCTCCTCGGCCGGCGGCCTCACCATCCGTGACGCACTAGGGGAGCGCTCGTGACGAACCCGACCCCACTCGGGGCCGCCTTCGAGGTGGACCTCGAGCCCGACATGCTCCGGCGGGCGCTGACCCACCGGTCCTTCGCCTACGAGAACGGCGGCCTGCCCACCAACGAGCGGCTCGAGTTCCTCGGCGACGCCGTGCTCGGGGTGGTGATCACCACCGCGCTGTTCAACAACCACCCCGACCTCGCCGAGGGCCAGCTGGCGAAGCTGCGCGCGAGCGTGGTCAACATGCGCGCCCTCGCCGACGTCGCCCGGCGGCTCGGTCCGGAGGGCATCGGCCCCTACCTGCTGCTCGGCAAGGGGGAGGAGGCGACCGGCGGCCGCAACAAGGCCAGCATCCTCGCCGACACCCTCGAGGCGCTCATCGGCGCGATCTACCTCCAGTACGGGCTGGACACCGCCGCGACGGTGATCCACAAGCTGTTCGACGAGCTGATGGCCGAGGCCGCCCTGCGCGGCGCCGGGCTCGACTGGAAGACCAGCCTGCAGGAGCTCACCGCCGGACGTGGCCTCGGCGTCCCCGAGTACCGCATCGACGAGGAGGGCCCGGACCACGCCAAGCGCTTCACCGCCTGGGTGATCGTCGCCAAGCGGCGCTACGGCGGTGCGCAGGGCGGCAGCAAGAAGGAGGCCGAGCAGCGCGCCGCCGAGGCGGCCTGGCGGGAGCTGTCGACGCGGGCGCCGGAGAAGGGCGACGATGGCCACGGTGACTGAGGTCGCCCGGCGCCGCAGCACCCAGATCGTGTGGGCGCTGCCGCTGGCCGTGTACGCGCTGAGCCGCCTGCTCCAGCTGGCGTTCGTCTGGTGGATGGCGGACAACGGTGAGGTCCGCAGCCGCCTGCTCGCCTGGGACGGCGGTCACTTCGTCCGCCTCGCCGAGGACGGCTACCCGCAGGGGTACAGCTACACCACCGAGGGCGCGCTGACCGGCAACGGCCTGGCGTTCTTCCCCGGCTACCCGATGCTCGTGCGGATCGTGCACCTCGTCACCGGCCTGGAGGTCGGCACGGCCGCGATCACCGTGGCGTGGATCGCCGGGGCGTTCGCCGCGGTGCTGGTGTGCGCGCTCGGCACCCGGCTGTACGACCAGCGGGTCGGCCTGGCGCTCACCGTCCTGTTCTGCACCCAGCCGATGTCCATGGCGCTGTCGATGGCGTACTCGGAGGCGCTGTTCGTCGCGATGGTCGCCGGCATGCTGCTCTTCGCGCACCGCGGCGACTGGCTCCTCGCCGGGCTGTTCGGCCTGGGGGCCGGGCTGTCCCGGCCGACCGGCGCCGCCGCCGCGATCGGGCTCGTGGTCGCCGCCGCGATGGCCGTGCACAGGAGCCGCCGCGCAGCCGCCGAGGACACCGCGGACCCGGTCACCGACAGCGCCCGTGACAGCTACAGGGCGCGGCGCGCCGCGAGAATCGCCGCAGCCGACACCGCCCCCACGGTGCGCGAAGCCCCCACCTGGCAGCCGATCGCCGCCGCCGCCGTCGCGCTCGCCGGCGTCCCCGGCTACCTGCTGTGGGTCGGCCTGCGCGTCGGCGACCTCGGCGCCTGGTTCGACATCCAGACCGCCGGCTGGGGCACCACGTTCGACTACGGCAGGTCCACGTTCGAGTTCGTCCGCAACGCGCTGCGCACCGGCGACGGCTGGATCCAGGTGAGCATCGCCTGGATGATCATCGGCGTCGTCGTGCTGGCCGCCATCGCGGTGGCGCAGAGGGTGTGGCCGCCGCTGCTGGTGTACGGCCTGATCGCGCTCGTGCTGGTCCTCGGCCAGGGCGGCTACTACCACTCCAAGCCGCGGCTGCTGGTCCCGGTGCTGCTGATCCTGGTCCCGCCGGCGGTCGCGCTCGGACGGGCGAAGCCCCGCACGGCGGCGCTAGTGTTGTCGGGCTGCGCGGCCTTCGGGCTGTGGTACGGCTCATACCTGATCACCGTCTGGCACTACGCGATCTGACCCCCTTTGGAGACCGATGCCTGAGCTTCCCGAGGTCGAGACCGTCCGCCGCGGACTCGACAAGTGGGTCTCCGGCCGGCGCATCGCCACCGTCGAGGTGCTGCACCCGCGGGCGATCCGCCGCCACCTGCCCGGCGCCGTCCACTTCGCCGACGTCCTCGCCGGCCGGCTCGTCGGTGCCGTCCAGCGCCGCGGCAAGTACCTGTGGCTGCCGCTCGACGACGAGGACGCCCTCGTCGGTCACCTCGGGATGTCCGGCCAGCTGCTCATGCAGCCGGTCGAGGCGCCCGCCGAGATCCATCTGCGGGTCCGGTTCAGCTTCGACGACGACGGCCCGGAGCTGCGCTTCGTCGACCAGCGCACGTTCGGGGGGCTGGCGGTGTCCAGCGGCGGCGCGGTCCTGCCCGCCGAGCTGACGCACATCGCGCTCGACCCGGTCGACCCGTCGTTCTCCGACGACGCGTTCGTGGAGCACCTGCGCCGCCGCCGGACCGACGTCAAGCGGGCCCTGCTCGACCAGACCCTGATCTCCGGCGTCGGCAACATCTACGCCGACGAGGCCCTGTGGCGGGCGAAGCTGCACGGCGCCCGGCAGACCGACCAGCTGTCCCGCCCGGTGGTGCGGCGGCTGCTCGGGCACGTCCGCGACGTGCTCAACGAGGCGATCGGGCAGGGCGGCACCAGCTTCGACGCGCTGTACGTCAACGTCAACGGCGAGAGCGGCTACTTCGACCGCTCGCTCAACGCCTACGGGCGCGAGGGCGAGCCGTGCGGGCGCTGCGGCAGCCCGATCCGCCGTGAGGCGTTCATGAACCGGTCGTCCTACTCCTGCCCACGCTGCCAGCCGCGGCCGCGGATCCCGGCAGCCCGGACCCCGCGTTGATCAACCGGTGCGGCCGGGGCCGGCGCGGCAGCGGCGTCGGCGGGTTCAGCTCGGCGAGGCCCGGCACCTGACCGCACCAGGCGGGCAGGTCGGCGTAGGGGTCGGGGGCGCCGAGGTCGGTCACGATGCCGAAGCCCGCGCCCCGCGAGACCTGCAACCGGGCCGCCTCGTCGAGCTCCCACGGCGGCACGGCGTGCACCAGGTGCCCGTCGCCGGGGAGCGCGCCCGCGCCGTTCCAGCGGCGGTAGTCCCGCCAGCTGCCGTCGAAGACGCAGATCGGCAGTCCCAGGTCACGGTACGTCTGGTCGGGCGGCCCGCCCGGATTGAGCACGACGTCCGGCAGGTCGGCCCGCTGGGCGAGGCGGGCCGCGATGGCGACCGGGCCGATCGAGTGCGGGCTGACCGGCACGTTGTCGAGGAAGACGCCCTGGACGGGGTAGCCGGCCCACCGGTACACGTCGGCGCGGATCCGATCGACCGGCCTGGTGGACAGGTCGACGTCGACATAGCCGAGCAGCCGCACACCGGCGGCGGCCAGCCTGCTCAGGGCGGCCGTGTACGCCGGGTCGCGCCCGCTGCCCGGACCTCGCGCGACGTCGACGACGACGGTGAACGCGGCACCGTGTCCCGCGACGATCTCCCATGCGTGTGGCCGGGCGAGAGGATGCGCCCGCAGTGGCAGGAGCGTCGGAACCCGGTCCACGACCGGACTAACGATGCTGGGCCCCCTCAAGCACGGCCGGTGTCCACGGTCCAGTAGGGCGTTTTGCCGCGCATCGCGGCACCGACACCGATCGACTTGGTGGCACAGTCCAGCAGGATCTCGCGGCTGTTGTTGTCCCGCAGCCAGCTCTTGACGACGTCGCCGGCATCGCCGTCCTTGGCCACCAGCTCGTCGGAGAAGCCGTTGTAGCCGGCCCTGCTGACCCGGTCCTGGGGGGAGCTGCCGTCGCTGCCCTGGCTCCGGCTGAAGTCGCGGGCCGCCATGTCGGCGCTGTGCGCCCTGGCCGCGGTGCGCAGCTGCGGGTGCATCCGCACCGCCTCGCACTTGGCCTTGCGGCGCTCGCCGTTGACCAGCTGGACGACCCGGTCCTCGTAGCCGCTGTTGAAGCTGGCGTTGACGGTGGGGCTGGCCTTGCCGGTGGTGCTCGCGGTGCTCGGCGCGGGGGCGCTGGAGGCCGCCTCGGTGGCCGCTTCCGAGGTGCCGGCGGCGGGAGCCGGCTCGGCGGCCGCGGCGGCCGCTGAGGGCTCGCCTCCGCCGTCGGAGAGCGCGGGCACGACCACCGCGCCGATGCCGAAGAGGATCAGGATCGCCGTGACGATCGCGGCGACGCCCGTGGGACCGCCGAGCCGGGCGATCAAGCCAGGCGCCATGCAGATCTCCTCGGGTCAGAATTTCTTCGACACGACGCTACTTTGCAGTGGCGCTTGCGGGCAACCGGTGGCACACTGCCACGATCGGCTACAGGGGCGTGATCACGCACCCGGGTGAGTGAGAACACCCTGGCCAGGACGTTTGGCATGCCGGTCGGCTTGACTAAGTCGCCGCCCGGGCTGAACATAGAGGGGTCGCCAGTCGCGCCCAATCATGCCCTAGTGCTTCGGTCGCGGGTGCTGGGCGCGCGTTTGCCGGAATCCGACCGGCTGCGCTTATCAAGGAGACGATATGGCTAAGGCCCTCTTCGGCCACGTAGGCGGCGCGCCCGATCGGCGCCTCGTAGACGAGGTCACCCAACTGCGTGCCAAGGTTCGGGCGCTCGAGTTCGAGGTCGTCCGGCTGCGCGCCGAGAATGACCGGCTCGCTGCGGCGGCTGCCGAGACGGATCACCTGATCCGGCTCGCCGAGCCGGCGATGGCCTGACCCTAGGCCCTCGCCCAAAGTAGAACGCCGGCGGATCCGGCGCTCTTCGCTGGAACCTACGCAGAACTGAATAGCAAACCCGCGCGCCGACATCCTCTGGGTCTCGGCGCGCAGTCATGTCCGTGAGTTATATCGCGATCACGTGCGGTCAGCGCATTCGGAAAGCGCCGTGCAGTCGAGTAACGACGCAGCGTCGACAATGGTTGCGAATGGTTCATGAACCGCAGTTCAAGGGGCACGGAAACGCGCATTATGGTGTGCGGCTCGGCGGGATTGGGTATCCTGCCGGGCGGTAGTCTGCCCGGTACCGCACCCACCTCGACCTGTGGAGATCCGTGCATCTCAAGAGCCTGACGGTCAAGGGCTTCAAGTCCTTCGCGTCCGCGACCACGCTGCGACTCGAGCCGGGCATCACGTGCGTCGTCGGGCCAAACGGCTCGGGCAAGTCCAACGTGGTCGACGCGATCTCCTGGGTGCTGGGCGAGCAGGGCGCCAAGGCGCTGCGCGGCGGCAAGATGGAGGACGTCATCTTCGCCGGGACCTCCGGCCGGGCCCCGCTGGGGCGCGCCGAGGTCACGCTCACGATCGACAACACCGACGGTGCACTGCCGATCGACTACACCGAGGTGTCGATCACCCGCCGGATGTTCCGCTCCGGCGAGAGCGAATACGAGATCAACGGCAACCAGTGCCGCCTGCTCGACATCCAGGAGCTGCTGTCGGACTCCGGCATCGGCCGCGAGATGCACGTGATCGTCGGCCAGGGCCGGCTCGACGGCGTGCTGCACGCCCGGCCGGAGGACCGCCGCTCGTTCATCGAGGAGGCCGCCGGCGTCCTGAAGCACCGCAAGCGCAAAGAGAAGGCGATCCGCAAGCTCGACGCGATGGCCGCCAACCTCAACCGCCTCGGTGACCTCACCACCGAGCTGCGCCGCCAGCTCAAGCCGCTCGGCCGGCAGGCCGAGGTCGCCCGCCGGGCCGCCGGCATCCAGGCCGACCTGCGCGACGCCCGGCTGCGGCTGCTCGCCGACGACCTCGCCACGCTGCGCACCACCCTCGACAAGGAGATCGCCGACGAGACCGCGCTGCGGGCCCGCCGCGAGGAGGTCGAGGCCGAGGTCGAGTCGATCAACGAGCGGCTCGCCGTGCTGGAGGCCGAGCACGCCGCCGACGCGCCGGTGCTCGCCGAGGCACAGGACACCTGGTTCCAGCTCTCCACGCTGCAGGAGCGGTACCGCTCGCTGCACCAGCTGGCCGCCGAGCGGCACCGCAACCTGTCGGCCGCCCCGGTCGACGAGCGTCCCGGCCGCGACCCCGAGCAGCTGACCGCCGAGGCGGAGAAGGTCCGGGAGCAGGAGGACGAGCTGCGCGCCGCCCTGGAGGCGAGCCAGGAGCGGCTCGCCGAGGCCGTCGACCGGCGCCAGGACATGGAGCGGCGCCTGGCGTTCGCGGAGAAGGCGATCGTCGCCGCGCACAAGGCCATCGCCGACCGGCGGGAAGGCCTGGCGAAGCTCACCGGCCAGGTCGAGTCCGCCCGCAGCCGCGCGACCGCCGCCGCCGACGAGATCGAGCGCCTGTCGGTCCAGCTCGCCGAGGCCGAGACCCGCTCCGAGCACGCCGCCGCCCTCTACGAGGAGGCGAGCGCCGGCGCGACCGTGGCCGACCACACCAACGCCGACCTGGAGATCCGCCACCAGGAGGCGACCCGCGAGCTCGACGCGATCAACAACGAGGTCAAGCAGCACAGCGACGCCGAGCGGGCGGCCGAGAAGGACGCCGCGCAGTGGAAGGCCCGTGAGGAGGCCCTCGCGACCGGTCTGCGCCGCAAGGACGGCGCCGGCACGCTGCTCGCCCGCGCCGACCGGATCCCGGGCGTGCTCGGCAGCGTCGCGGCCCTGCTGTCGGTGCAGGCCGGGCATGAGGCGGCCCTCGCCGCCGCGCTCGGCGCGCTCGCCGACGCGGTCGCGGTCGCCAACATCGACGGCGCCACCGCGTCGGTGGAGATGCTCAAGCAGGACGACGCCGGCCGGGCCGCGCTGCTGATCGCGTCCGCGCCGACGCACACCACCCCGCCGGTCGAGCGGGTGCCGCTGCCGCCGGGCGCCGCCTGGGCCCTGGACCTGGTCCGGGCCCCCGACGAGCTGCGCCCCGCGCTGGAGAAGGCGATCGGTGACGTCGTCTTCGCGCCGGACCTCACCGTCGCCAAGCGGATCGTGTCCTACGCGCCCAACCTGCGCGCCGTCACGCCCGAGGGCGACGTCCTCGGGGCGTACGCGGCCGCCGGCGGGTCGGGCAAGCAGCACAGCTACATCGAGGTCCAGGCCGCCGTCGAGGAGGCCCGCCAGCAGAAGGTCGACGCCGAGCACCGCGTCGCCGAGGCCCGTGAGCTGCTCGCGCTCGCCCGGCACGCGGCGACCGGCGCCAAGCAGCAGGTCGCCGAGGCCGCCGCGGCGAAGAAGGAGGCCGACAGCGTCCGCAACGCCGCCGCCCGCCGCCTCGCCGAGTTCGGCGCCGCCGCCAAGTCCGCGAAGGCCGAGGTCGAGCGGCACGCCGCGGCGCGGGCCAAGGCGGAGGCCGCCCGCGAGTCCGGGGTGACCAGCCTCGCCGAGCTCGAGGAGCGCCTCGCCCTCGCCGAGGAGACCCCGATCGACGAGGACCCCTCGACGATGGAGCGCGACGACCTCGCCGGTGAGGTGCCTGTCGCCCGCCAGCAGGAGATGGAGGTCCGGCTCGCGGTCCGCACCGCCGAGGAGCGCGTCGGCGCCCTCGCCGGCCGGGCCGACGCGCTGCTGCGCCAGGCGGCCCAGGAGCGCGCCACCCGGGAGCGGGCCGCCGCGCGCAAGGCCACCCGCGCCCGCGGCGCCAAGGTCGCCGAGACGGTCGCCGCCGCGGCGCAGCTCGCCCTGGACAACCTGGCCGACTCGATCGCCGAGGCGCAGGAGACCCGGGACGCGCTCGCCGAGACCCGGGCTGAGCGGGAGTCGACGCTGATCGCGGTCCGGGGCCGGGCGAAGCAGTTCACCGGCGAGCTGGACCGGCTCACCAACGCCGTGCACCGCGACGAGGTCGCGCGGGCCGAGCAGCGGATGCGCATCGAGCAGCTGGAGGCGCGCTCGGCCGAGGAGTTCGGCCTGGACGCCGACACCCTCGTCGCCGAGTACGGCCCCCAGCTGGACGTGCCGCCCACCGCGCCGGAGCTGGCCGCCGCCGAGGCCGAGGGCCGGGCGGCGCCCGAGCCGGTGCCGTTCGACCGGGCCACGCAGGAGAAGCGCGCCGCGAAGGCCGAGCGCGAGCTCAACCTCCTCGGCAAGGTCAACCCCCTGGCCCTGGAGGAGTTCGCGGCGATGGAGGAGCGGTTCAAGTTCCTCTCCGACCAGCTCGAGGACCTCAAGGCCACCCGCCGTGACCTGCTCACCGTCGTCAAGGACGTCGACGACCGGATCCTCGAGGTCTTCACCAGCGCCTACCACGACACGGCGCGGGAGTTCGAGCAGGTCTTCGCGGTGCTGTTCCCCGGCGGCGAGGGCCGCCTGGTCCTCACCGACCCCGACGACATGCTCACCACCGGCATCGAGGTCGAGGCCCGCCCACCCGGCAAGAAGATCAAGCGGCTGTCGCTGCTGTCCGGTGGCGAGCGGTCCCTGACCGCGGTCGCCCTGCTGTGCGCGATCTTCCGGGCCCGCCCCTCGCCCTTCTACATCATGGACGAGGTCGAGGCCGCCCTCGACGACGTTAACCTCGGCCGCCTGATCACGCTCTTCGAGCAGCTCCGCGAGAAGAGCCAGCTGATCATCATCACGCACCAGAAGCGCACGATGGAGGTCGCCGACGCCCTGTACGGCGTCACCATGCGCCAGGGCGTGACCGAGGTCATCTCCCAGCGCCTCCGCACGGAAGAAGCCGCATGATCCAGCGTCCCACCGCTTTGTTGATCGACTTCGACGGTGTCCTGCGGCGGCACGACCCGGCCATCGCCGCCGCGATCGAGACCCGGCACGGTCTGGAGCCGGGCGCGATCCTCGCGGCCGGCCTCGAGTGGGACCGGCAGCTGCCGGCGATCACCGGGGAGATCACGCGCGAGGAGTGGCTGTCCTCGATCGCCGAGGCCCTGGGCGTCGACGAGTCCGTCGTCCTGGAATGGGACCAGGACAAGGGCGAGATCGTGCCCGAGGTGCTGCAGTTCGTGAAGGATGTCCGGAAGGCCGGGATGAAGGTCGGCCTGGCCACCAACGCCATGGACGACCTGCCGGCCGTCCTCGCGCGGCACGGACTCACGAAGAAGTTCGACGCGGTCGCCAACTCCTCGGAGATCAGCGTGCACAAGCCGGCCCCCGGCTACTTCCGGGCGGCGTGCGCGCTGATCGACGCGCACCCGAAGCAGTGCCTCTTCATCGACGACGTCGACCGCAACATCCGCGCGGCGCGAGCGGCAGGCCTCACGGCCTACCGCTACACGCCCGGCGACGATCTGACCTACGCCCGCAAGGCGCTGGGAATTTAAGGCCTGTGTCGAAGTAGGAGCCGGGCTGCGGCGGGCCCAGACGCCGCCCGGAACCACGCCGGTCACGTCCGGATACAACCCCGGTATCCGAACGCGCCCGGCGCGGCCCCGGCGACTCGCCCAGCCTGGCCCGGCGCGCTGCGCCGGACCGGCCCAGCCCGGGCGCTGGACCTCGCCTCGCTCCGACCCCTACTTCGACACAGGCCTTAGAGCGCAGCCTCGATCGCCTTGACGACCTCGTCCGACTTGGGGGTGGCCCGGGGCGAGAACCGCGCCGCGACCGTGCCGTCGGGGGCGATCAGGAACTTCTCGAAGTTCCACCGGATGTCGCCCGTGTGCCCCTCGGCGTCCGGAACGTCGACGAGGTGCTGGTAGAGCGGGTGCCGGCCGTCGCCGTTGACCTCGACCTTCTCCGTCATGGGGAAGGTCACGCCGTAGGTGGTGCTGCAGAACTCGGCGATCTCCTCGGTGGTGCCCGGCTCCTGGCCGCCGAACTGGTTGCACGGCACGCCGAGCACGGTGAAGCCGCGGTCCGCGTACTCCTTCTGCAGCGCCTCGAGCTCGGTGTACTGCGGGGTCAGCCCGCACTTCGAGGCCACGTTGACGACCAGCACGGGGTGGCCGCGGAACTGGCCGAGGTCCAGAGGATCGCCCTGCAGGCCGGCGATCTTGACGTCGTAGATGCTCATGCCGTTGATCGTATGCCGACCTTGACTTCGGAGGTTCGTTCGGTAGATTAACAAAGACCGATTCCGGTGAGCCCACCCTCACTCACCGCGGTCCTGCCTTCATCCTCGCCGGACGGCGCCGGCGGACCTGCCCTGCACGAAAAAGGGCACGCCCGCGACCGCCGTCTTCGAGGAGGGCCCAGCCATCATGGCCGTTGTCACCGTGCGCAATCCCGGCACCGGGGAAGTGCTGGGGGAGGTGCCGGCAACCGACGCGGCACAGGTCGCCGCGATCGTCCAACAAGCGGCGACGGGCCAGCGTGCGATGGCCGCCACCCCCGCGCACGAGCGAGCCGACCTGCTCCGCCGCGTCGCCGACGGGATCGCGGCCGAGCTGGAGGACCTGGCCCGGCTGCTCGCCGCCGAGAACGGCAAGCCGATCCAGCAGACCCGCGGCGAGGTCGAGGCCGCCGTCCGCATCTTCCGCGGCTACGCGGGGGAGGCGACCAGGCTCTTCGGCCGGCAGATCCCCCTGGACGCGGTGCCGGGGCTGGAGCACCACCTGGCGGTCACCGTGCGCGAGCCGCTCGGGGTCGTCGCCGCGCTCGTGCCGTTCAACTACCCCGTCGAGCTGTACGCCCACAAGGCCGCCGCCGCCCTCGCCGCCGGCAACGCGGTCGTCGTCCAACCCCCGGCCCGCTGCCCACTCGCCATGACAAAAGTGGCGGAATTGGTACAAAATGCCGCTCCCGAATACGCGCATCAGGTCGTGATCGGTGGCGCGGAGGTCAGCCAGCAGCTCGCCGAGCTGCCCGGGATCGCCGCCGTCACCCTCACCGGCAGCACCGCCGCCGGCCGGGAGATCGCCCGCCGCGCGGCCGGCACGCTGAAGAAGGTCTACCTGGAGCTCGGCGGCAACGACGCGCTCATCGTCTGCGCCGACGCCGACGTCGAGGAGGCCGCCCGCGCCGTCGTCCTCGGCCGGCTCGCCCGGGGCAACGGCCAGATCTGTTGCGCGGTGAAGCGGGTGTACGTCCAGTCCGCCGTGCACGACTCCTTCGTGGACGCGCTCGTCGCGCAGACCGCGAAGCTGACGGTCGGCGACCAGCTCCTCGAGTCCACCGACGTCGGCCCGCTCATCGCCGAGGAGGCCGCCGGCCGGGTGCTCGACGCCGTCCGCACGCTCGTCGCCGACGGTGCCCGGCTCGTCGCCGGCGGGATCCGCAGCCGGGCCTTCATGGACCCGACGGTCCTCGTCGACGTGCCCGCCGACAGCCCGGCCTTCGCGGAGGAGATCTTCGGGCCGGTGGCGCCGGTCGCCCGCTTCGACGACCCGGAGGAGGCGGTCCGGCTCGCCAACGCCTCACCGTACGGGCTGCACGCCGCCGTCTTCACCCGCGACATCTCCCGCGCGCTGAGCATCGCCAAGCAGCTGGACGTCGGCGGCGTCGTGATCAACGGCTCGACCGCGCTGCGGGCGGAGAACCTGCCGTTCGGCGGCACCAAGGACACCGGCGGCTACCGGGAGGGCATCCACGACACCGTCCTGGACTTCACCCGGCAGAAGACCGTCGTCGTCATGGACGCCTTCCGATGACGCTGCGGCTGCACGAGGTCCACAAGTCCTACGGCGGCGTCGAGGTCCTGCACGGCGTGACGCTGGACGGCGCGCCGGGCGAGGTCCTCGCGATCGTGGGTGCCAACGGTGCCGGCAAGTCCACCCTGATCAAGATCCTTTCGGGTGCGGTGCCGATGAGCTCCGGCACGCTGACGTGGGACGGCGTCGAACTGGCGGTCAGCTCGCCGCACGACGCCCACGCGCACGGCATCCGGACCGTCCATCAGGAGCTCTCCCTCGTGCCGGAGCTCACCGTCACGGAGAACCTGCTGATGGGCAACTTCCCGCGGCGGTTCGGTCTGATCGACTGGCCGGCGGCGCACCGCCGGGCCGGGCAACTGCTGCAGGAGGCCGGGTTCGGGGTGATCGACCCGCGGACCCGGGCCGGCCGGCTGACCGTGGCCCGCCAGCAGATGGTCGAGATCGCGAAGGCCCTCGTGAGTGAGCCCAGCGTCCTCGTCCTCGACGAACCCTCCGCGGTCCTCGCCGGCGCCGACCTCGACGCGCTGTTCGCGCTGATCCGGCGCCTGCAGTCGCGCGGGGTCCTGGTGGTGTACGTGTCGCACCGCCTCGCCGAGGTCCTCGAGCTCGCCACCCGGATCGTCGTGGTCAAGGACGGCCGCGTCGTGGCGACGACCACGCCGGACGCTACCGACGAGGGCTCGCTCATCCGGCTCATGGCGGGCCGGACCCTCGACCGCATCTACCCCGAGCGGCGGCCCGCCCCGGGCGAGCCGCTGCTGACCGTCGACGGACTCGGCCGGACGGGGGAGTTCGACGGCGTGTCGTTCACGCTGCGGGCCGGGGAGATCGTCGGGCTGTTCGGCCTGGTCGGGTCGGGCCGGACCGAACTCGCCGCATGCGTCTTCGGCGCAGCCAGGCCGACCGCCGGCGCGGCGTTCCGCAGTCCCGCGGAGGCGATCCGCGCCGGCGTGGCGATGGTCACCGAGGACCGGGCCGGCAGCGGCCTCGTCCTCGGCATGACCGTGCGGGACAACATCGGGCTCACCACCTGGCGCTCCACCGCCCGCGGGCCGCTCATCGACCGCCAGCGACAGCGGACCGACGCGGCCGCCATGATCCAGGACCTGGCCATCGCACCCCAGGGCTGCGCGACCATGCCGGTCGTGCACCTGAGCGGCGGAAACCAGCAGAAGGTCGTGCTGGCGAAGTGGCTGCTCACGGATCCGCGGGTGCTGATCCTCGACGAACCCACCCGGGGCGTGGACATGGCGACCCGGGTCGACATCTACCGCATGATCGACGGCCTCGCCCGCGACGGGCTCGCCGTGCTGCTCATCTCCTCCGACCTGACCGAGGTGCTCGGCGCCACCGACCGGGTCCTCGTCATGCGCCAGGGCCGGCTCACCGGCGAGCTGCCGTCGGAGGGCACCACCGAGGAACAGGTCCTGGAAAGGGCGATCGCAGCATGACAACCTTGGCAGTCCGCGTCCGTGGCCGGGACGTCACGGTCGAGGCGGCGTTCACGCTGCTGATCGCGGCGCTGATCATCGTGGCCGCCACCACGTCCGAGAGCTTCCTCACCGCCACCAACCTCACCAACCTGCTCAAACAGATGGTGACCACCGGGCTGCTCGCCTTCGGCATGCTCGTGGTCATCCTCACCGGCGGCATCGACCTGTCCGTCGGCTCGGTCGTCGCGTTCAGCGGGATCGTGACCGCTGGGCTCGTCGCGGACCTGCCGATCCCGCTGGCGATGCTGGTCGGCGTCGCGAGCGGGATCGCGTTCGGCGCGGTCAACGGCGTCCTCGTGGCCCGGTTCGAGCTCGCGCCGTTCGTCGTCACCCTCGCGGCGCTCACCACGATCCGCGGGCTCGCGTTCGTCTACTCGGAGGTGCCGATCGCACCGGCCGACCCCGGCTTCCTCACGCTGGGCTCGGCCATGGTCGGTCCCATCCCCCTGATCACGCTGATCATGCTGGCCGTCTTCGGCATCGGCGGCGTCTTCCTGGCCCGGACGCCACCCGGGCGCTCGATCATCGCCATCGGCGGCAACGCCGAGACGGTCCGCCTCGCGGGCATCGACGTGCGTCGGCACATCGTGCTCGCGTACACCATCAGCGGTCTCTGTGCCGGACTCGCCGGAATCATCCTCACCAGCAGAGTCGGCATCGCACAACCCAGCGTCGGGGTCGCTTTCGAGCTCGACGCGATCGCGGCCTGCGTCATCGGCGGCGCGAGCCTGTCCGGCGGCCGGGGTTCGGCGAAGGGTGCCTTCGGCGGGGTGCTCGTCCTGGTCCTGATCAACAACCTGCTCAACCTGTACGGCGTGCAGTCGTTCTGGCAGCAGGTGCTCAAGGGACTGATCATCATCGCGGTCATCCTCGTGCAGCGCACGCGGCGGCCGCGTTCCGAAGCGAAGGGACGCGCATGAGAAAAGCCTTATCCCTGGTCCTGGTGGCGGCGCTCGGCCTGGCCGGCTGCAGCGACGACGCAGCCGGCAAGAAGGACGGCTACACCATCGGGGTCGCGAACTTCCTGCTCAGCGGGCCGTACTTCAGCGGCATGGACGCCGCCATCGCCGCGCAGGCCAAGACCAAGGGCAACGTGAAGATCGTCAGCACCGACGCCGGGGGCGACGCCGCCAAGCTCGCCGCCAACGTCGAGGACCTGCTCAGCAAGAACGTCGACGCGATCATCATCTCCGGCGGCCCGCTCGAGTCGGCCCCGGCCGCCCTGAACGCGATCAAGGCGGCGAAGAAGCCCGTCGTGCTGGTCGACCGCAAGTTCTCCACCGGCGAGTACACGAGCTGGATCGGGCCGGACAACGAGGCCATCGGCAAGCAGGACGGCGAGTTCCTCGCGGCCAAGGTCAAGGGCAAGGTCGCGATCATCAAGGGCGGCCCGGCCGACAACTCGATCGGTCTGGCCCGCACCAACGGGTTGAAGTCGGTGCTCGGCACCAAGTCCGACATCACCCTGGTCGAGGCGTCCGACTTCGGCAACTGGGGCTCCGACGGCGGGCTCACCGTCATGGAGGGCCTGCTGGCCAAGCACCCCGACCTCGTCGCCGTCTTCTGCGAGAACGACGCCATGTGCCTCGGCGCGCAGCGGGCGATCGCCTCGGCCGGCAAGACGGCCCAGATCGTCCTCGCCGGCGTCGACGGCCAGGCCGAGGCGCTCAAGGCCATCCTCGACGGCACCAACTACGTCGTGACCGGCCTCAACAGCCCGAACGTGATCGGCAAGCTCGCCCTGGACCGCACCGTCGAGGTGCTCGGCGGCGCCAAGGTGGAGAAGGACACCGTCGTGCCGTCGCCGCAGATCACCAAGGACAACGCGTCCCAATACCTCTAGGAGCCTGTTGTGAGACGACTGCTCACCGGGGTCTTGGTCGCCGGGTCACTGATCGCGATCCCGGCCACCCCCGCCGCCGCCGCGCCGACCTGGCGCCTGCTGTACTCCGAGAACTTCGCCCAGCCCATCAACACCGGTAACGCGCCGTGGGTCCGGGAGACCTACGCCAACCCGTTCGACACGATCACCGACGACGCCGGGCAGTGGTACCGCAACGACTACGGCCCGGCCTGGACCACCCAGTTCAACTCCTTCGACACCTACCGCAAGGAGTTCACCGTCGGCCAGAACGGCTGGCTCACCGCCTCCCTGTCCGCCCGTGACTTCAACAAGGACGGCGTGCTGGAGGCGCCGCCGTCGATCACCACCGGCACGGTCGGCGGGTCCAGCGCCGCGGTCCTCAACGTCCCCGAGAGCACCGGCGGCGCGATCTTCCGGCCGACGCAGGCGCTGCCCGACCAGTACCGCATCGAATACAAGCTCAAGACCATCGACTTCGGCGGCAAGCGCAACGGCACCATCAACTACGGCGGCCGGGTCAACGGCTACGGCACCGCTGGCTGCAAGACCCAGCACCCGTGGGGCGAGGGCTCCAACAGCCCCGGCTGGAGCGGCAACGCGGCCGTGCCCTACTGCGAGTGGCAGGACGTGCGGGCCGGGCCGTACGGGTACAACGGCTTCCACTTCCTGTCCATCGTGGACTTCGCGAACCCGGCGCCCCGCAACAACCACTTCTGGCACTACCACCGCAAGGTGCTGATGGACTCCTTCTCCCAGCACCCCGACCGGGTCGGCTCGGGCACCGGCGGCCGGGTCTGCAACGCGGCCAACAACACCTACTACAACTACCGCGACGGCAACTTCAACACCGTCAACATGTGGATCTCCGGGATGCCGAACTGGAACCCCGGCGCGGGCGGCCTGCCCGGCAACTCCCAGTGGTTCATGACCAGCTGCTCCGGCGGCGCGGCCGAGAACCAGCTCTCCAGCGCCGGCGAGCTGCAGCCGGAACTGATGCCGAACGAGTACTACACGTTCGCCATCGAACGCGACGCGACCGGCTACACCCTCGAGGCGACCGGCAACTTCGCCCGCTCCGGCCAGCGCACGCTGCGCTTCCACCGCGACTTCGTGGTCAACAACGTGCCGATCTGGCACTACAACACCACCGCCGCCGGCTACAACGGGCAGTTCAACGGCAACCTGGTCCAGAACGACGACTTCGGCAGCACCACCTGGCCCAACCAGTGGCCGTCGGGGTCCGCCTACCCCGACTCGTTCGTGATCGGTGACCTCTACACCAACGTCTACGAGGGCTCCGCCAGCCTCACCGACATCAAGCTGTTCGTCCCGGACACGACGCCGCCGGTCACGAACCTGGCGCTGAACAAGCCGGCCACCGCGTCGTCGCAGTGCGCCGCGGCGGAGGCACCCGCGAAGGCTGTCAACGGCAGCTGGACCGGCGGCCTCTCCGACAAGTGGTGCGCCCTGGGCGCCAGCAAGTGGCTGCGCGTCGATCTGGGCTCGAACCAGCAGGTCGGCCGGGTCGTCCTGCGCCACTCGGGCGCCGGCGGCGAGAAGACCAGCTGGAACACGAAGGACTTCGACCTGCAGACCAGCCTGGACGGCAACACCTGGACCACGGTCGCCCAGGTCAGAAACAACACGGCGAGCACGACCACGCACACGTTCACCCCGGTGACCGCCCGGCATCTCCGCCTCAACGTGATCACCCCGACGAACGACTCGGACACCGCCGCCCGCATCTTCGAACTGGAGGCCTATTCCAGCTGATCGTTGACCTTGGAGACTTTGGCCCGCCCTGGCGTGTCAAAGTCTCCAAGGTCAAGTTTCTCTGCTCCGGTCCGTCGGGCGCGAGGTCCGCCGCTCCCGTCAGCCACCAGTCGGCCGTGAACGGCCTCCCTGCCGGGTCCGCGGACAGTCGCGCAGCCGCGACCTGACGGTCGCGACAAGCCCGCGGCCGTGGACGGCCGCGACGCGACCTGCGGCCGCGACCCGCTGTGGGGTATCTCACCGGACGCACGCGAGTGGCGCCGGTGACCCTGCGCCAGGCGAACGGCCTCAGGTCAGCTTGAGTGAGGCCACCTCGCCGAGGGTCTTGTCGGGCCGGGTGCCCTCGACCGTGACGTGTGCGGAGCGGCCGTCGAGCACGAGCACGCCGACGGCGTTGCCGAAGTAGGGGTCGGCGGTCTTGTCCCAGCGCACCGGCGGCCGGGGCAGGCCGACGGAGCGGGCCAGGGAGCGCATCAGCTTCGCGGCGGGCGGGTTCCAGCCGAACTTCATCGCGGGCCGGATGTACCTCGGCATGTCGTTGTGCACCGGGGAGCAGGTCAACTGGTGGATCGGGCTGACCACGTCGGGTCCGAGCACGGCGCGGGCGGCGTAGGAGTGGTGCACGTCACCGGAGAGCACGCTGATCGACGCCGGTGGCGGTGAGACGCCGCCCTGACCGGCGCCGACCTGGCTGAGCAGGGCGGTGAGGGCGTCGAACGAGCGCTTGAACGCGGCCCAGTGCTCCAGGTCGACGGCCTGGCGGAGCTTCTCGCCGACCTTCGAGACCCAGTTGCGGGGCGACTCGGCCAGCCGCTCGGTGGCGGCCTCCAGGTGGTGGATCGCCGGGGGCAGCAGCCAGGGCAGCGAGGAGCCGATCAGCAGGTGGTCGTAGTCGCCGGGGATCTGCTCGGTGAACCAGGTCCACTCCGACTCCGCCAGCATCGCCCGGTGGCCGCGGGCCAGGACGCGGGCGGCGCGGTTGTCGACGACGACGAGGCGGGTGCGGTCGATGTCGATGGCGTAGCTCCACCGGTACGCGGTGGGCTCGTGGTCGGCGCGGGTGCCGAACGCGTCCAGCACCTCGGTGGCATCGCCGCCGGAGGAGTCGCCGGCCGAAAGGACGGCCGCATACACCGGGTCGTCGGCCAGCGCGCTCGGGGCGATGTTGCCGAGGTGCTGGTAGACCCAGTAGGAGGACAGACCGGCCCGGATGCGCTCCTCCCACCATGACAGCGCGGCCATGGACGTGCGCCAGCGGTCGGAGGTGTTCCAGTCGTCGATGATCTCGTGGTCGTCGAAGATCATCACGCTGGGCACGGTGGACAGCAGCCAGCGGATCTCCGGGTCGCCCCAGGAGTCGAGGTAGAGCTTGGTGTACTCGTGGAAGTCCACCACCTGCTTCTTCGGCGCGTCGGCGCGGCGCTTGCGCCGGCCGAGCCACCGCTGGATCTTCTCGGGCGTCTCGTCGGCGTACACCTGGTCACCGAGCAGCACGAGCAGGTCGGGCCACTCCGTGGGCGCGTCGGCGTTGATCGACTCGATCAGGCGGCCCGCGTAGGCGTCCAGCGCGTCGGGCGGGAACCGGGTCACGCTCAGCGGACTCGACTCGCGGCAGGAGCCGAAGATCAGCCGGACCGCCGCACCGTCCGGCCTCGTGCGGATCGCGGAGGGTGGGGAGGTGTTCCCCGGCAGCGGCCAGACCGGTGCGCCGTCGATGCTCACGGTGTACGGCGTGACGGCGCCCTCGGGCAGCCCGGACACCACGACCAGGGCGTAATGGTGCCCGTGGACGGTGAAGGTCCGGGCGGAACCGCTCGCGGGGGCGGCGTCGACCGCGACCGTCGCCGGATGGGACGTCTCCACCCAGATCGTCGCCCGGTCGCCTTCGACGCGGCGCAGGACAGGCCCCAGGACCAGCGGGCCGTGATCCTCGTCGAGGCTTCGGGGTGAGTCGTCCTCCGGCATGTCACGGACCTCCAGTGCCTGCGGGGGGTGCACTGAAGATGATCCTGCGTGGGCGGACCTGGCGCCACTTCGGGCCCCGGAGCGCGTCGTCTGGGAGGATTCCTGCCATGGAGTCGTACATCGTCTTCGGCCTGGTGCTGCTCGTCGTGGTGATCGGGGCGACCCTCGCGCTGGTAGCGCCCCGTTTCCGCAAGCCACCGACCCTTCCACCGGCGCAGAAGCCGACCGCTCCGCCCGTGAAGCAGGCGCCGCCGGCACCGACCAAGCAGGCGCCACCCGTACCGACGAAGCTGCCGCCGAAAAAGCAGGTGCCCCCGGTCGTGGAGGCGCCGCCGCCCGTGGTGGAGGCGCCGCCGCCGGTCGTCGAGGTGCCGCCGCCGGTCGAGACCCCGGAGCCGACCGCCGGGCGTCTGGTGCGGCTGCGGGCCCGGCTGTCGCGCTCGCAGAACGTCTTCGGCAAGGGCCTGCTCGCCCTGCTGTCGCGCGACAAGCTCGACGACGACACCTGGGACGAGATCGAGGAGACCCTCATCGGCGCCGACGTCGGGGTCGCCGCGACCACCGAGATCGTCGGCAAGCTCCGTGAGCGGGCCCGCGTGCACGGCACCGCGACCGCCTCCGACCTGCGCGACATGCTCGCCGACGAGCTGGTCGCCGCGCTGGCCCCGGAGATGGACCGCGGGCTGGCCGCGACCCAGCGCGACGGCCGGCCGGCGGTCCTGCTGGTCGTCGGCGTCAACGGCGCGGGGAAGACGACCACCTGCGGCAAGATCGCGCGGGTGCTGGTCGCCGACGGCCACACCGTGGTGATGGGCGCCGCCGACACGTTCCGGGCGGCCGCCTCCGAGCAGCTCGCCACCTGGGGCAGCCGGGTGGGCGCCGAGGTGGTCCGCGGCCCCGAGGGCGCGGATCCGGCGTCGGTGGCGTTCGACGCGGTGAAACGGGGTATCGAAGCCGGTGTGGACACCGTGCTGATCGACACCGCCGGACGGCTGCAGAACAAGGTCGGCCTGATGGATGAGCTGGGCAAGGTCAAGCGGGTGGTGGAGAAGCACGGGCCGGTCGACGAGACGTTGCTGATCCTCGACGCCACCACCGGCCAGAACGGCCTGGAGCAGGCGCGGGTCTTCACCGAGGTGGTCGACGTCACGGGGGTGGTGCTCACGAAGCTCGACGGCACCGCCAAGGGCGGGATCGTCATCGCCGTCCAGCGGAAACTGGGCATTCCGGTGAAGCTCGTCGGCCTCGGCGAGGGCCCGGACGATCTGGCGCCCTTCGATGCCCGGCAGTTCGTCGACGCACTCATTGGCACGGACGCGTAACCTCGGACGCTAAAGGCACGCTGGTAAGCCTGACGAGACTCGACCGGAACGTGAAGGACTACACGTGACGCAGCAGGAGATCCCCCTCCACGGCGGAAACACGTCCGTCGTGGTGCGCTCGGGAGACACCGTGCGCCGCAACGCCGGCCCCTGGACGCCGGCGGTGCATGCGCTGCTGCGGCACCTGGAGTATGTCGGGTTCACCGGCGCGCCGAGGGCGTTCGGCATCGACGAGCGGGGCCGTGAGGTCCTGTCCTACCTGGAGGGCGAGTCGGGCGGCTATCCGCTCGCCCCGCACTGGGTGACCGACGAGGCGATGGTCACCGTGGCGACGATGCTGCGGATGTTCCACGACGCGCAGGCCGGGTTCCGCCCGCCGCCCAACGCGGTGTGGCGCTCCTTCGGCCCGCCGCCGCCGGACACCGAGGTGATCTGTCACCACGACGCGGCGCCGCACAACGTCATCTGGCGGCCCGACGGGACGTTGTCGCTGATCGACTTCGACCTCGCCTCGCCGGGCGCCAGGATCTACGACGTCGCGTATGCGGCCTGGACCTGGGTCCCGCTCTTCTCCGACCGGGACTCCTACACCCTGGGCTGGAAGCGGCCGAACCGCCCACGACGGCTGCGCATGTTCGCCGACGCGTATGGTCTGACCCCCCGTGACCGGCACCGCCTCGTGCGCGTCATCCGGAAACGAATCGTCGATCACATCGAAGGTATTCGACGGATGGCGGCCGCCGGGGACCCGGCCTTCGTGCGGATCGTGCACAAGGGCCACCTCCGCCGTCCGGTCCGTGACCTGCGGCTCATCGACTACGAGCGGCACACGCTCGAATATGCCCTTCGATAGGGCTTGCCCGGACGTGTGAAGGTTTCTTCACACGCTGGAAACATGACGTGACGCCTTAGAAACCGCTCAGCGCCGGTGCGCGAAACGTGGGCCCTAGAAGCTCTCGGCCAACCGGTCGAAGGGCGACGTTGCCTCGAAGGCCGGAGGGAGGATCCGACTAATAGGAGGCCGGCGTGCCGGAACCGACGCCTTTTAACGGCAGTAATACCGCATGGTTGCTGATCTCCACAGCGCTCGTGCTGCTCATGACGCCGGGTCTGGCACTGTTCTACGGTGGCCTGAACCGTGCCAAGGGCGCTCTGAACATGATGATGATGAGCTTCTCCGCCATCGGGCTCGTCAGCGTGATCTGGCTCTTCTACGGCTTCAGCATGTCATTCGGCACGGACACCGCCGGCGGCCTCATCGGTGACCTGACCAGCTTCCCGGGCACCAAGACGTTCCTGGCCGAGACGGACCTCTGGGGCGCCACGGGCATCCCGGTCTACGTCTTCATGGCGTTCCAGATGACCTTCGCGGTCATCACCGTCGCGCTGATCAGCGGCGCCATCTCCGACCGGGCGAAGTTCGCCGGCTGGCTGCTGTTCGCCCTGGGCTGGGCCACGCTGGTGTACTTCCCGGTCGCCCACAACGTGTGGGGCGGCGGCTGGATCTTCCAGAAGCTCCACCCGCTCGACTTCGCCGGTGGCACCGCGGTGCACATCAACGCCGGTGCGGCAGCACTCGGTGTCGCGCTGGTCCTCGGCAAGCGCATCGGCTGGCCGCGGGAGAGCATGAAGCCGCACAACGTGCCGTTCGTCGCCCTCGGCGCCGGTCTGCTGTGGTTCGGCTGGTTCGGCTTCAACGCGGGCTCCGAGCTGACCGTCGACAGCGTCACCGGCCTGGCGTTCATCAACACCCAGGTCGCGACCGCCGCGGCCGTCCTCGGCTGGGTCATCGTCGAGTGGATCCGTGACCGCAAGCCGACCCTGGTCGGTGCCTCGTCCGGTGCCATCGCCGGCCTGGTCGCGATCACCCCCGCCTGTGGCTTCATCGACCCGTGGTCCGCGGTCCTGCTCGGCCTCGTCGCCGGCGTCCTCTGCGCCCTCGCGGTCAGCCTCAAGTACCGCTTCGGCTTCGACGACTCGCTCGACGTGGTCGGCGTGCACTTCGTCGGTGGCTGGATCGGCACCCTGTGGCTCGGCTTCTTCGCCCACGTCGGGACCAACCCCTCGATCGAGTCGGCCTTCGGCGCCAAGGACGGTCTGTTCTTCGGCGGCGGCGCGGGACAGCTCGGCAGCCAGGCCGGCGCGGCGGCGATCGTCACCGTCTGGTCCTTCGCGGTCGCCTTCGGCCTCGCCTGGATCATCGAGAAGACGATCGGCTTCCGGGTCAAGCCCGAGGCGGAGACCGAGGGTATCGACATCTCGGAGCACGCCGAGAGTGGTTACGATCTTTCCAACCCGGGTGGGAGCAGCGGCTCGTCCGGTGCCTTCGCCCTGGCGGGGCTCGGTAAGAGTGCATCAGCACCGGCGGCGCAGGCCCCGGCGTCGGAATCAGTTGCCGGTTAGCGTCGAGGGATGACGGAGGGAATGGGCATGAAGCTGGTGACCGCGGTCATCAAGCCGTATCAGCTCGACGCGGTGAAAGAGGCCCTGCACGCACTTGGTGTGGCCGGCCTGACCGTGAGCGAGGTTCAGGGATACGGACGTCAGAAGGGCCACACCGAGGTCTACCGCGGTGCGGAGTACACGGTGGAGTTCGTCCCGAAGATCCGCGTCGAGATCGTCACCGACGAGCTGGACTTCGAGAAGGTCGTGGACGCCATCGTCACCGCCGCCCGCACCGGCAAGATCGGTGACGGCAAGGTGTGGGTCACCTCGGTCGACGAGGTCATCCGGGTCCGCACCGGCGAACGCGGCCTCGACGCGCTCTGAGGACTGAACACACCTGAATACTGAACACATGACACAACCGTCGGCGCCCGTTCCGGTCCTTTCCACCGGGGCGGGCGCCGCCGCGCGAGCTTCGCGGTCGGCCGCGCTCGACGCCTGGCTCGCCGCCGTCTACGCGTCGACGGGCGGCGTCGCTGACGGCCTCGCCCTGGTCGCGGTCGGCGGACTCGGCCGTCGCGAGTGCGCCCCGCGCAGCGACCTCGACCTGGTGCTGCTGCACACCGCTTCGAACTCCACGTTCGCCGACGAGCTCGGCACGCGGATCTGGTATCAGATCTGGGACGCCAAGTTCGCCCTCGACCACTCGACCCGGACCCCTTCGCAGGCGCTCGACCTGGCCAGGGAGGACCTGAAGGTCGCCCTCGGGCTGCTCGACGCCCGGCTCGTCGCCGGCGACGCCGGCCTGCTGGCCCGCCTGCACACCGACGCGGTCGCGCAGTGGCGGCGTGAGGCCCGCCACCTGCTGCCCTCGCTGCGCGCGCTGACCCAGGCCCGCTGGGACGCCCACGGGGAGCTGGCGTTCCTGCTCGAAGGCGACGTCAAGGAGTCCCGCGGCGGCCTGCGCGACGTGGGCGTGCTGCGCGGCATCGGCTTCGCCGGCGTCGCCGACGGACCCCGCCCGGCCGTCCGTGGTGCGTACCGGACGCTGCTCGACGTCCGCGACGCGCTGCACGCGGTGCGTGGCCGCCGGGTCGACCGGCTCCTCGCCCAGGACCGTGACGAGGTCGCCGAGCTGCTCGACCTCGGCGACCGCGACGAGGTGCTGCGGCGCATCGCCGAGGCGGCCCGCACCATCGCGTATGCCAGCGACGACGCCTGGCGGGCGGTGGAGCGCTGGTCGTCGCCCGGCACGCGCGGCCACGCGGAGCGCCGGCCGCTCGCCCGGGACGTCGTCGAGCAGCACGGTGAGGTGGTCCTGGCGCGGGCCGCGGTGACCCCGCGGCCCGACCCGACGCTGCCGCTGCGGGTCGCCGCCGCCGCGGCCCGGGCCGAGCTGCCGATCGCGCACGCGACCCTGGAGTGGCTCGGCGGGTTCGCCGCGCCGATGCCCCAGCCGTGGCCGGCACCCGCCCGCGACGCCCTGCTCACGCTGCTGGGCAGCGGCCCCTCGATGATCTCGATCTGGGAGGCCTGCGACCGCTACGGCCTCGTGGTGAACTGGCTGCCCGAATGGGCCCGGGTCCGCAGCCTGCCGCAGCACAGCCCGGTGCACCTGTTCACCGTCGACCGGCATCTGGTCGAGACGGCCCGGCACGCGGCGAAGCTGTCCCGCGACGTCGACCGCCCGGACCTGCTGGTGCTCTGCGGGCTGCTGCACGACGTCGGCAAGGGCCTGGCCGGCGACCACAGCACCGTCGGCGCGCCGATCGCGGCCGACATCGCGTCCCGGCTCGGCCTGCCGCCCGGCGACGTCGAGCAGGTCGAGAAGGTCGTCCGGCTGCACCTGCTGCTGCCGGACACCGCGACCCGCCGCGACCTCAGCGACCCGCAGACCATCGCCGGGGTGGCCGCCGCCGTCGGTGACGCCTCCACCCTCGCCGTGCTGCACGCGC
This sequence comes from Dactylosporangium siamense, assembly GCF_016862795.1. Taxonomy (GTDB): domain Bacteria; phylum Actinomycetota; class Actinomycetes; order Mycobacteriales; family Micromonosporaceae; genus Dactylosporangium; species Dactylosporangium siamense. Next base: position 31,381 of record NZ_BONQ01000036.1, on the reverse strand, counting down.
TCGCCCGGGCCGACGCCGCCGCGACCGGGCCCGGTGCCTGGTCGGACTGGAAGGGCCGGCTCATCGCGGACCTGGTCAGGCATGTCGAGCGGGCCCTGGACACCGGCGTGGTCGCCCCGCCGCCCTCGCCGGCCGCGGCGCTGCCGTCACCGTCGAAACTGCCGGCGGTGGAGATCGACACCGACACGGTGTCGGTGACGGCGCGCGACCGGCGCGGGCTGCTCGCCGCAGTGGCCGGCTGCCTGTCGCTGCACCGCCTCGACGTGGTCACCGCCGACACGATCAGCTCGGGCGGCCTGGCCAGGATGGTCTGCGCGGTCCAGCCACGGTATGGCGGCGAGCTCGACAAGGAGGCGATCGCCAGCGACCTGCGCCGCGCCGTGCTCGGCGAGCTGCCCGTCGCCGAGCGGCTCGCCGCCCGGGAGCGCTCCGCCAGGCACCGCAACGCCGTGCCGCCGCGGGTGGTGTGGCAGCCGCCGGCCGCCGCGACCGCCGCCACCGTCCTGGAGCTGCGCGCCTCCGACACGCCCGGCCTGCTCTTCCGGGTGGCCCGGGCCCTGGAGGACGTCGGCGCCGACGTGCGTTCCGCGCGCATCTCGACCCTGGGCGGGGAGGTCGTCGACGCCTTCTACCTGGCCGGTGAGCTGTCCGCCGACGACAAGGCGCGGGTGCAGGACGCCGTGCTACAGGCGGCGACCCCCGCGTAGCGTCGGTTACCCTTTGCAGCAGCGCCTACCTCGAGGACGGATTCGTCGTGTTTGACACCCTGAGTGACCGGCTCTCCGGCATCTTCTCGAAGCTGAAGAGCAAGGGCAGGCTCACCGACGCTGACGTCGACGCCACCGCGCGGGAGATCCGCCTCGCGTTGCTCGAGGCGGACGTCGCGCTGCCGGTGGTGAAGGACTTCATCGCCCGGCTCAAGGAGCGCGCCCGCGGCGCCGAGGTGTCCAAGGCCCTCAACCCGGCCCAGCAGGTCATCAAGATCGTGCACGAGGAGCTGGTCGCGACGCTCGGCGGCGAGGCCCGCCGGCTGCAGTTCGCCAAGACCGCGCCGACCGTGATCATGCTGGCCGGTCTCCAGGGCTCCGGCAAGACCACCCTGGCGGGCAAGCTCGCCCGCTGGCTCAAGGCGCAGGGGCACCAGCCGCTGCTCGTCGCCTGTGACCTCCAGCGCCCCAACGCCGTCAACCAGCTGCAGGTCCTCGGCGGCCGGGCCGGCGTGGAGGTCTACGCGCCGCAGCCCGGCAACGGCGTCGGCGACCCGGTCAGCGTCGCCCGCGAGTCGATCGAGCACGCCCGGCGGCAGATGCGCGACATCGTCATCGTCGACACCGCCGGCCGCCTCGGCATCGACGCCGAGATGATGCAGCAGGCCGCCGACATCCGTGACGCGGTCGACCCCGACGAGGTCATCTTCGTCATCGACGCGATGGTCGGCCAGGACGCCGTCACCACCGCCCAGGCGTTCCGCGACGGCGTCGGCATCACCGGCGTGGTCCTGTCCAAGCTCGACGGCGACGCCCGCGGTGGTGCCGCGCTCTCCGTCCGCCACGTCACCGGCCAGCCGATCATGTTCGCGTCGACCGGTGAGAAGCTCGAGGACTTCGACGTCTTCCACCCCGACCGGATGGCCTCGCGCATCCTCGGCATGGGTGACGTGCTCACCCTGATCGAGCAGGCCGAGCTGGCGTTCGAGGACGACCAGAAGGAGCGGATGGCCGCCAAGCTCATGGGCGGCGAGTCGTTCACGCTGGAGGACTTCCTCGAGCAGCTGCAGGCGGTGCGGCGGATGGGCCCGATCGCCAACGTCCTGGCGATGATGCCCGGCATGGGCCAGATGAAGGACCAGCTGGCCGAGATCGACGACAAGCACTTCGACAAGGTCACCGCGATCATCCGCTCGATGACCCCGGGCGAGCGCACCAACCCCAAGATCCTCAACGCGTCCCGCCGGGTCCGTATCGCCAACGGCTCCGGCGTCACCGTCACCGACGTCAACCAGCTGCTCAACCGCTTCGCCGACGCGCAGAAGATGATGAAGCAGATGGGCGGCATGATGGGCCTGCCCGGCGGCCGCCGCAAGGCCACCAAGTCGCCGAAGAACAAGCGCAAGGACGCCAAGGGTGGCAAGGGCGGCGGCGCCCGGCAGCCGCGGCTCGGCGGCGGGATGCCGCAGCTGCCGCCCGGGTTCGACCCGGCGGCCATGGACCCCAACTCGGCGGGCCTGCCGGCCGGCTTCAAGCTGCCGAAGCTCGACTTCTCGAAGCTGCAGAAGCGTGACAAGGACTCCTGAGGCACTGCATGTCCGGGGCGTGCTGCTCCCGGACGACACGACGACCGACCTCTGGCTGGTCGGGGACCGGGTGACCCTGGCGCCGGTGCCGGGCGCCGTGACGGTCGCCGACGGCGGATACGTCCTGCCCGGTCTGGTCGACGCGCACTGCCACCTGGGCATCGCGCCCGGCGGTCACCCGTCCACCGGCGTCGACGCCGCCAGGGACCTGGCCCTGATCGACCGGGCCGCGGGCGTCCTGGCGATCCGCGACGCGGGCTCGCCCATCGCCTATCCGATGCTCGACGACGACCCGGAGATCCCCCGGCTGGCCAGGGCGGGCCGGCACGTCGCCCCGCCGAAGCGCTACCTGCGCGACATCGGCGTCGAGGTGGGGGCCGCCTCCCTCGCCGAGGAGGTCACCCGGCAGGCCGGGCTCGGCAACGGCTGGGTGAAGCTCGTCGGCGACTGGATCGACCGGGGCGTGGGCGACCTCGCGCCCGCCTGGGATCTCGAGTCGATGGCCGGCGCCGTCGCGGCCGCGCACGCCGCGGGCGCCCGCGTGGCCGTCCACACGTTCGCCGAGGAGTCCGTGGCCGCGCTGGTCCGGGCCGGCGTCGACTCGGTCGAGCACGGCACCGGGCTGTCCGCCGACGACATCGACGTGATGGCCGGGCAGCGCACCGCGCTCGTCCCGACGATGATCAACATTGCCACGTTCGGCGGGATCGCCGCGGCCGCTTCGGACAAATTTCCCGGGTATGCCCGGCACATGCTCGCGCTGCGCGACCGGTTCCCGTCGGTGGTGCGCGCCGCGCACGAGGCCGGCGTGCCGATCTACGTCGGCAGCGACGCCGGCGGCGGCATCGCGCACGGCCTCGCCGCGCAGGAGATGCTGCTGCTGCACCGCGAGGCCGGCATGCCGGCGCTGGACGTGCTGCGGGCCGGCTCGTGGGGGGCCCGGGAGTGGCTCGGCTTCCCCGGCCTGGTCGAGGGCGGGCTGGCGGATCTGGTCGTCTACGACAGTGATCCACGACACGACCTGACCGAGCTGCTGCGGCCGCGGCGGATCGTCCTGAAAGGCCGGGTCGTCCTATGATCACCGGGTGGCGCTGAGCTCAGGACGGGTGATCCTGCACCGGCACTTCGCCCGGGACGCCCTGGTCTGGGCACCCCTCACCCGGGTCGTCGCCGACGACGAGCTGGGCCTCCGGCTCTGGATGCCGACCGGAAGCCCCGTCATCCGCGAGGTCACCGTCGACGGGCGAGGCCCCCGTGAGATGCCGTTCGCGGAGTGGGTACAGACGCCGAAAAAGCTCATCCAGGACATCTATCGCGGACCGGGCACGCTGAAGTTCAACCCGCGCGGCGCGGCGTATTCGGTGTGGTGGCTGTTCGACCCGGCCGGGCGCTTCCGGGCGTGGTACGTCAACCTGGAGGAGCCGTCGGTCACCTGGGACGACGGTGCCGTGGCCGGCGTCGACCTGACCGACCAGGACCTGGACATCTGGGTCTGGCCGGACCGGCGCTGGGACTGGAAGGACGAGGACGAGCTCACCGAGCGCCTCGCCTTCCCCGATCATTACTGGGTCGGTGACGCCGAGGCGGTGTGGGAGCAGGGCCGGCGGGTCGTGCCGGCGATCGAGGCCGGCGCGTGGCCGTTCGACGGCACCTGGACCGATTACCGGCCGCCGGCCGACTGGAGCGTCCCACCGCCACCGGTCACGGAGGGCTGGGACCGACCGAGGGAGCGCGGTTGAGCGTCAGGTTTGTGCCCGGGCAGGTCGTCATGCACCGCAACGTGCGGCTGGGCCGGCTCGGCTGGGTGCGCCCGGCCAGGGTGGTCTCCGACGACGAGCGCGGGCTGCTGCTGTGGATCGAGCGGGGCACGCCGGTCGTCAACGAGGTCTCCGGCGACGGGTTCGGGATGCGCACGATGCCGTTCACGGAGTTCGTGACCCGGGGCACGGCGCTGAAGCACGGCACCTGGGACGGGCCCGGCGTGCTCAAGCTGCACCGGCCCGGCGACCCGTCGCACTCGGTCTGGTGGTTCCACGACGATCTGGGCCGGTTCAAGAACTGGTACGTCAACCTGGAGCGCCCGGCGGTGCGCTGGAGTGACGAGGGTGGCGCGGCCGGCGTCGACGTCACCGACTGGGACCTCGACATCGTGGTGGCGCCCGACCGGTCCTGGCACTGGAAGGACGAGGAGGAGTTCCTGGAGCGCCTCGCCCTGCCGGAGCACTACTGGGTGCCGGACGAGGCCTTCGTCCGCGCCGAGGGTGAGCGGGTCGTGAAGGAGATCGAGGCGGGCGTGTTCCCGTTCGACGGCACCTGGACCGATTTCACCCCACCTTCGGACTGGACACTGCCCGGTCTCGTGCCGGGCTGGGACCGCGGTTTTTGCGGTGCGTAGCGGGTCTGGCACAATGGACGGCTGGTATCAGGTTTCGCGTCGAGCCCTCTAACCCGGCGTCGGGTCCTTTCCATCAGAGCAGAGCCGAAGGCGCCAATCCCCACGGTGTCCGGACGTTCGCTCGGCTTCCACACAGATCCAGGAGCGAGCAAACAAAGTGGCCGTCAAGATCCGGCTCCTGCGGATGGGCAAGATCCGCAACCCGCAGTACCGCATCGTCGTCGCCGACTCGCGCACCAAGCGTGACGGTCGGGCGATCGAGTTCGTCGGGCTCTACCACCCGAAGGAGGAGCCCTCGCGTATCGAGGTCAACTCCGAGCGCGTGCAGCACTGGCTCTCGGTCGGCGCGCAGCCGAGCGACGCCGTGCGGGCGATCCTCTCCAAGACCGGTGACTGGCAGCAGTTCAAGGGCCTGCCCGCACCGGCCGAGCCGCTGAAGGTCAAGGCCGTCGCGCCGGACCGCCGGGCCACCTACGAGGCCGAGGCGCAGGCCGCCGCCGGTCTCGCCGAGGCGCCGAAGGCGAAGAAGGCCGAGCCGAAGAAGAAGGCCGAGACTCCGGCTGAGGCTCCGGCAGAGGCCCCCGCGGCCCCGGCCGCGCAGGCTGAGGAGCAGACCGGTGCCGGCGCCGGCACGGAGGCCTGACGTGCTGCGCCCCGCGTTGGAGCACCTGGTCAAGGGCATCGTCGACAACCCTGACGATGTCCGCGTCCGCATGGTTGACTCCCGCCGCGGTCAGCGCCTCGAGGTCCGCGTCAACCCGGAGGATCTCGGCACGGTGATCGGTCGCGGTGGTCGCACCGCGAAGGCGCTGCGCCAGGTGATCACGTCGATCGGTGGTCGCGGCGTCCGCGTCGAGATCGTCGACGCGTACTGATCCATGTTCCTCGTCGTCGGTCAGATATTTCGTGCGCACGGCGTCCACGGCGAGGTCGTGGTCGACATCCGCACCGATGATCCGGCAGATCGTTTCGCCGTCGGGTCGGTCCTGGTGACCGACTCGACGGCGGTCCGGCATCTGCAGAACGTGCCGGCCACGGCGTGGCGCCCGCCGGCGAGCGTCACCGTCGAGTCGGTCCGCCCCCACCAGGGCAAGCTGCTCATCGTGTTCGACGGCATCTACGACCGCAACCTCGCCGAGGCCATGCGCGGCGTGCTGCTCTGCGTCGACAGCGCCACCGTCCCGGCCCCGACGGACCCCGACGAGTGGAACGATCACGATCTCGTCGGCCTCGCCATCGTCGACACGGCGGGGGAGAAGCTCGGCGAGCTGCTGCGCGTCGACCACGCGCCCGCGCACGACCTGCTGGTCGTCCGGCTCACCGACGGCCGCACCGGCCTGGTGCCGTTCGTCCGTGAGATCGTCCCCGAGGTCGACGTGCCCGGCGGGCGGATCGTCGTCACGCCGCCGGAAGGCCTGTTCGACCTATGAAGGTCGACGTCGTCACGATCTTCCCGGACTATCTCGCCCCGCTGGACCTGTCGCTGATCGGCAAGGCCCGTGGCACCGGGATCCTCGAGCTCGCCGTGCACGACCTGCGCCGCTGGACCCACGATGTGCACCGCACCGTGGACGACACGCCCTATGGGGGTGGCCCCGGCATGGTGATGCGCCCCGAGCCGTGGGGTGCCGCGTTGGATTCGCTGGCCACCCCCGACACACACCTGATCGTGCCGTCGCCAGCGGGTGCGCCCTTCACGCAGACTCTTGCTCGCGCCCTTTCGGGCGATTCGCACCTCATGTTCGCCTGTGGGCGATATGAGGGAATTGATCAGCGGGTGATCGAGCACGCGGCGACCCGGATGCGGGTGAGCGAGGTCTCGCTCGGCGACTACGTCCTCTTCGGCGGCGAGGTCGCGGTGCTGGTCGTCCTCGAAGCGGTGACCCGCCTGCTGCCCGGGGTGCTGGGCAACGCCGACTCGCTGGTCGAGGAGTCGCACGCGGCGGGCGTGCTCGAGGCGCCGATGTACACCAAGCCGCCGACGTGGCGCGGGCTGGACGTGCCCGACGTGCTGCGCTCCGGCGACCACGGCAAGATCGCCCGCTGGCGGCGGGAGGAGGGGCTGCGGCGCACTGCTCAGCGGCGTCCCGACCTCCTCGAGGGGGCCGGATTTCAGGTTCCGGGCGTCGATGTGGCAAAGTAGTGGGGTTGCTGCGGGCTGACGCCTGCGCACCTCATGATCATCTTTACGTTCGCGCGCCACTGATTCGGGCGTGCCTTGAGTGACGAGGAACTGCCGCGATGAACACGCTGGACGCGCTCGACGCAATGTCGCAGCGGACCGATATCCCGAGCTTCCGTGCCGGTGACACCATCAAGGTGCACGCACGGGTCGTCGAGGGCAACCGGTCCCGGGTCCAGGTCTTCCAGGGCGTGGTGATCCGTCGCCAGGGTGACGGCCTGCGGGAGACCTTCTCGGTCCGGAAGGTGAGCTTCGGCGTCGGCGTCGAGCGCACCTACCCGGTCAACAGCCCCGCCGTCGACCGCATCGAGGTCGTCACCCGCGGTGACGTGCGCCGGGCCAAGCTCTACTACCTGCGCGACCTCCGGGGCAAGAAGGCCAAGATCAAGGAGAAGCGCGACACCAGGGTCGGCTGAGCCGCACCTTTGATCGACTTCCTTCGAGGAGGACCCGGGATTCGGGTCCTCCTCGAAGTCGTTGACCTGAAAGCTCGCTTTCCGGTCAACCGGGGCTGGGCTCCCCATTTTGGTCTTGTGCCTCTAGGCTGACGCCGATGGCAAGCGACTATGGCCGCGATGGTTACGACGATCGCGGCGATGACATACACCCACGCCGCCGCCCCCTCGATCAGGAGGGCGGGGAGCGTGGGCAGCCGGGTTTCGGCGGCAACAGCTACCCGGAGCACGATTACTGGGGGCAGCCGGGCGAGGGTGCCCAGCAGACGTTCGACGCCTGGGGGCGCGGCGACTCCCGCGCGGCGCACCGCGGGGGCCCTGCCGACGGGCCTGGCCCTTCCGACGGGCGTGGTCCGGCGTCCTCTGACGGGCGTGGCGCTTCCGGCGGGCATGGCCCTTCCGACGGGCGTGGCTCCGCTGAGGAGCGCGGTGACTGGAATCGGCCGAGCCGGTCGTGGGAGGACCCGTACGGTGACCGCGGCCGGGGCCGCTGGGACCGCGACGAGCCGCCGGTGGTGCGCGACCGTGCCTTCGACGACCGGGGCTATGACGAGCGCGGCTACGACGCCAGGGGTTACGACGAGCGCGGCTACGACACCCGTGGCTACAACAACCGCGGCTATGACGACCGGGGCTACGACGACCGGGGCTATGACGCCCAGGGGTATGACGACCGCGGTTACGACGACCGGGGCTACGACGACCGCGGCGGCTACGACGACCGCCGCTCCGGCCCCCAGGGCCCGTCGCGCGGCTACGACCGCGGCCGGGGCGCCTCGACCCGGACGCGCGGCGACTACGACGACGACAGCTCCGCCACCTCGTGGCGCAGCAAGGTCCGCAAGAAGCGCAAGAACATGCCCCTGTGGCAGGAGCTGCCGCTGCTGCTGATCGTCGCGTTCTGCCTGGCGGTGCTCATCCGCACGTTCCTCGTGCAGGCGTTCTTCATCCCGTCCGGCTCGATGGAGGAGACCCTCCTCGTCGGCGACAGGGTGCTGGTCAACAAGGTGCTGTATGACATCCGCGAGCCCATGCGCGGTGAGGTCGTCGTGTTCGAGGGCCCGGCCAACTGGGCGCCGGAGAACCAGGTCGACAAGGACGCCGGCTTCTTCGCCGAGCTCGGCCGCACCGTCGGCGACCTCGTCGGCTTCAGCCAGCCCGGCGAGAAGGACTTCATCAAACGGGTCATCGGCCTGCCCGGCGACACCGTCGCCTGCTGCGACGTGCAGGGCCGGGTCCTCGTCAACGGATATCCGCTGGAGGAGTCGGCGTACGTCTACGAGGACTCACCGCTGGACGCCACCCCCAACCCGAAGCAGTGCACGGCGCGCCGCTTCGGGCCGATCAAGGTCGAGCCCGGGCAGATGTTCGTGATGGGCGACCATCGCGGTGTGTCGCAGGACTCCCGGTGTCAGGGGCAGGTGCCGATCGACAACGTCATCGGGCGGGCCTTCGTCATCCTGTGGCCGAGCGGGCGGTGGGGTTGGCTACCGGTGCCCGACACATTCAAGAACGTGCCGAAGAGCGCGTCGGGACCGGCGGGTCCGAGAGTGACGAAAGCACCTGAATTACCTTTGGTGCCCGATATCGTGCTTGCCCCACTCGCGGTTTCTCTCACGGTTTCGACCCGTTCGGCGCGTCAGGAGCGGTTGAGGCGTCGGCGATGGTGACGAACACGTACCCTTCAGGGCGTGATTGACGAGCAGACCAAGCGCCCCAACACGTTTTGGCGCGAGTTGCCAGTGCTTCTGGGCGTGGCGATCATCGTCGCTGTCGTGGTGCGGGCCTTCGTCCTGCAGACGTTCTACATCCCGTCCGAGTCGATGGAGAACACCCTCCTCATCCGCGACCGTGTGCTCGTCAACAAGCTCGTCTACGACTTCCGGTCCCCGCACCGGGGCGAGGTCATCGTCTTCGAGGCGCCCGACTCGTGGCGGAACGACCCGTCCGAGGAGGACTTCATCAAGCGGGTCATCGCGACCGGCGGCGACCACGTGGTCTGCTGCGACGACAAGCAGCGCATCACGGTCAACGGCAAGGCCCTCGACGAGACCTACATCTACGCCGACGAGACCGGGCTGCAGGACCTCCCCAGCGAGGAGCAGTTCGACGTCACGGTGCCGGCCGGGCGGCTGTGGGTGATGGGCGACCACCGGTCGAGATCCGGCGACTCGCGGTACAACTTCCTGCGCCACAACAAAGATCCCATGCAGGCGACCATCTCCGAGGACGCCGTGGTCGGCCGGGCTTTTGTGGTGTTCTGGCCGTTCTCCAGAGCGAAATGGCTCAGCGTCCCGGACACCTTCGACAAGGTGCCGGCGCCGACCGCGAAGTGAGACGTCGTAGTCTCGTCGTATGACGCGCGACGGGGGACACATCGACCGCCGGGCCGCGCGGGTGCTCCTGCTGGACCCCGCCGGCCGCGTGCTGATGCTGCACGGCTGGGACCCGGCGCGCCCGTCGCACACCTACTGGTTCACCGTCGGCGGCGGCGTGGAGCCGGGGGAGTCCCTGCTCGACGCCGCGGTGCGCGAGGCGTTCGAGGAGACCGGGCTGCGCTTCGACCCCGCTGCGTTGGAGGGGCCGGTCCGCACCGACACGGTGACGTTCCCCTTCGACGGCGCGTGGTATTCGCAGGAGCAGTCGTTCTTCGTGGCGCGGGCTCTTGAGACGGTGATCGACCTGTCCCGGCTCAACGAGGTGGAGCAGGGCTGTATCGACGAGGCCCGGTGGTGGTCCGCGGCCGACCTCGACGCGACCGACGAGCGGTTCTATCCGCCGGACCTGCCGTCACTGCTGCGCTCGCTGTTGCCTTCGCCGCTGCCGTCGCCTTCGCCGCTGCCGGAGGTGGCGTGATGCTGGCGCCCCCGCGCACCGTCGTGCACCGTGCCGCCGGGCTGTGGGCCCTGGAGCGGGCGCTGCAGCGGCGCGGCTTCGACCGGGTCGGCGGCGCCGACGAGGCCGGCCGGGGCGCCTGCGCCGGACCGCTCGTGGTCGCCGCGGTCATCCTCCCGCAGGGCCGGCGCGGCGAGATCGACGAGCTCAACGACTCGAAGCTGCTCACCGCCGCGGCCCGCGACCGGATCTACGACGAGGTCATCGCCCGCGCCACCGCGTGGTCGGTCGTCATCATCCCTCCGGGTGAGATCGACCGCCGGGGGCTGCACGTGTCCAACCTCGCTGGCATGCGCCGCGCCTTCGCCGGCCTGGCCGAGCGCCCCGACTACGCCCTCACCGACGGGTTCCGGGTCGACGGCCTCGGCGCGCCCGGTCTCGCCGTGTGGAAGGGCGACCAGGTGGCGGCCTGTGTCGCGGCGGCGAGCGTGGTGGCGAAGGTCACCCGGGACCGGATCATGAAGGCGCTGCACACGACGTACCCCGAATACGGCTTCGACGAGCACAAAGGGTATTGCACGCCGGTGCACCAGGCGGCGCTCGTGGCGTACGGCCCGTGCGCCGAGCACCGTTTCTCCTACGCGAACGTGGCGGCGGTGGGGCAGCGGAGGCAAAGGCGCGGTAACGTCGGCGTGGCGCCCGGCGAGGCCGCGAAGGTGCCGGCGCAAGTGGGCGACAATGTGGCTATGGAAGGCGGACCGCGATGAGCGCCGAAGATCTCGAGAAGTACGAAACCGAGATGGAGCTCCAGCTCTACCGGGAGTATCGCGACATCGTCCGCCAGTTCTCCTACGTGGTGGAGACCGAGCGCCGGTTCTACCTGGCCAACCAGGTCGACCTGCACGTGCGCAACTCCGACGGCGAGGTCTACTTCGAGGTCGAGATGCACGACGCCTGGGTCTGGGACATGTATCGCCCGGCCCGGTTCGTGAAGAACGTCCGGGTGATGACGTTCAAGGACGTCAACGTCGAGGAGCTCGAGAAGCCCGACATCTCGCTCCCCGACAACGGCTTCGGCGGCTGACCTCAGCGTTCGCCGGTCCGGCGCCGGACTACCGGCGCCGGGTCGGCTGCGTCGCCTTCGTGTAGAGGTAATACCCGCCGGCGATCACGATCAGGCCCAGGATCAGGTAGAACGCCAGGCCGAAGACGAGTTTGATCAGCCACCAGGCGATCATCCCGATCACGATGATCCCGATGGTGGCCAGCACGACCCGCACGCCGTTCATTCGCCGATCTTCGCACAGTCGTCCACAAGGCCCGCGTTGTCCACAGGTTCGCGGGTGGGCGGTGGTCGGTGCCGGGTGGGATGGCGAGACTTTGCCGCATGCCGATGCGGATGTTCGCTCTTGTACTGGTAGCGCTGTCGTTCTCGCTGCCCTCCATGCCACGCCACCTTGCGCCCGTTCGCTCCGGGTTTACGTGGCCGTTGGATCCACCGGTGACCGTCACGCGCCGGTTCGAGCCGCCGCCCGATCCGTACAAGGCCGGCCATCGCGGCGCCGACCTGCTCGGGGTGGCCGGTGCGCGGGTGCGCAGCGCCGGCACCGGGGTGGTCGCGTTCGCCGGCCTGGTCGCCGGGCGGCCCGTGGTGAGCGTGTCGCACCCGGGCGGCCTGCGCACCACCTACGAGCCCGTGGACGCCGTCGTGCGGGCCGGGACCGTGGTGGGAGCCGGGACGCCGCTCGGTGTCCTGCGGGCGGGCCACGCCGGCTGCCCGGCGCCTGCCTGCCTGCACTGGGGGTTGCGCGCCGGCGACGTGTACCTGGACCCGTTGAGCCTGCTGCGCCGCGGCCGGGTCCGGCTGCTGCCGGTCAGCGGCCCAGAAGCTTCGGCAGGCCCTCGACGAGGCGCTGGAAGTCCTCCTCGCGGTTGTAGACCTGCGCCGACAGCCGCAGGTAGCCCTGACCGCGCCAGGAGTTGAGGGCGACCTCGGCGGTGAGTTCGTCGGAGATCCGGCGGCGCAGTGCGACGACGGCCGCCGGGTCGCCCGCCGTGCCCGGTGGCAACGGCACGACGGCCATCGGCAGGCCCGTGCGCGCCGGGACGTCGACGTCCAGGGCGGCGGCGACGAGGGCCTGGCCGTGCTCGGCGAGGGCGACGTTGTGCCGGCGGACGGCGTCGACGCCGAGGGACCGCAGGACGAACAGGCCCACGGGCGCGGCGAGCCACGGCGTGTAGTCGCGCGCGCCGACCCATTCCAGGTTGCCGGGGAAACCGGCGGGCTGGCTCCAGGACACCGCCAGCGGCCGGATCCGGTCCCGCCAGCGGGCCGCCACCGTCAGCAGGGCCGTGCCCCGGGGCGCGTAGGCCCACTTGTGGAAGTTGCCGACCCAGAAGTCCGCGTCGACGCCGGCCACCGGATCCGGCAGGATGCCGGGCGCGTGCGCCGCGTCGACCAGGATCGCGACCCGCTCGCCGGCCCGGCCGCGGACCGCTTCGACGATCCGGCGGACCGGCAGCACCCGCGCGGTCGGCGAGGTGATCTGGTCGACGATCACCAGCCGGGTCCGGCCGGTCACCGCGTCCAGGACCGCCCCGACCGCGTCGTCGTCCTGGGCGGTGAGGGGCAGGCGGGCGACGCGCCGGCTCGCGCCGGTGCGCCGGCAGAGCTCGTCCACGGCGAGGTCCACCGCGCCGTACCCATGGTCGGTGGTGACGACCTCGTCGCCGGTGCCGAGGTCGAGCCCGGCCAGGACGATGGCGACGCCCGTCGTGGCGTTCTCCACGAGGGCCGTGCCGTCGGGGTCGGCGCCGATGAACGCGGCCAGGTGCCGGCGCACGTGCGCGACCCGCTCCTCCAGCCCGACGCCGAAGAACCTCGGCGGGTTGGCCTCCATCTCGTCGCGCAGCCGCTGCTGGGCCCGCTGCACCGGGATCGGCACCAGGCCGAACGAGCCGTGGTTGAGCTGCGCGACCGCTGCGTCGTTGGAGAACAGCAGCCGCGCGCCGGGAATCGGCTCTGGAGCGGACACATCCACGATCTTAATGTCCTGTGCGGCTCGGCCCGGCGGGTTTGCCGTCAGGCGCGTGGGTGAGCCTGGTCGTACGCGCTGCGGAGCCGCTCGATCGAGACGTGCGTGTAGATCTGCGTGCTCGCGAGGGAGGCATGTCCCAGCAGCTCCTGGACCGAGCGCAGGTCGGCGCCGCCTTCGAGCAGATGGGTGGCGGCGGAGTGGCGCAGGTCGTGCGGGGAGGTGTGCGGCAGGCCGGCCGCCCTGGCGTGACCGTCGACGAGGCGGCGGGCGGCGGTGGGCTGCAGGCGGCCGCCCCGGGCGCCCAGCAGCAGGGCCTCGCCGCTGGCGGGGGTGGCGAGGGCCGGGCGGCCGTGCCGCAGCCACTCGGTGAGCGACTGCTCGGCGGGCAGGCCGTAGGGCACGGCGCGTTCCTTGTCGCCCTTGCCGATGACGCGCACGACCCGGCGCATCCGGTCGACGTCGCCGAGGTCGAGGCCGCACAGCTCGCTGACGCGGATGCCGGTCGCGTAGAGCAGCTCCAGGACCAGCCGGTCGCGCAGGCCGACGGCGTCGTCGCGGCCGGCCGGCGCGGTCACGAGGCTCTCCGCCTGGTCGGCGCGCAGCACGGTCGGCAGGTCGCGGTGCGCCTTCGGGCTGGCGAGGCGCTGCCCGGGGTCGGTGGCGTGGAGGCCCTCGCGGTGCGCCCAGGCGGTGAACGTCCTGGCCGCCGCGGCGTGCCTGGCCAGGCTGGTCCGGGCCGCACCGGCGGCGCGCCGGCGGGCGAGCCAGCCGCGCAGCACGGCCAGGGTCAGGTCGCCGGGGGTGGCCGTGCCGGCGCGGGCGGCGTGGTCGAGCAGGGACACGACATCGCCGACGTAGGCGCGGACGGTGTGCTCGGAGCGGTTGCGTTCCCCGGCGAGGTGCCTGGCGAAGTCGTCGACCGCGGCGCGCAGGGCGTCGGGCAGGCCCTCGTGGGCGGCGCTTGTCGCTTGCCGTGCTTCCGGCTTCTTCGCTCCCGGTTTCTTCGCTCCCGGTTTCTTCGCTCCCGGTTTCGTCGTCTCCGGTTTCGTCGTCTCCGGTTTCGTCGCTTCCGGCTTTGTCACTTCCGGCTTTGTCACTTCCGGCTTTGTCACTTCCGGCTTTGTCACTTCCGGTTTCGTCACTTCCGGCGGAGCTGGTCTTCGAGGAACCGTTCGATCAGGCCGCGGACCACCGCCGCCATCGTGAACCCGTGCTCGGCGCACCAGGCGCGCAGCTCGGCGTGGCGCTCCGCGGGCAGGCGGAACGTGACGAGCTGGCTCTCCTCGCCGGCCGGAAGGGCGCCGCCGAGGGCGCTGTGCGCGCCGCTCAGCACGCCCGCGCGCAGCTCCACGGCGGCGGCGAGCAGGTTGCCGCCGGTGGCCTGGTGGGGCGCGCCGCGGTCGAGGAGCCAGGCGGTGATCTCCTGGCGGGTGGTGGCGGGGAGCGTCTCGAGCAGCTCCACGAGCTTGTCGGCGGGAGCGGTCATGTCCTACACGATAGCGCCCGCTATCTCGCTGGCGGCATCGATAGGCCACATTTCGACGACCCGTACCCCCTGGATCTCTTCCAACAGGCTGGGCAGGGAGCGGTCGATCACCACGCCGGGGACGCTGACCGTGAACTCGTCCGTCGCGACCGTGCCGTCGCGGCTCAGCACCCGCATCTGCCGGATGTCCACGCCGAGCCGGCCCAGCAGCGTGGTCACCTGACCCAGGGAGCCGGGACGGTCGGGCAGTTCCACGATCACGTGACGTAGCGACATGGGCCAAGCCTGACGACGCAGCGTTTCCATGCAGTTACGACGCCACGTCGGCGGCCTTTCGGGCTGATTGTTGACCACGTCCGTGGAATCGTTGACTATGTCAACTATGACTATCGCGGCGGTACGGGAGTTCAACCGCTACTACACGAACCTGATCGGGGTGCTGCGGGCCGGACTGCACGACTCGGCGTATTCGCTGGCCGAGGTGCGGGTCCTGTACGAGCTGGCGGTCGACCGGGCACACGACACCGCGGAGCTGCGGCGGCTGCTGGACATCGACGCGGGGTACCTGAGCCGGATCCTGGGGCGGCTGGAGGCCGACGGGCTCGTCGCGCGGTCACGCTCCACCGCCGACGCGCGCCGCCGCCGGATCGAGCTGACGCCGGCCGGGCGAGCGGCGTTCGAGGCGCTGGACGCGCGCTCCGACGAGCAGATCGGTGGGCTGCTCGCGGCCGTCGGCGAGGTCGACCGGCGGCGCCTGGTCGGTGCGATGGACACGATCCGGTCCGTGTTCGAGGGCGTGCTGCCGGCCCGGACCGTCGTGCTGCGCGCGCTGCTGCCCGGCGACCTCGGCTGGGTCGTGCAGCGCCACGGGGCGCTCTACGCCGCGGAGTACGGCCTCGACGCCACCTTCGAGGCACTGGTCGCCCGGATCGTGGCGGACTTCGCGACCTCGCACGACCCGCGGACCGAGGCCGGCTGGATCGCCGAGGTCGACGGCACGCCGGTCGGCTCGATCTTCTGCGTGCGTGCCGCCGAGGGGGTGGCCAAGCTCCGGCTGCTGTTCGTGGAGCCGACGGCGCGGGGGATGGGCGTCGGCAACGCCCTGGTGGAGGAGTGCGTGCGCTTCGCGCGGCGGGCCGGATACCGGGAGATGGTGTTGTACACCCAGGACGTGCTGACCGCCGCGAGGCACATCTACCAGCGGGCCGGGTTCGTGCTCGAGAGTGCCACGCCGGCATCGGTCTACGGCGTGGACGTCGTCGAGGAGCAGTGGCGGCTCCGGCTGGTCTGACCTTCGCCGGATCCCGTTATCCACAAGCAGCCTGTTGTCCACAGGTTCGCCGCGCGCGCCCACCCGCGTTCCGCGACCCGCGGCAGGCTTCCCGGCATGACGAACACCAACCAGATCGTGGGCCGCTATGGCGAGCGCCTGGCCGGCCGGCACCTCCTCGCGCGCGGCCTGGTCCTGCTCGACCGCAACTGGCGCTGCCAGTCCGGTGAGCTCGACATCGTCGCCCGGGACGGCCCGGTGCTGGTGTTCGTGGAGGTGAAGACCCGCCGCAGCGGCCGATTCGGGGTGCCGGCCGAGGCGGTCGGCGTGGACAAGGCCCGCCGCCTGCGCCGGCTCGCCGCGCAGTGGCTGGCCGCACACGCCGCCGGCAACCGCCAGGAGATCCGCTTCGACGTGGTCAGCGTTCTGCTCGGCGGCGCCACCGTCAGCGTCGAGCACCTGCGCGGGGTGCTCTGATGGGCTACGCGAAGATCCGCTCGGTGGCGCTGCAGGGCGTCGTCGGGCAGGTGATCGTGGTCGAGGCCGACGTCGCCCCCGGGCTGCCGAGCCTCGTGGTGTCCGGGCTGCCCGACGCCGCGCTCACCGAGGCCCGGGACCGCATCCGGGCCGCCGTCCACAACTCCGGAGCCACCTGGCCGCAACAGCGCATCACGGTCAACCTGCTGCCCGCGCACGTGCGCAAGCACGGCTCCGGGTTCGACACCGCCATGGCCCTCGCGGTCCTCGCGGCGGGCGCCAACCTGCCGACCGGCCTGCTCGTCGACGCCGTGGTCCTCGGCGAGCTCGGCCTGGACGGCACCCTCCGGCCGGTGCGTGGGGTGCTGCCCGCCGTGCTCGCGGCGAGCCGGGCCGGCGCCGGTCTCGTCGTCGTCCCGCCGGGCAACATCGAGGAGGCGCGACTGGTGCCCGACGTCCGCGTCCGGGCCGCCGACTGCCTCGGCCGGATCATCGGCTTCGTCCACGGCACCGAGTCCCTGCTCGACCCGCCGCCCGCGCCACCGGCGGCGCAGCGGGCACCGGCCGACCTCGCCGACGTCCTCGGCCAGGAGCGCGGCCGACGGGCCGTCGAGCTCGCCGCGGCCGGGCGGCACCACCTGGCGATGTTCGGGCCGCCCGGCGCCGGCAAGACGATGCTCGCGCAACGACTGCCCGGCATCCTGCCCGAGCTCACCGAGGAGGAGTCCATCGAGGCGACGGCGCTGCACTCGGTCGCGGGCGCGCTGCCGCCGGGCGGTGGACTGATCCGCCGGGCGCCGCTGCAGGCACCGCACCACACCGCCTCGATCGCGGCGCTCGTCGGCGGCGGCTCCGGCATCGCCAAACCCGGCGCGATCAGCCTCGCCCACCACGGCGTGCTGTTCCTCGACGAGTGCGCCGAGTTCGCCGCCAGCGCGCTCAACGCGCTGCGCGAGCCCTTGGAGCACGGCGAGGTCCGGCTGCGCCGGGTCCACGGCGAGACCGTCTACCCCGCCAACGCCCAGCTGGTCCTCGCCGCCAACCCGTGCCCGTGTGCGAAGCCCGGCGGCGACGCGATGTGCCAGTGCCCGCCGGGGGTGCGGATCCGCTACCGGTCGCGGCTCTCCGGTCCGCTGCTGGACCGGGTCGACCTGCAGGTCGACGTCGTCGCCGTGCGCTCGGCGGCACTCTTCGACACCGAGCCGGTCGAGTCGTCGGCGACCGTCGCAGCCAGGGTCGTGCGGGCCAGGCAGGCCGCGACGCACCGGTGGGCACCGCACGCCCGGTCCAACGGGGACGTCCCGGCGACCGTGCTGCGCGGGCGGCGGTTCCGGCTGCCGCGCACCGTGCTGCAGCCGCTCGCCACCGCGATGGACCGCGGCCAGCTGTCCGCGCGCGGCCTGGACCGCACGACCAGGGTCGCGTGGACCGTGGCGGACCTCGACGGCCGTGACGTCCCCGGCCGCGACGACGTCTACGAGGCACTCGAGATGCGATCAAGGAGCGGGCGATGAGCACCACCGACCGGGCGGCCCGACTCGCGCTGGCCCACCTGGTCGAGCCGGGCAGCCGGGAGCTCGGGCTGCTGACGCGCCGGGTCGGCGCGCCCGAGGCACTGCTCATGGCGGTGCACGGCGGCGGGGTCAGCGAGCCCCTGGCGGGCGCCGTCCGGGCCCGCCTGGACGCCGCCGGCCTGGGCACGAGCACCGGCTCCGCCGACGCCTGGGCGGAGCGGGTCGCGCACACCTTGGCGGCCGCGATGACCGAGCGGGCCGGCGAGCTCGGCGCACGGATCGTCACCGCCGCCGACGACGAATGGCCCCTCGCGCTCGACGACCTCACCCGGATCAGCCAGGAGGGCGCCGACGTCCTCCGCCGCGACACCGACCCGCCGCTGTGCCTGTGGCTGCGCGGCCCGGTGCGGCTCGAGGAGACCATGGAGCGCTCGGTGTCGGTGGTCGGGGCGCGGGCCGTGACCGGCTACGGGCAGTTCGTCGCGTCGGAGTTCGCCTTCGGGCTGGCGGAGCGGGGATGGACGGTGGTGTCCGGCGGCGCGCTCGGCGTCGACGTCACCGCGCACCGGGGCGCCCTCGCCGCGGGCGGCGTCACCTGCGCAGTGCTCGCCTGCGGCATCGACCAGGTGTATCCGGTGTCCAACTCGGCCGTGTTCGAGCGGATTGCCGAGGAAGGGCTCCTGCTGACCGAGTGGCCACCGGGCACCCGGCCGCACAAGACCCGGTTCCTGACCCGCAACCGGGTCATCGCCGCAGCGACCCGTGGCACCGTCATGGTCGAGGCGGGCTCCCGCAGCGGCGCCCGCAACACCCTGGGTTATGCCCGGCGGCTGCAGCGCTCGACCATGGTCGTGCCCGGCCCGGTCACCTCGGCGATGTCGGTCGGCTGCCACGTGGAGCTGCGCACACCCGGCACGGTGCTGGTCACCCGGGTCGAGGAGATCGTCGAGGAGATCGGCCACGTCGGCGAGCTCGCCGAGCCGATCCACGGCGCGGAGCGCCCGGAGGACGCCCTCGACGCAACCCAGTCCCGCGTCCTCGACGCAGTGGCACCACGAGCGGTCCGCTCGGCGGAGGAGATCGCGGCGATCGCGGGCGTGGCGGGCCGTGACGCCCGGCGGAGCCTGCCGGTGCTGGAGCAGCACGGGTTCATCGTGCGCACCAACGGCGGCTACCGACTCGCCTCCCGGAGCGGCCCCTGACACCCCTGGAACCCGACTGGTCCGGGGCTCGATGGATTCGCGCGGCCGCTCGGGGTGGGTAGCGTGGTTGCGCTGTGTGGCGTGTCGAGGTGCTGTTCCCCGGCCTCCGCGCTCGCATGGCCCACCGCCGTTGAGGGCCCCGGTCTGTGACGCCGCGCCGTTGAGGGTGTCGGTCGGTAGTGCCGCGCCGTTGAGGGTGTCGGTCTGTGGTGCCGCGCCGTCGCTGGCACGGGCGTTGCCCGCGCTTTCCGGACTGCGGGAACCGCCACTACCTGGTTGGTTCCTGGTTGCCGGTGACCAGGAACCAACCAGGAGTTCCCCAGAGGTCACCGCTGGCCCGGCCACCTTGCGATACCTGGGCCGGATGCGGCCGGTCGTGAAGTGCCTGGCTCAGCTCATGCCCGGCGACCGGCCGGGTCCGGGCTGGTCGGGGTCCGGGCTGGTCGGGGTCGGTAGGAGCCGGGTTCGGGTCAGAGGCGGCGCAGCCGGGTGATGGCCTCCTCGATCACCTCGTCGCGCTTGCAGAAGGCGAAGCGCACGATGTGCCGGCCGGCGGACGCGTCGTCGTAGAAGACCTGGGTGGGCACCGCGACCACGCCGCAGCGCTCCGGCAGGGCCAGGCAGAAGTCGACGCCGTCGGTGCCGCCCAGGGGCGTGATGTCGGCGGTGACGAAGTACGTGCCCTCCGAGCGCAGGACGGCGAAACCGGCCGCGGTCAGCCCCTCGCACAGGCGGTCGCGCTTGCGCTGCAGGCCGTCGCGGAACTGCTCGTAGTAGGACGGCGGGGAGTCCAGGGCCACGGCGACGGCCGGCTGGAGGGGGCCCGCGTTGACGAAGGTGAGGAACTGCTTGACCCGTAGGGCGGCGGAGACCAGGTCGCGGGGGCCGCAGATCCAGCCGATCTTCCAGCCGGTGCAGGAGAAGGTCTTGCCGGCCGAGGAGATCTGCAGCGTCCGGGCGCGCATGCCCGGCAGGGACGCGATCGGCACGTGGGGCGCGTCGGCGTCGGTGAAGACCAGGTGCTCGTAGACCTCGTCGGTGACCGCGACCGCGTCGAACTCCTCGCAGAGGGCGGCGATCTGCCCCAGCTCGTTGGGGGTGAAGACCTTGCCGGTCGGGTTGTGGGGGGAGTTGAGCAGGACGAGCCGGGTCCGGGGGCCGAAGGCGGCGCGCAGCTCGGCGGGGTCGAAGCCGTAGCCGCCGTCGTGTGCGCGCAGGGTCACCGGCCGGCGGACCGCGCCGGCGAGCGCGATCGAGGCGGCGTAGGAGTCGTAGTAGGGCTCGAAGCAGACGACCTCGTCGCCGGCCTCGCACAGGGCCAGGATGCTGGCCGCGATCGCCTCGGTGGCGCCGGCCGTGACGATGATCTCGCCGTCCGGGTCGTAGTCCAGCCCCCAGAAGGCCTTCTGGTGCGCGGAGACGGCGGCGCGCAGCTCAGGGACGCCGGGGCCCGGCGGGTACTGGTTGCGACCCGAGTGGATCGCCGCGGCGGCGGCGTCGAGCATGGCGGTGGGGCCGTCGGTGTCCGGGAAGCCCTGGCCGAGGTTGACGGCACCGGTCCGGGCCGCGAGGGCGGACATCTCCGCGAAGATGGTCGTGCCGAAGGGGCGCATCCGGGCGACGAGTTGATCTCGCGTGGTGTCAGTCACCCACCGAGTATGCGACGCCGGTCACTGTCGCGTTCTCCCAGGACCGTGGAGTGGTGGGGATCATCCGGAGCGTCTACCGTGACGGACCGTGGATGGACGCCGGAACTTCTCCCCGGACCCGGATGCGGAACCCCGCTGGTATCCGGACGACCGTGGATACGACGAGCGCGGCCGTGACGACCGCCGGGACGAGCGCCTCGATGACCGTCGCGACGACCGCCGTGACGAGCGGTCGCGTGACGACCGTGCCTACGGGGACGACCGCGGTTACACGCCGACGCGGTATGCCGACGACCGTGAGTACGACGACGGCTACCGGGTTCCGGAGCCGCGTGGCGCCGCCCGTGGCTACGGCGACCCCCTGCCCTACGGGGACAGCCCGAGCGGGCAGTTCAGCGCACCGCTCCCGGCCGGGCCGGAGAGCGTCGACGCCGAGTCGGTCTCCCGGTCGCGGCGGTCCGAGGCGATCGACCGCAGCGCCCTGCAGCGGCCGGTCTCCGGTGGTGCTCCGAGCGCGCCCGCGGCCCAGTTGCCGCCGCCCCAGGTGACGGTGCCGACGGGGCCGCCGGCGCAGGCGGGCTTCGGCCCGCAGAACGCGTTCGCCGCGCCGACCACGCTGACCGCCGCGGTGCCGCCACCGCCGGCGGCCGCCGAGCCGGGCGGCGCCGTGTACCGCTCGAAGCGTCCCGGCCTGGCCGTCGCGCTGGTGCTGCTCACCGTCGTGTTCGAGGTGCCGGTGCTGCGCCTGTTCCTGACCGCGATGACCGCCGACAAGATCGAGGCGGCGGGCACCCTCGCGAGCATCTTCATGATCCTGGGCCTGCCGATGTTCGCCCTGGGGCTGTACGGCCTGATCGGCGGCGCCGCGGCCTCCGCACCTGGGGTGCGGGCCTGGTCGCGCACGCCGCTGGCGTATCTGCCGATCGCGGTGCTGCTGTTCATCGCGGCCGCGCTGTCGACCTGACCGCCTGACGGGCGGTGACCACCGGCCGGGGGAGCGGCGTTCGCGCACGGAAGTGCCGCGCCGCCCACCCGGCCGCCGCGCGCTCCACGGGACCCCGGCCGCCGCGCGCTCCGCGCGACAGCCGCGCGCTCCGCGGGACCACGGCCGCTGCGCGACAGCCGCGCGTTCCGCGCTCCGGGGGACCGCGCCAGTCGCGGGCGATTTGCCGGAAAAGTCGGCGCTGGAGCACGCTTGCCGTAGGCGCCGGCGAGGCGCCGGACGTGCCCCGAAAAGCGGCATCCGGGGGCGGATTCGTGGGTCGGCGACGACTGCGCGTACACTTCCGAACGGCGACCGTGCACGCACGGTCGACCTCGCGCGCCCTCCCGCAGCCCGCCGCTTTCTTGCGCCGGGCGAGAGAAATGGGCGGCGGCCGCCCTGGTCCCGTTTCCCAGCCACGTGCTGACTCGGGTGAGACGGCCGACGACCGGGCGCCAGGACGGCGGACCGACCGGACCGCCGTGTCAACCAGGATCGAAAGGATCCCGCGAACATGGCTGTAACCATGCGCCAGCTGCTGGAAAGCGGCGTGCACTTCGGGCACCAGACCCGCCGTTGGAACCCGAAGATGAAGCGCTTCATCTTCACGGAGCGCAACGGCATCTACATCATCGACCTGCGCCAGACCCTCGACTACATCGAGAAGGCCGCCGACTACATCCGCAACACCGTCGCCGAGGGTGGCGCGGTGCTGTTCGTCGGCACGAAGAAGCAGGCGCAGGAGGCGATCGCCGAGCAGGCGACGCGTG
The DNA here is from genome assembly GCF_016862795.1 of Dactylosporangium siamense. Lineage (GTDB taxonomy): Bacteria > Actinomycetota > Actinomycetes > Mycobacteriales > Micromonosporaceae > Dactylosporangium > Dactylosporangium siamense. Next base: position 8,833 of record NZ_BONQ01000036.1, on the reverse strand, counting down.
TCGGTCAGCCGTATGTCAACCACCGCTGGCTGGGTGGCATGCTGACCAACTTCCAGACCGTCTACAAGCGGCTCCAGCGGATGAAGGAGCTCGAGTCCCTCGACCTCACCGGCACCGCGCAGGGTTACACCAAGAAGGAGACCCTGCAGCTGTCGCGCGAGCAGATCAAGCTGAGCCGCACGCTCGGTGGTCTGCGGGACATGCAGAAGCTCCCGTCGGCGATCTGGGTGATCGACACCAAGAAGGAGCACATCGCGGTTGACGAGGCCCGCAAGCTGGGCATCCCGGTCATCGCGGTGCTCGACACCAACTGCGACCCCGACGAGGTCGACTTCCCGATCCCGGGCAACGACGACGCCATCCGCTCCGCCGCGCTGCTGACCCGCGTGGTCGCGGACGCGGTCGCGGAGGGCCTCATCGCCCGGTCGGGCCGTTCCACCCGTGCCGACCAGAAGCCCGAGCCGGGCGTCGTGGCCGGCGACGAGCCGCTCGCTGAGTGGGAGCGTGAGCTGCTCGAGGGTGCCAAGCCCGAAGACGCACCTCCCGCCGCTGCCGAACCCACCCAGGCCTGACAGAGCGAACTCAAGCGAGAGAGAGTCATGTCCAACTTCACCGCCGCGGACGTCAAGCGACTCCGCGATCTGACCGGCTCCGGCATGATGGACTGCAAGAAGGCGCTCGAGGAGTCCGAGGGCGACTTCGACAAGGCCGTTGAGCTGCTGCGCATCAAGGGTGCCAAGGACGTCAACAAGCGTGCCGGCCGCACCACCGCCAACGGCCTCGTCGCGCACGTCGGCTCGGCTCTTGTCGAGATCAACTGCGAGACCGACTTCGTCGCCAAGAACGAGGCGTTCGTCGAGCTGGGCCAGAAGCTGGCCAGGCACATCGACGAGACGAAGCCGGCCGACGTCGAGACCCTGCTGGGCTCGAAGCTCGGCGACAGCACGGTGGCCGAGCTGATCCAGACCGAGTCGGCGCGCATCGGCGAGAAGCTCGTCATCAACCGCCTCGCGGTGCTGGGTTCGCCGGTGGCGATCTACATGCACCGCAAGAGCCCCGACCTGCCGCCGCAGGTCGGCGTCGCGGTCGAGTTCACCGGCAAGGACGACGAGGCCGCCATTGCCGACGCGCGTGGCGTCGCGATGCAGATCGCGGCCATGCGGCCGAAGTACCTCAGCCGCGACGCCGTCCCGGCGGACGTGGTCGAGTCGGAGCGCCGCATCGCCGAGCAGACCGCTCGCGAGGAGGGTAAGCCGGAAGGCGCCCTGCCGAAGATCATCGAGGGCCGGGTCAACGGCTTCTTCAAGGACTTCGTCCTCGTCGAGCAGGCGTCGGTCAGCGACAACAAGAAGACCGTCAAGCAGGTGCTGGCAGAAGCCGGCATCGAGGTGACACGGTTCGTCCACTTCGAGGTCGGCCAGGCCTGACAGCAGGGCGCGGAGGGGGTCACGGAATCCACACTGGATGCCGGGACCCCCTCGTCATATCCCCAGGCGCGAGGCAGACCCCAGAAGGCGCGAGACAGATCCCAGAGCGGCAGAACGGACGAGAGGTTGCCCAGATGACGCACACCGCTGTGGAAGCGGCAAGGCAGGCACTGACGCCGGCCCCGATCGGGGTGCGGCGCGTCGTGCTGAAGCTCTCCGGCGAGGTGTTCGGCGGGGGCGCGGTCGGTGTCGACCCGACCGTGGTGCGGCACATGGCCACCCAGATCGCGACCGTGGTCCGCCGTGGCGTCCAGGTCGCCGTGGTCGTCGGCGGCGGCAACTTCTTCCGCGGCGCGGAGCTGTCCCGTGCCGGTATGGACCGTTCGCGTGCCGACTACATGGGGATGCTCGGCACCGTCATGAACTGCCTCGCGCTGCAGGACTTCCTGGAGAAGGAAGGCATCGACACGCGGGTGCAGAGCGCGATCAGCATGGCGCAGGTCGCGGAGCCGTACATCCCGCGCCGCGCGATCCGGCACATGGAGAAGGGCCGGGTCGTGATCTTCGGCGCCGGCGCCGGCATGCCGTACTTCTCGACCGACACCGTCGCCGTGCAGCGCGCGCTGGAGATCCACGCCCACACGGTCCTGATGAGCAAGAACGGGGTCGACGGTGTGTACACGGCCGACCCGCGCACCGACCCGACGGCACGCAAGCTCGACAGCCTGACGTTCGCGGAGGCCCTGCTGCAGGGCCTGCGGGTGGTCGACCAGACCGCGTTCAGCCTCTGCCAGGAAAACGCGCTGCCGATGCTCGTGTTCGGCGCCGAGGGGGAGGACAGCGTGGCTCGCGCGTTGAGTGGTGAGAGGATCGGCACGCTCATCACCGCCGAGCCCATCCCGGATCGAGGAGGAAAGACCACGTGATCGAAGAAGCTCTCTTCGAGGCCGAAGAGAAGATGGAGCGCGCGATCGAGCACGCCAAGGAGGAGTTCGCGGTCATCCGGACCGGCCGAGCGACCCCGGCGATGTTCGGCAAGGTGATGGTCGACTACTACGGCACGCCCACTCCGCTGCCGCAGATGTCGTCGATCGCCGTCCCGGAGCCGCGTATGGCGATCATCAAGCCGTACGACGCGAGTGTGATCGGTGCGATGGAGCGGGCGATCCGCGACTCGGACCTCGGGGTGAACCCGAACAACGAGGGCACCCAGATCCGGATCAACCTGCCGCAGATGACCGAGGAACGCCGCCGCGAGTTCATCAAGGTGGCGCGGCACAAGGCCGAGGATGCCCGGGTCGCCGTGCGCAACGTGCGCCGCAAGGCGAAAGAGGAGCTCGACCGCATCGTCAAGGACGGCGAGGCGGGTGAGGACGACGGGCGCCGCGGCGAGAAGGAGCTCGACGACCTGACGCACCGGTTCGTCGCCCAGATCGACGAGCTGCTCAAGCACAAGGAATCAGAGCTCCTCGAGGTCTGATGACGGCCCCCGGTACCCCTTCGACCAGGGCGCGGCACGCTGATGCCGCGCCCGAGGCGTCTATGCCAACAGAACAGAAGCCGGCCGAAGAGAAGCCCAAGCGCCGCGCCGGTCGCAACCTGCCCGCCGCCATCGGCGTCGGCGCGGGGCTCGGTGGCGCGGTCATCGCCTCGCTCTTCGTGTGGATCCCGGCGTTTCTCGCCCTGGTCGTCGCCGCCGTCATCGTCGGCATCTGGGAGATGGTCCGGGCCGTCAGCGTCAACAAGGCGAAGCCGCCGCTGGTGCCGCTGCTGATCGGTGGCCCGTGCATGGTGGTGCTCGCCTGGTTCGGCGGCGCCGACCTGCTGCCCGTCGGCCTGCTCGCGACGCTGCTGGTGGTGTTCGTGTGGCGGTTCGCCGGGGGGCCCCGGGACTATCAGCGCGACGTCACCGCCGGCGCGCTGATCGCGGTCTACGTGCCGTTCCTCGGTGCGTTCGCGGCGCTGCTCGCCCATCCCGGCAAGGACGTGTCCGACGGCGCCGTGCGCGTCCTCGTGACGGTCCTGGCCGTGGTGCTGTCCGACACGGGCGGATATGTGACAGGTGTCTTCCTCGGCAGGCACCCGATGGCACCCTCCGTCAGCCCGGCGAAGTCCTGGGAGGGCGCCGCGGGGTCGGTCGTGTGGACGGGCGCCGGCAGCGCGCTGGCGCTGTCCCTGCTGCTGGACGACGCCGTCTGGTGGCACGGCGCCGTCTTCGGTGTCGCGGTCTCGATCGCGAGCGTCCTCGGCGACCTGGGTGAGTCGCTGATCAAGCGCGACCTGGGCGTCAAGGACATGAGCAACCTGCTGCCCGGTCACGGCGGGCTGATGGACCGGCTGGACTCGATCCTGCTGGCCCTGCCGACCGCCTATGCCGTCCTGGCGTTCCTGGTGCCCCCGTCCTAGTGCCCTTGGCCAGCGGTACTGAAGATCACGCGACTCGGCATGGGACACTTGAAGACGTCATGACACAGCTCCCCGTTTTGAACCTCGCATCCACCGCGACCGGCACGACCAGTGACGGCCGCCGTGCGACCATGCCACCACGGCACCTGGCCGACCTCGATCTCGCCGGACGCCGGGCCGCGGTCGCCGAGCTGGGGGAGCAGGCGTTCCGCGCGGGGCAGATCTCGGCGCACTACTTCGGCCGGCTGGTCCGGGACCCCGACGGCATGACGGACCTCCCCGCCAGGAGCAGGGACGCGATCGCGGCGGCGCTGCTGCCGAGGCTGCTGCACCCAGTGCACGAGAAGGCCACCGACGACGGAGCGACCCGCAAGACATTGTGGCGCCTTCACGACGGTGCTCTCGTTGAGAGCGTCCTCATGGGATATCCAGACCGGGTGACGGTGTGCGTGTCGAGCCAGGCGGGCTGCGGGATGGCGTGCCCGTTCTGCGCCACCGGGCAGGCCGGCCTGACCCGCAACCTGTCCACCGCGGAGATCGTCGACCAGGTCGTCTGGTTCGCCGGGATGGCCGCCCGCGGGGTGCTGCCCGGCAGTCCGGACCGGCTGTCGCGGGTCGTCTTCATGGGCATGGGCGAGCCCCTCGCCAACTACAACCGGGTCGTCGCGGCGGTCCGCCGGCTCACCGACCCCGCCCCGGAGGGGCTCGGGCTCTCCCAGCGGCACATCACGGTGTCCACCGTCGGGCTGGTCCCCGCCATGCGGCGGTTGACGCAGGAGGGGCTGTCGGTGACGCTTGCGCTGTCGCTGCACGCACCCGATGATGATCTGCGCGACACGCTCGTGCCGGTCAACCAACGTTGGAAGGTCGCCGAAGTGCTTGATGCCGCGTGGGAGTATGCGGCTCGCACCGGTCGGCGCGTGTCCATTGAATACGCAATGATCCGGGATGTGAACGACCACCCGTGGCGGGCTGATTTGCTCGGTCGGCTCTTGTCCGGCCGTCTCGCGCATGTCAATCTCATCCCGCTCAATCCGACACCCGGCAGCAAGTGGGACGCTAGTCCTAAGCCGGTGGAGCGAGAGTTCGTCCGACGCCTCCGGGCCGCCGGTGTCGCGACCACGGTGCGTGACACCCGTGGCCGGGAGATCGACGGGGCCTGCGGGCAGCTTGCCGCCTCAAACGGTGGCAAAGTGGGAGAGCGTGAAACAGGCTTGCTAGCACGGCGAGCGAACGAGGAGACACAGTGAGTCAGGGTCAGCGGTTCCGGCGCCGTGCGCTGCGGCGGGGATACAAGGTCGACGAGGTCGACTCGTTCCTCGACCGGGTTGAGGCCACCCTCTCCGGTGACCCCATGGGCGCCCCGGTCAGTGCGCAGGAGGTCCACGACGTGGTCTTCCGCGTGCGTTTCGGCGGCTACGACGAGTGGCAGGTCGACCTGCACCTCGACCGGGTCGAGCGCCAGCTGGCCGAGCTGGAGGAGCGGGGCGGCGGCGGTGGCTTCGGCCGTGCCCTCGACTCCCGCAGCGGCGAGCTGCGCATGGCGCCCGAGCGGATGCCCGAGCGCATGCAGCCCGAGCGGATGGGTCCGCCCCCGATGGAGCGGATGCAGCCCGAGCGCATGGGCCCCCCGCCGATGGAGCGCATGCAGCCGGAGCGGATGGGTCCGCCCCCGATGGAGCGGATGCAGCCCGAGCGGATGGGCCCCCCGCCGATGGCCCCCCCGCCGCCGCTGCCGCCGCGACCCACTCCCGCGCCCGCCGGCCCACCGCCCCGCGACCAGAACTACGGCCGTTACGACGAGCCCACCTACGGTGGCGCCTTCGACGACGACCGCGGCTACGAGGCGCCGCGCCAGCCGCGCGCCGACATGACGGCCGAGATCCGCATGGAGCCCCGCGAGCGCCCCGAGCCGACCACCTACGGCGGCGCGCCGGACCGGGACCGCGACCCGTATGGCGGCGGCCCCGACCGCGACCCCTACGGCGACTCCTACGGCGGCCCGCCCCAGGCGGCGGCCCCCGTGCAGCACCAGTCGACCGAGGTGGCCCGCATCGACCAGCTGCGCCGCACGTTCCAGCTGCGCCGCTTCGGCAGCGGCTACGACCGCGCGCAGGTCGACCGGCTGTTCGAGGGTGTGATGGCGTCACTGTCCGGCCGTGGTGGCCCACTCACCGACGGTGACCTGGACCCCTCGCACTTCAACCTCGTGCCCGGTGGCTACTTCGAGGCCGAGGTCGACGCCGCGCTGAAGGAAGTCCGCGACATCGTGATTCGTCGCCGCTGACACGGGGACGAAGAAAGGCGCACCGGTTCTCCGGTGCGCCTTTTTCCATGTGTACGACCAGCGCAAACCGCCCGGTCGAGCGCAGGTCGTCGAGTCAGCGCAGGCCGTTGCGGCGCAGCACCCAGTCACCGACCAGCGCCAGCACCAGTACACCGGCACAAACGACCAACCAGATGTCCTCGACGCGACCCTGGTGGTTGCCGACCAGCATCCCCAGGATCAACAGCACGGTGACGGCCGCACCGAAGCGGGCCGCCCGCGGGTGTCCCGGCTTGAGCTGGTCGGGGGAGGTCACGGGCTCGTGCTCGGCCACGACGCGTCCTTTCGCTGCAGGTGTGCTTCGCGACAAAGTCTGGCATGCGGCACCCGGCCCGACGGTTGCGGGTCGGTCGGGTAGCGTCGGGACCGCAGTTTTTCTCATGGCTGATAGGAGGAACGCGGTGCGGATCACCGGGACCGGGCACGCCAGCCTGCGCATCGACACCGAGGCCGGCAGCATCCTGTGCGACCCGTGGGTCAACCCGGCGTATTTCGCGTCCTGGTTCCCGTTCCCCGACAACTCCCTGCTCGACTGGGAGGCGCTCGGCGACTGCGACTACCTGTACGTGTCCCACCTGCATCGCGACCACTTCGACGCCGAGCACCTCAAGCGGTTCGTGTCGAAGAAGGCGACCGTCCTGCTGCCGGAGTTCCCCACCTCGGAGATGCGCGACGAGCTGGAGGCGCTGGGCTTCACCAGGTTCCTGGAGACGAAGAGCAACCAGGTGCACGAGCTCGACGGCGGCCTGAAGATCATGATCCAGGCGCTGACCTCGCCGACCGACGGCCCGATCGGCGACTCCTCGCTGTGGGTCGAATACGACGGCGTGCGCGTCCTCAACCAGAACGACGCCCGGCCGACCGACCTCACCACCTACACGGCGCTCGGCCACGTGCACGCCCACCTGCTGCAGTTCTCCGGCGCCATCTGGTATCCGATGGTCTACGACCTGCCGCAGTCGGCGAAGACCGCGTTCGGCAAGCAGAAGCGCGACCGGCAGTTCGACCGGACCTTCCGGTACATCGACGACCTCAAGGCCTCGCACGTCGTGCCCATCGCCGGCCCGCCGTGCTTCCTCGACGACGACCTGTGGCAGTTCAACGACATCTTCGGTGACGAGGGCAACATCTTCCCCGACCAGTGGGTGTTCCAGCAGGAGTACGCCAAGCACGGCGGCACCAACTCCACGGTCCTGCTGCCCGGCTCGGTGATGACGGTGGGTGTTGATCGGGTCGACACGGTGCACCCGACGGACGTCGAGGAGTTCTTCGCGCACAAGCGCGAGCACCTGGAGGAGATGCGGGAGCGGAAGCGCCCGGTGATCGAGGCCGCCAAGGCGTCCTGGCGCCACCCCGAGGTCGACGTCCTGAAGGGGATGAAGGAGCGCATCGAGCCCCTGCTGGACGAGTCCGTGTATCTGGCGAAGGGCGTCGGCGGCCCCGTCCGCTTCGACCTCGTCGGATACGACGGTGTCTCCGTGGAGTCGATCGTCGTGGACTTCCCGGGCAAGCAGGTCCGCGAGTACGCCGACGAGAAGGTCCGCTACCGGTTCCGCACCGAGCGCGCCCTCATCGAGCACCTCCTCTTCATCGAGGAGGTCGACTGGGTCAACTCCCTGTTCCTGTCCTGCCGCTTCACCGCCACCCGCATCGGCCAGTACAACGAGTTCGTCTACTCGTTCTTCAAGTGCCTGTCCGAGGAGCGGCTGCAGTACGCGGAGGGCTGGTTCGCCGAACAGAAGCCCGACGCCGAGGACATCAAGCTCGGCGACTGGATCGTGCAGCGCCGCTGCCCCCACCTCAAGGCCGACCTGACCCGCTTCGGCATCGTCGACGGCAAGACCCTCACCTGCCAGCTGCACGGCTGGAAGTTCGACCTGCCCAGCGGCCGCTGCCTCACCAGCGTGGGGCACGAACTGCGCTCCCGCCCGGCGGGCACATCCTCGGAAGTGTCGTAGGTCGGCGGTAGCCTCTGCTCGTGTTGGAGAAGGTTCGCAAGCTGCTCGCCAAGGCCGAAGACCCCGCATGCACCCGCGAGGAGGCCGAGGCGCTCACCGCCAAGGCCGCCGAGCTCATCGGCAAATACGGCATCGACCAGGCCCTGCTCGCCGCCGCCGAAGGGCAGCGCCCGCAGGCCGTCGGCAACCGCCTGGTCGAGCTGCACCCGCCGTATCTGCGCGAGAAGGCCCATCTCCTGCACGTCGTCGCCACGTCGCTGCGCTGCCGCTCGGTGCGCCTGCAGCACCGCACCCGCGACGGCCTGCGCATCTCCATGCACCTGTTCGGCTTCGAGTCCGACGTCGCCGGCGTCGAGCTGCTGTTCGCGTCCCTGCTCGTCCAGGCCGCCCGCGGCGTCCTCGTCGAGCACGTCCCGCCGGGTGAGCAGGTCGCCGCCTGGCGCCGGTCCTGGCTCATCGGCTTCAGCTCGGCGGTCGCGCACCGGTTCACCGAGGCCGACCGGCGCAACCGGGCCGCCGCCCCCGACCAACCCGGCGTGGCCCTCGTCCTGGCCGACCGGGGCCGCGCCGTGGACGTCGCGGTGGACGAGCAGTATCCGGACCTGCGCATGGCCCGCCCGCGGCGGTTGACCGGCGGGGGCTTCGACGCGGGCAACGCCGCCGGGCAGCGCGCCGACCTGGGCAGCCCGCGCGTCCCGACCGCCGCCCGTCAGTCG
>NZ_BONQ01000035.1 GCF_016862795.1 Dactylosporangium siamense | reverse complement strand
CGTGCGGCAGTCGCTGCCCGGCTGACCCGTGCGGCAGTCGCTGCCCGGCTGACCCGCTCGGCTGACCTGCGTGGCTGACCCGCCTGGCTGACCTGCGTGTTGTTGCGGGGTCGTGTGTTGTGGTTCGCGTGTTCTGGTCGTCATGCCCTTCAAATATTCAGCTCACGGCGCGGGGACTTGATGGCACCGCCCAGATGCTGACGCGTCCGTGCGACAGGGTGGCGTGGTCCCGGTCCGTGCCGTCTTGCGGTGATGCCAAGCCAGGTCCGAACTCACCTGATCCAGGTCCGCCGGGGTCGTCATTCGGTGCTACAACACCGTCTTGCCGCAATGAACGAAACCGTCCATCACTGGACCGGCCGGTACCGGCCTACGGAACGGAAATCTTGAACTACCTGGTCGATCGGTGGTCGCCCGCGGCCACGAATCCACCAGGTAGTTCAAGATTTCCGTTCCGGCGTGGGCAGGGTGGGGAGGTCAACGCGGGGCGTTCAGCTGGTCGTGGGCGAACGCCTGGGGGTCGGTGTCCGGGTCGCGGTCGAGTTGCTCGTCGACGGGGACCCACTTGTCGGCCACGACCGGCTCGGGGACGCCGACCCGCAGCGCCTCCAGCTGGGCGCCGAAGGCGATGCCGAGGAACAGGGCGACGCCCGTCAGGTTGGCCCACAGCAGCAGGGCCATGATGCCGGTGAGGGCGCCGTACGTGGCGCCGAAGGCGTCGCTGCTGCTGACGTAGACGGCGAGGAGCGCGCTGATCAGCCACCAGAGGGCGGTGGACAGGGCGGCGCCGAAGAGGAGCCAGGAGAAGGCCGGCTGGCGGCGGCGAGGGGCGAAGCGGAAGATCGCCGCGACCGCGGTGACGACCAGGACGACGCTGACGGGCCAGCGCAGGACCTGCCAGACGGTGTCGACCGGGCCGCCCCAGGAGTAGTGGGCGCGGACGGAGCGGCCGAGGTCGCCGCCGGCCACGAGCATGAGGAAGCCGGCGAGGGCGGGGATGCCGGCGCCGACGGCCAGGAGGACGGCGCGGGTGTACTTGGTGTGGAACGGGCGGTCGCGTTCGACGCCGTAGATGCGGTTGGCGCCGCGTTCGATCTGGGCCATCGCGGTGGTGAGGGCCAGCATGCCGGTGAGGAGGCCGGCGGTCAGGGCGAACTCGCCGATGTCCTCGGTGCGCTCGGTGTCGGCGAGCAGGTCGTGCACGAGCTGGTCGCTGGCGCCGGGGGTGAGGGCGAGGACCGTGTCGGCGACGACCTGGCCGCCCTCGGCGACACCGAGCTTGCTGACGAGGCCGGTGAGCGCGATGAGGAACGGCACGATCGCGAGGCAGAGCTGCAGGCCGAGGGCGCGGGCGTGGCTGAAGCCGTCGCCGTACCGGAAGCGCAGGAACGCGTCGCGCATCAGGCACCAGCCGCCGTGGCGGCGCAGGGCGTGCCAGGCGTCGTCGGCGGAGAGGTCGTCGCGGGCCATCAGGCGCGTCTCGGGAACCTGCCGGGTGCTGCTCACAGCGCTTGAATTCCCGTCGCGCGGAAAGCGAAAACCCGCCTATGATCTACCCGCACGGTGATGAAGCGGACGCATCGGCGCCTGACAAGCGCTCGGGGGTGCGGGTGCGGAGCCGGATGCATGAGGTCACGGCGTTGTCGTGATGAAGGTGTGGTGGCACCGCGATCGGCCCCATCGCCCACACCTCCGGGGAGCGGAGTCCCTCGGGAGGTGTCATGCATCGCATTCTGTCCAACCAGCTGCCACAGCACGTCGGCGAGACCGTCACGGTCGCCGGCTGGGTCCATCGACGGCGGGTCCTCGCCAACGTCACGTTCGTCATCCTCCGCGACCGCGGCGGGCTGCTGCAGATCGTGACCAGGCACGACGAAACACAAGAGGAACAGGTCGTCGAGGTCACCGGCAAGGTCGTGGCCAACAGCGTGGCGCCCGGTGGGGTGGAGCTGGTCGAGCCGGTGTTCACCGTGCTCGGGCCGGCCGAGCCGCCGCCGGTGGAACTGTTCCGGCCCGAGCTCAAGGCGTCGCTGCCGGTGCTGCTCGACCACGCCGCGGTGGCGCTGCGGCACCCGGCGCGGCGGAAGGTGTTCGCGGCGTCGGCGGCGGTGGTCGGGGCGTTCCGGGCGGCGCTGGACGAGCAGGGCTTCACGGAGGTCTTCACGCCCAAGATCGTCGGCTCGGCAACGGAGAGCGGCGCCAACGTGTTCCAGCTGGACTACTTCCAGCAGAAGGCCTACCTGGCGCAGTCGCCGCAGTTCTACAAGCAGACGATGGTCGGCGTCTTCGAGCGGGTCTACGAGGTCGGCCCGGTGTTCCGCGCCGAGCCGCACGACACGTCCCGCCACCTGGCGACCTACACGTCGCTGGACGCGGAGCTGGGGTTCATCGAAAGCCACCGCGACGTCATGGCCGTGCTCACGGAGGTGATCCGGGCGATGGTCGGCGCCGTCAACAACCACGGCTACGACGTCAGCATGCCGGTGGACGTGCCGACGCTGCACTTCGCGGAGGCGCTGAAGATCGCCGGCGCGCCCGAGGACGAGCCGGACCTCGCCCCGGAGCACGAGCGCGCGCTGGGGGAGTGGGCCCTGGCGGAGCACGGGTCCGACTTCGTGTTCGTCGAGGGTTACCCGATGCGCAAGCGGCCCTTCTACACCCATCCGCAGCCCGGCGAGCCGCGCTGGTCCAACTCGTTCGACCTGCTGTTCCGCGGGCTCGAGCTGGTCACCGGCGGGCAGCGGCTGCACCGGCACGCCGACTACCTGGCCGCGCTCGCCCGGGAGGGCCAGGACCCGGCGCCACTGCGGACCTACCTGGAGGCGTTCCAGCACGGCATGCCGCCACACGGCGGTTTCGCGATCGGGCTGGAGCGTTTCATGGCACGGGTGACGGGCGCGGCGAACGTCCGCGAGACCACGTTGTTCCCGCGTGACCTGCACCGCGTGGCGCCGTAATTCGATTGCTCGGCGACAAGTGATGATCTATAATTGGTACATGCGTACTAACGGGGACGGCATCTGGGATTCACCGCGATGACGGTCGGTCGCGGGGGCACGCCACTGCGTGCCCCCGCGGCATCGGCAACCCGGCCGGGAACCCGGAAGTGCGCGCGCGCCTGAGACAATGGACGGGTGACCTCCCGCGAGATCGTCCTGCTCGGCTCGACCGGGTCGATCGGCACGCAAGCGATCGACATCGTCCGGCGCAACCCCGACAAGTTCCGCGTGGTCGCCATCGGCGCCGGTGGCGGCAACGTCCGCCTGCTCGCCGAGCAGGCGCTCGAGCTCGGCGTCGACGCGGTCGGTGTGGCCAAGGCCACCGCCGCGCAGGACCTGCAGCTCGCGTTCTACAGCGAGGCGGCCCGCCGCGGCTGGGCCACCGGCGACTTCCGCCTGCCGAAGATCCTGGCCGGCCCCGACGCGATGACCGAGCTGGCGCAGTGGCCCTGCGACACGGTGCTCAACGGGGTCGTCGGCTCGCTCGGGCTGGCCCCGACGCTCGCCGCGCTGCATGCCGGCCGGACCCTGGCCCTGGCCAACAAGGAGTCCCTGGTCGCCGGTGGTCCCCTGGTGCGGGCCGTCGCCCGCCCCGGTCAGATCGTCCCGGTCGACTCGGAGCACTCCGCCCTCGCCCAGGGCCTGCGGGGCGGCACCGCCAAGGAGGTCCGGCGCCTGATCCTGACGGCGTCCGGCGGTGCGTTCCGCGGGCGGACCCGCGAGCAGCTCGTCGGGGTCACCCCGAAGGAGGCACTCGCCCATCCGACCTGGGACATGGGCCCGGTCGTGACGATCAACAGCGCGACGCTCGTCAACAAGGGCCTCGAGGTGATCGAGACGCACGAGCTGTTCGGGGTGGCGTATCGCGACATCCAGGTCATGGTGCACCCGCAGTCGGTGATCCACTCGCTGGTCGAGTTCCACGACGGCTCGACGCTCGCGCAGTGCAGCCCGCCCGACATGCGCCTGCCGATCGCGCTGGCCCTCGGCTGGCCCGACCGGGTCGCCGACGCCGCGCCCGGGGTCGACTGGACCGCGGCGCACACCTGGGAGCTGCGCCCGCTCGACGAGGAGGCGTTCCCGGCGGTGGCCCTGGCGAAGGCGGCCGGGGAGGCGGGCCGGTGCCGGCCGGCGATCTACAACGCCGCCAACGAGGAATGTGTGGCCGCGTTCACAGCGGGTGACCTTCCGTTCCTCGGCATTGTCGAGACGTTGGAGCAGACCCTTACGGATGCACCTGACTTTGCCGAACCAGGTACCGTCGATGACGTGCTCGCCGCCGAATCCTGGGCGCGGGCCTATGCGCGCGAACGGATCGCGGGCGGGAAAGGGGCCTGATGGCGTTCACGGTTGGGATCGTCCTCTTCGCGGTGGGGATCCTGTTCGCGGTGTGTCTGCACGAGGCGGGACACATGTTGACCGCCAAGTGGTTCGGCATGCGGGTGACCAAGTACTTCGCCGGGTTCGGGCCGACGATCTGGTCGTTCAAGCGCGGCGAGACCGAGTATGGCGTCAAGGCGCTCCCGTTCGGCGGGTTCGTCAAGATCGTGGGGATGACGCCCCAGGAGGACGAGATCGACCCGACCACCGGCAAGTCCGGTGCGGACGACCCGCGGGCGATGTGGCGCTTCCCGGTGTGGAAGCGGACGATCGTGATGAGCGCGGGCTCGATCACCCACTTCACGCTCACGCTGATCACGCTGTGGGTGCTGTTCTCCTTCGTCGGCATCCCCGACCTGAGCCGGCAGGATGAGCTCCCGGTCCGGGTCGGCCCGGTCGCGCCGTGCATCTCCACCACGTGGGAGTACGACGCCAAGACCAAGGCGCCGAAGGCCTGCGACCCGGCGACGGCCCCGAAGAGCCCGGCGTCGCAGCTCGACCTGAAGACGGGTGACATCATCACCTCCGTCGACGGTGTCGCCACGCCCAACTCGGACACGCTTCGCGAGCAGCTCAAGAAGGTCGTGAACAAGGACGTCGCGGTGACCTGGACCCGCGACGGCAAGGCGTTCAGCGGCACCACCCGGATCCCCGAGGCGCAGCGGATCAAGGCCAACGTCGCCGCCGACAAGACCCTGGACAAGATCACCGCGGACGACCTGGAGCAGGGCGGCCTGCTGGGCATCTCCATCGACCTGCGCACCACGGATCTGCCGAAGGTCTCCTACGGGCCCGTCGACGGCGTCGGCAAGACGTTCACCCTCACCGGGTCGCTGATCGAGCGGACGTTCGCCTCGTTCAAGGACATCCCGGAGAAGGTGCCCAACCTGTTCCACGCGATCCTCGGCGAGAAGCGCGACCCGGAGACGCCGGTGAGCGTCGTCGGCGCCAGCCGGATCGGTGGCGAGCTGTTCGAGCTCGGCGACTGGGCCTCGCTGCTGCTGCTGTTCGCGAGCCTCAACCTGTTCTTCGGGATCTTCAACCTGTTCCCGTTGCTGCCCATGGACGGCGGGCACATCGCGATCGCCTGGTTCGAGCGCGTCCGGTCCTGGGCCGCCACCAGGCTGGGCAAACCCGACCCGGGTCGGGTGGACTACTACAAGCTGGCGCCCCTCACGCTCGGCGTGATAGGCATCCTCGGCGTCTTCGTCCTGCTGACGGTGACCGCCGACGTCGTGAATCCCATCAGCCTCAAATAGGACCCTGAAACAGGTGGCGCACTCCATGACCGCTGTCAGCCTCGGCCTGCCTACCATCCCTCCGCCGGCGCTCGCCCCGCGCCGGAAGTCACGCCAGATCATGGTCGGCTCGGTGCCGGTCGGGGGCGGCGCGCCGGTGTCCGTGCAGTCGATGGCGACCACGCTCACCGCCGACGTCAACAGCACGCTCCAGCAGATCGCCGAGCTCACCGCGTCGGGCTGCCAGATCGTGCGGGTCGCCGTGCCCAGCCAGGACGACGTCGAGGCGCTGCCGGCGATCGCGAAGAAGTCGCAGATCCCGGTCATCGCCGACATCCACTTCCAGCCGAAGTACGTGTTCGCGGCGATCGACGCCGGCTGCGCGGCCGTCCGGGTCAACCCGGGCAACATCCGCCAGTTCGACGACAAGGTCAAGGAGATCGCCAAGGCGGCCTCGGCGGCGGGCATCCCGATCCGCATCGGCGTCAACGCCGGCTCGCTGGACAAGCGCCTGCTGGAGAAGCACGGCAAGGCGACGGCCGAGGCCCTGGTCGAGTCGGCGCTGTGGGAGTGCTCGCTGTTCGAGGAGCACGACTTCCGTGACATCAAGATCTCGGTCAAGCACAACGACCCGGTCGTCATGATCCGGGCGTACCGGCAGCTGGCCGAGCAGTGCGACTACCCGCTGCACCTCGGCGTGACCGAGGCCGGCCCCACGTTCCAGGGCACGATCAAGTCGTCCGTCGCGTTCGGCGCGCTGCTCGCCGAGGGCATCGGCGACACGATCCGGGTCTCGCTGTCGGCCCCGCCGGTCGAGGAGATCAAGGTCGGCAACGCCATCCTCGAGGCTCTCGGCCTGCGCGAGCGCGGGCTCGAAATCGTGAGCTGCCCGTCGTGCGGCCGCGCCCAGGTCGACGTCTACACCCTCGCCGAGCAGGTCACCGCCGCGCTCGACGGCTTCCCGGCGCCGCTGCGGGTCGCGGTCATGGGCTGCGTCGTCAACGGCCCCGGCGAGGCCCGCGAGGCGGACCTCGGCGTGGCGTCCGGCAACGGCAAGGGCCAGATCTTCGTCAAGGGCAAGGTCATCAAGACCGTGCCCGAGGGGCAGATCGTGGAGACCCTGGTCGAGGAGGCCCTGCGCCTCGCCGAGGAGATGGGCGTCGATCTGCCGGAGGAGCTGCGCGGCCTCGGACCGTCGGTGACGGTGCACTGAGCGCCGACACACAGACGACGGCCATGGGTATGTGCGGCCGTCGCCGGGAGGATCTGGCAGGCTTGTACGCATGCTGACGGTGGCGGCGAGGCTCCTCGGCGACGCCGAACGCGGTTCCGTCGAGCGCCTGCTCGACGGCGACCCGTTCGGCGGCGCCCAGGTGGCCGAGCGGATCTCGATGGCCGGGCTGGCCTGGTGGCGTCAGGACGCCCGGATCTTCGGTTACGGTTCGCGCCGTCACCTGGAGTCGCTGTGCTGGCTCGGTGCGAACCTGATCCCCGTCAACGCCTCCGCCGCGGCCGTCTCGGCGTTCGCCGACATGGTCGCCGGCGAGCCGCGCGGGTGCTCATCGATCGTCGGTTCCGCCGACGCGGTCCTCGGGCTGTGGAGCCGGCTGGCCCCGTCGTGGGGGCCTTCGCGGGACGTACGCCCGAACCAGCCGCTGATGGCGACGTCCTCGCCGGCTCCCGTGCCCGCCGACCCCGGGGTGCGGCTCGTGCGGCCCGACGAGATCGACCTGCTGTTCCCGGCGGCGGTGGCCATGTACACCGAGGAGGTCGGCGTCTCACCCACCGCCGACGGCGGCGAGCGCTCCTACCGGGACCGGGTCGGCGAGCTGGTCCGGGCCCGCCGGGCGTATGCCCGCGTGATCAACGGGCAGGTCGTGTTCAAGGCGGAGCTGGCCGTGGTCACCAGGCACACCGCCCAGATCCAGGGCGTCTGGACGGCGCCGGAGTGGCGCGGCCGGGGCCTGGCCCGGGGCGGGATCGCCGCGATCGTGCGCGACGCGCTGCGGCGGGTTGCGCCATCGGTCAGCCTGTATGTCAACGACTACAACACGCCTGCTCGCAGCGTGTACGAGCGGTGCGGGTTCCAGCAGGTGGGCACCTTCGCCACGGTGCTGTTCTAAACCGCGGTTTCCCGACAAATCGCCCCCCATGTGCAGGATGATCAAGAGGCCACCCGGCTGAACAAGGGAAGCTTCGCATGGGCCAGCTCATCCGGCAGATATCGCCCAACACCACCCGCTACTACTGGTACCCGGGGGACAAGAAGGAGTGGCTTCGGGCCCTCTTCGCCTGCGGTGCCGGCTGTGCGGTGTTCGGGATGACCTACCTGCTGACCAGGAACATCGTCGCCGCGACGGTGCTCGGCCTGTCGACCGCCGTCGGGTTCGCCTGCTTCAACCTCGGCCGCCGCGACACCCGCGCGCTCGACGGCCTCGACAAGGCCACGATCACCCGCCGCGCCACCGTCGCCGCGTCCGGCCGGGCCGCGTGGCGCGGGCAGGTCGAGGGCGTCACGGTCGCGCTGGCGGTGCTGATCGTCGTGCACCTGCCGACCCGCGGGTTCATGGTGGACTGGCTGCTGCCGCTCGTGCCGGCCCTCGCCGCCGGCCTGGCCAGGCAGGGCGGCCTGCTCAGCGCCCGCCTGACCCACGAGTCGGCGAAGGCGTCGACGCTGCGCCCGGTCCTCAACCGCAACCCGCTCGCCGAAGGCGCCCGCCACTGAGAGCGCTGGGCGCGCTGGGCGCGCTGGGCGCGCTGAGCGCGCTGAGCGGTCAGACCGCGTAGGCGGGCTGGTGGCGCAGGGAGCACAGCACCCAGGCGGTGTGCGAGCCCGCCTCGGCGGTGTAGAAGATCACCTTCTGGCCGGCGTCGGCGATGTCGAGGACCTCGCAGGTGAAGACCAGCTCCCCGTGCACGGGGTGGTCGAAGCGTTTCGAGGTGCTGCGGCGGACGCACACCTGGTGCTCGTCCCACCGGCGGGTGAAGTCGGGGCTCGCGGCGCGCAGCCGGGCGATGAGCGACCGGATGCCCTCGTCGGCGGGGTACCGCACCGACGCGGCGCGCAGGTCGGCGACGCACTCGTCGGCGAAGGTGGACGCCGCGGCGTCAATCGGCCCAGGGCCGGTGAACAGGTTCCAGATCATGTTGCGGGACTCGGGCATGACGACCGCCGGGTCACCCATCAGGGCGACCGCCATCGGGTTCCAGGCGAGCAGCTCGTACTTCGCGTCGATCACGTACGCCGGGGTGTCGTCGAGGCGGTCCAGCAGGTGCCGGATGCCGGGCGACACGTGCGGGGAGGGACCGGCGGGCAGGCTTGGCTGCTCGCCGGCGAGCTGGAAGAGATATGTGTGCTCGTCGTCGTGCAGGCGCAGCGCCCGGCTCAGCGCCCCGAGGACCTGCCGGGACGGGCGCGGGCCGCGGGCCTGCTCGAGCCGCGCGTAGTAGTCGACCGAGATGCCGGCGAGCCGGGCGACCTCCTCGCGGCGCAGGCCGGGCGTGCGCCGCCGGGATCCGCCGTCGAGGCCGGCGTCGGCGGGGGAGACCCCGGCCCGGCGGCTCTTCAGGAAGGCGGCGAGCTGTTCCCGGTCCATGGCCTCCATGCTGCCGGAACGCGCCGCCGGTAACCAGGGACCGGCGATCCGCTGTTCGGCACGGCTCTGCCGCACGCGGCGGAAGCCGGGCAGCGTGGGCGGCATGAGCGAACCACGGGTGGCCCTCGTCACGGGCGCGAACAAAGGCATCGGCTTCGAGATCGCGAAGCTGCTCGGCACCGCACATGGCATGAAGGTCCTGATCGGTGCGCGGGACGCGGTGCGCGGCAAGGAGGCCGCGGCGGCGCTCGGCGACTTCGCCACGGCGGTCGTCCTGGACGTCACCGACGAGGAGAGCGTCGCCGCGCTCGGTGCGCTGGAGCGGCTCGACGTGCTGGTCAACAACGCCGGCGTGCTGCTGGAGCGGGGCGCGCCGCCGAGCGGGACACCCGTCGACCTGCTGCGGCAGACGTTCGAGACCAACGTGTACGGGGTCGTCGCCGTCACGAACGCGACCCTTCCCGTGCTGCGCCGGTCCGATGCGGGCCGGATCGTGAATCTCAGCAGCGGGCTGGGGTCGCTGGCGTTCACCACCGAGCCGTCGCACGTGTACGCGCAGAACCCGCTGCTGGCCTACAACGCCTCGAAGAGCGCGCTGAACGCGGTCACGGTCTCCTTCGCCAACGAGCTGCGCGGCACCGCGATCAAGGTGAACGCCGCCGATCCCGGCTACTGCGCGACCGACATGAACGGGCACGCCGGGCCGCGGACCCCGGTGCAGGGCGCGACCGCGGCGGTGCGCCTCGCCACGCTGCCGGCCGACGGCCCGACCGGCGGCTTCTTCGACGAGGACGGCCCCGTGCCCTGGTGACGTGACCTACTTTTCGAACTGCGACAGGAACGCCGTGGCGGCCGCGGACCGGGGCCCGGCCCGGCGCCAGGCCAGGCCGAGCCGCCCGCTGAGCTCCGGTTTCGTGATCCGGAGGGGGTGCAGGCCGGCGTGGCCCCGCGCGATCGACGCCGGCAGGATCGCCACGCCCAGCCCGCGGGCCGCGAGCTGGGCCACCACCTGCGGCGTGCCCGCCTCGAACGCGACCGTGGGCGCGAACCCGGCCGCCGCGCACGCCGACTCGAGGATGGCGCGGATGCCGGTGCCGGAGCGCAGGCAGATCAGCGGCCGGTCGCGCAGGTCGGCGACCCGGACGGTCGAGCGACGGGCCCAGGCGTGACCCGGGGCGACGGCGGCGTCGACCGCCTCGTCGGTCAGGACGCGCAGGTCGAGGTCGGGCGGTGGGGTGTCGTACGCGATGATCGCCGCGTCCAGGCGCCCCTCGCGCAGGCCGTCGACGAGGCGGTCGCTGGTGTCCTCGGCGAGGGTGATCTCGACGCCGGGGTGCTCGGCGTGGAAGTCGGCGAGGACCGTGGCCAGGTCGACGTCGTGCGAGGTCACGGTCCCGATCGCGACCCGGCCCCGGGCCAGCCCGGCCAGCTCGTCGGCGGTGCGCCGGGCACCCTCGACGGCGGCGAGCGCGGCCCGCGCGTAGGGCAGCACCGCCGCGCCGGCCGGGGTCAGCCGGACCTCCCGGCCGGAGCGGTCCAGCAGGTCCTGCCCCAGCTCCCGCTCCAGCTTCCTGACCTGCGCGCTCACGCCCGGCTGCGCGATCCGCAGCCGGGCCGCGGCTCGGGTGAAGCTCGCCTCCTCGGCGACGGCGACCAGGTACGCCAGCTGATGCAGCTCCATAACCGTTGATTCTAGAAGTCAGCAGGAACCGCTCTTGGCGTTATGCGAGCCGCGGAGGCACGGTGGAGCCATGACGACGACAGCGAAGACCCCCGAGGACCTGACCCGCCTGTTCGTGGAGCGGGCCAACGCCGGCGACGCCGAGGGGCTCGCCGCGCTGTACGAGCGGGACGCGGTCCTGGCCTACCCGCCGGGCGAGACGACCGTCGGCCGCGCCGCGATCCAGGCGGTCTGCGCGGCGATGATCAAGCACGTGCCGCACTTCGAGCTGGAGCCGCTCACGCCGACGATCGTCAACGGCGACCTGGCACTGACCGGCACCCGGTCCGCCGACGGGAAGGGCGGCCGGGTCCAGGTCGTGCGCCGCCAGCCGGACGGCGGCTGGCTGCGCGTGATCGACCGGCCCGAGCAGGACTGATCAGGCTCGCACCCGCAGCATCTTGGGGTCGTAGAGGGGTTCGGCGCGCACGACGGCCGGGGACCAGCGGTCGAAGACGGACACCTCGACCGGGGTGCCGATCGGGGTCGACGCCGGCAGGTACGCGTAGGCGATGGACGCGCCGACCCGGTACCCGAACCCGCCGGACGTGACCCGGCCGCACGGCACGCCGTCGACGCGGACGGGTTCGCCGCCGAGGCAGACGGTGGCCGGGTCGTCCAGCACCAGGCAGCGGAGCGTTCGCGACGGCGCCCCGAGGGCGTCCCGACCGATGAAGTCCTTCGACAGATCCACGAACGGGCCGAGGCCGGCCGAGATCGGGTCGGTGTCGGTGGTGAGGTCGGAGCCCCAGACGCGGTACCCCTTCTCCAGCCGCATCGCGTCGATCGCCCGGTAGCCACCGGGTCGCAGCCCGAGCGGCGCGCCCGCCTCCATCAGCAGGTCCCACAGGGTCAGCGTGTACTCGGCCGGGGCGTACAGCTCCCAGCCGAGCTCGCCGACGAACGTGACCCGCTGGGCGAGCACCGGCACCGGCCCGACCGTCAGCCGGAGCGCCCGCATGAACGGGAAGTCCGCGTTGGACAGTGACGTGTCGGTGAGCGGCTGGAGGATGTCGCGGGCGGCCGGGCCCCACAGGCACAGGCAGCCGTGCGCGGAGGTGACGTCCTCGACGGTCACGTCGGAGCCGGCGTGCCGGCGGATCCAGGCCGCGTCCCGCACGCCGCTGGCGGTGCTGGTGACGATCCGGAAGTGCGCCTCGCCGAGCCGGGTCACGGTCAGGTCCGCCTCGACCCCGCCGCGGGCGTTGAGCATGGAGGTGTAGGTGAGGGTGCCCGTGGCCCGGTCGACGTCGTTGGCGCACAGCCGTTGCAGCAGCCGCACCGCGCCGGGGCCGCGCACGTCCAGCTTCGCGAACGAGGACTGGTCGAACAGCCCGGCGGCGGTGGTGGTCGCGGCGACCTCCGCGGCGATGGCGGGGGACCAGTGCCGCCCGGCCCAGCCGCGCGGTGCCGTGGCGTCCGGGGCGTCGGCGGCGTTGACGCCGAACCAGTTCGCCCGCTCCCAGCCGGCCTTCTCGCCGAGCGCTGCGTCCAGTTCGGACAGTCGCGGCCAGACGGGTGAGCGTCGCAGCGGGCGTCCGGCGGTCCACTCCTGCCCCGGATACACGATGTCGTAGTAGCGGGAGTAGCCGTCCAGGGCCTTGGTCGCGGCCCAGCGGCGGCTCGCGGCGTGCGCGCCGAAGCGGCGGATGTCCATCGTGGACATGTCCCACTCCGGGCTGCCGTCGACGATCCACTCGGCGATCACCTTGCCGACGCCGCCCGCGGCGGCGAGCCCGTGGACGCAGAACCCGGCGGCGACCCAGAAGCCGGCGACCGTGGTCTCGCCGAGCAGGAACTCCCCGTCGGGGGTGAACGCCTCCGGCCCGTGCACGACCCGGTCCAGGCCGAGCGCCCGCAGCGCCGGGACGCGGTGCCGGGCGTTGCCCCACGACTCGGCGAACTTGTCCAGGTCGGGCTCGAACACCGTGCGCGGCACCGACAGTGGGTCGGGGTCGTCCCACAGGGAGGGGTCGCGGACGTACCCGCCGACCAGCAGCGACCCTCCGGGGTCGGGCGCACCGCGGAAGTAGACGATCCGGTCCGGGTCGCGCACGGTGGGGATGTCCACTGTGGATGACTCGCCCGGGATCGGGGAGGTGATGACGTACTGGTGCTTGATCGGCACGATCGGGATGTCGACGCCGGCGAGCCGCCCGACCTGCCCCGCGGCCGCGCCGGCGGCGTCGACGACGACCTCGGTGGCGATCCGCCCGGCCGTGGTGACGACGGCGGTGACCCGGCCGGCGACCGTCTCCACCCCGGTGACGCGGACCCCGGTGACGATGCGGACGCCGAGCGCGGTGGCGCCGGCGGCGAGCGCGGCGGCCAGCTGCGCGGGCTCCAGCCAGCCGTCGCCGGGCAGCCAGCCGGCGGCCAGGACGTCCTCGACGTTCAGCAGCGGCAGCCGGTCCTTCGTCTCGGCCGGGCTCAGCAGGTCGAGCTCCAGGCCGTACGTGGTGGCGGAGCTGACCTGCCGCCGCAGCTCCTCGACCCGCTCCGGGGTCGTCGCCAGGCGCAGGCCGCCGACGCCGCGCCAGCCCGGGTCCAGGCCGGTGAGGGTGCGCAGCTCCGCGTACAGGCCGGACGAGTACATGATCATCCGGGTCTGGCTGACGGTGGAGCGCAGCTGCCCGACGAAGCCCGCGGAGTGCCAGGTCGTGCCCTCCGTCAGCGCGTGCTGCTCGAGCAGCACGACGTCGGTCCAGCCGAGCCGGGCCAGGTGATACGCGACGCTGCAGCCGGCCACGCCGCCGCCGATGACGACGGCGCGGGAGGCCTCGGGGAGGTCGGACATTGCATGATTGTGATCCCACATGCCGGTCCTGTAAAAGGTCTGAAGCAATACCGGTAAACGCGAAGATCCCTCTTGACGACCGGCTGTGGCAGGCGTTAACTGTGCCCCACTATGACGTCGATCACTACAGGCCAGAGGGTGTAAAAGGTCTGTAACCGGCGTGGACCGCGCGGCGAAGGGGCCGGGTGCCATGACTGCGGTGCCGTCCATCGCGGACCTGCTCGAGCGGGTCCCGTCGTGGGTGGGCCGCGCGGTCGAATGGCAGCGGCTGCAAGGCGGGCTGTCCCATCACATCTACCGGGTCGACGTCGACCGCGTGCCCTACGTCCTGCGGGTCCTCGAGCCGGCGGTGTCCGCGGCGGGCCTCGGCATCCCGCCGGAGCAGGAGATCGCCAACACCGTCCTCGCCGCCCGGACCGTCGGCGCGCAGGTCTACGAGGTGCTGCCGGACGTGCCGGCGGTCGTCATCGAGTTCCTCCCGGGACGGACCCTCAGCGCCGCCGAGGTGTGCCGGCCCGAGATCATCCCGTCCATCGCGACCGCCTGCCGCCGGCTGCACGCCGGCCCGGCGTTCGGCAACGACTTCGACATCTTCGCCAAGCGCGCCGAACTGCTCGACGTCTGTGCGCGGCACGACCTGCCGCTGCCGGACGGGTATCTCGAGCGATCGTCCACCGTGGACGCGCTGCGGGAAGCACTGGCCGGACAGCCCCTGCCGAGCGCGCCGTGCCACAACGACCTGCTCGCCGAGAACTTCATCGCCACCGGCGACGGCGTGCGGATCATCGACTACCAACTGTCCGGCAACAACGACCCCGCATTCGAGCTCGGCGACATCGCCGCGGAGGCCGACTACGACCCGGATCTGGTCGGCCTGCTGGCGGCGGAGTACTTCGCCGACACCGACGAGGCCCTCCGCTCGAGGGTCCGGCTGTATCAAGTCGCGTCCAACGTCACCTGGACGCTGTGGTTCACCGTCCACCATGGACTGATCGCGGGGCCTGCCCAGGCCTTCGATTACGCGGCCGAGGCGGCCGAAAAGTGGGGCCAGGCCAAGGAATCCTTGGACGACCCCGGCCTCGGTCGGCTCCTGGCGGCGGTCAGCGGAAGGAACCCCCACCACCCCTAAATCGCAAGGAGGTGCCCATGGCATCACCGACCGTCGACGCCGACGAACAACGGCTCGCCGAGCTGGGCTACAAGCAGGAGCTGCGCCGTAAGTGGAGCGGCTTCTCCAACTTCGCCATCTCGTTCTCCATCATCTCCATCCTCGCCGGCTGTTTCACCACCTTCGGCCAGGCGTGGATGAACGGTGGCCCGGTCGCCATCTCCTGGGGCTGGCCGATCATCTCGGTCTTCATCCTGATCATCGGCCTGTGCATGTCGGAGCTGGTGTCGGCCTACCCGACCGCCGGCGGCATCTACTGGTGGGCCGCGAAGATGGGCAAGCCGATCCACGGCTGGTTCACCGGCTGGCTCAACCTGGTCGGCCTGATCGCGGTCACCGCGTCGGTCGACTACGGCTGCGCGACGTTCCTGAGCCTGGTGCTCGACGCGTACACCTCGTGGGACAGCACGAACCTGTACCTGACGTTCCTGCTCTTCGTGGTGATCCTCGCGCTGCACGCCGCGATCAACATCTTCGGCCACAACGTCATCGACGTGCTGCAGAACGTCTCGGTGTGGTGGCACGTGTTCGGCGCGGCGGCGGTCGTGCTGATCCTGGTGTTCGTGCCGGAGAAGCACCAGAGCCTGGAGTTCGTCTTCACGGAGCGGTTCAACAACTCCGGCTACTCCGACGCGCTGTACTGGTTCCTGGTGCTGCCGTTCGGCTTCCTGCTCACCCAGTACACGATCACCGGCTTCGACGCGTGCGCCCACGTGTCGGAGGAGACGATGGGCGCCTCCACGGCCGCCGCGAAGGGCCTTTGGCAGTCCATCTTCTACTCGGCGATCGGTGGCTGGATCCTGCTGCTGTCGTTCCTGTTCGCGGCCAACGACGTCGAGGCGATCACCGCGGCCTACGGGTTCTCCGGCGCGGTCTTCGAGACGTCGCTGAGCTCCGGGTTCTTCAAGGCGGTCATCCTCATCTCCACCATCGGGCAGTTCTTCTGCGGCATGAGCTGCGTGACGAGCATGTCCCGGATGACCTACGCGTTCAGCCGGGACCGCGCCGTGCCGGGCTGGCAGCTGTGGTCCAAGGTGGACCGCAACGGCACCCCGGTCAACGCGATCCTCGGCGCCTCGGTGGCCGGGCTCGTGCTCACCCTGCCGGCGCTGTACAAGAGCTCGGCCGGCGTGCCCACCGCCTTCTACGCGGTGGTCTCGGTCGCGGTCATCGGCCTCTACCTGGCCTTCCTGATCCCGATCTACCTGCGCCTCAAGCTGGGCGACCGGTTCGTGCCCGGACCGTGGACGCTCGGCAGCAAGTACAAGCTGCTCGGCTGGATCGCGGTCATCGAGATCGCGGTCATCTCGGTCTACTTCATCCTGCCCTTCGTGCCGAGCGGCATCCCCGGCAACAAGGAGTTCGCCTGGACGTCGGTGAACTACGCGCCGCTGGCGATCCTGATCGTCATCGGCGGCGCCGCGCTGTGGTGGACGCTGTCGGCGAAGCACTGGTTCAAGGGCCCGATCCGCACGATCGACGAGGCGGTCGCTGAGGACACTGCCGCGGTCAAGGAGTAGGGAATGATGTGGTCCGGGCGGCGTGAGCCGCCCGGACCGCGAACCGAGGAGGGCGGATGCCGGTGGCCACTGAGCCCCTGTCGGGCGTGCCGATGTGGCGACCGGTGCGGGGCGGCAACGCCTTCGAGATCACCGTGGCACGGCTGGCCCAGGCGATCCGGCTGGGCCTGGTGCCGGTCGGCGAGCGCTTGCCACCGGAGCGGGAGCTGGCGGAGCGCCTCCAGGTGAGCCGGGTGACGCTGCGCGAGGCCATCGCCGCGCTGCGGGAGGCCGGGTTCCTCGAGTCGCGGCGGGGCCGCTCGGGCGGCACGTTCGTGGTCCGCTCCACGGGCGACTCGCACGCCGACACCGCCGAGCAGGACGCCGCCGCCCTCGCCCGCGAGATGGGCGACACGCTGCACGACGCGCTGGACTTCCGGCGGGTCCTCGAGCCGGGCGCCGCCGCGCTCGCCGCGACCCGGGCCCTGTCCGCCGCCGACCGGGCGCACCTGGTCGCCTGCCTGGCCGCGGCCCGCACCCGGGACCCGCGGACCCGGCGGGTCAACGACTCCCGGCTGCACCTGGCGATCGCCTCGGCGAGCGGCTCCACCTCGGTGGCCGCCTCGATCGCCGACGTGCAGCTGCGCCTGGACCGGCTGCTCGCGGCGATCCCGGTGCTGCGCCGCAACCTGGACCACTCCGACGCCCAGCACGAGCGGGTCGTCGAGGCGATCCTGGCCGGCGATCCGGTGGTGGCCCGCACCGAGATGGAAGAGCACTGCGATGCGACCGCCGCCCTGTTGCGCGGCCTGCTGGGTTGAGTTTATGGTTTCTTTCTAGACCTTTAGTGGTTGACAGGGGTGGACGATGCTGACGATCGAGCAGCTGCGCATCGCGGTGGACGAGGGCGAGATCGACACCGTCGTCGTGGCGGTCACCGACATGCAGGGCCGCCTGCAGGGCAAGCGCTTCTACGCCCCGCACTTCCTGGCCGAGGTCGTCGCGCACGGCACCGAGGGCTGCAACTACCTGCTCGCCGTCGACGTCGACATGAACACCGTGGACGGCTACGCGATGTCGTCCTGGGCATCCGGCTACGGCGACTTCGCGATGATCCCCGACTTCAGCACCCTGCGCCGCATCCCGTGGCAGCCCGGCACCGCGCTCGTCCTCGCGGACCTGCGCTGGCTCGACGGCGAGTCACCCGTCGCCGCCTCACCCCGGCAGATCCTGCAGGCGCAGCTGGCCGGGCTGGCCGAGGCCGGGTACACCGCCTACACGGGCACCGAGCTGGAGTTCGTGGCGTACCGCGACAGCTACGAGGAGGCCTACGCCAAGGGGTACCGCGACCTCACCCCGGCCAACGTCTTCAACGCCGACTACTCACTGCTGCAGACGGCCCGGATCGAGCCGCTGCTGCGCCGCATCCGCAACGACATGGCCGGCGCCGGCCTGGTCCCGGAGAGCGCGAAGGGCGAGTGCAACCTCGGCCAGCACGAGATCGCGTTCCGCTACGACGAGGCGCTGCGCAACGCCGACGGGCACGTGCTGTACAAGAACGGCGCCAAGGAGATCGCGTCCCTGGAGGGCGTGTCGATCACGTTCATGGCCAAGCCCAACGCGCGTGAGGGCAACTCCTGCCACATCCACTTCTCCCTCCGCGACACCGGGAGCGGGACGCGCGTCGACGAGAAGATCTTCCACCACGCCATGGCCGGCCTGCTCGCCACCATGCGCGAGTTCACCCTCATGTACGCGCCCAACATCAACTCGTACAAGCGCTACCAGGCCGGCTCGTTCGCGCCGACCGCCGTGCGCTGGGGCAACGACAACCGCACCTGCGCCCTGCGGGTCGTCGGCCACGGCGCGTCGCTGCGGGTCGAGAACCGGGTCCCCGGCGCCGACGTCAACCCGTATCTGGCGATCGCCGCGATGACCGCCGGCGCGCTGCACGGCATCCGCAACGAACTGCCCCTCGAGGACATCTACACCGGCAACGCGTATCAGGACGACACCGCGCCGCGGGTGCCGTCGACCCTGCGCGAGGCGCTCACCCTCTGGGAGGCCAGCGAGCTGGCCCGCGCCGCGTTCGGCGAGGACGTCGTCGCCCATTACGCCAACAACGCCCGGGTCGAGCTGGCAGCCTTCGAAGCGGCGGTCACCGACTGGGAACTCCAGCGCGGCTTCGAAAGGCTGTAACGCATATGCATGACGTCATCTCGCCGGTGACCGAGGAGATCGTCGCGACGGTGCCCTCCACCAGCGTGGAAGAGACCGACGCCGCGATCGCACGGGCGCACCAGGCGTTCCAGGCGTGGCGCACCGTGTCACCCGGCGACCGGGCCCGGCTGCTGCGCCGCTTCGCGACGCTCGTCGACGAGCACAACGAGGAGCTCGCCCAGCTGGAGGTCCGCAACTCCGGGCACACCATCGGCAACGCCCGGTGGGAGGCCGGCAACGTCCGCGACGTGCTCAACTACTACGCCGGCGCGCCCGAACGGCTCAGCGGGCGGCAGATCCCCGTCGCCGGCGGCATGGACGTCACGTTCTACGAACCGCTCGGCGTGGTCGGCATCATCGTGCCCTGGAACTTCCCGATGCCGATCGCCGGCTGGGGCTTCGCCCCGGCCCTGGCGGCCGGCAACACCGTGGTCCTCAAGCCCGCCGAGCTGACCCCGCTGACCGCCATCCGGCTGGGTGAGCTGGCGCTGGAGGCCGGACTGCCCGAGGGCGTGTTCACGGTCCTGCCGGGCAAGGGCTCGGTCGTCGGCGAGCGGTTCGTCACCCACCCGCTCGTGCGCAAGGTCTGCTTCACCGGCTCCACCGACGTCGGCAAGCGCATCATGGCCGGCTGCGCCCAGCAGGTGAAGCGGGTGACCCTCGAGCTCGGCGGCAAGAGCGCCAACATCGTCTTCGCCGACGCCGACCTGGCCAAGGCCGCCGCCGGCGCGCCGGGCGCGGTCTTCGACAACGCCGGCCAGGACTGCTGCGCCCGGTCCCGGCTGCTGATCCAGTCGTCGGTCTACGACGAGTTCATGGGCCTGCTGGAGCAGTCGGTGCAGGCGTTCCGCTGTGAGGACCCCGCGCTGGAGACCGCGCAGATGGGCCCGCTGATCTCCGCGGGCCAGCTGGCATCGGTCAGGTCCTACGTGGACAAGGTGGCGATCGAGGGCACCGCCCCCGACGGCCCCGGCTACTGGATGGCCCCGACCGTGCTGATCGCCGAGTCCGCCCAGGACCGGCACTGGCGCGAGGAGATCTTCGGCCCCGTGCTGTCGGTGCTGCGCTTCGACGACGAGGCCGACGCGATCCGCCTCGCCAACGACACCGAATACGGCCTGTCCGGCTCCATCTGGACCGGCGACCTCGGCCGCGGCATCCGCGTCGCGCGGGGCGTCGAGGCCGGCAACCTCAGCGTCAACTCCCACTCCTCGGTGCGGTACTGGACGCCCTTCGGCGGCGTGAAGCAGTCCGGCCTCGGCCGTGAGCTCGGCCCGGACGCGGTCGCCGCGTTCAGCGAAGTCAAGAACGTCTTCTTCAGCACGGAGGTCTAAGTGCAGGCTCGTCTCCAGGACCGGGTCGCGGTCATCACCGGCGCCGGCAGCGGCATCGGACTCGCCACGGCGCGCAGGTTCGCGTCCGAGGGCGCGAAGGTCGTCGTCGTCGACCTGAACGCCGACGCGGGCAAGGCCGCCGCCGAGGAGGTGGGCGGCGAGTTCGTGGCCGCCGACGTGTCCGACGAGGAGGCCGTCAAGGCGCTCTTCGACGGCGTCGCCGAGCGGTACGGCCGGCTCGACATCGCCTTCAACAACGCCGGCATCTCCCCGCCCGACGACGACTCGATCCTCGACACCGGGCTCGAAGCCTGGGAGCGGGTCCTCAAGGTCAACACGACCAGCGTGTACTTCTGCTGCAAGTACGCCATCCCGCACATGCGCGCCCGGGGCAAGGGCTCGATCATCAACACCGCCAGCTTCGTCGCGCTGCTGGGCGCCGCCACCTCGCAGATCGCCTACACGGCGAGCAAGGGCGCCGTGCTGTCCATGACCCGTGAGCTCGGCGTGCAGTTCGCCCGCGAGGGCATCCGGGTCAACGCCCTGTGTCCCGGGCCGATCGCCACCCCGCTGCTCATGGAGCTCTTCGCCAAGGACCCCGAGCGGGCCGCGCGCCGGCTGGTGCACGTGCCGATGGGCCGCTTCGGCGAGCCCGAGGAGATCGCCGGCGCGGTCGCGTTCCTCGCCAGCGACGACGCGTCCTTCATCACCGCCTCCACGTTCCTCGTCGACGGCGGCATCACCGGCGCGTACGTGACGCCGCTGTGACCCCACTGGTAGGGATCACCGCCTACGTGGAGCCCGCCCGCTGGGGCGTGTGGGACACGCGGGCGGTGCTCGTCCCCGAGGGATACGTGCGGATGGTGCGGGAGGCCGGCGCCCGGCCGGTCGTCCTGCCGCCGTTCCCCGACGGCGGCGCCGACCTCGTCCGCCGCCTCGACGGGCTCGTCCTGGTCGGCGGCGCGGACATCGAGCCGGTGCACTACGGCGCGCCGGCGCACCCGTTGACGAAGACCCGGCCGGACCGCGACAGCGGCGAGCTGTCCGTCCTCGCCGCCGCGCTCGACGCCGACCTGCCGGTGCTCGGCGTGTGCCGGGGCATGGAACTGCTCGCCGTCGCCTGCGGCGGCACGCTCGTGCAGCACCTGCCCGACCTGCTGGGCAACGAGCGGCACCAGCCGAGCCCGGGCGTCTACGGCGCGCACCCGGCCCGCTTCGCACCCGGCTCCCGGGCCGAGGCGATCTTCGGGGCGACGGCGGAGGTCAACTCGTATCACCACCAGGCCGTCGACGACCCCGGCTCGCTGACCGTCACCGGCTGGGCCGACGACGACGTCATCGAGGCCGTCGAGGACCCGGCCCGCCGCTTCGTCCTCGGCGTGCAGTGGCATCCGGAGGAGGCGCTTGACGTCAGGCCCTTCGCGGCGCTCGTCCAGGCGATACGTTGAAGTCATGCGCGTCGGGTTCGGATTGCCGGTGTCAGGATCATGGGCCACCCCCTCGCTGCTCGCGGAGGTGGCCGTCGAGGCGGAGCGGCTCGGCTACGACTCGCTGTGGACCTTCCAGCGGCTCCTGGCCAGCGACGCGGCCGCCGTCTACGAAAGCGTCCTGGACCCGATCGTCGCGCTGACGTTCGCCGCCGCCCGCACCAGCAAGATCCGCCTCGGCGTCGCCGTGATCAACGCGCCGTTCGTGTCGCCGGTGGTGCTCGCCAAGCAGGTCGCGACCCTCGACGTGCTCAGTGGCGGCCGGGTCGACCTCGGCCTGGGCGCCGGCTGGTCCCCGGACGAGTTCACCGCCACCGGCGCCTCGCCCGAGCGGCGGGGCGCCCGGATCCGCGAATACGTCGCCGTGCTGCGGGCGCTGTGGTCCGGCGAGGCGTCCTTCGACGGCGAGTTCTACACCGTGCCGCCGAGCCGCATGGAACCCCGCCCGGTCCAGCGCCCCGGCGTGCCGATCCTTCTCGGCGGGGCCGTCCCGGCCGCGATCCGCCGGGCCGGTGAGATCGGCGACGGATGGATCAGCCGCTCTGCCACCGACCTGTCCGACATTTCGTCGGATGTCGCGTTGGTACGGGAGGGCGCCGTGTCCTCTGGTCGCGCTTCGCCCCGGATCGTCTGCCGTGGTGTGCTGAAGGTCACCGACCTCGAGCTCGACGCTGACGGGCGGGCGCCACTGTCGGGCACCTACGAGCAGATCCGCGAAGGTGCCGCCTGGCTCGGCACGCAGGGCGTCACCGAGGTCTTCCACGACCTCAACTGGGATTCCTTGATCACCCTCGACCCGGCGGCCGCGCGGGATCGGGCCCTGAGGATCCTGCACAACCTCGCACCCGTGGGATTAGGTTGATGACATGTCGCGACCGGTGATCGGACTGACCACCTACGCCGAGGAGACCCGCTTCGGGCTCAACGACACCTTCTCGGCCGTGCTCCCGCTGTCCTACGTGCACGCGGTGCACGCCTCCGGCGGCCGGGCCGTCCTGGTGACCCCCGATGACCCCGACATCGACGTCCTCGACGGGCTCGACGGGATCATGTTCACCGGCGGCTCCGACGTGAACCCCGACCTGTACGGCGAGCCGCCCCACGCCACCACGAAGGTCAAGCCCGAGCGCGACACGGCCGAGCTGCTGCTCATGCGCGCCGCCCTCGCCCTCGACCTGCCGCTGCTGGGCATCTGCCGGGGGATGCAGCTGATGTGCGTCGCCTACGGCGGCCGGCTCCACCAGCACCTGCCCGACGTCCTCGGCCACAACGACCACCGCCCGGTCAGCGGCCCGAAGTTCGGCGAGCACCCGGTCGTCCTGACCGGTGGCACCCTCGCCGCGAAGATCCTCGGCGACGCGGTCATGGTCAACTCGTTCCATCACCAGGGGTGCGCCGATCCGGGCTCCCTGGTCCCGACCGGCTGGTGCCCCGACGACAACCTCATCGAGGTGGTCGAGGACCCGTCGAAGTCGTTCGCCCTCGGCGTCCAGTGGCACCCGGAGGACACCACCGACTTCAGGGTCTTCGCCGCCTTCATCGAAGCCGCCCGCACCCGCCGCGACCCAATAGCCATACGGCCCTAACCTCTGCTAGGCTCCCTCTTCATGAAGGTGATGGACATGTTGGTCGAAGTTCCCGACGGTGACGAGCTCGATGACGGTCTCCTCACAGTGAACGACGTGCTGCGCATGCCTCCCCGTCGTGGATATCGTTTCGAGCTGCATGAGGGAGTGCTGCGAATGACGCCGCCACCGGCGTGGAAACACCAACGGGCTGCGTACCGCATCGAGCGGTTCTTTGATGACGCAGGGCGTGCGATGTGCCACGAGAACGGCATCAGGTTCGACGGCCGCAACTACCGGATCCCGGACGTCTTGGTGCTCAGGCAGGACGTCGAGCTTGACGAGGAACGTTCCGTCCATCCGCCGGAGATCTTCGAGATCTTGGTCGAGGTCGTCTCGCCGAGCTCTGTTGAGGAAGACCAGCTCGTGAAGGCCAAGCTCTACGCCAAGGCGGGCATTCCGCAATATTGGCGGATCGAGCCACGGCAGGCGGGCTATGTCGTGGTGATCGGCCATCTGCAAGACGGCCAATATGCGACGGTCCGCGAGGTTCCCCTGGACGAGCTACTCGCCGGTGGTGGCGGACTCGGCTGAGGTGCGGCGGTCGATGCGCAGGTCGGGGGCCGACTCGCGGTAGTGCTCGCGGTCGTCGGAGTCCCGCAGGATGGCCTCGGCCTGGGCCTTCGGGTCGTCGCTGCCGGCGGCCAGCTCCTCGGGCAGCAACTCCCCGGCGCGGCTGTTGACACGGTCGTCGTCGATCATGCACCGGGGTTACCCAGACCACGGCGAGTTGATGCGCGTTAGGCTTTTCGGCATGACGGTCCGCGCTCAGCTTGTCCCCGGCACGCAAACACCATGGCGTCAGGTTCCGGCCTCGATCGCGCGACCCGAGTATGTGGGGAAGCGTGCGCCCAGCAAGCACCGTGGGTCGGACGTGCAGACCCCGGAGATCATCGAGCGGATGCGGCTCGCGAGCCGGCTCGCGGCGCAGGCGACCGAGCTGGCGGGTGAGCACGCCAAGCCGGGGGTGACGACCGACGAGATCGACCGGGTCGTGCACGAGTTCCTCTGCGACCACGGGGCGTATCCGTCGACGCTGGGCTACAAGGGGTTCCCGAAGTCGTGCTGCACGTCGCTCAACGAGGTGATCTGCCACGGCATCCCCGACTCGACCGTGATCGAGGACGGCGACATCCTCAACGTCGACGTGACCGCGTTCATCGGCGGGGTGCACGGCGACACCAACCAGACCTTCTGCGTCGGCAACGTCGCGGAGGAGGACCGGCTGCTGGTCGAGCGGACCCGCGAGGCGATGATGCGCGGCATCCGCGCCGTCGCGCCCGGGCGCCCGCTCAACGCGATCGGCCGGGTCATCGAGGCCTACGCGAAACGCTTCAACTACGGCGTGGTGCGCGACTTCACCGGTCACGGCATCAACGAGGTGTTCCATACCGGCCTCTACGTGCCGCACTACGACAACCCGCGGCTCACCACGGTCATGGAGCCCGGCATGACGTTCACGATCGAGCCGATGATCACGCACGGCACGCACGACTACGACATCTGGAAGGACGGCTGGACGGTCGTCACCAAGGACCGCCGGTGGACCGCCCAGTTCGAGCACACGATCGTGGTGACCGAGGACGGCTTCGAGATCCTGACGCTTCCGTGACCGGGACTCTGATCCGGGCCGTGAGCGCGTGACGCATCCGGCGGCCGAGGACGCGCATCATCATGCCGACGTGTCCGGTGGGTGGTTGCGGGCGGCGGTGTTCGGGGCGATGGACGGGCTCGTCACCAACATCGCGCTGATCGCCGGGGTCGGCGGCGGCGGGATCGCGCCGCGCACGATCGTGCTCACCGGCACGGCCGGGCTGGTCGCCGGGGCGATCTCGATGGGGCTCGGGGAGTTCACCAGCGTCCGGGCGCAGAACGAGCAGATCGCCGCGGAGGTCGCGAAGGAGCGGCGGGAGCTGACGAAGTTTCCGGAGGCGGAGGCGGAGGAACTGGCCCGGATCTGGGAGCGGCGCGGGCTGCCGGCCGAGCTGGCCCTGCAGGTCGCCTCCACGCTGGGCCGGGACATCGACGAGGCGGTCCGGGTCCATGCGCAGGAGGAGCTCGGCGTCGACCCGGACGACGCGCCCAGTCCCTGGGTCGCGGCCGGGTCGTCGTTCGTGTGCTTCTCGGTCGGGGCGCTGGTGCCCCTGCTGCCCTACCTGCTGGGCGGCACGAGCCTGTGGCCGGCGCTGGCCGCGGGCGGGGTGGGGCTGTTCGTCGCGGGGGCGCTGATCTCCCGGTACACCCGCCGGCGCTGGTGGGCTTCGGGGATCCGGCAGCTGCTGCTCGGGGCGGCGGCGGCCGGGGCCACATATCTGGTCGGTCGACTGATCGGCGTGTGAGTCAGTCGCGGTGAGTGGGTCGCGGTGTGAGTGACCTGGCCCGTCCGGGAAGGTGATGGTCTTCCCGGACGGCAGGGCTCACGAGACGGTTGTCGTTAACGACGCGGCTGCATCGTCGGACCGGCCCAAGCGGTGCGGCGCATGTCGGTCTCCTCTCGTTCGGACGCTCGTGGCGTGATGCAACGATCGTCGCGGAGTGGACACGTCCATGGGGTCCTGCGCCCTTGCGATGGCACGCTTTCGGGAGTACCGGAGGTTTCAGATCCCGCGCAGCCGAAATATCCGGATTTCTCGCCCCGCGGCCCGTTCCTGGTACGTGCTGTACGCGGGCCAGCTGGCGATCAGCACGTCGAGCAGCCGGGCGCGTTCGTCGTCCCGTACCAACGCCGCGGTTGCTTGTAGCTCTTGCTTTTTCCAGGTGATCGCGCAGCGGGGGTCGGCGAGGAGATTGCTGGTCCACGCCGGGTGGTGCGCCTGGCCCCAGTTGGAGCCGATCACGATGAAGTCGTCGCCGTCGCGGACGAACAGCAGCGGCTGGGAGCGCGGCTGGCCGGACCTGCGGCCGGTGGTGGTCAGCAGCAGGGTGTTGACGCCGGCCGCGTTGATCGG
Organism: Dactylosporangium siamense; assembly: GCF_016862795.1. GTDB lineage: Bacteria > Actinomycetota > Actinomycetes > Mycobacteriales > Micromonosporaceae > Dactylosporangium > Dactylosporangium siamense. Next base: position 46,588 of record NZ_BONQ01000035.1, on the reverse strand, counting down.
CACGATCCGGCCCTTCGAGCGGTGCTGCAGCCACCGGTCGAGGCGCACCACGCGCCGGGCCGCGGCGGCGAACCACGGCCGGTGCCCGAGCCGCTTGAGGATCCTGCCGAACATCTAGGCCTTCCCGGGGAACGGGCTGGTGAGCGGGGTGGTGCCGGCGACCTGGCGGAGCCCGGCGCCGCGGGTGGCGCAGTCGACGAGCGCGTCGAGGGCGAGCTTGCGCACCTCGCCGGCGGTCGGCGCGAGCGCGAGGCGCCACTGCGCGGCGGTGCGGTCCTCGACCAGCGCGAGCAGCTTCAGGGCCGAGGCGCGGTCGGTGACCGGGAACGGCATCGTGTAGGCGGGTGCCGCCGGCGGCGGGTTCACCCCGGCCCCGGACAACCGGACCACCAGGGCGTCCCGGCGGGTGCGGTGGGCGGCGTCGGCGGCGCGGGCCAGGCCGATGGTCCCGGAGTCGAGCTTGGCGCCGGCGACACCGTAGGCGTAGATCGCGGCGTGCTCGGCCTGCAACGCGGCGACCAGCCGTTCGTCCGCGGGGGTGGTCATGCGTCCTCACTTCGTTCCGGGCGCCTGACCCGATACTGGGCTGCTGATGACCGGCCCGAGGCGCTTCGCTGGCCGGTCATGCGTCCTCACTTCGTTCCGGGCGCCTGACCCAACACTGTTCCTCCGATGACCGGCCCGAGACGCTGCGCTGGCCGGTCATGCCGGCACCTCGGCGTGGGTGGCACCGCGGCGGCTGGCGGGGATCGTCATGTCAGCACCTCTACGTGGGCGGCGCGGCAGGCGGCGATCGAGCCGAGCAGGGCCGCGCGGTAGGACGGGGCGGCCAGGCAGGCGCCGGTCGCGTCCTCCTGGCCGGCCTTCTCCAGGCCGGCGAGCTCCTTCACCACGGCCGCCTGGTCCTGGACGACCGGTCCGGCGGACGCGCTCGCCGCCGGCATGGGGCCGTTCTCGTCGAGGCCCACCTCCCGGGCGAGCGCGACGACGTGCGCGGCGTGGTTGTCCTTGAGCGGGCCGAGCCGGTCCTGCAGCGCGGGGAACGCGGTGAGGATCTCGGCGTAGCGGTCCCGCAGCGCGACGGTGCGGGTGAGCAGCGGCAGCAACACGTCCGGCGCGGGATGCCAGGTGGCCGCGGAGCGCTTCGGAATGTCGCAGGCGGTGAGGGTCGTCAACGCCGCGGCGGCGCCGGCGAGGACGGCTCTACGGGAGGACACGCGCACAGTGAACACTATCCGGCCGTTTTTCGGTGCACACGACCCACCGGTGGGCGCACCGTCGCGGTGCGGTGGGAGCGCCGCCGGAACGCCTGAGGTCACCGCGCGTTACGCTCTGCGGAGAGCCGCCCGCGCATTCGGTCGCAGGCGGCGTGCAGCCGTGCGCCCGTAGGGCGGTGCAGAAAGAGGTGTCGATCATGGCTCAGCAGCGGGATCGCCGCGCCGGCGGTTCGCGGGATGCTGGGGTCCGCGACGCCGGTGCGCACCGCGAGCGACTGCGGAAGGTGGTCGAGCCCGTCGTGGTGGCGGCCGGCTACGACCTGGAGGACCTCGACGTCAGCCGGGTCGGGCGGCGCCACCTGCTGCGGGTCGCGGTCGACAGCGACAAGGGCGTCGACCTGGACGCGGTCGCCGAGGTGTCGCGGGCGGTCTCGGCCGCGCTGGACGAGGCCGAGGCGGCCGGCGACGAGCTCATCGCGGGGGAGTACGAGCTGGAGGTCGGCTCCCGTGGGGTCGACCGGCCGCTCACCGAGCCGCGGCACTGGCGGCGCAACCGGACCCGCCTGGTGCTGGTCGACGTCGCCGGCGTGCCCGTGACGGGCCGGGTGACGGCGGTGACGGACTCAGGGGTGACCCTGGACGTGGAGGGCACCGCCCGGACGGTCGCGTTCGAGGACCTGGGCCCCGGCCGGGTGCAGGTGGAGATGAAGCGGCTCGCCGAGCTGCCCGAGGACGAAGACGACGACCTGCCCGAAGACGAAGACTTCGATGATGACGACGACGAGGAAGGGGAGGACGAGGCGTGAACATCGACCTGGCGGCGCTCCGCGCGCTGGAGCGTGAGCGGGAGATCCCGTTCGAGACCATCCTCGCGGCGATCGAGACCGCGTTGCTGACCGCCTACCGGCACACCGAGGGGGCCAACTCGCACGCCCGGGTCGAGATCGACCGCAAGACCGGTGCGGCCTCCGTGCTCGCGCAGGACCTCGACGACGACGGCACGATCGTGCGTGAGTACGAGGACACCCCGCACGACTTCGGCCGGATCGCGGCGATGACCGCCAAGCAGGTCATCCTGCAGCGGCTGCGCGAGGCGACCGACGAGGCGCACTTCGGCGAATACGTCGGGCGCGACGGCGACCTGGTCACCGGCGTCATCCAGGCGCACGACGCGAGGACCGAGAAGGGCATCGTCTCGATCGACCTCGGCAAGATCGAAGGCCTGCTGCCCGCCGCCGAGCAGGTCCCCGGCGAGCGCTACGAGCACGGCCAGCGCATCAAGTGCATCGTGGTGCACGTGGTGAAGGGCTTCCGCGGGCCGCAGGTGACGCTGTCGCGGTCCCACCCGAACCTGGTGAAGCGGCTGTTCGCCCTCGAGGTGCCGGAGATCGCCGACGGGACCGTCGAGATCGCCGCGATCGCGCGCGAGGCCGGCCACCGCACCAAGATCGCGGTGCGCACGACGGTCTCCGGGGTGAACGCAAAGGGTGCCTGCATCGGCCCGATGGGGCAGCGGGTCCGGGCCGTCATGAGCGAGCTGCACGGTGAGAAGATCGACATCATCGACTGGTCGGAGGACCCGGCCCAGTTCGTCGGAAACGCACTTTCTCCGGCGAAGGCGCTCAACGTCGAGGTCGTCGACGCGGGCAACCGGGCCGCCCGGGTGACCGTCCCGGACTTCCAGCTTTCCCTGGCCATCGGGCGTGAGGGCCAGAACGCACGGCTCGCCGCGCGGCTCACCGGGTGGCGTATCGACATCCGCCCCGACAACGCTCCGGAGGCCGGCGTCGATCACGTCACGGGCCCGGGCGCGGCACAAGCCGAAAGCGCAGGGTAGACTTCTTGTCGGTACGTCGCACGCCCCCGGTCCGCACCTGTGTTGGTTGCCGGAAGCGTGCGTCATCCTCCGAATTACTGCGGTTTGTCGCGATTGAGTCCGGCCATGACACGTTCCTGGCCGTTCCTGATCCGGCCCGCAGACGGCCGGGCCGGGGAGCGCACCTGCATCCCGATCCGGCTTGCCTGGCGCTAGCGGAGCGTCGGCGCGCCTTCGGGCGGGCCTTACGCCTCGCCGGAGTCCTGGACACCGGTCCGCTGGCCGAAGCCGTCGCCCAGGCGGCGGCATTGGAGCAATCGCAGTGATCGGAACCGCCGATGGTGGGCGCGTGATCGCCCCACCCGGACACGCAAGGTAGGACGACGGACATGAGCACACGATGAAGTCCCTGAGATGACCAGGCTTCAAGTGCACGAGTGAGGTCGGCGCGGACCTATGCCGCCCGGCCTCGAGGTGAGGAGTTCAGTGGCAGGCAAGGCCCGCGTACACGAGCTGGCGAAAGAGCTCGGGGTCGAGAGCAAGACCGTGCTCGCGAAGCTGCAGGAGCTTGGCGAATACGTGAAGTCCGCATCCAGCACGGTGGAGGCGCCAGTGGCGCGCCGGCTGCGAGCGAGCTTCGAATCCGGAGGGTCCGCACCAGCGCCCTCGGCTTCTCCTGCGCCGGCATCGTCGGCTCCTTCGGCAGCGCCCGTGCCCTCGGCACCGCGTCCGAACCCGGCCGTCCCGGCAGCCAAGCCCTTCGCGCCCCCGAAGCGGCCGCAACCGCCCGCGGGCGGTGGCCCAGGTGGTGGTTCAGGAGGCGGGCCCGGCCCGCGTCCCGGTCCGCCGCGCCCGGCGCCCGTGGTCAAGCCGACGAGCGCACACGACATCGAGGTGGCGGCCGCCGAGCAGCGTGCCGCCGCACTGAAGGCGGACCAGGAAGCGGCCATGAAGGCCGCCAAGGAGGCCCGCCAGCGGGAGACCACCCGGCGCGAGCAGGCGCCGCCGCCCAGCGGTGGCGCACCTTCGCCCGGCCCGCGTCCCGGACCGGCGTCGCCGGCCCCCGCACCGGGTGCCGCTCCGGCTTCCGGTGCTCCGCGTCCCGGCCAGGGGCCACGTCCCGGCGGCGCACGTCCGCCGGCGCGTTCCCCGGGCAACAACCCGTTCGGCGTGTCCGGCGGCGCCCCCGCGCGCCCGTCGCCCGCCGGTAACATCCCGCGGCCGAACCCGTCCGCGATGCCTCCGCGGCCCAACCCCGCCTCGATGGGCGGCCCCCGGCCGAACCCGTCGCAGATGCCGAGCCAGCGTCCGGGTCGCCCGGCCGGTGGCCCCGGTGACCGTCCCGGTCGTCCGGGTGGCGGTCCCGGCGGTGGCGGCGGTGGCTTCCGTGGCGGTGCCGGTGGCGGCGCGGGCCGTCCCGGCGGTCCCGGTGGCGGCGGCGGTGGCTTCCGTCCCGGTGGCGGCGGTGGCGGCGGTGCCGGTGGCGGCTTCCGTCCCGGTGGCGGCGCGGGCGCCGGTGCCGGTGGCGGTTACCGCGGCGGTCCCGGTGGCGGTGGCGGCGCGCCCGGCGCGGGCGTCGGCGGTGCCGGTCGTCCCGGTGGCGGCGGTGCCGGTGGTCGTGGTCGCGGTGGCGGTGCGGCGGGTGCCTTCGGGCGTCCCGGTGGCCGGCCGACCCGTGGCCGCAAGTCCAAGAAGCAGCGCAGACAAGAGTTCGACAACCTGTCCGCGCCGACGATGGGCTCGGGCGCTCCCAGGGGTCAGGGTCAGACGATCCGGCTTCCGCAGGGTGCCTCGCTGTCCGACTTCGCGGACCGGATCAACGCCAACCCGGGCTCGCTCGTCCAGGAGATGTTCAACCTGGGCGAGATGGTGACGGCGACCCAGTCGTGCACCAACGAGACCCTGGAGCTGCTCGGTGCGCACCTCGGCTTCGAGGTCAGCATCGTCAGCCCCGAGGACGAGGACCGCGAGCTGCTCGCGCGCTTCGACATCGACATCGATGCCGACGTCGACGAGGAGCGCCTGGTCATCCGGCCGCCGGTCGTGACCGTCATGGGTCACGTCGACCACGGTAAGACCAAGCTGCTCGACGCGATCCGCTCCACCAACGTCGTGGCCGGCGAGGCCGGTGGCATCACCCAGCACATCGGTGCCTACCAGGTGCACGTGCCGCACGGCGAGGACGGTATCGACCGCGCGATCACCTTCATCGACACCCCGGGTCACGAGGCGTTCACCGCCATGCGTGCCCGTGGTGCGCAGGCCACGGACATCGTGGTCCTGGTGGTCGCGGCCGACGACGGCGTCATGCCGCAGACGATCGAGGCGTTGAACCACGCCCAGGCGGCCGAGGTGCCGATCGTGGTCGCGGTCAACAAGATCGACAAGGAGAACGCCAACCCGGCGAAGGTCCGCCAGGAGTTGACGCAGTACGGCCTCGTCGCCGAGGAGTACGGCGGCGAGACCATGTTCGTCGACATCTCCGCGAAGAGCCGCATCAACATCGAGGGTCTCCTCGAGGCCGTGCTGCTCACCGCCGACGCCGCGCTCGACCTGCGCGCGCCGATCGACGGTCCGGCGCAGGGCATCGCGATCGAGTCGCACCTCGACCGCGGCCGTGGCCCCGTCGCCACCGTGCTGGTGGAGAAGGGCACGCTCAACGTCGGCGACTCGATCGTCGCCGGCCGCGCCTACGGGCGTGTCCGGGCGATGCTCGACGAGAACGGCACGCCCGTCCCGTCCGCCGGTCCGGCCCGTCCGGTCCTGGTGCTCGGTCTGACCTCGGTGCCCGGCGCCGGTGACACGTTCCTTGCCACCGACGACGACCGCACCGCGCGCCAGATCGCCGAGCAGCGGCAGGCTCGCCGGCGCGCGGCCGAGATGGCCTCGCGCACCGGCCGGGTCACCCTGGAGAACCTGTTCGACCAGCTCAAGGAGGGCGAGAAGACCACGCTCAACCTCATCCTCAAGGGTGACGGTTCGGGTTCGGTCGAGGCGCTCGAGGACGCACTGGTCAAGATCGTCGTCTCCGACGAGGTCCAGCTCCGGATCATCCACCGGGGCGTGGGCGCCGTCACGCAGGACGACGTCAACCTGGCGAGCGCGTCCGACGCGATCGTCATCGGGTTCAACGTGCGGGCCGAGGGTCGCATCCGCGAGCTGGCCGACCGCGAGGGCGTGGAGATCCGGTACTACACCGTCATCTACCAGGCCATCGAGGAGATCGAGACCGCGCTCAAGGGCATGCTCAAGCCGATCTACGAAGAGGTCGAGCTCGGCTCGGCGGAGATCCGCGAGGTCTTCCGCTCGTCGCGCTTCGGCAACATCGCCGGCTGCATCGTCCGCACCGGGCTCATCCGGCGCAACAGCAAGGCGCGCCTGCTCCGCGACGGGGCTGTCATCTCTGACAACCTCACCATCGCGGGCCTGCGCCGCTTCAAGGAAGACGCCACCGAGGTCCGCGAGGGCTTCGAGTGTGGTATCACGCTCGGCAACTTCAACGACATCCAGCTCGGTGACGTCATCGAGACCTGGGAGCTGCGGGAGAAGCCGCGCGGCTGATGATGCCGCAGAGCTGAGAGGGGCCGCCACGGAATCCGTGGCGGCCCTTTCTTTGATGTTGGATTCGGGCGTACCGTCGAATCCGTCATGAACCTCACCTGGTGGTCCATCGAGGTGCGCGACGGGGAGACCCCGGCGCGGCAGTGGCGTGACTCCTGGTCCAGCTCGTTGCTCGAGGCCGCCGTCACCCACGGCGCCCACGACTTCATCTGGCAGGCCGAGCCGTTCGGGGTGGTGCTGGAGCTCGGCTTCGCCGAGCACGAGACCGGCGCCTGGGACCGGTTCCGGCAGCTGCCGGCGGTGGTGGCCGCCCTCGACGCGGTCGACCCGCGCACGCTCTATGTCTACCCGGGCCGTGGCGGCAGCGCCGGCGCCGGGCTGCCGCGGCGCACCCCCCGCCCGATCGTGGAGGACGCCGCGCCCCTGCCCGTGACCCCAGCCCCATTATTGCTGGCCAGGGCGACCTAGACTCGTTAGGATCTTGGGCCGTGTATACCGGAACCGCGGTCTTCGACATGCTCCTTCCCGGTGACTCCCGCTCGCTGAAGGCCAAGCGCGCCTACGTGCGGCCGCTCGTGGCGTATCTGCGCAAGTTCGAGGTGTCCGTCGCCGAGGTCGGCGCCCTCGACCTGCACGGACGCGCCGAGATCGGCGTCGCGGTGGTCGCCTCCGAGGCCGCGCACGTGCGTGAGGTCCTGGACACCATCGAGCGGGCGGTCGCCGGCCGACCCGAGATCGAGTTGCTCTCCGTGCGCCGCCGGCTGCACGGTGACGATGACGAGTAATCCTGAGTTCCGTGCGCGGCCTCCGGGTCGTGCCGCGGGTAATGTCAGAGCGTTGGTCAGATCGTTTTGGCTGCGGAGGTGTTCGAGATGACGGATCCGGCAAAGGTGCGCCGGCACGCGGAGCGCGTGAAAGAGCTGGTCGCTTCGGTGGTGCGGACACAGGTCAAGGACCCTCGGCTGGGCATGATCACGATCACCGACGCGCGGATCACCGCCGATCTGCGTGAGGCGACCGTGTTCTACACGGTCCTCGGTGACGCGACGGCACAGTCGGGCACGGCAGCGGCGCTGGAGAGCGCCAAGGGGCTCCTGCGGTCCACCGTCGGCAAGGCCCTCGGGCTGCGCCACTCGCCGAGTCTCGCGTTCGTGCACGACGACGTGACCGAGCACGTGAAGCACATCGACGACCTGCTGGCGACCGCGCGCAGCGCCGACGCTGAGGTCCAGCGCCGGGCCGCGGGCGCGCACTACGCGGGCGACGCCCAGCCCTACAAGCTCGAGGACGAGCTGGAGACCGGAAGCGACGACCTGGCGGGGGCCGAAGGCGCCGACGACGAGGTCGTCGTCGGCCAGGACCGGCGGTGACCCTCGGGCAGGCCGTGCGACCGACGCCCGGGGAGTGGGACGCAGCGGTGTCAGCGCTGCGCGGCCTGCCCCCGGGCGCCCGCGTGCTCCTCGCGTGTCACGTCAACCCCGACGGTGACGCCCTGGGCAGCATGCTCGGCTTCGCGCTCGGTCTGCGCCGCTTCGCCCCGTCGTTCGTGATCGAGGCGACCTTCCCCGGCCCGATGGTCGTCCCGGCGCCCTTCGACCGGCTGCCGGGCGCGTCGATGCTGGTGCCCGAGAGCGCGGTGAGCCTGCCCGACGCGATGCTGGTGTTCGACGCGGCCAGCATCGAGCGGCTCGGTGCGCTCGCCGCGACGCTGACCTCCACCCCGGTCGGCATCGTGCTGGACCACCACGCGTCCAACGCCGGCTTCGGCGCGATCAACCTCATCGACCCGACCGCCGCCGCGACGTCGGTCGTGGCCGAGGGCCTGCTCAGCCGGCTCGGCGTCGCGCTGGACCCCGAGATCGCCGAGTGTCTCTACGTGGCCCTCGCGACCGACACCGGCTCGTTCAAGCACGGCTCGACCACCCCGGCCGTGCACGAGCTCGCGGCCCGGCTCATCGCCACCGGCATCCCGGTCGGTGACATCTCCCGCCGCCTGTTCGACACCCGGCCCTACGGCGCGGTCCGGCTCTTCGGCGCCGCGCTGGCCCGCACGGTGCTCGAGCCCGCGGGCGGGCTCGGCCTCGCGTGGACATATGTGACGCTGGAGGACCTCGCCGAGTTCGGCCAGCCGGCGGGGGCGGTCGAGGCACTGATCGACTCGGTGCGTTGCGTCGCGGAGGCCGACCTCGCGTGCGTGGTGAAGCCCGTCGGGCCGGGCGAGTGGTCCGTCTCGATGCGCAGCAAGGGCGCCGTCGACGTCAGCCGCGTCGCGGTCGGCCTCGGCGGCGGCGGGCACCGCTTCGCGGCCGGGTTCAGTGCCGGCGGCACCGTCGAGTCGGTCATGGCGTCGATCCGCGCCGCACTCGCGGACCGGGTCGTCCTCGTGGATCAGGGTTAATCAGGGGTTATCGGGGGCTGCCAGCGCTGGCCCGCCAGGTGGTTTTGCGGTGACAATCGATGTATGGACCGACCTGAGCTGGTTGCGGGGGTCGATCGGGTCTGGGCCCGCCCGGTCGTGCTGGCACCGGTCTTCGCCCTGGCCGCCCTCGTGGGCGGGGCGTTGCCGTCGTTCTCCCTGCGGGCCAACCTTCTCGTGCTCGGCGCCGGCGGTGCGCTGCTGTGGCTCGGGATGTCCGCCACGCTGCCGAAGCGCCCCGCGCCCGCGCGGCTGCCCAGGGCCTCGGCGTGGTGGCTGCTGCCGATCGGGATCTTCGCGGTCGTCGAGGGCGTCACGTTCCTGATCGGCTCGCGGGAGTATCCGACGCTGTCCCGGCTCGCGGACCCGCTGCTGGAGCACTACCCGGCCCGCGCCGCCGCGTACTTCGGCTGGCTGTGGGTGTTCTGGGCGATGGTGCGGCGATGAGCGGCCAGCGGAGCGGCTCGGGCCGCTCATCGTGTGGCGGGTTTGGCTCGGGCCGCTCGTCATGTGGCGGGTTTGGCTCGGGCCGACGCTGGAGCGTAGCGGAGGCGGTGGCATGAGCGGCCAGCGGAGCGCGGCGGAGGCGGTGGCATGACCCTGGCTCAGGTGGGCATCGCGGCCGCGTTCGCGGTGGCCCTCGGACTGTTCGCGGCGGTGGAGATCGCGGCCCGCCGTGAGGGCTCGCGGGTGCCGACCCTCGGCGAGGTCTGCGGGGTCGTCATGCGCTACCGGGTGGGCCCGCTGCCGGTCGGGCGGATCGCGATGTTCGGCTTCTGGTGGTGGCTGGGCTGGCACTTCCTGGCCCGCTGAGCTGCGCCCCTGACCGCTTTCCGACATGTGAACCCGCGGGTAACAACGTCCAAATCGCGGGATGACGTCGCACATGCTGGAACTGAACGATAACTTAGTCACCATGCGCATCGTACGAATTCTTCGCAGCCCGTCCCGGGGCTGACCGCTTCTGCGGAACCCGGCGGCGGGCGTCACACGGCCCAGGTCACACCACAGCCGCCGAATGCGAGGAATCCAGATGCGCCGGACCCACCGATCCACGTTTCAGACCGACATCACCCACCGTCGGTCTCCTGGTCGTGCGTTGGCGTGGCCGCCGGTGACCCCGGCGCCCCTGCGATCGGACCGTCAACACACCAACCGCGCCGCCGGCCGTCCTGCCGGCAAGCGTCACCAGTCAGGAGACCAGTCTCATGCCTGAGCAGCCGAAGCCCCAGCCCAAGCCGCAGGAGTCCACCCCCGACACGCGCGAGCGCGCCCGCGCCGCCCTGCAGATGTCGATGGACCGGCGGGGCTGATCCACTGTTGTAAGTAGCGCGTCGGGAGGGAACTCCTTACGCTGTCGCGGTGACCATGCGTCGTGTCGCCGCCCTCGCCCTGCCGGCGCTCGTCGTGCTGGCCGCCGAGCCGCTGTATGTCCTGGTGGACACGGCGGTCGTCGGGCACCTCGGCCGCGCGGAGCTCGGCTCCCTGGCGATCGGCGGGCAAGTCATGGCGCTCGCCGTGTGGCTCGGCAACGTGCTGGCCTACGGCACCACCGGCCGCGCCGCGCGCCGCTTCGGCGCCGGTCAGCGCGGGGCCGCGGTCGAGGAGGGCGTCCAGGCCTCCTGGCTGGCCTTCGCCGCGGGCGTCGCCATCATGGTGACCCTGGAGGTCGCCGCCGGACCGCTGACCCGTGCCATCGCCGGCGCCGCGGGCCCGGTCGCCGACGGTGCGGCCGACTGGCTGCGCATCGCCGCGCTCGGTGCGCCCGGACTGCTGCTGGGCACCGCCGGCAACGGCTGGATGCGTGGCGTCCAGGACACCCGCCGGCCGCTGTACTACGTGCTCGGCGCCAACGCGCTGTCCGCGGTGCTCTGCCCGCTGCTGGTCTACCCGTTCGGGCTCGGCCTGGAAGGCTCCGCCGTCGCCAACGTCATCGCGCAGACGGCCGTCGGGCTGCTGTTCGTGCGGGCGCTGCTGACCGAGCGCGTCCCGCTGCGCCCGCACCTCGACGTGATCCGCCGCCAGCTGACGCTCGGGCGTGACCTGCTGCTGCGCGGCGCCGCGTTCCAGGCGTGCTTCCTGTCCGCCTCGGCGGTCGCGGCCCGCTTCGGCACCGCCAGCCTCGCCGCGCACCTCATCGCCATCCAGCTGTTCTTCTTCACCGCCCTGGCCCTGGACGCGGTCGCGATCGCCGCGCAGTCCCTCGTCGGCGCGGCCCTCGGCGGCGACCGTGCCGACGAGGCGAAGCTGCTCGCCCGCCGGATCACCACCGCCGGCCTCGTCTCCGGGATCGCGTTCGCGTTCCTCGTCGCGGCCGCTCTGGCGACCGTCCGGCCCTGGTTCGGCGCCGATCCGCAGGTGTACGCCCAAGCCAAGAGCGCCTGGTGGTGGTTCGTCGCCATGATGCCCGCGGCGGGCGTCGTCTTCGCCCTCGACGGTGTCTTCCTCGGCGCCGGCGACATCAGATACCTGCGCAACCTGACCCTGGTGTCGGCCCTCGGTGGGTTCCTGCCCGGCATCTGGCTGGCGTACTGGCTCGACGCCGGCCTGGGCGGCGTGTGGGTCGCCCTCTGCCTGTTCATCGCGCTGCGCCTGGCCGGGCTGCTGTGGCGCCTCGCCGGTGACCGTTGGGCCGTCACCGGCGCGGTCAGGTAACCCCTCCACTAGGCTCTCCCGTCGTGGCGCAGAAGGCAGCAACGCAGGGCGGACTGGTCGTCGTCGACAAGTCCGGCGGGATGACCTCGCACGACGTGGTGTCGCGGATGCGGCGGCTGGCGAAGACGCGCCGGGTCGGGCACGGCGGGACCCTCGACCCGATGGCGACCGGGGTGCTCATCATCGGTGTGGAGAAGGCGACCCGCCTGCTCACGTACGTGATCGGCAGCACCAAGGAGTACCGCGCCACGATCCGGCTCGGGCAGGCGACCGTGACCGACGACGCCGAGGGCGAGGTCGTGTCCACAGTGGACGCGAGCGGCGTCACCGACGGGGACGTGCACACCGGGCTGGAACCGCTGCGCGGGGAGATCCTGCAGGTGCCGAGCGCGGTGTCGGCGATCAAGGTGAACGGGGTGCGCTCGTATCATCGCGTCCGCTCCGGCGAGGAGGTCGCGCTGCAGGCCCGGCCCGTCACCGTGGCCCGTCTCGACGTCCTGGGGATCCGGCGCGAACCCGGCTGGGTCGACGTCGACGTGGACGTCGCCTGCTCGTCCGGCACCTACATCCGCGCGCTCGCCCGGGACCTCGGCGCGACGCTCGGGGTGGGCGGGCACCTGACCGCGCTGCGCCGCACCGCCGTCGGCGCGTTCACCCTCGCCGAGGCGGCGACCCTGGAGCAGCTCGCCGACCGGGAGGACCCGGTCACGATGCCGCTGCCGGCCGCCGCCGACCGGTGCTTCCCGCGCCGCGACGCCGACGAGGTCGAGGCGAAGACGCTGTCGCACGGCGGCTCCCTGGCACCGGTCGGGATCGCCGAGCCGTACGCGGTGTTCGCGCCCGACGGCACCGTCCTGGCGATCGTCCGGGAGAAGGACGGCCGGGCCCGGCCCGAGATCGTGCTGGTGCCGTGAACCGGGCGGCCGGGCACGTGCCGTACACCTGCCGCAAATGTTGCGACAGCACCCTCGGCTAGGCTCGAAGCCATGCAGCGGTGGCGGGGAACACAGGCGGCGCCGGGTGGCTGGGGGCGTGCGGTCACCACGATCGGCGTCTTCGACGGCGTGCACCGGGGGCACCAGCAGGTGATCGGGCACGTCGTGAAGCGAGCCGGTGAGCTGGGCGTGCAGTCGGTCGTGCTGACGTTCGACCCGCACCCGTCGGAGGTGGTGCGGCCGGGGTCGCACCCGGCCGTGCTGAGCGAGCCGTCCCGCAAGGCGGAGCTGATCGAGGCGCTCGGGGTCGACGTGCTGTGCGTCATCCCGTTCACGGTCGAGTACTCCCACCTCTCACCCGAGGCGTTCGTCCACGACGCGCTGGTCGAGCACCTGCACACGTCGCTGGTCGTGGTGGGGGAGAACTTCCGGTTCGGTCACAAGGCCGCCGGCGACCTGCAGCTGCTGCACCGGCTCGGCCGCACGTTCGGCTTCGGGGTCGAGGGCGCGCCGCTGGTCGCCGAGGAGGGCACCGTGTTCTCCTCGACCTACATCCGGGCCTGCGTCGACGCCGGTGACGTCGTCGCCGCGACCCGCGCGCTCGGCCGGCCGCACCGGGTCGAGGGCGTCGTCGTGCGCGGCGACCAGCGCGGCCGTGAGCTGGGCTTCCCCACGGCCAACCTGCTGACCTCGGCGAACGCGGCGATCCCGGCCGACGGGATCTACGCGGCCTGGGTCACCCGGGACCGGGACCGGGTGTCGCACCCGGCGGCGGTCTCCATCGGCACCAACCCGACGTTCTCCGGCAAGGAGCGGCGGGTCGAGTCCTACATCCTCGACTTCACCGGTGACATCTACGGCGAGCGGATCTCCGTCGACTTCGTCGAAAGGCTCCGTGAGCAGCGGACCTATACCGGGATCGAGCCGCTGATCGAGCAGATCCGGGACGATGTCGCACAGACCAGACGCGTGCTGGAACGGCCCGTCTGTTAGCCTTGGATCGACGCCGGGTGACCGGCGGGGGTCAGGCTGCCTGCACGACGCCGCGGGGCTGACCTTTTCTGCACGTAACCTCGATAGGGAGATCATGGCGCTCGACTCTGCGCAGAAGACCGAGATCATGGGCAAGTACGCGACCGTTGAAGGGGACACCGGCTCGCCGGAGGTCCAGGTCGCGATGCTGACCAAGCGGATCGCGGACCTCACCGAACACCTCAAGCTGCACAAGCACGACCACCACAGCCGGCGTGGCCTGCTGCTGCTGGTCGGCCGTCGCCGCCGCCTGCTCAACTACCTGCAGCGCAGCGACATCGCCCGCTACCGTTCGTTGATCGAGCGGCTCGGCCTGCGGCGATAACGACGCACACGGTGGGGAGCGGCGTCCATGCGTCGCTCCCCTTCGTGTAGTGACACACTGGTAGCAACTCTTGTAACAGCGCCCCCCGCCGAGCGCGTCGGCGCACCGGTCCTCGGTAGTGGCTCCCGGGCAGCACAAGCCCCGTGAGCTTCGATCGAAGACCGGCCGCAGACGCTCCGCCCTGGGCGCACCACAACCCAAAGGAGCACCACACCACATGACCGAGCAGAGCACTCTCGGTACGCACTTCAGCACCGCGGTCATCGACAACGGCGCGTTCGGCACCCGGGAGATCACGTTCTCCACGGGTCGCCTGGCGCGCCAGGCCGCCGGGTCCTGCCTCGCGCAGCTCGGCGAGACCGTCGTGCTGTCGGCGACCACCGCCGGCAAGACGCCGAAGGACCAGTTCGACTTCTTCCCCTTGACGGTCGACGTCGAGGAGCGGATGTATGCCGCGGGCCGCATTCCCGGCTCGTTCTTCCGCCGTGAGGGCCGGCCCAGCGAGGACGCGATCCTCACCTGCCGCCTGATCGACCGGCCGCTGCGCCCCAGCTTCGTCAAGGGCCTGCGCAACGAGGTCCAGGTCGTCGAGACGATCCTCGCCCTCGACCCGGCGCACCCCTACGACGTCGTGGCGATCAACGCCGCCTCGCTGTCGACCAAGCTGTCCGGCCTGCCGTTCTCCGGCCCGATCGGCGCCACCCGCATGGCGCACGTCGACGGCCAGTGGATCGCGTTCCCGACGCTCGAGGAGCTCGGCCGGGCGACGTTCGACATGGTCGTCGCCGGCCGGACCCTCGCCGACGGTGACGTCGCGATCATGATGGTCGAGGCCGAGGCGACCGAGCACACCGTGGCCCTGATCGCCGGTGGCGCCCCCGCGCCGACCGAGGAGGTCGTGGCCAGTGGCCTCGAGGCCTCCAAGCCGGCCATCCGCGAGCTGTGCCGGGCCCAGTCCGAGCTCGCGGCGGTTGCCGCGAAGCCGGTCCAGGAGTTCCCCGTCTTCCTCGACTACCAGCCCGACGCCTACGAGGCCGTCGCCGGCGCGGTGAAGGACGAGGTCGTCGAGGCCCTGCGCATCTCCTCCAAGGCGGAGCGCGAGGAGGCCCTCGACCGCATCAAGGAGGCCGCCTTCCAGCGCCTCGCCGGTGCCTTCGACGGCCGCGAGAAGGAGGTCGGCGCCGCGCTGCGGTCGCTGACCAAGAACGAGGTCCGCGCCCGCGTCCTGCGCGAGCAGGTCCGCATCGACGGCCGCGGCCCGCGGGACATCCGTCCGCTGACCGCCGAGGTCCAGGTCCTCCCGCGGGTCCACGGCTCGGCGCTGTTCGAGCGCGGCGAGACCCAGATCCTGGGCGTCACCACGCTGAACATGCTGCGCATGGAGCAGACGCTGGACACCCTGGCGCCGGAGAAGTCCAAGCGCTACATGCACAACTACAACTTCCCGCCGTACTCGACCGGTGAGACCGGCCGGGTGGGCTCGCCCAAGCGGCGCGAGATCGGCCACGGCGCGCTCGCCGAGCGGGCCCTGATCCCGGTGCTGCCGGCCCGCGAGGAGTTCCCCTACGCGATCCGTCAGGTTTCCGAGGCCCTCGGCTCCAACGGCTCCACGTCGATGGGTTCGGTCTGCGCGTCGAGCATGGCGCTGCTGTCCGCCGGTGTGCCGCTGAAGGCGCCGGTCGCGGGCATCGCCATGGGCCTCATCTCCGACGAGGTCGACGGCAAGACCGAATACGTCACGCTCACCGACATCCTCGGTGCCGAGGACGCGTTCGGCGACATGGACTTCAAGGTCGCCGGCACCCGTGACTTCGTGACGGCCCTGCAGCTGGACACCAAGCTCGACGGCATCCCGTCGGACGTCCTCGCGGGCGCCCTGCAGCAGGCCCACGACGCGCGGCACGTCATCCTCGACGTGATGGCCGAGGCGATCGAGTCGCCGGCCGGCATGAGCCAGTACGCGCCTCGCGTGACCACGGTCCGTATCCCCGTCGACAAGATCGGCATGGTGATCGGGCCCAAGGGCCAGACCATCAACGCGATCCAGGACGAGACCGGCGCCGAGATCAGCATCGAGGACGACGGCACGATCTACGTCGGCGCGACCAACGGCCCGTCGGCCGAGGCCGCGGTGGAGCGGATCAACGCGATCGCCAACCCGACCATGCCGAAGGTCGGCGACAAGTTCCTCGGCACCGTGGTGAAGACGGCCGCGTTCGGCGCCTTCATCTCGCTGCTGCCCGGCCGCGACGGCCTGCTGCACATCTCCAAGGTGGGCAACGGCAAGCGCGTCGACCGGGTCGAGGACTTCCTCAACGTCGGCGACAAGGTCGAGGTGCAGATCGCGGACATCGACAACCGCGGCAAGATCTACCTCGACAAGGTGCTGACCGAGGCCGAGGCCGCAGCGGCGGCGGAGGCCGCGGCGGCGGGTGGCGGCGCTCCTGCCGCGGACCGGCCGTCGGGTCGTGGTGACCGGGGTGACCGGGGCGACCGTGGGCCGCGTTCGCGCGACCGGGGCGACCGTGGTGACCGTGGGCCGCGCCAGGCGTCCGGGGACACCGCGCCGTCGTCGCCCTCGGCTCCGTCGTCCGCTTCGTCTGACGAGGGCGGCGAGGGCGGCGAAGGCGGCGAGGACGGCGGCGAGTTCCGTCGCCGGCGGAACCGGCACAGCTGAGACATGGCGAGTCGACCGCTGACCCAGACGTTGGCAGAGGACCCGCTGGGTGGCACGGTGCGCCGCACCGTGCTGCCCAACGGGCTGCGCATCCTGACCGAAGCGATACCGGCGATGCGCAGCGCGTCGTTCGGCGTCTGGGTCGGCATCGGCTCGCGGGACGAGACCCCGGCGCTGTCCGGGGTCTCCCACTTCCTCGAACACCTGCTGTTCAAAGGCACCAAGCGGCGCACCGCGCTGGAGATCTCCTCCCAGATCGAAGCGGTCGGCGGGGAGACCAACGCGTTCACCGCGAAGGAGTACACGTGCTACTACGCACGGGTCCTCGACGCCGACCTGCCGCTCGCCATCGACGTGGTGTGCGACCTGGTCATCGACTCGGTGCTGACCGATGCGGACGTCGAGACCGAGCGTGGCGTGATCCTCGAGGAGATCGCGATGCACGACGACGAGCCCGGCGACGAGGTGCACGACGTCTTCACCGAGGCGATCTTCGGTAACCACCCGCTCGGCCGGCAGATCTCCGGCAGCGTGGCGAGCATCTCCGCGCTGACCCGCCGGCAGATCGACGGGTTCTACCGCAAGCGGTACCTGCCGTCGCAGATGGTCATCGCGGCGGCCGGCAACCTCGACCACGCGAAGGTGGTCAAGGCGGTCCGGGCGGCGTTCGGCGGGCTCACCGTGGAGTCGGCGCCCGCGGCACGGCGCTCACGCACCACGAGGGTCCCGGCCCGCTCCGGGCAGATCGTCGTGCGCAACAAGGACACCGAACAGGCGCATGTCGTGCTCGGTTGCGTGGGGTACCCACGACAGCACGACAACCGCTTCGCGCTCGGTGCCCTCAACAACGTGCTGGGCGGCGGCATGTCGAGCCGGCTGTTCCAGCAGATCCGCGAGCAGCGCGGGCTGGCCTACTCGGTCTACTCGTTCACGTCGCAGTACAGCGACGCGGGGCTCTTCGGCGTCTACGCCGGCTGCGCGCCGGGCAAGGTCGAGGAGGTCCTCGCCATCACCCGGGACGAGCTGGCCCGGGTCGCGGCGGAGGGCGTCACCGACGCCGAGGTCGAGCGCGGCAAGGGCATGCTCAAGGGCGCCGTCGTGCTGGGCCTGGAGGACACCGGGTCCCGGATGAGCCGCCTCGGCAAGGGCGAGCTGCTGTATGACGAGATGCTGTCCGTCGACGAGGTGCTGCGCCGGGTCGACCTCGTCACCCCCGAGATGGTCCGTCAGGTGGCGGGGGAGCTGCTCTCGCGGCCCATGTCCCTGGCCGTCATCGGGGAGTTCGACGACAACGCCTTCGAAGGGGCTTTGGGATAAATTATCCCGTGTGAACTCTCCTTCAGAGCCGATCAAGGTCGGCGTGCTCGGCGCGCGCGGCCGGATGGGCACCGAGGCGTGCCAGGCCGTGTCCGGCAGCGCCGACCTTTCGCTGGTGGCGTCGCTCGACGTGGGTGATCCGCTCGTCGCCTCGTTCGACGTGCTGGTCGACTTCACCACGCCGGACGTGGTGATGGACAACCTGCGCTGGTGCGTCTCGCACGGCGTGCACGCGGTGGTCGGCACGTCCGGCTTCACCACGGCGCGGCTGGACGAGGTGCGGTCATGGCTCGCGTCCGCCCCCGACGTGGGCGTGGTGATCGCGCCCAACTTCGCGGTCGGCGCCGTGCTGATGATGGAGTTCGCGGCCCGCGCGGCCCGGTTCTTCGAGTCGGTCGAGGTGGTCGAGATGCACCATCCTCAGAAGATCGACGCGCCCAGCGGCACCGCGCTGCGCACCGCCCAGCTCATCGCCGCGGCGCGGGCCTCCGCGGGTCTGGGGCCGATGCCGGACGCCACCACCGAGGAGATGGCGGGCGCCCGTGGCACCGACGTCGAGGGCGTCCCCGTGCACTCGCTGCGGGCCCGCGGGCTCGTCGCGCACCAGGAGGTCCTGTTCGGCGCGGCGGGGGAGACGCTCACCATCCGGCACGACTCGTTCGACCGGAAGTCGTTCATGCCGGGGGTCCTGCTCGCCGTCCGCGCCGTCGTGTCGCGGCCCGGACTGACGGTCGGCCTCGGCCCGCTGCTCGACTGATGGTTACGTTGTGTAACTGATTCGCATTCAGTAGGAGATTCCCGAACTGTGGGATACGGAGGCCCCAATTCGGGCGCAACAGGGTCACATCGCGGTAACGGAAGGGGCTTCGTCGGTCTCGAGTGACGCATGCCACCGGACCTGTGGGACGAGCAGATCATCGACGTCGAGTGACCGGCTGACCCCGTCCGGGGCCCAGCCGGAGCTCTCCAGAAATCGACGCGTAACACGGTCGTCAGCGAACGTCCACGCAAGAGCTGTCGTGAATCCGTCAGTACGCCATAAATCGACACTAGCCGCCAGCAATCGGCTTCCGTGGCCGCGACGCCCCCAGCGGGGTTCGACCAGGACATCGGTGATCGCCGCGGCCTTCGCCAGGACGGTGTGATCTTCGTCCGGGGCGAGGGCGGTGTCGTCTGCCGGACCTGACGCGGCAAACCCCACGACGTATGCTGAGGTCGGCCCACCGGGCGTTTCCTGTTGCTCAACAGCTACCAGGACCCGGTGCGCGGGAGTCGGGGGCTCCGTGATTGCGTCCCGCCACCTGCGGGTAATCCAGTCCTCATCCAGTTGGTCGAGGATGTGTTGGGGCAGTAGTCGCCGATAGGCGACCCGCCAGGTCGTGAGTTGGATTCGCGTGATCTCGACGACGTCGTCGGGTCGCGCAGGTCGGACGAAGCCGAGCGTCATGACGCAGCAGCCTACGGATTTTGTGTGAAGGGCCACGTGGCGGGGTAGCGCCGGCTCGTCACAGTTCGACCCGAGCAACCGTTGAGACAGGCAGAAGGTCAGCCAGCAGCGAGCGAGTGGAGGGCAGCACAAGTGGCGGAGCGAGGACGAGTCGCCGTGTTGACGGCCGTCCGGCCCAAGCTTCGGCCCCGGGTCAAGCAGGTGCTCATCGTGGCGGCCGTCTGGGCCGCCGTGTGGGCCTTCTTGGCGGTGGCCGCCGCGCGAAACGGGTATTTCGACCTCAAGGTCTACTACGGCGCCATGGACTACTGGGTGAACAAGGGTGGCGACATCTATGACTACCTGGTTCCCGGCACGCCGTACGGCTTCACCTATCCACCGTTCGCCGCCGCGCTGATGTCGCCCATGGCGCTCATCGGCTGGCACACCGCGATCGCGATCAGCGTGACGATGAACGTCGTCGCGCTGGGCTTCATCATCACCTGGCTCATCGGCCCCGTCATCAGGCGCCAGGGCTGGCAGTTCTGGTTCTCCCTCGCCATCGCGTTCGCCCTCGTCGCGGCCTTCGAGCCGGTGCGCGAGACCGTCAACTTCGGCCAGGTCAACATCCTGCTGCTGTTCATGGTCGTCGGCGACCTGCTGCTCCTGGTCCGCGGCGGCTCACGCCTCGGCGGCATCGGCATCGGCCTGGCCACCGCGATCAAGCTCACGCCGGGCGTGTTCATCGTGTATCTGCTGGTGACCCGCCGCTGGCGCGCCGCCGCGGTCTCCACGGCCACCGCGGCCGCCGCGACCTGGGCGGCGGCGACCTTCGCGCCGGACGCCTCGCGGGTCTTCTGGACCGACGCGATGTGGAACACCGACCGCGTCGGCTCGGCCTCGTTCGTGTCCAACCAGGCACTCAGCGGTCTTGCCGCCCGCCTGTACAGCCCCGACCCGGGCAAGCCGGTGTGGATGCTGCTCGTGCTCGGCGCGCTCGCGGTCTGGGTGTGGCGGGTCCGCAAGTCGGTCAAGGTCCGCGACGACCTCGCCGGGCTGGCGCTGACCGGTCTCGTCGGCTGCCTGGTCAGCCCGATCAGCTGGATCCACCACCTGGTGTGGGTGCTCCCGTCGATGGCGGTGCTGCTGGACCACGCGACCGACCGCGGCTACGACGCTCGACGCAGGCGCTACCTCATGATCTTCGGGGTGTTCTCGTTCCTGCTGCTGTGCAGTCGCACGCCGTGGGCGTTCCACCAGAAGTTCGACGGTCTCGGCCTGATCGGCGGCAACGCCTACGTGCTGCTGATGGTCGCCCTGCTGATCACCCTGCCGATCCGGGAGCCCGCTTCGGAGAGCTCCGGGCCGGCGCGCCTGACCAACCCGGCCACGTCGACCGGTCCGGTCGTCGAGGACGTGCCCGACCTGGTCGAGATCGACCGGCGGGTCAGTGCCGCGTTCGACGCGAAGGACGCCGGCGAACCGGCCCGCCCGCTCGTCGGCGCATAACGCGATGTTCTGAGGGCGGCCCCCGACCGGGGGCCGCCCTTTTTTGTCGTACCCCCGGGTTAGCCTCGCGGGGTGCTGACACTCACCCAGGCTCGGAGGATCGCTCTCGCCGCTCAGGGCTTCGCCGACCGGGTCCCGGGCGGCGTGCCGGAGCGGCGTCACCTGAAGCGGGTCCTCGGCCGCACAGGTCTGCTGCAGATCGACTCGGTCAACGTCGTCCAGCGCGCGCACTACCTGCCGGCCTACAGCCGCCTGGGCCCCTATCCGACCGAGCTGCTCGACCGGATGGCCTATCGGCGCCCCCGGGAGCTGTTCGAATACTGGGCCCATGAGGCGTCCCTCGTCCCGGTCCACCTGCACCCGGCGCTGCGCTGGCGGATGCAGTCCGGTTCGGCCTGGGGCCGGATGGTCCGCATGGCCCGCGAGCAGCCCGACCTCATCCGCTGGGTGCTCGACGAGATCCGCGCCAAGGGCCCGATCACGGCCAACGAGGTCGAGGGTGACCTCGCCCGCCCCCGCAGCAAGGACCACTGGGGGTGGAACTGGTCGGACACGAAGACCGCGATCGAGTGGCTCTTCTACACCGGCGAGGTCAGCGTCGCCAGCCGCAACTCCTCCTTCGCCCGGGTCTATGACGTGCCGGAGCGCATCTTTCCCGCGGCCGTCCTCGCCGCGCCCACCCCGGAGCCCGCCGACGCCTACCGTGACCTGGTCCGCGTGGCGGCCAGGTCACTCGGTGTCGCCGCCGAGCCGGAGCTGCGGGACTACTTCCGCCTGCCGCTCGCCGGTGCCCGCACCGCGATCGCCGAGCTGGTCGAGGCCGGTGAGCTCATCCCGACCGAGGTCGAGGGCTGGCAGCCCCGCGCCTACCTGCACCACGAGGCGCCCACCCCGCGCCGCATCGGGGCCGCGACCCTCGTGAGCCCGTTCGACCCGCTGATGTGGGAGCGGGCCAGGGTGGCGCGGCTGTTCGGCTTCACCTACCGCATCGAGATCTACGTGCCGCCGCTGCAGCGCCTCTATGGCTACTACGTCCTGCCGTTCCTGCTCGGCGACCGGCTCGTCGCCCGGGTCGACCTGAAGGCCGACCGGCGCTCCGGGACGCTGCTGGTGCCGGCCGCGTGGGTCGAGCCGCTGACGGGACGCGGGGCGCCGTCCCGCGGGGAGGTGGCCGAGGCGCTGTCGGTGGAGCTGCGCAGGTTCGCCGGGTGGCTGGGGCTGGAGCGGCTCGACCTGCCGGTGGCGGGGGACTTCGCCGTCGACCTGGCCAAGGCGATGGCCGGTTGAGTGTCGGATCTTCGGCGGAGAGCGTCGTAGCAGGCTGGGTGTAGCGTTATGAGGGTGACGTCACCCCTTCAGGCCGCGCCCAGCAGTGACGGGCTGGCGGCGCATCTGCTGGCTGCTGCGGAGCAACCCGCGCCAGGCGGTTATCACTACACCTATGTGGCACCGCCGAAGGGGCGGATCGCCAAGCTGGTGGACAGGATCCCGAGGTGGGCGTCGCCGCTCGGGCTGACGGCGCTGGTGTCCGGGGGCGTGGCGTATGCGTTGCTGATGCGGCCGACCTCGGCCGGCGCCACCGACGTGCCGACGTGCGTGATGAAGCTCTTCACGGGCTTCGACTGCCCTGGGTGCGGTGGCACGCGGGCGGCCTGGTATCTGCTGCACGGTGACATCCCCGCGGCCGCGCACCACCACGCGATGCTGGTCTTCGCCGCGCCGTTCCTGGCGTACATGTACGTGAGCTGGACGCTCAACCGGCTCGCCAACCGGCAGGTGCTGCCGATGCTGCGACTGTCCAGCGGCGTGCTGATCGGATTCCTGGTGGCCTGGCTGGTGTTCTCGGTCGCACGCAACTTGCCCTGGGCGCCGTTCGATTGGCTGTTCGTCTAGGCTTTTTCCATGCTCTCCGCCAAAGCGATCGCCTGGACGCACTTCGAACCTCCCGCCGATGTCCCGTGGGAGACGGACGCGGACGGCGGTCAGGCGCTCGCGGAGTTCGCCGGCCGGGCGTGCTACCAGTCGTGGAAGAAGCCCAACCCGGCGACCGCCACCAACGAGGGCTACCTGCGCCACATCCTGGAGGTCGGGCACCTGTCGGTGCTGGAGCACGGGACCGTGACGTTCTACCTCACCGGCGTGTCCCGGTCGTTCACGCACGAGCTGGTCCGGCACCGGCACTTCTCGTATTCGCAGCTGTCGCAGCGCTACGTGCCGGGGCGCGAGGCGCAGATGGTCGAGCCGGACGTGATCGCCGAGGACCCTGAGCTGCACAAGGTGTTCGTCGAGGCGTCGGAGTCGGCGCTGCGGGCCTACAACGAGCTCCTGGAGGGCCTGGAGGCCAAGTTCAGCGAGGTCGAGAACGGCACCAGCCGGCGCAAGCAGGCCCGGCAGGCGGCCCGGGCCGTGCTGCCCAACGCGGCCGAGACCAAGATCGTGGTCACCGGCAACTACCGGGCGTGGCGGCACTTCGTGACCATGCGGGCGACCGAGGCGGCCGACGTGGAGATCCGTGAGGTGGCGGTCGCCTGCCTCAAGGAGCTGCAACGGGTGGCGCCCAACGTATTCGCCGATTTCACCATCAGCGCGCTGCCGGACGGCACCGAGGTCGCCGCTGGTCAGTACAGCTGGGAATCTTGAGCTGAGCGACCAGAAGACGTCCGCTAGGTTGTGCGTATGACACGCACCGGTTCCGTCCCCGGCCGGCCGTTCGGCCGGCTGCTCAGCGCGATGGTGACGCCGTTCCGCGCTGACGGTTCGCTCGACGTCGACGGTGCGGCGCGGCTGGCCGCTCACCTGGTCGACGACCAGGAGCACGACGGCCTGGTGGTCAACGGGACCACCGGGGAGTCGGCGACGACCAGCGACGCCGAGAAGGACCAGGTGCTGCGGGCGGTCATCGAGGCGGTCGGCGACCGGGCCACCGTGATCGCCGGCGTCGGCACCAACGACACGCGCCACACCATCGAGCTGTCCCACGCCGCGGAGAAGGCGGGAGCCGACGGGCTGCTCGTCGTCACGCCGTACTACAACAAGCCCCCGCAGGCCGGCATCCTGCAGCACTTCCGGTCGATCGCGGACTCCTCCGGCCTGCCGGTGATGGTCTACGACATCCCCGGCCGGACCGGCGTCGCGATCGAGACCGAGACCCTGTGCCGGATCGGCGAGCACGAGCGGATCGTCGCGGTCAAGGACGCCAAGGGCGACCTCGGCGAGAGCGCCTGGGTGATCAAGCGGTCCGACCTGGCGTATTACTCGGGTGAAGACAAGCTGACCCTGCCGTTGCTGTCGATCGGGGCCGTCGGGGTGGTCGGGGTGCCGACGCACATCTTCGGCCCGCAGACCAAGCGGATGATTCTGGCGCACGAGGAGGGCGACGTCGCCCGTGCCCGTGCCCTCCACCTGCAACTGCTCCCCGCGTTCTGCGGATTCTTCCGCACGCAGGGGGTCATCCTCACCAAGGCTGCCCTGACCCTGCTGGACCTTCCCGCCGGGCCGGTGCGCCCGCCGCTGGTGTCGGCCAACGCAGCGGAGCTCGGCCGGCTGCGGGAGGATTGCGCTGAGGCGGGCCGCACGATCGGCACCGCGGACCAGATGGCTCATCACAACGACCTCGGAGTGGCCCTATGACGGTGGCACACATCGAGCTCGAACCACCGCCGCCACTCACTCCAGGCGCCCTGCGGGTCACCCCGCTGGGCGGTCTGGGCGCCATCGGGCGCAACATGACGGTGTTCGAGCACGACGGCAAGCTGCTCATCATCGACTGCGGGGTGCTCTTCCCCGACGTCGAGCAGCCCGGCGTCGACCTGATCCTGCCCGACTTCTCGTCGATCCTCGACCGGCTCGACCGAGTTCAGGCGATCGTGCTCACCCACGGCCACGAGGACCACATCGGTGCCGTGCCGTATCTGCTCGCCCACAAACCCGACATCCCGCTCGTCGGGTCCAAGTTCACGCTGGCACTGGTCGAGGCCAAGCTCGCCGAGCGGCGCATCGAGCCCTACACGCTGACCGTGCGCGAGGGACAGGTCGAGCGGCTCGGCCCCTTCGAGTGCGAGTTCTTCGCCGTGAACCACTCGATCCCCGACGCGCTCGCCGTGGCGGTCACGACGTCGGCCGGCACCGTGCTGCACACCGGCGACTTCAAGATGGACCAGCTGCCGCTGGACGGGCGCATCACCGACCTCGCCGGGTTCGCCCGGATCGGCGCCAAGGGCGTCGACCTGCTGCTGTCGGACTCGACCAACGCGGAGATCCCCGGCTTCGTCACCCCTGAGCGGGAGATCGGTCCGGTCCTGGAGCGGACCTTCGGCCGGGCGACCGGGCGGATCATCGTTGCGTCGTTCGCGTCCCACGTGCACCGGGTCCAGCAGGTGTTCGACGCCGCCCACGTGCACGGGCGGAAGGTCGCGCTGATCGGCCGTTCGATGGTGCGCAACATGGGCATCGCCCGCGACCTGGGGCTGCTGCGGATACCGGCCGGCCTGCTCGTGCCGATCGACGAGGCGATGGGGCTGCCCGAGGACCGGGTCGTGCTGATGTCGACCGGCTCCCAGGGCGAGCCGATGAGCGCCCTCGGCCGGATGGCCAACGGCGACCACCGGCACGTCCAGATCGGCGAGGGCGACACCATCGTGCTCGCGTCGTCGCTGGTGCCGGGCAACGAGACCGCGGTGTACCGCGTGATCAACCAGCTGTCCCGGGCCGGCGCGCTCGTCGTGCACAAGGACGTCGCCAAGGTCCACGTGTCCGGGCACGCCCCCGCCGGTGAGCTGCTCTACCTGCTCAACGTGGTCAAGCCGCGCAACTTCATGCCGGTGCACGGCGAGTGGCGGCACCTGCGGGCGCACGCGCAGCTGGCCCGCGACGCCGGGGTCCCCGGCGACCGGGTCGTGCTCTGCGAGGACGGCGACGTCGTGGACCTCGTGGACGGCAAGGCGTCGCTGGTCGGGCACATCCGCTCGCGGTACGTCTACGTCGACGGTCTCGCCATCGGCGACGTGGGTGAGTCGCTGCTCACCGAGCGCCGCATCCTGGGCGACGGCGGGTTCATCGCCGCGACGGTGGTCATCGACTCGGTGACCGGCAAGGTCGTCGCCGGTCCGACGGTGTCGGCGAAGGGCTTCTCCGACGACCCGGCGGTGTTCGCCGCGGTGCTGCCGCTGGTCACGGACGCGCTCAACAAGGCCGCGACCGAGGGCATCACCGACCCGCACCAGCTGCAGCAGATCGTGCGGCGCACGGTCGGGCGCTGGGTCAACGAGGCCTACCGGCGCCGTCCGATGATCGTCCCGACGGTGGTGGAGGTCTAATCTAGAGGTATGTATGAGGTGTTGGCGTCCACCGTGCTGGTCCTGCACTTCTGCTTCCTCGCCTACGTGGTGCTGGGCGGGTTCTTCGCCTGGCGGTGGCCCAGGGCGTTGTGGCCGCATCTCGCGGCCGCCGCCTGGGGTCTCGCCGTGGTGAGCATCCCGCTCACCTGCCCGTTGACGCTGATCGAGCACTGGGCCCGCCGCAAGGCCGGCGAGTCCGGTGTCGGGCGGGGCTTCATCGACCAGTACATCGAAGGCGTGCTCTATCCGGAGCGGTACACCCACCTCTTGCAGGTGTTGGTGGGGGTCCTGGTCGTGGTGTCGTACGTGGGGATCTACGTGCGCCGCAGAAAGCACCGGAACACGACCACGAATAGCTCCTCGGGGTCCGAAGAAATGTCGGAACCTACCGCTACGGTGTGACCATGGCGGGCCGCACCTCTCAGGCCGGCCGCGGCTCCGGCGCGTCCGGCTCCCGCGGCGGTTCGAGCACGCCGTCCAAGCGTGCTGTTCCCGCCAAGCGCGCCGCGCCCGTTGAGCGCGCCGTTCCTGCCAAGCGCGCCGCTTCCGCAACGCGTTCCACCGCTGCTTCGCGTTCCGCTGCCGCCAAGCGCGCGGCGCCGGTCCGCCGCACCGCGGTGGCGCGGCGTCGGCGTGGTGGCGCGGCGGTCGCCACGCCGCTGGGGCTGCTCGGCCGGGGCATGATCGCGCTCTGGATGGGCGTGGCGCACGGCGTCGGCTGGGCCGCCCGGGCCGTGGGCCGCCAGGCGGCCAGCGCCCGCGACCTGGACCCCGCACACCGCCGCGACGGCGCCGGCCTGGGCCTCATCGGCCTCGCCGTGCTGGTCACCGCCGCGGTGTGGTTCCAGTCCGCCGGGCCGGTCGGGCACTGGGTCGCCGGGATCTGCCACACGTTCATCGGTGGCGCCGCCTCGGTGCTGCCGGTGCTGCTGCTCGTCGGCGGCATCCGCATCATGCGCTCCGACCCCGAGGAGGACCACCGGGGCCGCGGGCTCGTCGGCTGGACCGCGCTGTTCCTCGGCGGCACCGGCCTCATGCACCTGGCGGCCGGCAGCCCCGACAAGCCCGACCTCATGGACAAGGCCGGCGGCCTGCTCGGCCGGGCCGCGGGCGGCCTGCTGGAGAAGGCCGTCACCGCCTGGGTCGCGGTGCCGCTGCTGCTCCTGCTCGGCGGTTTCGGCCTGCTCGTCGTCACCGCCACCCCGATCAGCCGCATCCCGCACCGCTGGCGGCAGCTGCGTGACCTGGCCCTCGGCCGGGTCGAGGACCCGACCCTCGACGTCGACGAGGAGTTCGAGGAGCTCTATGACGAGCCGGAGCCGCGCCCGGCCCGGCGGACCCCGGCCCGCCGCCGGCAGGCGACCGCGCTGCCCCACCCGCTCGACGACCCGGAAGGGCCGCTCGACGGGTATGACGCCTCGGCACCGGACCTCGGCGCCGGTCTCGACGACGACCTGATCGTCCACGACACGGTCGTGCTGCCGCGCCCGCCCGCCGCCGGGTCGCGGAAGAAGGCGAAGGAGCGGGAGAAGGACCCACCGGAGCACTCGCCGCTGCCGACCCGCGCGGAGCAGCTGGCGCTCACCGACGCCGACTACAAGCTGCCGCCGCCCGACCTGCTCGGCACCGGCGACGCGCCGCGCGGACGCACCCGCGCCAACGACGAGGTGACCGCCGCGCTGCAGGGCGTGTTCGAGCAGTTCGGCGTCGACGCGCTCGTCACCGGCTTCACCCGCGGTCCGACCGTGACCCGCTATGAGGTCGAGGTCGGCCACGGCGTCAAGGTCGAACGGATCACGGCGCTGTCGCGCAACATCGCCTATGCGGTGAAGTCACCCGACGTGCGGATCCAGAGCCCGATCCCCGGCAAGAGCGCGGTCGGCGTCGAGATCCCCAACCCCGACCGGGAGAACGTCGCGCTCGGCGACGTCCTGCGCTCGCGGGTCGCGACCGCCGACCACCACCCGCTCATCGTGGCGCTCGGCAAGGACATCGAGGGTGGCTACGTGGTGGCCAACCTGGCGAAGATGCCGCACATCCTGATCGCCGGCGCGACCGGCGCGGGCAAGTCGAGCTGCCTCAACACGCTGCTCGTGTCGCTGCTGACCCGGGCCACGCCCGACGAGGTCCGGCTGCTGCTGGTCGACCCGAAGCGGGTCGAGCTGACCAGCTATGAGGGCATCCCGCACCTGGTCACGCCGATCGTCACCAACCCGAAGAAGGCCGCCGACGCCCTCGACTGGGTCGTGCGCGAGATGGACATGCGCTACGACGACCTGGCCGCCGCCGGCGTCCGGCACATCGACGACTACAACCGCAAGGTCCGCGCCGGGCAGATCACCGCGCCGCCGGGCAGCGAGCGGGTCATCCGGCCCTACCCGTATCTGCTGGTCGTCGTCGACGAGCTGGCCGACCTGATGATGGTCGCCCCGCGCGACGTCGAGGACTCGGTGGTGCGCATCACGCAGCTCGCCCGCGCCGCCGGCATCCACCTGGTGCTGGCCACCCAGCGCCCGTCGGTCGACGTGGTCACCGGTCTGATCAAGGCCAACGTGCCGTCGCGGCTGGCCTTCGCCACGTCCAGCCTCGCCGACTCGCGGGTCATCCTCGACCAGCCGGGCGCGGAGAAGCTGATCGGCCGCGGCGACGCGCTGTTCCTGCCCATGGGCGCGTCGAAGCCGATCCGCATCCAGGGCGCCTGGGTCAGCGAGACCGAGATCAGCGACATCGTCAAGTTCTGCAAGGACCAGCGCGAGCCGGAGTTCCGCGACGGCGTCACCACCAAGCCCGAAGACGTCAAGAAGAAGGTCGACGAGGAGATCGGCGACGACCTCGAGCTGCTGCTGCAGGCGATCGAGCTGGTCGTCACCAGCCAGTTCGGCTCGACCAGCATGCTGCAGCGCAAGCTGCGGGTCGGGTTCGCCAAGGCCGGCCGGCTGATGGACCTCATGGAGACCCGCGGGATCGTCGGCCCGTCCGAGGGCTCCAAGGCCCGCGACGTGCTGATCAAGCCGGACGAGCTGCCCGAGGTGCTCGGCGCCCTGAGAGCCACCGAAGACGACGACTGACACCGCCCCGGCCCGCCGTCCCTCGGTCCCGTGGCACTTGCCCCTTCGACATGCGGGCCCGTAGCGCCGTGCGTGGTGGGCAGGGCGCCGGGCTGGAGCCGGGCGCGGTGGGCGTTTGCTTGGCGTGGCGGGCGTCGCGCCTGGCGTGGCGGGCGTGGTGCCGGGCTTAGCGCGTTGCGTGGTGGGCGTGGTGCTCGGCGTGCCGGGCCCCCTGATGCCTGGTGCGGCATTCGTCGTGCTGGGCGTGGTGCTTGGCGTGTCGTTCGTCGTGCCTGACCTGCTGTTTTGCCTTTTGGCATGCGGGGCGTGATACCTGGCCTGCGTCCTTGGTGCACCGGGCGCCGTGCCGGCAGCGGTGTTCGATCTGCCGAGCGGTTGCTCGGCAGATCGAAGTCGCCGGCGGGCCGTCGAATGGTGGTGCGGGTTGCGCACGTGCACCAGCGCTCGCCGGGGTCGAGCAATGTCGCCTGCGTCGTGGCGCTTCCCGGGTCCAGTCGTCGGTGCCAGCCGTTTCGCCACAAGTCGAAGGATTTCCGGTGAGTCGTGCCCGGAGAACCCACTCATGTCGCGGCGGTGACTGTCGGGCGTGCCGGCAGCGACCGACGCCCTCGACTCCCGGGGACGGCCGGGCCGGGTCGGTGTTGACGTTGGGGGAGTGGGTCGGCAGGGTGGCCTGAGCGGTGGCGATCGAGGAGAAGCGGAGCGGTGCGGCGGTGTTGGCGGCGTTCGTGCCGATCTGGGCGCTCACCGTCGTCGGATACGTCGCCGGGCGCACCGGGGTGCTGGGGCTCGGGGCCGTCGACGTGCTCGGACGGTTCGTGTTCTACGTGGCGATGCCGGCCGCGCTGCTCGACACGCTGATCCGCCAGCCGATCACCGGGCTCGCCGGTGAGGGCGTCGCCGCGTTCGTGGGGGCCACCGTCGCCGTGGGGGCGGTCGGGGTCGGCGTCGCGCGCTGGGGGTTCCGGCGGTCGCTGGGGGAGCAGGCCATCGCCGGCATGGCGGCCGGCTACGTCAACGCCGGTAACCTCGGCATCCCGGTGGCGGTGCAGGTGCTCGGGGACGCGTCGTTCATCGCGGTGGTGCTGCTCATCCAGACCTCGATCCTCACGCCGCTGATCCTCGGCACGCTCGACCTGGCGCGGCAGGAGGACGCCGGCGGGCGCTGGCGGCGGCTGGTGACGGTGCCGCTGCGCAGCCCGGTCATGCTGGCCTGTCTCGCGGGGGTGACGCTCGGTGCCGCCGGGGTGCGGCTGCCGGCGCTGCTGGCCGGTGTGGTCACGCTGCTGGGCGCCGCGGCCGTGCCTTCGGCGCTGGTGGCGCTGGGGTTGTCGCTGGTGCGCACCGACGTCGCAGACCCGGTGCCCGCCCGGCCGGTGGAGGTCGCGCTGTCGGTGCTGCTCAAGTCGTGCGTGCAGCCGGTCGTGTGCTTCGTGCTCGCCAGGTTCGCCCTCGACCTGCACGGCGCCGCGCTGTTCGCGGCGGTGCTGTGCTCGGCGCTGCCGACGGCGCAGAACACGTTCGTGTTCGCGAGGGCGTACGGGGTGGACGGCCGCTTCCCGCGGGATGCCGTGGTCGCGTCCACGGCGGTGTCGATGGTGACGCTGACGGCGGTGGCGGCACTGCTGGGATAGTTGGTCGGGTGGATGCCGCAGCGATCGCCGCCCTCGCCGAGCCGCAACGCCGGGCCGTCTACGAGCACGTTGCCGCCGCCGGGGCGCCGGTCAGCCGTAACGCGGTCGCCGACGCCCTGGAGATCGGGCGCACCCTCGCCGCGCACCACCTGGACCGGCTGGCCGAGGCCGGGCTGCTGGAGGTGTCGTTCGCGCGGGTCAACGGGCGCAGCGGGCCGGGCTCGGGCCGGCCGTCGAAGCTGTACCGGCGCACCGCCGCCGAGCACGGGCTGAGCCTGCCGCCGCGGGACTACCGGACCCTGGCCACGGTCTTCGCCGACGCGATCGAGGAGGCGGGCGTGGAGCCGGCGCTGTTCGAGGCGGCCCGCCGGCAGGGCGAACGCCACCGGAAGGACGACCTGCCGCCCGAGGAGCTGCTGCGGCGGCTGGGCTACGAGCCGTACGAGGACGGCGACGTCTGGCGGCTGCGCAACTGCCCGTTCGACGGGGTGGCGCGTACCCACGCGGCCCTGGTTTGCGGCGCGAACCTCGCATTGCTGGAGGGGGCGCTGGACGGCGTCCGGATCGACCCCCGGCCGGTGGGGTGTTGTGTGACCGTTCGGCGGAGCGTCCCCGGTACCATAAACAATGAAGATAGGTTTTAGAATCTGGAAATGACCTTCCATCTCGCGCAGCTCAACATCGGCCGGACCGTCGGGCCCAAGGACGACCCCCGCATGGCGGGCTTCTACGGCGACCTCGACCGGATCAACGCGCTCGCCGACGGGTGGCCGGGCTTCGTCTGGCGGCTGGTCGACGAGACCGGCGCGGACGCGACGTCGCTGCGGCCCTTCGGCGGCGACGTGATCGTCAACCTGACCGTGTGGGAAGACCTCGAATCACTGCGGGAATTCACGTTCCGTAGCGGCCATCTCGACGTGCTGCGACGGCGTCGTGAGTGGTTCGTCCCACTCGGTGACGTGTACGCCGTCAACTGGTGGATCCCTGCCGGCCACACCCCGACGGTCGACGAGGCGGGCAAGCGGCTGGACCTGCTGCGTCGCAACGGATCGTCACCCGAGGCCTTCACGTTCCGCGACCCGTTCCCCGCAGCCTGAGTCCGGGTCCGCCCGGTACCCTCGACAGCATGCCCACCAACGCTGACCGTCGCGTCGCCCTGCTCACCCTCGGCTGCGCCCGTAACGAGGTGGACTCCGAGGAGCTCGCGGCCCGCCTCGCGGCCGGTGGCTGGGCGGTTACGACCGACGGCACCGACGCGGACGTGGTGGTGGTCAACACCTGCGGCTTCGTGGCCAAGGCCAAGCAGGACTCGATCGACACGCTGCTCGCCGCGGCGGACACCGGCGCCAAGGTGGTCGCGACCGGCTGCCTCGCCGAGCGCTACGGCGAGCAGCTCGCCGGTGAGCTGCCCGAGGCGGACGCGGTGCTCGGCTTCGACCACTACCCGGACATGGCGGCCCGCCTCGACGCGATCCTCGCCGGTGAGAAGATCGCCTCGCACGTGCCCCGGGACCGGCGCACGCTGCTCCCGCTCACCCCGGTCGCCCGGCGCGAGGCCGTCGAGGTGGTCGTGCCCGGTCACCTCCCGGCGCACCTGCGCGGCGTGATGCGCCAGCGGCTGGAGAAGGGCCCGGTCGCGCCGCTGAAGCTGGCCAGTGGCTGCGACCGGCGGTGCACGTTCTGCGCGATCCCGTCGTTCCGTGGCGCGTTCGTGTCCAGGACGCCCGACGAGGTCCTCGCCGAGGCGGAGTGGCTCGCGTCGACCGGCGTCCGCGAGCTGGTGCTGGTGAGTGAGAACTCGACGTCGTACGGCAAGGACCTCGGCGACCCGCGCCTGCTGGAGCGGCTCCTGCCGCAGCTCGCCGCGGTCAGCGGCATCGTCCGGGTCCGGGTGTCCTACCTGCAGCCCGCCGAGACCCGCCCCGGCCTGGTGGAGGCGATCGCCACCACGCCCGGCGTCGCGCCGTACTTCGACCTGTCGTTCCAGCACTCCAGCGAGCCCGTCCTGCGGCGCATGCGGCGCTTCGGCTCGACGGAGCGGTTCCTGGAGCTGCTCGACTCGGTCCGCAAGCTCGACCCGGACGCCGGCGCCCGCAGCAACGTGATCGTCGGCTTCCCCGGCGAGACCCGCGAGGACGTCGACGAGCTCGCCCGCTTCCTCACCGAGGCCCGCCTCGACGCCGTCGGCGTGTTCGACTACAGCGACGAGGACGGCACCGAGGCCGCGGACCTGCCCGACAAGGTGTCCGAGAGCGACATCAAGAAGCGGTACGACTGGATGAGCGCCCTCGCCGAGGAGCTGTGCGCGCAGCGGGCCGCGGACCGGATCGGCTCCCATGTCGAGGTCATGGTCGACTCCCTGGACGACGACGCCGTCGAGGGCCGCGCCGGGCACCAGGCGCCCGAGGTCGACGGCTCCACCACCCTCGTCGAAGGGGGCGGGATCGAGCTGTCCTCGCTGCGCCCCGGCGACTTCGTCCGGGCCAGGGTCGTCGACAGCGTCGGCGTCGACCTGGTCGCCGTGCCGATCGAGATGATCAGTCCGGCGGACTCATGACGGTGGTCAAGCCCGTCCCACTGCTCAACGCGGCCAACGTCCTGACCGTCGTGCGGATGGTGCTCGTCCCCGTCTTCGTCGTCTTCGTCGTCGCGGGCCGGATGACCGACACCGGCTGGCAGCTCGCGGCGGGCATCACCTTCGTCGTCGCGTCCGCCACCGACTACGTCGACGGTTGGATCGCCCGCACGTACAACCTCGTCACCTCGTTCGGCAAGGTCGTCGACCCGATCGCCGACAAGGCGCTCACCGGGGCCGCGCTGGTCCTGCTGTCGCTGTATGACCGGTTGCCGTGGTGGGTGACGGTGCTCATCCTCGTGCGCGAGTGGGGCGTCACCCTCCTGCGGTTCTGGGTGATCCGGCACGGGGTCATCCCCGCCAGCCGGGGCGGCAAGGTGAAGACGGCGCTGCAGATCCTGGCGATCGGCTGGTACCTGACGCCGCTGCCCGACTGGCTCGCCGCGGTCGGCCCGTGGCTGATGGCCGGTGCCCTCATCGTCACGGTCGTCACGGGCCTGGACTACGTGCTGCGTGCGTATCGCGTCCGCCGCGACTCCCTGCGCCGCCGTGCTGGCGGCCCGAGCGGGACGGCCGGCGGCTCCGATGAGTTCGGCGACGCCGCCCGATCGGCCACCGAGTCGGCGGGACTGCAGGGTCCCCTGCTCAGCGCCCCCGCGGCGGCGCCCGCCGTGGCCCCCACGGCCGACGAGCCGGTGGCGTGAGCATGACCGCCGCCGACATCCTCGCGCTGCTCCAGGACCGGGGCGAGACGCTCGCCGTCGCCGAGTCGCTCACCGGCGGCCTTCTCGCCGCCGAGTTCATCACCGTCCCCGGGGCGAGCGCCGTCTTCCGCGGTGGCGTCGTCGCATATGCGACCGATCTGAAGGCCAGCCTGCTGGGCGTACCGCCGCCGCTGCTGCATTCGCACGGGCCCGTCGATCCGTCCGTCGCGGCCGCGATGGCGGCCGGTGCCAGGGAACGCTGCGGCGCCGACTGGGCCGCCGCCACCACCGGTGTCGCGGGCCCTGATCCGCAGGGTGGCCAGCCCGTCGGCCGGGTCTACGTCGCGGTCGCCGGCCCGCTGCCCGGACATGCCGCCGTGCGCGAACTCACCCTTCAGGGTGACCGCCCCGCGGTGCGCTCCGGCGCCGTCGACGCGGCCGTCGCCCTCCTCGCGGAGCGGCTCGCGATCACCATCACCTCCCGATAACGGCGGGGCAGGGTGTCGATCGGCGCCGCACCAGGTACCGTGGCGGGTACCAGTTTTCGCGGCCAGCCATTCGCGGACTGCCTCAGAGGGGGTGCCAAGGTGCTGCTTCGTCGAGTGATCGGTGACGCGCTGCGTGCGCGGCGGCAGGCCCAGCACCGGACCCTGCGCGAGGTGTCGACCGCCGCCAACGTCAGTCTCGGCTACCTGTCCGAGATCGAGCGTGGGCAGAAGGAGGCTTCCAGCGAGCTGCTGGCGGCCATCTGCGAGGCGCTCGGAGCCGCGTTGTCCGAGGTGCTGCGCGATGTGAGCGACACGCTCGCCACGTCCGAGGACCTGCCACGCGTGCTCGTCCCGGTGGGTGCGCCGGAGTCCGGGTCCACCTCCGAGGCCGGGCCAGAGCCGGCCGGTCCGTCCGCTCCGGAGGCCCGCCTCAGCCGTGGCGCGCCGAAGGCGAAGGTGAGCGCGGACGCCAAACTGTCGGTCGCGGTGCGCCACGACGGCCCGCTCCGCACCACGCTGCGTGCGACTCGCAACCCTCGCGAAGTCGTCTACGCCGCCTGATTGGTCATGATCATGAAGACCTTGTGTGCCCCCCGGCGCGCAAGGTCTTCCGCGTCTTGGGGGTATCCCTGAGATCACCCTGAGTCGTGCACGGTTCGTCCCGGTTCGGCCGGTTTCTTCTACCGTTTGCCTCGAAGCCGGGCGTGACGCTCTAGCGCTCGCCTGACACGATGGAAGCCGCACGTTGGTAGTGCTGGCGCAGAGAGGACCGCGAGATGGCGAATCCCGCCGTTAAGGGCTGGAAGTACCTGATGGCGCTCTTCGGCGCCAAGATCGACGAGCATGCCGATCCCAAGGTGCAGATCCAGCAGGCGATCGAGGACGCGCAGCGTCAGCACCAGGCCCTGGTGCAGCAGGCCGCGGCCGTGATCGGCAACCAGCGTCAGCTCGAGATGCGGCTGTCCCGGCAGATGGGCGAGGTCGAGAAGCTGCAGGGCTCGGCCCGGCAGGCGCTGCTGCTCGCCGACAAGGCCCGGGCCGAGGGCAACGAGGCGAAGGCCGCCGAATACGAGCAGACCGCCCAGATCTTCGCGACCCAGCTGGTCGCGGCGGAGCAGGGCATGGAAGACATGAAGACGCTGCACGACCAGTCGCTCAACGCGGCCGCGCAGGCCCGCCGGGCGGTCGAGAACAACGCGATGCTGCTGCAGCAGCGCCTCGCCGAGCGCACCAAGCTGCTCAGCCAGCTCGAGCAGGCCAAGATGCAGGAGACCGTCGCCAAGTCGCTGGAGTCGATGAGCGGCCTCGCCGCCCCCGGCAACACGCCGTCGCTGGACGAGGTGCGCGAGAAGATCGAGCGCCGCTACGCCAACGCGATGGGCCGCGCCGAGCTCGCCTCCAACTCCGTCGAGGGCCGGATGCTGGAGGTCCAGCGCACCACCCTCGACATGGCCGGCAGCTCCCGCCTCGACCAGATCCGCGCCAGCATGGCCGGCGACCAGCTGACCGCCGCGCCGGGCACGCCTTCCGCGGCGACGTCCACCGGGCCGAAGGACGCCAGCGTGGCCCGCCTCGACGAGATCAGGGCCGGGCTGCTGAACAAGGACAAGCAAGCGGGAGACGCCGCCAGCGCGAGCTGACGTTCCACATCGGCAAGGGGGAGAGCGGGTCATGGCGTCGGAGCGGACGAAGCACCTGAAGCGACTGCGGCGGCTGCACCGCTCCGCGCGGGCCTGGTCGGTGCGAGCCGGCCTGCTGACCGGCGCCACGGCCGTGCTCGTGCCGTACAGCGGCCTCGGACTGCCCGACGCGTTCTGGGCGGCGGCCGCCGGCGGCTCCGTCGCCGTCGCGATCTGGCGGTGGATCGACCTGCGGGCCTTCCGGGCCCTGCCCGTCCCGCCGGAGGCCGACCCGGCGGTCCTCGGCGAGAAGCTGGTCGGCATCGTCGCGCGCATGCCCGCCGGGCGCACCGCGCTCGCCGAGTTCGGCCGGCACCGCGACTCGTTCAAGCTGCGCGGCCTCACCGTCGCCGAGCCGTGGCGGCGCCTCGACCGGGCCTCGGCCATGCTCAGCGGCCTGGTCGGGCGGCTCGGACCGCACGCGGAGGCGGCGGTGCTCGACGCCACCGTCGCCGAACAGTCGCTGCGCGACCTCGCGCAGCGCACCGCCTCGGTCGAGCGGGCGATGGGGATCGGGCCGGCCGGCGAGTCGCTGCGGCCCGCGCACGCCGTCCTGGCCGGGCAGCTCGAGCAGGGCGTGGCGGCGTATGAGCAGTTCGTCACGGCGGCGGCCGGCTGTGTCGCGGAGGACAGCGCCACGATCGGCAACCTGGCCGACGCCACCGCGTTCCTGCGCGGCGTCGCCGAGGGACTGTCGGACCTGCGCGCCACCAGCCCGCGCCCCAGCCCCGCCTGAAGTCACTGCCTGAAGTCACTCGTTGGGCAGCAGGTATCGCCAGCTGGCCCGGACGATGTCGCCGCCGGCGGTCGCGTAGGCGGGCCACGCGCCGCGCTGGTCCAGGTCCCGGGTCAAGGTCCGCACGACCGCCCGGGCGGCGTCACCCGACAGGTCCGCCTTGCGCAGGGCACCCGCGTCCGGTGCCGGCAGCGCCACGTCCGGGGGCCACGTGTTCACGGTGGCCGGCTCGCCGTCGACCGGCATCGCGACCAGCCGGATCCGGTCCGCCAGGTAGGGCTGGGCGGTCGCCGACACCGTCTTGTGGATCGCGGCGAGGCGGTCCCTGGCGTCGTAGAGCACGTCGGCGTAGACGCGCTCGGTCTTGAGCTCGTCGAGTCCCTCGGCGGTGAACGTCAGCACCCCCGACGGCGTCCATGTCGACACCTTCGTCACCGGGGCGCCGGGGATGGGCGGGGCGGCGGTGCGCTGCTTCTGCGCGTCGCTGGAGCGCAGGTCGGCGAGGAGGCCGGTGTTGAGGCTCTGCAGCTCGTCGGCGTCCAGGCGGGACCGGTACGCCGCGTCGGCGATCGCGTCGCCGTCACCGAAGACGACCAGGCGCGGCGCGCGCAGGGCGAGCATCGCCGTGCCGACGAGCTCGCTGGTCAGCTCCCAGACGGCCAGCGGCGTGCCGTCGGGCGGTCGCATCGTCGGGGCCTCGGTCGGTGTGGTGAGCGGGGTCCCGTCGCAGCCGCCGAGCGCGGATGCGAGGAGCGCCGCCGCCGAGCCGACGACCAGGCCCCGCCGGCTCAGCCGGTGATCCACCGGAACAACACCACACCCAGCGTCACGCCCCAGACCCTACCGCGTGCCCGCAATGATCAGTGCGCGGGCGTAAACCTCACGACACCCGGCGCCAGAGCACGGGTGCGGCGACCGGTGACCAGTCCACCTGCGACGTGTGCGCCTGCAGGCAGGCATAGCCGACGCCCTGATACGTCACCTGTGCTCCCGTTCGATAGGCGACGCCGACCGTCCAGGCGGGGATCGTGGCCTGCTTCGAAGCGGGTGGCTTCGAAGCGGGCCTGGTCGGCGCGGCGCTCGTCGGCGCCGGGGTCATCGGTGTTGGGCTTGCTGGTGTCGGGCTTGCTGGTGTCGGGCTTGTTTGTGTCGGTCCGGACACGACGGGTGACGGTGGGGCGCTGGGTGGGTCGACGTCGGCCGGAGGCGGCAGGCAGGCGGCGCCGACGCCCGCCGAGTTGTAGCAGAGCCGGCTGTCGTCGGTGGCCTGGACGGGCCCGCCGTCCGTCCGTGCGACCGCGACGGCACCGAGCGTGAACGTGATCAGCGCCGCCGTGCCCCACAGCAGCGTCCGATCGGTGCGGCCCAACCGGTGAACTCCCTGCACGTCCGCTCTCCCCAACGCCTTCGTACTTCGCGCTCCGCGCTCTGTGCCTCGCGCTCCGCGCGAATCGCTCTGCGCTTCGCGCACGGCGCGAATCGCGCTTTGACCAGCGGGTTCGCAGCCTACGGGCCAGGTGGCGCGGCGACAACCGGCTGGCAGTGCGGACACCAGTAGGTGATCCGGTCATGATCGCCGCCGGTCCAGCGTTCGATCGTGGTCCCGCACCGGCGGCACTGCCGGCCGGCCCGCTCGAACACCCAGTTCGTCTCGCCCCGGCGCAGCGACCCGGTGGTCGTCTGGGTCCAGCGGCCCCGGTTGGAGTTCAGCAGCCGGTTCGCGAGGTCCACCAGCGCCGGCAGGTCCGGCACCGCGCCGGTCTCGGTGAACGGGTTGACCCCGCGCAGGAACAGCACCTCCGCCTTGTACAGGTTGCCGATCCCGGCGAGGTTGCGCTGGTCGAGCAGGGCGTCGGCGATGGGCCGGTCGGGCCGTTCGGCCAGCCGCGCGACGGCGAGCGCGGGGTCCCAGCCGTCGCCCATCAGGTCCGGCCCGAGGTGCCCGATGAGCCGGTGCTCCTCGGCGGTCGGCACGATCGCGAGCTCGTGCAGGTGGAAGCCGACGGCGACGGCCAAGGGGGCGTGCAGGGCCACCCGGATGAGATGCGCGGGGCGCCCGGTCCAGCGCTCGCCCGGCTGGTACACCCGCCACGCCCCGTCCATCCGCAGATGAGAGTGGAGCGTCATCGCCCTGTCCGCCCGGGTCAGGCGCAGCAACAGATGCTTGCCGTAGCTGGCGGACTCCTTCACCAGCCAGCCGGTCAGATCGACGGTCGCGAGTTTGGGCACGCGGAAGTCGCTACGGGTGAGGACCTGGCCTTCGATCGCCTCGGCGAGCACGCGGGCGGTGTTCCAGACGGTGTCGCCTTCGGGCACGCCACCATCTTGCCCCCGTCACGGCAGCAGTGGCGCTACCTCCGCCGCGATCAGATCCAGCTGCTCCAGGTCCCGGAGGTCGAGGATCTGAAGGAACGCCCTCGATGCGCCGGCCTTCACGAAGTCGGCGAGTTGTTCCGCCACGCGGGCCGGCGTGCCGTACAGCTGCCCGCCGGAGGCCGATGGCCCGTTCGGGTCGAGCCCGGCCGACTCGGCCCGGCGGCGGACCTCGGCGTCGGTCGCGCCGCACACGATCGTCTGCGCGAACGAGAACACGATCGGCGCCCGCCCGTCGCGCCCCTCGGCCTCGATCGCGGCGACGACCCGGTCGTAGGACGTGGTGGTCTCGGCGAGCGAGGAGAACGGCACGTTGAACTCGTCGGCGAACCGCGCCGCCAGCCGGGGTGTCCGCTTGAGCCCCTTGCCGCCGATGATGATCGGCGGCCCGGGCCGCTGCACCGGCTTCGGCAGGGCGGGCGAGTCGACCAGGTCGTAGTGGCGGCCCTCGAAGCTGAACGTGTCACCCTCCGGCGTCGACCACAGCCCGGTCAGGATCTCCAGCTGCTCCTCGAGCCGGTCGAACCGCTCGCCGACGGGCGGGAACGGGATCCCGTACGCCGCGTGCTCCCGCTCGAACCAGCCGGTGCCCAGCCCCAGCTCCACCCGGCCGCCACTCATCGCGTCGACCTGCGCGACCGCGACGGCCAGCGGCCCCGGGTAGCGGAACGTCGCCGACGACACGAGCGTGCCGAGCCGGATCGTGGAGGTCTCGCGGGCGAGCGCGCCGAGCGTCACCCACGAGTCGGTCGGCCCGGGCGCTCCGCCGCGCGTCGCCAGGTAGTGGTCCGAGCGGAAGAACCCCTCGAAGCCGAGCCGCTCGGCCCGTTGCGCGAAGGCGAGCTGCTCCTCGTACGTGGCGCCGAGCTGGGGCTCGATGAACACTGCTAGCCGCATGCAGCCGACACTATCCTGATGGGCCGCAGCTGGATCTCCTTCATCACCGACTACGGGCTCGAGGACGGGTTCGTCGCCGCCTGCCACGGCGTGATCGCCCGCCTGGCCCCCGACGCGCGCGTGATCGACGTGACGCACCTCGTGCCGCCGGGCGACGTCACCCGTGGCGCGCACGTGCTCGCGCAGACCGTCCCGTCGCTGCCGCGCGGCGTGCACCTCGCCGTCGTCGACCCGGGCGTCGGCACCGCGCGCCGGCCGATCGCGATCGAGGCGGCCGACGGCGGCTTCCTCGTCGGCCCCGACAACGGCCTGCTGATCCCCGCGGCGGAGGCCCTCGGCGGGATCCGCCGCGCCGTGCACCTCAGGTCCGCCCCCGACGCGTCACGCACGTTCCACGGCCGCGACATCTTCGCCCCGGCGGCCGCCCGCCTCGCCGAAGGCGCTGATCCGGCGTCCCTTGGAAGTGCGACCGCGGATTTGGTACGACTACCGCCGCCGCTCCTGCTTACCCTCCCGGACGGTTTCACGGCAGAGGTGCTCACCGTCGACCGGTTCGGCAATGTGCAGCTCGCGGTCGCGGCCTCCGCCGCTCCCGTCGCTGTTGGAGTGGCGTGGTCCGACGTGACCGTCGACGGCCGGCCGGCGGTGGCCGGTGGCACGTTCGGCGACGCCGCGCCCGGCGGCCTGGTGGTGTTCACCGACTCCGCGGGCTACCTCGCCGTCGCCGTCAACGGCGGCAGCGCCGCCGCGCTGCTCGGCGTCTCCGCCGGCAGCCATGTGACCTTGCGTGTTCGTTGATGCACTGACAGTGTTCGATAGTGACCGAGGGTGATGATCGGGCATATGATCCAGGCGGGCCGGGGACGCCCAAGCGGATCACAAGTGGCGGAGTGTGGACATGTCAGGCGCCGACTGGATGAAGCCCAAGCCGGAGGAGACCCGCGAGCCGGTCGACCTGCAGACCGACCGTCCGCACCCGGCCCGGGTCTATGACTTCCTGCTGGGCGGCAAGGACAACTTCCCCGCCGACCGGGGCGCCGCCGAGGCGGGCCTGCGCGCCAACCCCAACAGCCGCATCCCCCCGCGGGAGAACCGGGCCTTCCTCCGCCGCGCCGTGGAGTATCTGGCCGGCGAGGCAGGCATCCGCCAGTTCCTCGACATCGGCACCGGCATCCCGACGTCACCCAACGTGCACGAGGTCGCCCAGGCGATCGCCGCCGACTCCCGGGTCGTCTACGTCGACAACGACCCGATCGTCCTGGCCCACGCCCGCGCCCTGCTCACCAGCAAGCCCGAGGGCCGCACCGAGTACATCGACGCCGACCTGCGCGACGTGCGCCGCATCCTCGACTCGCCGCAGCTGCGCGACGTCATCGACTTCGACCAGCCGGTGGCACTGCTGCTGATCGCGATCCTGCACTT
Source organism: Dactylosporangium siamense (assembly GCF_016862795.1). Taxonomy (GTDB): domain Bacteria; phylum Actinomycetota; class Actinomycetes; order Mycobacteriales; family Micromonosporaceae; genus Dactylosporangium; species Dactylosporangium siamense. The sequence continues at coordinate 4,790 of NZ_BONQ01000035.1, read as the reverse complement.
CGTGGGTGACGCCGACGAGCCCTATGCGATCGTCCAGGATCTGCTCGACGCCCTGCCGCCCGGCAGCTACCTGGCGCTGTCCCACCTGACCGGCGACTTCGACCCGGTCGCCTGGGAGCACGTCGCCGCGATCTACGCCCGCCAGGGCGTGACGATGCAGGTCCGCCCGCACGACGACATCGCCCGGTTCTTCACCGGCCTGGAGCTCGTCGAGCCCGGCCTGCCCCTCGTCACGAAGTGGCGCCCCGACGAGCACGTGTCGCCCGACATCACCGACACCCAGGTCTCCGTCTACGGAGGCGTCGCCAAGAAGGCCTGACCCTCGCCGCGCATGACCGGAGCCCACCCGGGCAGTGCCACGCGGTGGTGCGCAAAGCTCCGGCGCTGGCGATGGTGCTGTTGCTCGTGACGGCGCTGCTCGTACCAGTGACCTGGCCTCGTCCCGAACAGACGGTGTGCACGACGGACCTGGTCCAGGCCAGGGCCGTCGCCGGCCTGGCCAACTTCTCGGCGTGGCTGCGCCGCAACGACGCGACCGGTTTCATCGGCGAGATCGGCTGGCCCGCCGACCGCGACGCGCAGCAGTGGACCGGGGTCGCCGAGGCCTGGTATTCGGCCGCCGACGCGATCGGCCTGCCCGTCACGGCCTGGGCGGCCGGCACCTGGCCGGCCAACTACCCGATGGCCGTCTACCGCCCCGTCGCACACGGCATGGACGTCGACGTCCCCGGCCCGCAGGCGCGCGTCGTCGAACGCCACGGCACCGCCGCCGGCTACCTCCGCGGCGTCAACCTGGCCGCCGGCTCCTTCGCCACCTCCGAGGTGAACGGCGGCTTCGGCAGCGCCAACCCCGGCCGGTACGGCCACGACTACACGTACGAGACCCCGCAGAGCTACGAGTTCCTCGCCGGCCGCGGCGTCCGGCTGGTCCGCCTCGCGGTCAACTGGGAACGCCTCCAGCCGACCCCCTTCGGCCCCCTCTCCGCCACCGAGGTCGCCCGGGTCCGCGCCGCCCTCGACCACGCCCGCGACGCCGGTCTCCTGGTCGTGCTGGACCTGCACGGGTACGGCGACTTCGCCCTCGGCGGCGGCCCCCACCAGCAGACCCTGCTGCGCCTCGGCGGCCCCGGCCTCCCCACCACCGCACTGGCCGACTTCTGGCGCCGCATGGCCGTCGAGGCCGACAACCCCTCCGTCATCGGCCTCGGCCTGCTCAACGAGCCGACCCGCCTCGCCGCCGACGGCCGGGCCGGCGCCCTGCTCTGGGAACGCGCCGCCCAGCAGTCCGTCGACGCGATCCGCGCCACCGGCGACCGCCGTGCCCTGCTCGTCAGCGGCTACATCCCGATGGGCCCGCCGTCCTGGGGCCTCATGCACCCGCGAGCCTGGATCCGGGATCCGCTGCACCGCGTCGCCTACGAGTCGCACGCCTACTTCGACTACGACGGCAGCGGCCACTACTGGCGCACGTACGCCGACGAACTGCGCGACGTCACCTGGCCCCGCCCCGCCCTCTGCCAGCAAGTGACCCCGGTGACCCGCCAGGTGCTTCAATGGTGACGATGAGCGATGTGCGCGCCGCGCTGCCCGGCGACCTGCCCGCCGCCGTGGAGGTCTGGCACGCGGCGAACGCCGCCCGCGGCCTGCCCCCGACTGCGTCCCGACTGACCCGCGTCCGCGAGAAGCTCACCGCCCCCGACGCAACCGTCCTGGTAGCCACCCTGCCCCGGGCCACCCCGTCTCCCGCCACGCTGACCCCCGCCACGGGTGCGTCCACCGCTTCCGGTGCGTCTGCCGCCGCGGGTGCGTCTACCGCTTCTGGTGCGTCCGCCGCTGCGGATGCTGCGGCGGGTGCGTCCGCTGGCGTGTCCGCCGCTGCGGGTGTGTCCGCTGGCGTGCCGGCCGCCATGGTTCGCCCGGCCGCCGTTGCCTCCGCCGTTGTTGCCCCGGATGCCGTCGCCTCCGATGCCGTTGCTCCCGCCGTTGTTGGCTCCGATGCCCTTGCCTCCGCCAGCCTTGCCCCCGCTGACCTTGCCCCCGCTGACCTTGCCGCGGCGTCGGACGGCTTCGGGGACGAGGTTGTCGGACCTGAGGTGGTGGTCGGCATGGCACTGGTCGAGCCAGGCCGCGCCGACGACGGCACCGGCGAACCGGTTCCTGGCTACGGGCACGTGTCGATGGTGTTCGTGCATCCCTCCTACTGGTCGAACGGCTACGGCCAGCAACTCCTCCGAGCGGTCAACGCCCTCGGCTGGACCCGCACGACGTTGTGGACCCGGCAGTCCAACAGCCGTGCCCAGCGGCTCTACGCCGCCGCCGGGTACACGCCGACCGGCCGCGTCGCCCACCTCCACGACGGTGACGCGATCATCCAGCTCGAACACCTCACCGGAGCATCGCCGGCCTGACCCGCCCGCCGCCCGCCGTTCGTCGCCCGCCGGATTGACCGGTCTAGCTTCGCCCGGGGCGTCCTGGCCCGGGGTGCGTCCGCTCGGGGCCGCCTGGCCCGCGGTGCGTCCGCTCGGGCCGCGTTCGCCTAGGGTGCCTTCGCCCGGGCCGCGCCCAGACGCAGGAGTGCCTTCACTCGGGGTCGCGCTCGCGGGGCAGTCTTCGCCCAGGGCGCCTCGCCGGAGTCCATGGTGGCCGGGCACTGAGTCGCACCGCGCGTCTCTGGCGGTGCACGTGGAGCCGCTCGCGACAACCCGAAGGATCCCCCAGGGCCCTGACACCGAACATCCTTCGGGTTGTCGCGGATCGCCGCTGCCGGCCCGCGCCGCCTGTTCCCGGTTGGCGAAAACTGTCCTTGCCGCGTTACAGCTCACTGGCCACGACATGGTCGAGGTGCTGGCGCCCACGCCGGGGTTACGCGCCGCCGACAGCCTCGATCCACCGGGGTCGCGGTGCCACCCGAGCCCCCGGGCCGGAGGTCGTCAGCGGGGTCCCTCCCAGGTCCAGTGCGGCATCCGGACGTCGATGGGCACCTGGGAGTCCTGCGGTGAGTACTGCATGACATCGCCCGCGGCCCAGGTCATGTAGTCGCGTAACGCCTTCCGGAACTCCGGGTCGGCAGGTAGGCCGGCGTCGTCGCAGGCGAGCACGAAGCAACGCACGAACCTCTCGCCGAGGTCATCGTCGGCGCCCATCCGGGCGTGCAGGTCGAGCATCCCGAAGTGGGTGCCGCACGTCTGCGTGTACGCCGGTGGCCCCCCGAACACCTCGGCCAGGTACGTCCCGAGCCGCTGGACATGCTCAGGGTGCTGCCCTTCGTGCGAGAACGGATGGTTGAGCACCGGATCGGCGAGACACCGCTCATGCAGTGCCGCCGCCAACGCCTGGAACGCCGGCGTGCCACCGGCGTACTCGAACACCGACGTCCGTCCCTCGCCTGTCGACCCGGTCACCGTGCCGCCTCCTTGCTCTGTCCTTGTGGTCGTTGCCGTATCTGCGGCTCCACTGCGGGAGCGCGCCGTGGCCCAGGTCTTCGCGGAGTGTGGCCGGGGCCGCAGGTGGTGTGGTTCAGTTCCGCAGGCGGAGGCCTTTCGGTGTGGTCCGGAAGCCGGCAGCGGACAGTGCGTCGCCGAGGGCCGAGGCGTGGATGGACTCACCGTCGGCGCGCTCGACCGACATCGCGCCGAGGGCGCCGGCGTGGACCGCGTCGGCGAGCGCCTTCGCGGCGAGGGCGAGCAGGTCGGTGTCCTCGACGTAGGACAGCAGGGTCCGGCCGCCGCGCTCCACGTAGATGACGAGGTCGCCGCCGACCGTGACGACGAGTGCGCCCGCCTTGCGGCCCGGCCGGTGCCCGGAACGCTCGCCGTCACCGGCGTCGACGACCCTGTCGGGCCAGGGCAGCGCCGCGCCGTACGGGTTGGCGGGGTCGGTGGCCGCGAGCACCAGCGCGTCGCGGGTGTCGGTGCCGCCCCGCAGCCGGTCGACCGCACCCGGCAGCGCGAACTGTGCGGCGCCCAGCCCTTCGACGAAGTACCCGCGCCGGGCGGCCCCGCGCTCCTCCATCGCGGCGAGCACCGGATACACCCCGGCGAACGCCCCCGGCAGGTCCTCGGCCATCACCGCTCCGCGCGTGACGACCCCGTGCCGTTCCAGGAGCAGCTCGGCGTTAGCAGTCGCCCGGCGGGTCGGGTCGAGGTCCCGGTCGGGCAGCCGATGCCACCGGCCCGCTCCGGTCGGCGGCCCGGACCTGGCCACCGCGAGCGACGCTCGTGCCGCCGCGACGCCGGTGCGCCGGTACCGCGACCGCGGGGCGGCCGGCTTCGCCCGGTGTGCGCCGCCGCCGCCGCCGAGCTTCGCCCGCAGCGGCCCGAGCGTGTCGTTCGACAACAGCCCGGCCCAGACCAGGTCCCACACGGCGTCGAGGAGCTCCGCCTCGCCGACGAAGACCGGCCGCCCGCCGCCCGGCGCACCGGCGTGCAACGACGCCTCAACCCCTCGCAGGGTGTCGCTGATCGAGCCCTCACCCGGCGCTGCCTTGGCCCTGCGCAGCCTGGCGAGCGGAATCGGCGGCGACACGACCTCGCCCGCCTCCACACGCCCCGCCGCAGCCGGAACAACACCGCTCCCCACCTCACCCGGCCGCACCCCACCGCGCCGATCCCCGCCCCTGCCCGCGCTGTCCCTGCCCGCGCTGTCCCTGCCCGCACTGTCCCTGCCCGCGCTTGCGGCACCCGCGCCTGCGGCGTCGACTTCCGAACCGTCAGCGGCCGAACCGTCAGCGGCCGAACCGTCAGCGGCCGAACCGTCAGCGGCCGAACCGTCAGCGGCCGAACCGTCAGCGG
>NZ_BONQ01000034.1 GCF_016862795.1 Dactylosporangium siamense | reverse complement strand
CCGAACCGTCAGCGGCCGAACCGTCAGCGGCCGAACCGTCAGCGGCCGAACCGTCAGCGGCCGAACCGTCAGCGGCCGAACCGTCAGCGGCCGAGGTGTCAACGGCCGAGGTGTCAACGGGGGAGGTGTCGCCGTTCGAGCCGGCCGCGGCACCCACACCGGCACCGGCCGCGGCAGCAGCCTGCTCACGGGCCGCGCGGGTGCCGCCCCCGCGCCTCCGGGTGGGCCCGGTCCCGGAGGTGTCTCCACCGGACGGCAGCTCGAGCGCCGCCGCGTCCAGGGCGGTCCGGTCCCCGGGAGGGGGCGGGGCGGTGGGAGCGGGTGGGGCGGTGGCGAGGATGTCGTTGACGCGCTCCGCCAGGGTGCGCAGGAACAGGGCCTGCCCGCCCGCGAGCGCGGTGAGGATGGCGGCGTGGACCGGGCCGCCCACGTCGGCCGGGGGTGGCAGGAGCAGCGGGGCGGTGTCGGCGAAGGCGAGGCTGATCCAGCCGTCGTGCTCGCCGATGGCGCCGCCGCCGGACCAGAGCAGGTCGCCGGATGCGCAGAGCTCGTCGAGGTAGGCGGGGGTGTAGTCGGCGACGCGGGCCGGCAGGATCAACCGCTCCAGGGCGGACGCCGGCATGGGGATGCCCTGCAGCTGCTCTACGGCGGCGGCGACGGCGTCGATGCCCCGGGCCCGGGACGAGCCGATCTGGTGCCACTGCGGCAGGAACCTGGCCAGGGCCCGGGGAGGCACCGGCTCGATCTCGCGGCGCAGCGCCGCGAGGGACCGGCGGCGCAGCAGCCGCAGGATCTCCGCGTCGCACCACTCGGTCCCGGCCCCGCCGGGGGTGAACTCGCCGGAGACCATCGACGGCAGTCGGCGCAGGGCCTGCTCGAGGACGAAGACGCCGAGGCCGAAGCGGGCCGCGCTGGTCGCCGCGCTGAACGGGGCGTGCGTGCGACCGTAGCGGGTGACGAGGTCGCCGAGCGGGTCCGCGACCGGCTCGAGATAGGCGGTGGGCAGGCCGACGGGCAGGGCCACACCGAGGGCGTCGCGGAAGCGGGCGGCGTCCTCGACCGCGACCCAGCGGGGCTCGCCGGCGACGCGGACCTGGATGGCGCGGCGCTGGGCGGCGAGCTCGACGGCCCAGGCGGGGTCGGCGCCGCGGGCGGTGAGCTCGGCGTCGGACAGGTCGCCCAGGACGCGGAGCATCTCGGCGACGTCCTCGGCGTCGCGTGGGGTGCGCTGCTCGCCGAGCCACTGCAGGGTCCGCTCGGTCTCGGTGACGACCTCGGGGTCCAGCAGCTCGCGCAGCTCGACCCGGCCGAGGAGCTCGGCGAGCAGCGTCGGGTCGAGGGCGAGGGCGGCGGCCCGGCGCTCCGCCAGGGGCGAGTCGCCCTCATACAGGAAGGCGCCGACATAGCCGAACAGCAGCGACCGGGCGAACGGCGACGGCCTCGGGGTCTCGACCTCGACGAGGCGGAGCTTCCGGCCGGCGATGTCACGCATGACGCCGACGAGCCCGGCGACGTCGAACACGTCCTGCAGGCATTCGCGGGCGGCCTCGAGGGTGATCGGGAAGTCGGCGTAGTCGCGGGCGACGTCGAGCAGCTGGGCGGAGCGTTGCCGCTGCTGCCACAGCGGCTGGCGGCGGCGCGGGTCGCGGCGCGGCAGCAGCAGGGCGCGGGCCGCGCACTCGCGGAACCGAGCGGCGAACATGGCCGACGTGCCGACGGTCTCCTCGACGATGCCGGCGATCTCGTCGGGGTCGAACGCGACGAGGTCCGCGCCGGGTGGCTCGTCGGCGATGTCGGGCAGGCGGACCACGATGCCGTCATCGCTGGGCATGACCTGGGCGTCGACACCGTAGCGCTCGTTGAGCCGGCGGGCGATCGCGAGGGCCCACGGCGCGTTGACCCGGGCGCCGAGGACACAGTGGACGGTCATCCGCCAGTCGCCCAGCTCGTCGCGGAACCGCTCGACCAGCACGGTGCGGTCGTCGGGGAGGTGACGGGTCGCGTCGCGTTGCTCACGCAGATAGGCCAGGAGGTTGTCGGCGGCCCACTCGTCGAGGCCGCCGCCGCGCAGCTGCGCGCGGGCTTCCTCGTCGCCGGACTTCACGAATCCGCGCAGCCGGGCGCCGATCGCACGGCCCAGCTCGACCGGCCGGCCGGGTGAGTCGCCCTTCCAGAACGGCATCTTCGCGGCGGCGCCCGGGGCGGGGGAGACCAGCACGCGGTCGGGGGTGATGTCCTCGATGCGCCACGAGGTGGAGCCGAGCAGGAACACGTCGCCGACCCGTGACTCGTAGACCATCTCCTCGTCGAGCTCGCCGACGCGGGCGGCCTTCTCGGCGCCGGCCAGGAACACGCCGAACAGGCCACGGTCCGGGATGGTGCCGCCGCTGGTGACGGCGAGGCGCTGGGCGCCGGGGCGGGCGGTGAGCACCCCGTCGGTGCGGTCCCACACGACGCGGGGCCGCAGCTCGGCGAACGCCGTCGACGGATATCGGCCGGCAAGCATGTCCAGCACCGCGAACAGGGCCGACTCGGGCAGGTCGGCGAAGACCGCGGTGCGCCGCACCAGCGCCGCCAGCTCGTCGACGTGCCACGGCTCCATCGCGACCATGGCGATGATCTGCTGGGCGAGGACGTCGAGCGGGTTGCGCGGGTAGCGCAGCTCCTCGATGCCGCCCTGGACCATCCGCTCGGCGACGACGGCGCACGAGACGAGGTCGCCGCGGTGCTTGGGAAACACCACCCCCCGGGAGACGGCACCGACCTGGTGCCCGGCGCGCCCGACCCGTTGCAGGCCGGCGGCGACGCTCGGGGGCGCCTCGATCTGCACGACGAGGTCGACGGAGCCCATGTCGATGCCCAGCTCCAGGCTGGAGGTGGCGACGACGGCCGGCAGCTGGCCGGACTTGAGGGCCTCCTCGATGTGTTTGCGCTCCTCACGGGAGACGCTGCCGTGGTGGGCGCGGGCCACGACCGGCGCCGCGCCGTTGGCGGTCCCGGCCTGCGCCATCATCTCGGCCGGGGTCCGCGGCGCGGTGGGCGTGGGGATGCCGGCGCGGGCCGCGGACAACTCGTTGATCCTGGCGCAGAGCCGCTCGGCGCCGCGCCGTGAGTTGGTGAACACGATCGTGGAGCGGTGGCCCTCGATCAGGTCGAGCACCCGCTCCTCCACGGCGGGCCAGACGGAGGCCTGCCGCGGCGCACCGTCGTCGTCCTGCGTCGGGTCGGTCTCGCCGAGGGCCGTCATGTCCTCGACGGGCACCTGGACCTCGACCTCGATGGTCTTGGTGCTGGGCGGCTGCACGACCTCGACGGGCGCGGCCCCGCCGAGGAACCTGGCGGTCTCGTCGATCGGGCGGACGGTCGCGGACAGCCCGACCCGCTGCGCCGGCCGCTCCAGCAGGGCGTCGAGCCGCTCCAGCGAGAGCGCCAGGTGCGCGCCGCGCTTGGTCGCGCAGACCGCGTGGACCTCGTCGACGATCACCGTCTCGACGCTGCGCAGGGACTCCCTGGCCTGCGAGGTGAGCAGCAGGAACAGGGACTCGGGCGTGGTGATCAGGATGTCGGGCGGGGTCTTGGTGAAGGCCCGCCGCTCGTCGGCCGGGGTGTCGCCGGTGCGCATGGCGACCCTGATGTCGGGCGGCACCTGCCCGAGCCGGGCGGCCGCCTGCCGGATGCCGGCGAGCGGCGCCCGGAGGTTGCGCTCGACGTCGACCGCCAGGGCCTTCAGCGGGCTGACATACAGCACCCGGCAGCGCTTCGCGGCCTCCACGTCGGGCCGGGCGGCGAGTTGGTCGAGCGACCAGAGGAACGCCGCCAGGGTCTTGCCGGAGCCGGTCGGCGCGACCACGAGGGCGTGGCGGCCTGCGCTGATCGCCTGCCAGGCACCGGCCTGCGCCGCGGTCGGCGCCGCGAACGCCGCACCGAACCACTCCCGCGTCGCCGCCCCGAACCGACCCAGCTCATCCATGCCTCCATCCTGCCCCCGGGGTACGACACTTTCCCGCGACCGGCTGACCCCGCCGATAGGATTAGTCCGATTTGTACGAAAGGGGGAGTTTGGCTAAGGTGTGCCAATCCCCAATCACAGGAGCAGCCGGTGGCAGCACAGCGCACGATCGCCCAGCGGGCGATCCGCCAGGAATCGGAAGTGCTGCTGCGCCAGCTGGACGCCTACCTCACCGCCCTGCGGACCGGCCGCGACGCCGCCTCGCGGACCGGCCGCGACGCCGCCCCGCAGGTCGGCCGCGACGCCGCCCCGCGGACCGGTCCCGGCGTCGCCGACGTCGGGCACGCCGAGCGGATGGCCGCCGCCCTTCGGCAGCTGATCGCCGACACCGCCAGGTCGAGCGCGGTCGACCGGGCCAAGGTGCGGGCCGCCGTGCACTACTTCGTCTACCGAGGCGCCGCCGGCGCGACCGGCACCACCGGCACCACCGGCGACGGTCCGGCCCGCCCGGGTGGCGCCCGGCTGGCGCTGCTCACCGGAGGCCGCGCACCCGCCGAACGCCGCCGTCACGGTGACGACGACCGCGTGGTCAACGACCTGCTCCGCGACCTGGGCCGGGCGGACCTGATCGTGGAGCACTGAGAACTTGCCTGGCCGGGCAGCGAAGAGGGTCCCCCATGAACCAGTGGGGGACCCTCCATGCGTTGCACGACAGGAGCGGCGCTACGACAGGCTGGCCGTCGCCAGTTTGACGCTGAACGCCAGGAACAGCCCGCCGACCGTGGTGCTCAGCCCGGCGGCCAGCTTGCGGCGCGAGCGGAACTGCTCCGCGAGGTAGCGCCCGGCGAAGATCAGCACGGTCAGGTAGATCGCGCTGAGCACCTCGGCGACGATCCCGAGCAGCAGGAAGCTCACCGCCGGATACGCGTAGTCCGGGTCCACGAACTGGATGAAGAACGACACGAAGAACAGGATCGCCTTCGGGTTGAGCAGGCTGATCACCAGCGCTCGCCGGAACGGCCGGTCCGCGGGCGGCTCGGGCTGCGGCGTCGAGGCCGGTGCGCGTAGCCGTCGTACCGTGTCAACCACCAGGCGAACGCCGAGATAGGCCAGGTAACCGGCGCCCGCGTATTTCACCAGCGAGAACAGCCACGGATAGGTGTGCACCAGCGACGCGACACCGCCGGCTGACAGCGTCATGAGCACCGCGTCGCCGAGCCAGACCCCGGCGGCGCCCCGATATCCGTCCCGAACTCCGCGGCGGGCGGCGACGGAGAGCACGTACAGCGAGTTGGGCCCGGGCAGCAGCACGATCGCGGCGGTGCCGAGCACGTAGGTCCACGGGTTGGTCACGCCGAGCATCAGCGGACTCCGGCTTCCAGCGCCGAGCTCAGCCGCCCCCGTGCCGCGGGCCACTCGCCGGCGAGCATCGCGAAGCAGACCGTGTCCCGCCAGCTGCCGTCGGGGCGCTGCCGGTGCGAGCGCAGCACGCCCTCCCGCTCGGCGCCGAGCCGGGCGATGGCCCGTTGTGAGCGCTCGTTGCGGATGTCGGTGTGCCACTCCACCCGGATCGCACCGAGCGTGTCGAACGCGTGCGCCATCAGCAGCAGCTTCGACTCGGTGTTGATCGCGGTGCGCCAGTGCGGCCGTCCGAGCATGGTGTGCCCGATCGCGATCGAGCGGCGGCCCTCGTCGATCGCGTAGAACGAGGTGCTGCCGAGGATCTCGTTCGTCGCCGGATCCCGCTGCACGAAGGGCGTCCGCGTCTCGTCCCTGATCGCCGTGGCGATGATCGCGGCCATCTCCCCGACCGAGCCGGGGCGGGTCACGGTGAGATGGGTCCAGACCTCGGCGTCGTCGAGCGCGGCGAACAGACCCGGCGCGTGCGCGTGGTCGAGCGGCTCGATCACCACGTGGCGCCCCCGCAGCGTCGGTGCGCCGTGCCAGCCGGTCGCGGCGGGCCGCAGATACTCCGGAATCGGCACGAGCGTGTCCGGTGCCGGTCGGGGTGCGCCGGCGACGAGCGTGAGCGGCACCACACCCGCCCAGTGTGGCAACGGCAGATCCTGTTCATCGTCGGAGGGATCACCGGTGCGGACCTTGGCGGACACCTCTCGCAGTGGCAGCGCCAGCAGGGCGGTCTGTGCGAGCTCCTTGGGGTTGGGCGGCCGGCTGTCCGCGGCGCGGCCCGGGATGATCTTGTCGACGAGTGCCGCGAACGCCAGGTCGCGCTCCTGTGGGTCGGTGACCAGCCGGGCGGTGCCGTGCGCCACGACCGAGCGGTAGTTGGCGCTGTGGTGGAACTGTGAGCGGGCCAGCACCAGGCCGTCGAGCAGCGTCACCGTCACGCAGATGGGCAGGCCACCGTCGCGGGCCGCGAGCAGCGCGCGGTTTCCGGTCGAGCCGTGCAGATAGACGACGTCGCCGACGCGCGCGTGCAGGGTCGGCAGCACGCGCGGCTCGCCGTCGACCACGAACCCGAGATGGCAGACGTAGGCCTCGTCGAGGATCGAGTGCACCAGGCCGGCGTCGTACGACGCGCGCTCGCCCATCCGTTTGGGTGTCGTCCGCGCCGTCTTCAGATAGGTTTCCACCGCGACCTCGTTTGTTCTAGTACAATCTTCAAACTGTGGCAGTACAGTATCAGCCGACCGGTGGCACCGCAGCCCAGATTTCGGCCAGCGTCGAGAGCGGCATCCGCAGCGGCGAGCTCGATCCGGGTGCCCCGCTGCCCTCGGTCCGGGCGCTCGCCGTCGACCTCGGCGTCAGCCCGGCGACCGTCGCGGCAGCGTATCGGGTGCTCCGCGAGCGGGGGCTGGTCGAGACCGCGGGTCGCGGCGGCACCAGGGTCCGGCCCCGGCCGCCCGTGGCCAGGCGGACGCGGCACACCCTCGCCGTGCCCGCCGGCGCACTCGACCTGGCCAGCGGCGGCCCCGACCACGACCTGCTGCCGCACTACGCGCCGCACCTGATCCGGCTCGCCGCCAGCATGCCGCCGGTCGGCTACGCCGGTGGTGGCCCGCTGCCCGAGCTGCTGGAACTGGCCGGCGAGCGGTTCGCCGCCGACGGCATCCCGTCCGGGCGCCTCACCGTGGCCGGCGGCGCGCTCGACGGGCTCGAGCGGGCGCTCGTCGCCCACCTGCGGCCGGGCGACAAGGTCGCGGTCGAGGACCCGGGCTGGGCCAACCTGCTGGACCTGGTCGCGGCGCTCGGGTTCACCCCGGTGCCGGTGCCGGTGGACGACGAGGGGCCCACGGAGGAGGGCCTGCGGGCGGCGCTGCAGGCGGGCGTCGCCGGCCTGGTCGTGACCTCCCGCGCGCAGAATCCCACCGGCGCGGTGATCACCGGCCGGCGGGCCGCGGCGTTACGGGGCCAGCTCGGCGCGCACCGGCAGCTGCTGGTGCTCGAGGACGACCACGCCGCCGAGCTGGCACACGAGCGGGTGCATCCACTGGTTGGCGTGACCGGCTCGTGGGCGTATGTGCGGTCGCTGTCGAAGCCGTACGGGCCGGACCTGCGCGTCGCGGCGATCGTCGGCGACGACGTGACCGTGGCGCGGATCGAGGGGCGCATGCGGCTGGGTGTCGGATGGGTCTCCACCGTCCTGCAGCGCCTGGTCGTGGCGCTGTGGCAGGACCCGGAGGCCACGGCGGCGGTCGACCGCGCCCGCGACGTCTACGCGACCCGCCGGGAGGCGCTGCGCGCCGCGCTCGGGGATCTGCCGGCCCACGGTGTGAGCGGGATCAACGTGTGGCTGCCGGTGCCCGACGAGACGTCGATGGTCGCGGGGCTGCGCGAGGACGGCTTCGCCGTCACGCCCGGCTCCATGTATCGCCTGCTCACGCCGCCCGCGATCCGGATCACCACGGCCGCGCTCGACCCGCGCGACGCCGGACGGGTCGCCGAGGCGGTGGTGCGCAGGCTCACCGACCCGTCCAGGCGACAGGTATGACGTTGTGGCTTTGGTACCCCCTGCGCCGGCAAACTGTCGGACCCTGCCGATAGTGTCCGTCGGCGTGGGGGTAAGGCGGTCATCGACGCACCCGAACTCGTCTCCCCGCTGTTGAACAGCGGGTAGAAGGGACCGGGTCGGCTCCAGCTCGCTCCGGGGCGCGTCATCAGGGAGGGGAATGACATGCGCACCAGCACGTTCAGGACGATCGGCATCGCCGTCGCGGCGATGGCACTGGCACTGACCACCGCCTGTGGGGGCGACGACGACAAGACCACCAGCGGCAGCTCGAAGGGTGCCGGTTCCACGTCGGCCGGGCCGTCCGCCAAGGACGTGCTGACCGCGGCCGTCAAGGACCTCAACTCGAGCACCTACGGCTATGCGATGAAGATCCCCGAGGGCACGTTCACCGGCTCGATCGACCCCACCGGCAAGCAGCAGGTGAAGGTCGACGGGGTCGCCGCGGGCGGGGTCAAGTACACGATCGAGGGCATCGCGCTCGGCGCCGACTATTACTTCAAGACCAGCATCCCGACGACCGGCATCAATGCGAAGAAGTGGTACAAGCTGGATCGCTCGAAGATCAAGAAGGATGCGATCATCGGGCTGATCGAGGCGAAGGACCCCACCGTGAGCCAGGGCCTCGTCGGCCGTGTCGGCACCGCCACGCAGAGCGGCCCGACCACGATCACCGGCACGTATGACCTCACCGGCGGTGGCGACCTCGGCATCGACGACGCCGCCGTGCTGCAGGCGCTCGGCGACAAGGCCAAGGCCGCGCCGTTCACGGCCACCCTCGACGGCCAGCACCTGGTCTCGTTGAAGATCACGGTCCCGGCCTACGGCACGGTCGCCGAGCAGGCGCTGACGGTCGACTACACCGGCCACGGCCAGCCGGTCACCGTCGCCGCGCCGAAGGCCGCCGACGTCATGGCCGCGCCCGCCGCCGTCTACGGCCTGCTCAACGGCTGACCACCGATCCCGATGCGACGACCGCTGATCCCGATGCGACGACCAATGATCCCGATGCGACGAGGACTGACCCCGATGCGACGGCGACGCAACTCGATGCTGCCCACCCTGGCGGCGCTGGCCTCGGTGCTGCTCGCGATGGCCGTGCTCGCCGGCTGCTCGTTCGGCAAGGCGGAGCCGCCGCGGCCGACCACCGGGCCGTCGGTGGCACCGTCGCAGAGCGAGCTGGCGAAGAGCCTGCAGGCATTGATCAACGGTGGATACACGTTCAAGGTGGTGGCCAGGGAGGGCAGCTACACCGGCGGCATCGACCCTGTCGCGGACCTGCTCGACGCCACGGTCAGCGTGTCCTCCGACGGGGCCTCCCTGAAGATCGACACCCTCGGCGTCCGGGGCACCGCGTATACCCGGCTGACCGGGCTGCCGATGCCCGGGTTCGACGGTAGGACCTGGTATCGCGTGGACCCCGCCCGGGTCACGCGGCCAGGGTCGCTCGGGCTCAGCGCCATCAAGGACCCGACGGGCGTGCAGGCGCTGGTCGCCGCCACCCACGACGTGCGCCGGGAGAACCGCGGCTACACCGGCACCGTCGACATGACCCGCGTGACGACGTGGGGACCGGTCAACATCCCGCAGGTGATCCAGCTCGGCGAGGTCGCCAAGCGGATCCCGTTCGAGGCGACCGTCGACGATCAGGACCGGCTCGTGTCGATGAAGGTCGAGATCCCCGACAATCCGGTCACCGCCACGTATTCCGACTTCGGCGGCACGCTCAGCGTCACCGCCCCGGCCGGCGCCGAGCCGTTACCCGACCACCTTTACGGCCTGCTCGGCCTCTGATCCGGATCGCGCCCTGATCCGGGGTCGCGCCCTGATCCGGGGTCGCGCCCTGATCCGGGGTCGCGCCCTGATCCGGGGTCGCGCCCTGATCCACGGGTCGCGCCCTAGGCGAGACCGCGTCTCACGGACGACACTGCACGTCATGGAACAGCACCTCTACGAAGCCGAGCACGAAGCCTTCCGGGAACTGTGCAAGGCGTTCCTGGCCCGCGAGGCGGTGCCGCACAACGACGAGTGGGACAAGGCGGGCATCGTCGACCGGGAGGTCTGGCGCAAGGCGGGCGCGGCCGGGCTGCTCGGCATGGACGTCGACGAGGAGCACGGCGGGGGCGGGCAGAAGGACTTCCGCTTCAACGCGGTCCTCGTCGAGGAGATCGTCGCCGCGGGCGCGTCCGGTCTCGGGTTCGGGCTGCACAACGACGTGGTCGCGCCGTACCTGACCGACCTGGCCACCGAGGAGCAGCAGAAGCGCTGGCTGCCCGGGTTCTGCTCCGGGGACATCGTGACCGCCATCGCGATGAGCGAGCCGGGCGCCGGCAGCGACCTCGCCGGGGTGCGCACGTCCGCCGTACGTGACGGCGACGAGTGGGTCCTCAACGGGCAGAAGACGTTCATCACCAACGGTGAGCTCGCCGACCTCGTCATCGTCGTGGCGAAGACCGACGCCTCGCTCGGTGCCCACGGCATCAGCCTGTTCGTGGTCGAGACCGGCACGCCGGGCTTCACCCGCGGACGGCGGCTGGAGAAGGTCGGGCTCAAGGCCAACGACACCGCCGAACTGTTCTTCGACGACTGCCGCATCCCCGCCGACCACCTGCTCGGCCAGGAGAACGCCGGCTTCTACCACCTGATGGCGAACCTCCCGCGGGAGCGGCTCGGCATCGCGGTGGCCGCCGTCGCGTCCGCCGAGCACGTCCTGGCGATCACCCTCGACTACGCCAAGACGCGGCAGGCGTTCGGCAAGCCGATCGGGTCGTTCCAGCACAACCGGTTCGTGCTCGCCGAGCTCGACACCGAGGTGACGATCGCCCGGACGTTCCTGAACCAGTGCATCGTCGAGCAGAACGCGGGGCGGCTCTCCGTCGCCGACGCGGCCAAGGCGAAGTGGTGGACCACGGAGCTGCAGAACAAGGTGGCGGACCGCTGCGTCCAGCTGCACGGCGGCTACGGCTTCATGATGGAGTACCCGGTCGCGAAGGCCTGGCTGAACAGCCGCGTCCAGACGATCTACGGCGGCACGACCGAGATCATGAAGGAGATCATCGGCCGAAGCCTGGGGGTCTAGGCATCGGAGACGGCGGCGAGCGCGGCGAAGATCAGCGCGGTGGACGTGGCGCCCGGGTCCTGGTGGCCGGCGCTGCGCTCGCCCAGGTAGGACGCCCGGCCCTTGCGCGCCTGCAGCGGTGTCGTCGCGGCCGCCCCTTCCCCGGCCGCGGCGGATGCGGCCCGAGCGGCCGCCGCGAACCCGGCGGGGGCCGCGGCGGCGTAGGCGTCGACCGCCGGGGTGAGCGCGTCGACCATGGTCTTGTCCCCGGGCACGGCCTTGCCGAGCCGCACGATCGCGTCCAGGCCGGCCCGCAGGCCGTCGCCGAAGGCAACGGCGTCCACCTCGGCCGGCAGGGATTTGCCGAGGGCGCGGAACAGGCTGCCGTACAGCGGGCCCGAGGCGCCGCCGACCTTCGACACCAGGGTCGTGCCGGTCTTGGTGAGGACCGCCCCGGCCGTGTCGGCCTCGAAGCCGGCCAGGGCGGCGACCGCCGCGTCGAACCCGCGACGCAGGTTGACGCCGTGGTCGCCGTCGCCGATGGCGGCGTCGAGGTCGGTCAGCTCGGCGGCGTGCGCGGTGACCGAGGCGGCGACGGCGGCGACCCACGCGCGGGCCAGGTCGGCGTCCACGTCAGGCACCCCACCGCAGGCCGGCGGTGCGGACCGGGGCGTCCCAGAGTCGCAGCAGCTCGTCGTCGACCCGGCACACGGTCAGCGAGATCCCGGCCATGTCGAGACTGGTGACGTAGTTGCCGACGAGGCTCCGGGCCACCTGCACCCCGGCGTCCGCAAGCAGCCGGCTGATGTCGTTGAACATCACGTACAACTCCAGCAGCGGGGTGCCGCCCAGGCCGTTGACCAGCACGATCACCCGGCTTCCGGACTCGAGAGGCTTGGCCGCCAGGATGGGCTCCACGATGCGGGCGGCGAGGTCGCGGGCCGGCCGCAGCTTCTCGCGGGCCCGGCCGGGCTCGCCGTGGATGCCGACGCCGACCTCGATCTCGTCCTCGGGCAGGTCGAAGCCGGGCTTGCCGGCGGCCGGGGTCGTGCCGGAGGTGAGGGCGATCGCGAAGGACGCCGAGCGCTCGTTGACGTCCCGGGCGACGGCGGCGACCGCGGCGAGCGGGGCACCCTCCTCGGCGAGCGCGCCGGCGATCTTCTCGACCAGCAGGGTCGCGCCGGTGCCGCGGCGGCCGGCGGTCCAGGTGGAGCCGTCGACCGCGACGTCGTCGTCGACGAGAACGCTTTCCACCGTGGTCTCGGCGTCCTCGGCGGCGAGCTCGAAGTTCATGACGTCGCCGGTGTAGTTCTTCACGATGTGCACGACGCCCGCGCCGCCGTCGACGGCCCTGGTGGCGGCCAGGATCTGGTCCGGGACGGGTGAGGTGAAGATCTCGCCGGGGCAGGCCGCGTCGAGCATGCCGGGCCCGACGAACCCGCCGTGCAGCGGCTCGTGCCCGGACCCGCCGCCGGAGACCAGGCCCACCTTGCCGGGGCGCGGCGCGTCGGCCCGCACGATGATCTGCTCGTCGAGGTCGACCCGCAGCTCGGGATGCGCGGCGGCCATCCCTGCCAGGGCCTCCCGGACCACGTCGTCCGGATCGTTGATGAACTTCTTCATGCCTGCCATTTTGGGGGTACCGGCGGTGCATAGCATTGCCCGCGTGGCACACATGGTGGGAATCGTCCTCGTTTCACACAGCGAACGGCTGGCGCACGGCCTGCGGGACATGCTTGTCCAGGTCGCGGGGGAGGAGGTGCCGATCGAGGCGGCGGGCGGCACCGACGACGGGGGACTCGGCACCAGCTACGACCGGATCCTGGTCGCGATCGACCGGGCCGACCGGGGCGGCGGGGTGCTGGTCCTGACCGACCTGGGCAGTGCCGTCCTCACCGCGCAGACCGTGCTCGAGGACCGGGTCGCCAACACGGCCGTCCTGGTCGACGCGCCGTTCGTCGAGGGTGCGGTCGCCGCGGCGGTCCTGGCCGGCGCCGGTGCCGACCTGGCCGAGTGCACGCGGGCGGCGACGGAGGCGCGCGATGTCCGCAAGCTCTGAGGCGACGGTCGTCCTGCCGGCGGACCTGCACGCCCGGCCGGCCGGTGCGCTGGTGCGGGCGGCGGCGGGCTTCACCAGTACCGTGGACATCCTTTTCGACGGCAGGCGGGTCAGTGCGCGCAGCGTGCTCGGGGTGATGGGGCTCAATGCCCGCGCGGGCGCGTCGGTGCGGGTGTCGGCCACGGGCGCGGACGCCGACGCCGCGGTCCGTGCCGTAGTGGCGCTGCTCTCGACCTACGAGTAAGGAGTGGTGCGGATCTCGGTGCGTACGCGAGGATGGCCGGGTGATCGACGCCCCTCCAGTTGCCCCGCTCCAGCGGCGCACCCTCGGCCTGCTCGTCTCCACGCAGGTCATCGGCGGTTTGGGGGTGGCGAGCGGGGTGTCGATCGGCGCGCTGCTGGCCGCGGAGATGGCCGGGCCGACGGCCGCCGGCCTGTCCGGCAGCGCCGCGGTCATCGGGGCGGCCCTGATCGCGATCCCGGCCACGCGACTGATGCGGACCGGTGGGCGGCGGCCGGGGCTGGTGTTCGCGTACGCCGCCGGGGTGACCGGTTCGTTGCTGGTCGTCACCGCAGTCTGGCTGCAGTGGGTGCCGCTGCTGTTCCTGGGCACGTTCCTGTTCGGCGGGGCGAGCGCGGCGAACCTGCAGTCGCGGTACGCGGCGGTCGACCTCGCCGATCGTGACCGCCGAGCGCGGCACCTGTCGCTCGTGGTGTGGGCGACGACACTGGGCGCGGTGGTGGGCCCGAACCTGGCGCCGTTCACCGATCGGGTGACGATGCCGTTGGGTGTCCCGGAGTACGCGGGGCCGTACCTGTTCAGCGCGCTGGCGTTCGGGCTGGGGGCGGTTGCCCTGTTCGTGCTGTTGCGGCCGGATCCGCTGCTGGTGGCGCGGGCATCGGCTTTATCCGATTTATCGGATAAAGCGCCATCATCGTGGCGGTCGGCGTTCGCCGCCATCCGGGCCAGCGCCGGGGCGCGGCTGGGGGTCTCCGCCGTCGCGGTCGGGCACGTGGTGATGGTCGGCGTGATGTCGATGACGCCCGTGCACATCGGCGGCTACGTGCACGAGCACGGCGACCTGCTGCGCATCGTCGGACTGGTGATCAGCGTCCACATCACCGGCATGTACGGGCTGTCCCCGGTCATCGGCTGGGCCACCGACCGGTTCGGCCGCCGGCCCGTCATCCTCTCGGGTGTCGTGCTGCTGGCCCTCGCGTGCGCGCTGAGCGCCACCGCCGGCGACCGCACGGTCCAGCTCTCGGTCGCGTTGGGCCTGCTCGGCGTGGGTTGGGGCGGCACGATGGTGGCCGGCTCCACGCTGCTGTCGGAGTCCGTGCCCGTCGGGGAGCGCGCCGGCGTGCAGGGCCTGTCCGACATCATCATGGGCGTCTCGGCGGCCACCGCGGGCGCACTGGCGGGGGTGGTGGTCGACCTGTTCGGTTATGCCACGTTGTCGATGCTGGCGGGCATCGCCGTGGTGCCGCTGGCTGCCCTGGCGCTGCGGAGGTCTTAGTCTTGGCCGCGTGCGACTGACGGATTTCTGGCAGCGGCTCGAGGAGTCGTTCGGTGTGGCGTACGCCGGAAGCCTCGCCAACGACCAGGTGCTGACCGAGTTGGGTGGGCGGACCATCAAGGAAGCCCTCGCGGGTGGCGAGGACACCGCCGTGGTGTGGCGGGCTGTGGTCGCCGCATACCCGGAGCGTGTTCCCAGCAGGCTGCGGTGATGTTTTTTGGCGTGTCGCCTCGTTGATCGTACAGATGTACGGGTAGTCTCCTCAGGCGTCGGTGCCGGTTTTTGTCATACCCGGCGCTTACCTTGTCAGCGTGAATAAACGAACGCCGACGAAGACCGCGAACTCAGGGGTGACGGACATGGCAGTGCAACCTGACCGGGAGAAGGCGCTCGGGCTCGCCCTCTCGCAGATCGACAAACAATTCGGCAAGGGCTCGGTCATGCGCCTCGGTGAGCGGGTCATCGCTCCGATGGCCGTGATCCCGACCGGCTCGATCGCCCTCGACGTGGCGCTCGGCATCGGCGGTCTGCCCCGCGGCCGGGTCATCGAGGTCTTCGGGCCTGAGTCCAGCGGTAAGACGACCGTGGCGCTCCACGCCATCGCCAACGCCCAGGCTCAGGGCGGCATCGCGGCGTTCATCGACGCGGAGCACGCCCTCGACCCCGACTACGCGAAGGCCCTCGGCGTCGACACCGACGCGCTGCTCGTCTCCCAGCCCGACACCGGTGAGCAGGCCCTCGAGATCGTCGACATGCTGGTCCGCTCCGGCGCTCTCGACATCATCGTCATCGACTCGGTCGCCGCCCTCGTGCCGCGCGCCGAGATCGAGGGCGAGATGGGCGACAGCCACGTCGGCCTCCAGGCCCGCCTCATGAGCCAGGCGCTGCGGAAGATCACCGGTGCCCTCAACAACTCCGGCACCACCGCGATCTTCATCAACCAGCTCCGCGAGAAGATCGGCGTCATGTTCGGCAGCCCGGAGACCACGACCGGTGGTCGGGCGCTGAAGTTCTACTCCTCGGTCCGCCTCGACGTGCGCCGCATCGAGAGCCTCAAGGACGGCACGGACGTGGTGGGCAACCGCACCCGCGTCAAGGTCGTGAAGAACAAGGTGGCCTCGCCGTTCAAGCAGGCCGAGTTCGACATCATGTACGGCAAGGGCATCTCCCGCGAGGGCTCCCTCATCGACGTCGGTGTCGAGCAGACGATCATCCGCAAGGCGGGCGCCTGGTATACGTACGACGGCGACCAGCTCGGCCAGGGCAAGGAGAACTCCCGCAAGTTCCTCCGGGAGAACCCAGACGTGGCTGCCGAGATCGAGAAGAAGATCAAGGAGAAGCTCGGCGTGGGCGTCGGCCAGGCCACGGACGCCGCCGGTGGCCCCGAGGTGGTCCCGGTCGACTTCTGACCGGCTCGGCCAGGTCCAGCTCTTCCTTGCACGCGCGATTCGTGGCGTTCGGCGCCGGTCCGCGGGAGGGCCTCCGTTTCGGGGGTTCGGCTCGCGGCCCGGCCCGCCGGCGCTCCATCTGCGATCGCCGGTGTTGATGCAGGTTCGCCGCTCGTCGTCGGCTCGGTGCCGGTGTGGGTGGTGCGGGTTTCGGAGGTGCGTTCGTGCCGGGCAGGCGGCGATCCAGCGAGCAGGAAGCGGGGGGCGGCGGGCACGAGCCTGACGTTGTGCCGCCCACCGCCGTCGAGCCCGCCGCGGGTTCCTGGCTGCTCGCCGACCTGGGCGACGACAACCCCTGGCTGTCCGCCGAAACCCAACCGGGCGGCGCCGCAGCTGCTGCGCCGGCGCGTCCTGGGCGGGCAGCTCCGGGCGAGGTGCCGCCGGGCTGGCCGTCCGATCCTGAAAACAGCGACGTTTCGACCACCCGGATTCCCGCCGCGGGACGCGCGGCCGGCAGCGCCCCGCCTGCCTGGCTGGCGGCCCCTGAGGGCGGCCCCCGGACCGGCGGATCCCGGGCGGTCACCGGCGGTGATCGCGTTGAGGACCGCTTCGCGGTGGCCGACCCGACACCGGATCACGGAGACCGCGGCGGCCGAGCCCGCCGCGGCGGCCGATCGGAGCGCGGGTCCGGTCGCCGAGCAGAGCGTGGCAACCGCTCTGATCGTGACGTCTCCAGCCGTCCGGAAGACCGCAGCCCGCCCGGTGAACCCCGGGACGGCAGCGCCCCGGAGCCGCTGGAAGGCTCCGCGCCGCGGAGCGACGCTGAGCAGGGCGGTTCCCAGCGGCGGGGCGGTTCTGGACGGCGGGGTCGTCCGCCGGCCGCGCCGCTCGACCCGAGGGAGGCGGCTCGGGAGATCTGCCTGCGGCAGCTCTCCGTGCGGCCGAGGACCCGGCTCGAGCTCGCCACCGCGATGCGCAAGCGCGGCGTCGAGGACGAGATCGCCGACGAGATCCTCGACCGCTACGACGAGGTCGGCATCATCGACGACGCCGCCTTCGCCCGCGCCTGGGTCGCCAGCCGGCACCACGGCCGCGGCCTGGCCCGGCGCGCGCTGGCGGGGGAGCTGCGCCGCAAGGGCGTCTCCTCCGACGAGGTCGGCGAGGCACTCGACGAGCTCGACCCCGACGTCGAGGAGCAGACCGCGAGAGCCCTGGTCGCCAGGCGCCTCCGGGTCGAGTCCAACGCAGCCCCCGAGGCGGTGTTCCGGCGGCTCGTCGGGATGCTGGCCAGGAAGGGGTACCCACCGGGTATGGCCATCCGCCTCGTGAAGGAAGGACTGGCCGAGCGCGCGGACGCCGCCGAGTTCGCCGACGGGATCGACCCGGACGCCCTCGCCGACGCCGCCCTCGACCCTGACCAACGCTGACCCTGATCGGTGTCCCGGCTCTGGCCTGCGCTTCGGCTCTGGCCTGCGCGCCTCGGCCTCGGCCTCGACTTCCGGCCGGCACTCCAATCCCGGCTGGCGCCGACCTGGCCTATGGCCGGTGGTCCGACCCCTGCCCGCCGCCACGGATCCTTCGGGTTGCGGGAATCCGGCGGCGGCGACGCCGCATATCCGGCGCACTGGACGAGACCGGGCCGCGCCTACCGGAACCGGAGCAGCGACCAGGAGGTCGAGGTCGAGGCGCCGACCGGAGTGGGGACGCCCGCCAGGGCCCGGGTGCGATCCCTGGAGTCTGTTGCCATCTCGCCGGACATCGTCCAGCGGAGGGTCGGTCGTGTCCGCCGCCGCGTTTCGGTGAGAGCGTGAAGCGCAGGGGGCGTCCACACGCCCCCACCCCTTCACACTTCCTGGCGAACAGCGCCGGATCGCGCGACGGGCGCGCGGGGGTGGTTGCCGGACTTCTCTACAACCCGAAGGAACCCGAAGGATCCCCGGGCACCCGACCCCGCCATCGTTCGGCTTGTCGCGCCACCACGCGCCACCACCCGCCCGACAGGACCTTTCAGAGCTCATCGCGACCGGGCAGCGCGACCGGCCATGCGGCGTATGCCCCGGAAGTCAACAAACAGTGCAAAACTGGCAAATGACAGACACCCGCGACACCCGGCGGCTTGATTCGACGGTGTGTGCCATCTGGCTGCACGCCAGGTGGCGGAAGCTGGTCGATCGGGGCGGCTGCTGGGCCCTGGAATGCGACAAGCGTCGATGCGGTGGTTGGTGGGCGTACGGTCTGTGGTGGAATGATTGCAGCTGCGCGGTGGCGGGAGTTCAGCGCCGTGCTTCCGGGCAGCTACTGCCGGTCGACATTCTGAGGCGGACAGCGACCGACATGCCGGAAAGTTCTGGTCAAATAGCACTGGTAGGGTGTTTCGCCTGGCGAGGGTCTTGACGGACTTACGTCCCGTATGGTGCCCGATCATGAGTCCTTGACCGAAGCGCCCTTCACGACCTAGCCTCGGCGTTACCAGATGGAGACCGCCCAACCACCGCGGGTTTACCGCACAACATAGATCGCGTCACAGATCAGCAACGTTTACGCACGACATATAAGCGCCGCGCCTTGCGGGAGGTGGCGGTGTCGACCCGTTGTCGGGGCACCCTGTGTCCCGATATTGATACATCTTGATGGCAGTGTGTGGTCGGGCGTCTCCTCCACAACATCCCGCGTTGCGCGACTCTGCGCAGCGCCGAGCGGAGCGAGGTGACGTCGTGACGGAGTGCGCCCCTGTCATCCTCTGCGAACGACCCGCAAGCGATCAGCCGTCCGCAAGCGACCAGCCGTCCGCGAGCGGGCAGTCAACCGCAAGCGAGCAGCCATCCGCCAGCCGGCAGCCATCCGCAAGCCGGCAGCTGAGCGCCGCCGAGGTGACCGCGTGACCGGTCTGCAGGTCGTGCTCGTCGTCGTGGTCGTCGTCATCGGCTTCGGTGTCCTCGCCGCGCTGCTGCTCTCGCTGAAGGTCATGCGCCGGCTGCACACCGCGGCCACGGCGCCCGCTCAGCCCGTTGCCGAAGATCCCGCGTTCCTGGCCGAGAAGGACCGGCAGGAGCACTCCCTGGCGTCGCTGCGCACCGCGGCCGAGGACGCCACCGCGGCCGTTGACGAGGCGCGGGCCGTGGCGGCTGCTGCGCGCACCGAGGCGGCGGCAGCGAAAGCAGAAGCCAGTTCCGCCAGGTCGGAGGCCCGGCGAATCCTCGACGGCGCGCGGGCCGAGGCCGACTCGTTGCTGGAGCGGGCGCACCGGCAGGCCGAGGTCGACGCCGAGCAGGCCAGGGCCACCGCCCGCCGGGCCGGCGAGCGCGAGGTCAGCCAGTTGACGACCGTCGCGAAGGAGCAGTCGCAGGACGCTGAGCGGCGCCAGCGCCGGCTCGACGAGCGGGAGCGGCTGCTCGCCGAGGAGGCCGAGCGCCTCGCCGAGCGGGACCGGCGCATCACCGGCACCGAGGCGGACCTGCTCGAACGGGAGGCGGCCCTCACCCGCCGCGAGGTCGAGATCGCCGCCGGCGAGGAGCGGCACCGCGAAGCACTGGAGCGGGTCGCGGGGCTCACCACCGACGCCGCCCGGGTCGAGGTCATCGAGACGATCGAGATGCAGGCGAAGCGCGAGGCCGCGCTGCTCGTGCGCGACATCGAGAACGACGCCCGCAACACCGCCGACCAGCGGGCGCGGCACATCGTCGTGGACGCCATCCAGCGGGTCGCCAGCGAGCAGACCGCGGAGAGCGTCGTCAGCGTGCTGCACCTGCCCAGCGACGAGATGAAGGGGCGGATCATCGGCCGGGAGGGCCGCAACATCCGCGCGTTCGAGTCGACGACCGGGGTCAACCTGATCATCGACGACACGCCCGAGGCGGTCCTGCTGTCGTGCTTCGACCCGGTCCGGCGGGAGATCGGCCGGCTCACCCTGGAGAAGCTGGTCCTCGACGGTCGGATCCATCCGCACCGCATCGAAGAGGTGTTCGAGCAGGCCAAGCACGAGGTCGAGCGCCTCTGCCTGCGCGCCGCCGAGGACGCCCTGGTCGAGGTCGGCATCACCGATCTGCACCCGGAGCTGATGACCCTGCTGGGGCGGCTGCGGTACCGGACGTCGTATGGCCAGAACGTCCTCAAGCACCTCGTTGAGACCGCGCACATCGCCGGCATCATGGCCAGCGAGCTGCGACTCGACCCGAAGCTGATCAAGCGCAGCGCGTTCCTGCACGACATCGGCAAGGCGCTGACGCACGAGGTCGAGGGCAGCCACGCGCTGATCGGCGCGGACGTGGCCCGCAAGTACGGCGAGTCCGAGGACGTCGTGCACGCCATCGAGGCGCACCACAACGAGGTCCTCCCGCAGACCATCGAGGCCGTGCTCACCCAGGCCTCGGACGCCTGCTCCGGCGGCCGTCCCGGCGCCCGTCGCGAGAGCCTCGAGGCCTACGTCAAGCGTCTCGAGCGCATCGAGGAGATCGCCGCCGGCAAGTCGGGCGTCGAGAAGGTGTTCGCGATGCAGGCCGGCCGCGAGATCCGGGTCATGGTCCGCCCCGACGACGTCGACGACATCGGCGCGGCCGTGCTCGCCCGCGACGTGGCGAAGCAGATCGAGGAGGAGCTGACCTACCCCGGCCAGATCCGCGTCACCGTCGTCCGCGAGTCGCGCGTCACCGAGATCGCCCGCTAGGACCCGCAACAGCCGAACACCGAAGGGCATGGCTCCGGTCCGTCGTGGGCGCGGCCGCTGCTCCCGTCAGCCACCAGTCGGCCGCGAACGGCCTCCCTGCCAGGTCCGCGGACAGTTGCGCAGCCGCGACCTGGCGGTCGCGACAAACGCCCGCGGCCGCTGACGGCCGCGACGCGACCTGGCGGCCGCGACAAGCGCCTACGGTGCGATCACGGCCTCCGGCGACGTGTACGGGCTGGTGATCTTGTACGACCAGATCAGCGGGTCCGCCACCGACAGCTCGCCGGTCGCCGTGAACTTGTACGACCGTGCGATGCCCTTGCCGTCGTACGCGTTGACGAAGGCGAGCATGTCCGGCCGGGTGCCCTTGCCGGCGGCGAAGCCCGACAGGATGATGTTCGCCCCGTCGTACGCCTCGGGACCGTAGTAGCCGGCCTTCGACCCGAACGCGGCCTGGTAGCGCGACGAGTAGTCCGCGCCCGCGTGGTCGGCCGGGATGCAGGGGCAGGTGACAATGATGTCGTCGGCGGCCTTGGTGAGGGTGTCGACGAACAGCTGCGTGAAGAGCCGGTCGCTGACGACGATGACGATGCCCGGTTTCGCGGCCCGCAGCGCCTTGATGAACAGCGTGCCGTCGTCGGATTCACCGGCGTAGTACACGGCGTCCGGGTTCGCGTTCGTCACCTGCCCGACGGGGGCGGCGAAGTCCTTGTCGGCCCGGCGGATCGCGACGCTCGTGGTGACGGCGCTGCCGAGGGTGCTGGAGACCGCCTGTCGGGCCACGCCGCCGAAGTCGGTGTCGTCGTACACGACGGCGACCTTCGAGGCGCGCAGCTTGTTCTTGAGGTACCGGCCGGCCGCGTTCGCCTGGTCCTTGTCGTTGGCGATCAGGCGGTGGAACGTGGACCAGCCCTTGCCGGCGAGGTCGACGTCCGGCGCGAACGGCGTGAAGAACGGGATGCCGGCCTTCTCCAGGATCGGCCCGGCGGCGAGGATCTCGACGCGGTACGCCGGACCGACGACGCCGATCACCTCGCTGTCCGCGACCACGTCCTCGGCCGCGAGCTTGCTGCCGTCCTCGGTGCCCTTCGTGTCGAACTCGGCGAACCCGACGTTGCAGCCGGGATGCTTCGCGTTGTAGTCGTCGACGGCCAGCTTGGTGGCGTTGCGCATGCCGTTGCTGTCCTTGGAGCCGGTGCCGGCGAGGATGCCGAGGAACGCGACCTTGTGCCCGCAGGCCGCCGACACCGCCGGCCCCGCCTGGTTGGATCCGCTGCTGCCACCGGTGCCGGGATCGCCGTCGCCGCCGCGGTTGACGGCCCAGACGATGCCGGCGATGAGGAGCACCACCGCGAGGACGCCGCCACCGGCCGCGGCGATCAGCGACCCGGTCCGGCGCTGGTTCGGCGCCGGCGGCCGGGCCTGGCCGCCCGACTGCCAGCCCAGGTTGACCGGCGGCCCGGACGCGGGCGGACCCGACGCGGGCGTCGTCCAGCCCTGCGCGGGGCTGACCGGAGGTCCCGACGCCGGCGGCCCGCTCACCTGCGGCCGCTGTGCGGGCGGCTGCTGGAACTGCTGCGGGAAGCCCGGCTGGACCGGTGCCTGGACAGGTTGCTGGACCTGCGGCTGGGCGGCCTGCGGAAAGCTCTGCGGCACGGGCTGCGCGGGAACCGGCGGCACGACCGGCGGCCGCTGCTGCACCTGGGGCTGCACGGGCGGCTGCTGCACGGGCGGACGCTGCCCCTGCACCGGCACCCCGGGCCGCTGCTGCACCGGCGGCTGCTGCGGGATCTGGTGCGGAGGCGGGCCCTGCTGCGGAAGCGGGCCCTGGTGCGGGGCCTGGTGCGGCGGCGGGCCCTGCTGCGGCGAGTGATGCGGAGCCTGCTGGCCGACGCCCGGCACCACCGGCATCGACCCGGTCTGCAGCAACGGCGGCAGTCCCGGGTTCATCGACGGCACGCTGAACCCGGGCGACACCGGCGTGGCCGACACCGGCTGCGCCGACACGTCCCCGCTCGGCTCATGCGTCCCCGCCGGAGGCCCGCCGGACGAGGGCCCACCCGACGAAGGCCCGCCGGAGGACGGGCCACCCGACGAAGGCCCGCCGGAGGACGGGCCACCCGATGACGGCCCGCCGGATGTCGGTACCGGACCGAACGGACCTGAGGCACCGGACGTCGGTGCCCCGGCAGCGCCCCCGGACGGTGCCCCGCCGACGTGCGCGCGCCCCGTCGGCGGTGCGAGGTGCAGCGCACCCTCGGCGACCACCAGCTCGGGCTGCTCGATCGCGGTCGGTGCCAGCCCGAACGCCCGGTGCAGCAGCGTCGCGGCGAGCGGGATGCGCGACGACCCGCCGACCAGGAACACCGCCGCGAGCGGCTGCCGCGAGACGCCGGCGGAGCTCACCGCGATCTGGGTGGCGGTGACGGTCCGGTCGAGGATCGGCTTGGCCAGCTGCTCCAGCTGCTCGCGCCCGATCGGCACGCTCTCGTCGAAGAGCGGCACGTGCACATAGGTGGTGGCGGCCCGGCTGAGCATCTCCTTGGCGAGCCGCGCGTCCTCCCACAGCTGCCACGCGGCGCGCCGGTCGGCCTCGCTCTCCGGGTTGGTCAGGCGGCGCCACTGGTCGCCCTCCCGGCCGGTGAAGGCGCGGCCCAGATACGCCACGACGGCCGCGTCGACGTCGAGCCCGCCCGCGTCCGGCAGGCCCTCGCTGGCCAGGACGTCGAAGCCGCCACCGGCGTTGCGGCGGACCACGCTGGCGTCGAAGGTGCCGGCGCCGAAGTCGTAGACGACGGCGATGCCGCCGACGGGGACGTGGGTGCCGACGGTACCGACGAAATACGACGCCGCGGCGACCGGCTCAGACGTCAGGAACGGCTGCGGGAACCCGGCGGAGACGGCGGCCTGCGACAGGGTCTGGCGGCGTTGCGGCGGCCACGTCGCCGGGTGCGTGATGTTGACCTCGTGCGGGTGGGTGCCCGCGACCCGGTACGACTCGGCGGCGACCCGGCGCAGGACGGTCGCGACCAGGTCGATGACCGGGATGTCCTGCTCGCCGAGCCAGACGGTGCCTTCCTCGACGCGGCGCTTCGGGTACGGCTCGAACCGGTGCGGCTGCAGACGTGCCGAGTGCACGGCGTCACGGCCGGTGAGGATGCTGTAGTCGGCGTTGACGTAGACGGCGGAGGGCAGCAACGGCGAGCCGTCGAAGAGCAGCGGCTTCGTGCGGCCGTCCGGCCAGCGGAGCACGGCGACGGTGTTCGAGGTGCCGAAGTCGATGCCCAAACGAAAGCCGGTGTCCGCCACCCGCGCAGCGTACGTACTCTGCGCAACGTTGCCAATCAACCTTCGGCCAAGCTCACACGGACTGCCCGACGTCGGCCAGCTTGACGGCCTTCGCGGTCGTCTTCACCTGCTTCGGGCCGCCCATGAGGCGCCGCTGCAGCCAGAACGCGAACCACGACAGCAGGCCGCAGGTGCCGATGTAGATGACCGCGACGACGAGGTAGCTGGGCACGTACGGGAAACCGAACGGCAGCCGGCCGCCGATCTGCTTGCCGTAGTACAGCAGCTCCGGCAGCTGGATGATGAACCCGAGCGCGGTGTCCTTGAGCAGCACGACGAGCTGGCTGACGATCGCCGGGAGCATCGCCCGGACCGCCTGCGGCAGCAGGATCGAGATCATGACCTGCGACTTGCGCATGCCCAGCGCGTACGCGGCCTCGGACTGCCCACGGGCCACGGCGATGATGCCGGCCCGGAAGATCTCCGACAGCACCGCGCCGTTGTAGAGGGTCAGGCCGATGACGAGGGGCCAGAACGGGCCGACCTTGTAACCGAGCTGGATCGGGCCGTAGTACGCGAAGAAGATCAGGATGAGCAGCGGGATCGCGCGGAACAGCTCGACGAAGCCGGTGGTCGGCGCGCGGAACACCAGGTGGTCGCTGAGCCGGCCGGTGGCCAGCAGCGCGCCGAGGAGGACCGCGAACACGGCCGCGGTGCCGGCGGCGCTCAGCGTGGTCAGGTAGCCGTCGAGGAGGTCCTGCTGGATCTGCTTGTACTGGAACTGCTCCCAGCGCAGCGGCTCGAACTGGCCGGTGTCGTAGAAGCGCCAGCCGACGTAGGCGAGCAGCGCCACGATGCCGACCGCGCTCAGGATGCCGATGATGCGGTACCGCAGCCGCGCCTTGGGCCCGGGCAGGTCGTAGAGCACGTTGGTCATCGCGCGACCTTCCAGCGTCGTTCGAGCATCCGTTGCAGGGTCACGAGCGGGACGACCAGGATCAGGAAGCCGATGGTGATCCAGAGCAGCCCGTAGATCTGGTTCTCCCCGCGCTCGGAGAGGTAGAACGTGATCGCGCCCGCCTCGGCGACCGAGAAGCCGGCCGCGACGGTGGTGTTCTTCAGCATCGCGTTGAGCACGCTCACCAGGGGCGGCACCACAGTCCGGAAGGCCTGCGGCAGCACCACGTTGGTCAGCACCTGCGTGAAGGTCATCCCCAGGGCGCGGGCGGCCTCGGCCTGCCCGACGGGCACCGTGTTGATGCCGGAGCGCAGCGCCTCGCAGACGAAGGCGGAGGTGTACGCGGTCAGCGCGACACAGGCGCCGGTCGTGAAGTCGAACGTGACGCCGAGCTTCGGCAGGGCGAAGACCTGCAGCGCGAAGACCAGCGTCAGCGGGGTGTTGCGCAGCAGCAGCACGTAGGAGCTGCCGAACCCGCGCAGGGCCGGCACCGGGGAGACCCGCATCGCGGCCAGCAGGGTGCCGAGCACCACCGACCCGACGGCGGCGATCAGGAAGAGCTTGATCGTCTCCCAGAAGTGGGGACCGATGATGTCCCAGTTGTCCGTCAGGACATGGACGAAGTCGTCCACCTCGTCACCTCCGCTTCGGTCCGGGCCGTGGTGGTCATGGTTCGGGGCGCCGCCGAAGGC
>NZ_BONQ01000033.1 GCF_016862795.1 Dactylosporangium siamense | reverse complement strand
GCCGCCGAAGGCGGCGCCCCGTCATCACAGGATCAGTACTTCTCGAGCGCCGGCGGGCTGCCCGCCGAGCCGGACTTGCCGAGCGTGCCGTCGTAGATCTTCTGCCAGGTGCCGTCACCGAACGCGGCCTCGAGGGACGCGTTGACGAAGTCGCGCAGGGCCTTGTCGTCGCGGCCCAGGCCGATGCCGTACTTCTCCGGGTAGGCCTTGCCGGTGGTCGGGTCGAGGAACGGCTTGCCGACGACCTTCAGCTGCGACGGCGCCTGCGCCGCGAAGCCCTTGAGGATCGCGTCGTCGGTGGTGACCGCGTCGACCTTCTTGTCCAGCAGCTGCGACACGCACTCGGAGTAGGTCTTGAACTCCACGATCTTGTCGGTCAGCTTCTGGTCACGGACCCGCTGGATCGGCGTGGAGCCGGTCGCGGAGCAGACCGTCTTGCCCTTGAGGCTGTCCGAGCCGGTGATCGACGTGTCGTCCTTACGGACGAGCAGGTCCTGCGCGGCGACGAAGTACGGGCCGGCGAAGGACACGTCCGCCTTGCGCTTGTCGGTGATCGAGTAGGTGCCGACGTAGTAGTCGACCTCACCACCCTTGATCGCCGTCTCGCGGTTGGCGGAGGCGATCTCCTTGTATTCGATCTTCGCCGGGTCGATGCCGAGCTTCGAGGCGATCAGCTGGGCGATCTCGATGTCGAAGCCGCAGCGCTTGCCGGCGGCGTCCTTGTAGCCCAGGTTGGGCTGGTCGAACTTGACGCCGATGACGACCTTGCCGGCCGCCTTGATCCGGTCGAACGTCGGGCTACCGGTGATCGCCACGCCGGTGGCGGGCGTGAACGTGGTGCCGGACGAGCTGCAGGTGTCGCTCGCCGGTGCGGCCGCGCCGGAGCTACCGCCGGTGGACGGCGGGGCGGGCGTGCCCTCCTTGCCACAGGCGGCCAGGCCCAGCGCAAGCGTGACGGCGGCGGCTGCCGCGGCGATACGCGTGATTCGCATGATGGTCGCTATCCCCTTTCAGTGGGTGAGAATCTTCGACAGGAAGTCCTTGGCCCGGTCGGTGCGCGGGTTGGCGAAGAAGGTCTCCGGCTCCGCCTCCTCGACCAGCTGGCCGTCGGCCATGAACACGACCCGGTTGGCGGCGTGCCGCGCGAAGCCCATCTCGTGCGTGACGACGACCATCGTCATGCCCTCGCTCGCCAGGCCCGTCATGACGTCGAGCACCTCGCCGACCATTTCCGGGTCCAGGGCGCTCGTCGGCTCGTCGAACAGCATCGCCTTCGGCTGCATGGCCAGGGCCCGGGCGATCGCGGCCCGCTGCTGCTGCCCGCCGGACAGCTGCGCCGGATACTTCTGCGCCTGCGCGGCGATCCCGACGCGCTCGAGCAGGCCCATGGCGCGCTCCCGCACCACCGGCGCCTTCTCCTTGCGCACCTTGACCGGGCCGAGCATCACGTTTTCGAGGATCGTCTTGTGCGCGAACAGGTTGAACGACTGGAACACCATGCCGACCTCGCTGCGCAGCCGCGCGAGGGGGCGCCCCTCCTCGGGCAACCGGACGCCGTCGAACACGATCTCGCCGTTGTTGATCGGCTCCAGCCGGTTGATCGCCCGGCACAGCGTCGACTTGCCCGAGCCCGACGGGCCGATCACGACCACGACCTCGCCGCGGGCGATCGACAAATTGACGTCTTTGAGCACGTGGAGCTCGCCGAACCATTTGTTGACGCCGCTGAGCACGATCAAAGGCTCGTCCGTCATCATCCGCCCCATCGCGTCTCGTCGCTGTGCACCTGCGCGCACCCTGGCTCCGTAGTGGGCTCGACGTTAGCGGTGGCAATGCCCACGATCAGCCGCATAGCGGTCACGGACCGATAACGGCCCGCGGTTGTCACAATGATGACCATGCGCATCCTGGTGACCAACGACGACGGTATCGACAGCCCCGGCCTGCACGCCCTGGCCGCGATGGCGGTCCGCCTGGGCCACGACGTGGTGGTGGCGGCCCCGGCCCGCGAGGCGAGTGGCTCCGGCAGTTCCCTCACCGGCGTCGAGGCGGACGGGCGCATCGCGACGGAGACCCGTGCGTCGATGTTCGCCGGGGTACCGACCTTCGCCGTCTCCGCCTCACCCGCCTTCATCGCGCTGATGGCGACCCGTGGCGCCTACGGCCCGGAGCCCGACGTCATCCTGTCCGGCATCAACCGCGGCCCGAACACCGGCGCGGCCGTCCTGCACTCCGGCACCGTCGGCGCCGCGTTCACCGCCGCCGCCAACGGCTGCCGCGCCATGGCGGTCTCCCTCGACATCCCGTTCTCTTCGCGTTCTGAGGAGGGCGCCGTCGAGCACTGGGACACCGCCGCCGAGGTCGCCGGCGACCTGTTGCCGCTGCTCAACGCCGACTTCGTGCTCAACGTCAACGTGCCGAACCTGCACGCCGGCGACCTGCGCGGCATCCGCCGGGCGTCCCTCGCCCAGTTCGGCACCGTGCAGATGGTCCTGCTGGAGCAGGGCCACGGCTACGTGCGCATGTCCCTCGAGCAGAGCGACCACGGCGCGGAGCCCGGCAGCGACGACGCGTGGCTGCTGGACGGCTACGTGGCCGTCACACCGGTCCGCCCACCCCACGAGGCCCGCGACGTCGTGCTGCCCGGGCTGGTGGATACCGCAGGCGAACACGTCGGGGGCTAAACTTTGCGCTGCTATGACTGAGACCCCTCGCAGCTTCAAGGTCATCACCTACGGCTGCCAGATGAACGCGCACGATTCCGAGCGCATCTCCGGCCTGCTCGAGGGCGCCGGCTACGTCCCGGTGCCCGCCGACGCCGAGCCGGACGTCGTCGTGTTCAACACCTGCGCCGTGCGGGAGAACGCCGACAACCGCCTCTACGGCAACCTCGGCCACCTGCGCCCGACGAAGCTCGCCCAGCCCGGCATGCAGATCGCGGTCGGCGGCTGCCTCGCCCAGAAGGACCGCGGCGACATCGTCAAGAAGGCCCCCTGGGTCGACGTCGTGTTCGGCACCCACAACATCGGCTCCCTGCCGGTGCTGCTGGAGCGCGCCAGGCACAACGCCGCCGCCGAGGTCGAGATCCTCGAGTCCCTCGAGGTGTTCCCGTCGACGCTGCCCACCCGCCGCGAGTCGACGTATGCCGGCTGGGTCTCGATCTCCGTCGGCTGCAACAACACCTGCACCTTCTGCATCGTCCCGGCCCTGCGCGGCAAGGAGAAGGACCGCCGCCCCGGCGACATCCTCGCCGAGGTCCGCGCCCTGGCTCTTGAGGGTGTCCTGGAGGTCACGCTGCTCGGGCAGAACGTGAACTCCTACGGCGTCGAGTTCGGCGACCGCCTGGCCTTCGGCAAGCTCCTGCGCGCCTGCGGCGACGTCGAGGGCCTGGAGCGGGTCCGCTTCACCAGCCCGCACCCGAAGGACTTCACCGACGACGTCATCGCCGCGATGGCCGAGACCCCCAACGTCTGCCACTCCCTGCACATGCCGCTGCAGTCCGGCTCCGACGCCGTGTTGAAGGCGATGCGCCGCTCGTACCGCGCGGAGCGCTACCTCGGCATCATCGAGAACGTCCGGGCCGCCATGCCCGACGCGGCGATCACCACCGACATCATCGTCGGCTTCCCCGGCGAGACGGATGCCGACTTCGAGCACACCCTGGACGTGGTCCGCGCGGCCCGGTATTCGAGCGCCTTCACGTTCCAGTACTCCAAGCGCCCCGGTACCCCCGCCGCCACCATGGACCTGCAGGTCCCGAAGGCGGTCGTCCAGGAGCGCTACGACCGGCTGATCGCCACCCTGGAGCAGATCAGCTGGGACGAGAACAAGAAGCTCGTCGGCACCCCGGTCGAGGTCCTGGTCGCCGTCGGCGAGGGCCGCAAGGACGGTGCCACCGGCCGCCTGTCGGGCCGGGCCCGCGACGGTCGCCTGGTGCACTTCGCCGCCGACGCGTCGGCCGGCCTGCGCCCCGGCGACATCGTGCACACCACGATCACCTACGCCGCCCCCCACCACCTCAACGCCGACGGCCCGCTGCTGTCCCACCGCCGCACCCGCGCCGGCGACGCCTGGGAGGCCGGCCGCGTCACCCGCACCCCCGGCGTCTCCCTGGGCATGCCCACCATCGGCACCCCACCCCCCACCGAAACCCCCGCCCGCTCCTGCTGACCCCTCTCCGGGATCCCGAAGACCTCGTGCACCCAGGGGTACACAAGCTCCACCGGATCACGGGAAGCCTCCGGGGTGGACCTTCCCGCTGATCGAAGTCGCCGCGTGGCCGCCTGGACGACCGCGCCGCGACCTCGATCATCGGGAGACCACTCCCGGCGCGGGACAAGCGGGCAGAGGCTTGATCTGGGCGTCGGCCGCGCTGGATCGGCGTGGCGGGCATGCGGCGTCGTTGCCGGATTCCCGCGACCCGAAGGATTCCCGGCCGCCTGACCCGGGGATCGTTCGGCTTGTCGCGCCACCGGCCGCTCGACAAAGACCTTCACAGATCGGGCTGTCGTCGCAGAGAACCCTGGCAGCCGACCCGGAGCGTCACCGCCGCGCCGGCACAAGGTCTACCGGATCATGGGACCGACGCCGACCCGGCCGCGACGAACGCGGCGTCACCGACCGGCCGCGACGAACGCGGCGTCACCGACCGGCCGCGACGAACGCGGCGTTACCGGTGCGGTGCGTAGCCTCGCTCGTACCCGTCATGATCCCCAGGGTGCCCACCGCCATACGCCCCACGCTGGTCATATCCGCCCTGGCCGCCACCGCCGCCATACACCCCACCCTGCGGTGGACCGGACTGCGGCGGATAGCCCCCCTGCTGGAAACCGCGAGGCTGGTCATACGACTGGGGCGGCCCGAAACCGTCGGACTGCTGCCCGCCACCGCCACCGGCGCCGTAGACGGTGCCGCCGGGTGCGGAGCCGCGGGAGGCTGAGGTGGCGGGGCGGGCGCCGTACACGTTGCCGGTGCCGCCCTCCTCGCCCAGACCTGGCAGGTCGTCGTCCGCGGGGCGGGGGGCCGAGCCGCGGACCGGCCCGCTCGCGGCAGCCGCCCGCCGCCCGGCACGGGAACGCCGGATGCCGACGATGCCGGCGACCACGAGGATCAGGCCGAGCACGCCGACGGCGGCCACCATGTAGGTGATGTCCTGCAGCGTCAGGTCTTGCAGGAACGACCGGTCGTCGGGCTTCGGGGTCGGCACGACCGCGCCGGTGCCCTTGCCCGGGGTGACGTTCTGCGGCGTGTACTTGAGGATCGGCGCCTTCACGTCGGACGGCACGTCGGAGGCGGTGATGTACTGCTTGCCGTCGGTCGAGTAGGTGATCGCCTCGCCACGGGCCTCGTTGGGCAGTGGGGTGATGCGGGGCTTGCCGCTGGTGATCGCCTTGACGACCTCGCCGCCCTGGACGTCGAACTCGTAGGCGTCGGAGTAGGTGCGGATGACCACGCGGGTGCCGTCGGGCGAGGAGGCGGCGCCGGTGATCGCCTTCCAGCCGAGGAAGGCGAGGGGGTTGGGCGTCTTCGTCTCCTGCGGGGCGAACGTGCCGACCTGCTTGAGCTTGACGCCCTTGGTGGCGTTGGGCTGCAGCGGGCCCTCGGGGACCCAGATCTCGCCGACGGGGTCCTTGGTGATGATGATCGGGGTGCCGTCGCCGCTGAGCAGCAGGGCCTCGGCGTCGCGCTTCTTGCCGTCCGGGTACGCGAGCCGGTGGATGACCGGGGCCTTCGCGCCCTGGGGCAGGTTCCACAGCGCGATCGTGGGCCGGGCGGAGGCGCTGCCGCCGGCCGCCTCGGTGTTGTCGCCGATGTCGGCGATCCACAGCGTGCCGCTCTTGTCGACGGCGAGGTCCTCGGGGTCCAGCGGCGTCGACGGGTAGCTGATCGGCGTACCGACGATCTTGCAGGCCGCGTCGAGCGTGAAGATGCGGGACTTGCTGTTGCCCGACGCGCTGTCGTTGATCGCCACGTAGCCGGTGGCCGTCGCGACGAGGCCGGAGATCTCATTGATCTTCTGCGAGTCGGGCGTGCAGATGGTCTGACCCGCCCCCGCCGCGGGCGACTGGGCTGCTGGGGACGTAGGGGCCGCCGCGGCGGGTGTCGCGAGCCCCACCAGCAGACTCATCACCGCACCAGAAACAAAGGCCACCCGCTGTCGCATCGGACAAGTTTGGCAGAGCCGGACCGGAAGTGGGTGCGCCCGGTCCGGCTCTCACTCGCTGTGATCAGGCGAACCCTATGACTTCACGGCAAATGGGGCGAGCTCCGCGGCCAGGGCGTCGTTGATCCGGGCCCGGATGCGGGTGCCCTCGGCCAGGTGCGCGGTTTCGAGCACCTCACCGAGGGTGTGGACCCTGGCGACCAGGTCGCCCCGCTCGTACGGCACCACCGCGGTCAGCTCGATCGCCGGCCAGGGCAGCCGCTGCTCGACCGCGGCCCGCACGGCGTCGATGCCGGCACCGGTGCGGGCGGAGGCGAACACCGCGTCGGGCCACAGGGACTTCAGCCGGAGCTGGGTCTCCTCGTCGGCGGCGTCGATCTTGTTGACGACGAGCAGCTCGGGCACCGCGTCGGCGCCGACCTCGGCGAGCACCTCCCGGACCGCGCGGACCTGCTCCTCGGGGTCGGCGTGGGCGCCGTCCACGACGTGCAGGACCAGGTCGGCCTCGGCGACCTCCTCGAGGGTGGAGCGGAACGCCTCGATCAGCTGGTGCGGCAGGTGCCGGACGAACCCGACGGTGTCGGACAGCGTGTAGATCCGGCCGTCCTCGGCCCGGGCCCGCCTGGTCGTGGTGTCCAGGGTGGCGAACAGCGCGTCCTCGACCAGCACTCCGGCGCCGGTGAGCCGGTTGAGCAGGCTCGACTTGCCGGCGTTGGTGTAGCCGGCGATCGCGACGCTGGGCACCCGGTTGCGCCGCCGGGTGGAGCGCTTGGTGTCGCGGATCGTCGCCATCGCGGCGATCTCGCGCTTCAGGCGGCTGATCTTGGTCCGGATCCGCCGCCGGTCGGTTTCGATCTTGGTCTCACCGGGACCACGGAGGCCGACGCCGCCGTTGCCGCTGGCGGAGCCACCGGCCTGCCGGCTCAGCGCCTCACCCCAACCGCGCAGGCGCGGCAGGAAGTACTGCAGCTGGGCGAGTTCGACCTGGGCCTTGCCCTCCTTGCTCTTCGCGTGCTGGGCGAAGATGTCCAGGATCAGCGCGGTCCGGTCGATGACCTTGACGTTGACCTTCGCCTCCAGGGTCCGCAGCTGCGACGGGGACAGCTCCCCGTCGCAGATGACCGTGTCGGCGCCGGTGCTCTGCACCACGACCCGCAGCTCGTCGACCTTGCCGGAGCCGATGTACGTGCTGGAGTCGGGCCGGCTCCGGCGCTGGATCAGCCCGTCGAGGACCTGCGAGCCGGCGGTCTCGGCGAGCGCGGCGAGCTCCGCGAGGGAGTTCTCCGCGTCGGTGGCGGTGCCTTCGGTCCACACCCCGACGAGCACGACCCGCTCGAGGCGCAGCTGGCGGTATTCGACCTCGGTGACATCGGCGAGCTCGGTCGACAGACCGGCGACACGGCGCAGCGCATGCCGCTCCTCGAGCTCCAGGCCGTCGCCGTCGTCGGCGAGATCCCAGGTTTCTGCGGCAGTCGCGCGCAACATGTGCTCCTTGCTTCGATCAGTAAGACCCACCAATCGTGACACCTCGTGCCGCGTTCCCGCATCGGATATGTCCCCGTGCGCGATCCGGTCGGGCGGGGGATAAGAATGGGTGACGTGACGACTGCCACGCACCGTTTGCCCAGCGCCGGGTTCTCCATCACGATCCGTGTCTCCGTCCGTGCCGACGCCTCGGCGATCGGCCGCCTCACGACCGCGGTCGGGGAGGCCGGTGGCGTCGTCACCGCGGTCGACGTCGTCGACTCCGACAGCACGGCTGTCGTGGTCGACCTGACCTGCGACACCGCCGACTCCGCACACGCCGAGCAGGTCGTCGCCTGCCTCGAGAAGCTCGACGGGGTCGACGTGCGCAAGGTCTCCGACCGCACGTTCCTGCTGCACCTCGGCGGCAAGATCGAGGTGACGCCGAAGGTCGCCCTGCGCAACCGTGACGAGCTGTCCCGGGCGTACACGCCGGGGGTGGCCCGGGTGTGCCTGCAGATCGCGGAGAACCCCGAGGACGCCCGCCGCCTCACGATCAAGCGCAACACCGTCGCCGTGGTCACCGACGGCTCCGCGGTGCTCGGCCTGGGCAACATCGGCCCGGCCGCCGCGATGCCCGTCATGGAGGGCAAGGCCGCGCTGTTCAAGCGGTTCGGCGGCGTCGACGCCTGGCCGGTCGCGCTGGACACCCAGGACACCGAGGAGATCATCTCGATCGTGCGGGCGATCGCCCCGGCGTACGGCGGCATCAACCTGGAGGACATCGCCGCGCCGCGCTGCTTCGAGATCGAGGAGCGGCTCCGGGCGATGCTGGACATCCCCGTGTTCCACGACGACCAGCACGGCACCGCGATCTGCGTCCTCGCCGCGCTCACCAACGCGCTGCGCGTCGTCGGCAAGTCGATCGGTGACATCCGGGTCGTGGTCAGCGGCGCCGGCGCGGCCGGCACGGCGATCATCAAGCTGCTGCTGCGCCAGGGGGTCGGCGACGTGATCGCCACGGACCGGCCCGGCGCCCTGCACCGCGGCCTGCCCGGCCTCACGGGCGCCTGGCCGTGGCTGGTCGAGAACACCAACAAGACCGGCTACAGCGGCGACCTCAAGGGCGCGCTGCGCGGCGCCGACGTGTTCATCGGGGTCAGCGCCCCGAACCTGCTCACCGGCGACGACATCGCCACGATGGCACCCAACTCGATCGTGTTCGCCCTGGCCAACCCGGACCCGGAGGTCGACCCGCGGGAGGCCCGCGAGCACGCGGCGATCGTCGCGACCGGCCGCTCCGACCAGCCGAACCAGATCAACAACGTCCTCGCGTTCC
Organism: Dactylosporangium siamense; assembly: GCF_016862795.1. Lineage (GTDB taxonomy): Bacteria > Actinomycetota > Actinomycetes > Mycobacteriales > Micromonosporaceae > Dactylosporangium > Dactylosporangium siamense. Next base: position 148,500 of record NZ_BONQ01000033.1, on the reverse strand, counting down.
CCGGCGTGTTCCGCGGGATGCTCGACGCCCAGGCGCGCGGGTTCACCGAGGCGATGGCACTCGCCGCGGCCCGCGCGATCGCGGACTCCGTCGGCGAGGACAAGCTCAACCCGAGCGTCATCGTCCCCAGCGTCTTCGACGCCAGGGTCGCCCCGGCCGTGGCCGCCGCGGTCCGGGCCGCCGCGAAGGGCCCCCACCTGGACAGCACCGTTGACGGCGAGCCGCCCACCGAGGTGGCACCGATCAGCTAGAAGGAGGGTGCCAGCTGCCGGATCGCCTGGGCGTCGACGTCACCGTGCGCGACGATCACGGCCGGTCCGGCCAGCAGGAACTCCGACGCGGTCTGGGTGATCGTCAGCCGGCCGCCCGCCACGTCCACGATGACCACGCCGGATTCCAGTCCGGCGTGGTCGAGGGCCACCGCCGCCACCGCGCACGCGCCGGATCCGCAGGACTGGGTCTCGCCGGAGCCGCGTTCGTAGACGCGCATCCGCCGGTACAGGTCGGCGCCGGCCGGCGGTGCCCCCGCGGCGGCGAACTCGACGTTGACGCCGGCCGGGAAGATCAGCGGGTCGATCCCGGGCGCGCGGGTCAGGTCGAGCCGCTCCAGTGTCGGCTCGTCGACCGGGCAGACCAGGTGCGGGTTGCCGACGTCCACGGCCGTCCCGCCGAACACCCGGCCCTCGCTGGTGGCCTCGCTCTGCACGTAGACCCGTGGCATCGGCATGCCGGCGGCGATCTCCTCGCCAATGGTCACCGGCACCACCCCCGCGCGGGTGACCAGGTTGAACGACCCCTCGGGGGCGACCAGGCCGGCCTCCGCGAGGTAGCGGGCGTAGACGCGCACCCCGTTGCCGCACATCTCGGACTGGGAACCGTCGGCGTTCCAGTAGTCCATGAACCACTCGGCCGTCCCCGCGGACGCCTCGGCGTCGGGGTGGGCGGCGCTGCGGACCACGCGCAGGACGCCGTCGGCGCCGATGCCCCGCCGGCGGTCGCAGAGCGCGGCGACGAACGTCGGCGTCAACGGCAGCACGCCGTCGGGGTCGGGCAGGATGACGAAGTCGTTGCCCGTTCCGTGTCCCTTGGCGAAGCGCATGGCGTCAATCTTGCCGCACGACCTCCAGCGCCGTTGCGGTGATGTCGGCAGCGCCACCATCGAGCCACACAATCCGGTCGTCCCGGCGGAACCAGGACCGCTGCCGGCGCACGAACCGCCTGGTGGCACGGACCGTCTCGGCCCGGGCGGCCGGCTCGTCCGACAAACCGGAAAAGTAGTCCAATACCTGTTTATATCCGAGCGCTGCGCCGGCGGTCCGCCCGGAGCGCAGGCCGGCGGCGTCCAGCGCCCGCACCTCCTCCACCAGGCCCGCGGACCACATCGCGTCGACCCGCGCCTCGATCCGCTCGTCGAGGACCGCCGTGGCGACGTCCACGCCCAGCTGCAGCGCGTCGTACACCGGCCTCGGCTGTGACGGCAGGCGCGCCGTGAACGTCGTGCCGGTCAGCGCGTTGACCTCGAGCGCACGGACGATCCGGCGGCCGTTGCCGGGCAGGATCCGCTCCGCCGCCTCCGGGTCCGTGCTGCTGAGGCGGGCGTGCAGCACCTCCGGGCCGACCTCCGCGAGCTCCCTCTCCAACGCGTCGCGCAGCCCGGGGTCGGTGCCGGGGAAGTCGAAGTCCTCCAGGACGGCCCGCACGTAGAGCCCCGAGCCACCGACCAGCAGGGGCACCTTTCCGCGGGCGGCGATGTCGTCGATCGCGGCGCGGGCCAGACGCTGGTACACCGCGACGCTCGCCGGCTCCGTCACGTCCCAGATGTCCAGCACGTGGTGCGGCACGCCCTCACGCTCGGTGACGGTGAGCTTGGCCGTGCCGATGTCCATGCCCTTGTACAGCTGCATCGAGTCGGCGTTGACCACCTCGCCGCCGAGCTCGTGCGCCAGTCCGAGGCTCAGCGCCGACTTGCCGGCCGCGGTCGGCCCGACCACCGCGACGACCCGGGTCACCGCGTTGTCCCGGGTCACCGCCAGCTCGCCACGAAGTATCCGACCCCGTACGGCGCCGAGTGGTGCAGCAGCTCTGTCGTGCCGAACGGAGTGTCGACCGCGCCGGCCAGGACCTGCCACGGTGCCCTGCCGACGGCGAGCAGCTCCGCGGCCAGCGCCGGGTCGAGGTCGCGCAGCGCCGCGGTGTCACCCTTGGCCAGGGCGTCCGCGACGGCCGCGTCGAAGCCTTCGGCCCGCGGGTCGTCGTAGCCGGGCGCCTTCTCCCCGTGGCACGCGGATCCGTCGCCAAGGACGAGAAGTGCGGCGTCGGTACCGATGTGCCTCAGGCTCCTGCCCAGCGCTTCGCAGTCCGCCGGTGCCGCGTCGGCGGCGATGCTGTGGTATCGGACATTTCGGTTATGTCCGTCTTCCAGGAGCCAGGCCCCGATCAGCAGGCTCAGCGGCAGCGGGTCCTCGGCCGGCTCACCCACCCTCCGGTCGATGCCCCAGGGGGCCAGGGTCCCCCCGAAGGGCGGCTCGCGGCGTATCGTCGTGGCATCGGCACCGACCACGATGAGCACGTCGGCGGGGTCGAGGTGCGCCACGGCGGCACGGCAGGCGGCCCGCAGGTCGTCGAGCTCACCCGCCGCTCCGGCGGCCACCTCCGGCACGAGCATCGGCGGATGTGGGCAGACGGCGGCGGCGACGAGTGGCACGGTCTTAACGTTATCGGGGATGGTCGCTGCGGCATCCTGCGACCCGTTCGGCACCGGAATGGTCACGGTTCGGCCGCAGGCCCTCGACCGGCCCCGGGGCACACCTGTGAGAATGCCATGGGGAACTTTGCTGTGCGATGGCGGCGTGACAGTGGGATACCCGATCCCACGGGCGCCGGGAGCGAGGATGGCAGATGAGCGAGCCTACGACGTTTGGACGGATCGACGCTGACGGCAACGTCTTCGTGAAGACGGCAGCCGGAGAGCGGGCCATCGGATCGTGGCAGGCCGGCACACCGGAGGAGGGCCTTGCCCACTTCGCCCGCCGGTTCGCCGACCTGGTGACCGAGGTCGACCTGATCGAGGCGCGGCTCGGTAGCGGCGCGGCCGACGCCGGTCAGTCGCTGTCCACCATCAAGCGGCTGCGCAGCGGCCTCGACGAGGCGCACGTCGTCGGCGACATCGACGGGCTCGCCGCCCGCCTCGACAAGCTGACCTCGATCGCCGAGGAGAAGGCCGGCGCCGCCCGCGCGGCCCGCGACGCCGCCCGCGCCGAGGCCCTCACCCGCAAGACCACCCTGGTCGAGGAGGCCGAGCAGATCGCGGCCGACGCCACCGGCTGGAAGACCGCGGGCGACCGTCTCAAGGAGATCCTCGACGAGTGGAAGTCCATCCACGGCGTCGAGAAGAAGGCCGAGAGCGAGCTCTGGAAGCGCTACGCGGCCGCCCGCGACGCCTTCACCCGCCGCCGCGGCGCCCACTTCGCGACCCTCGACGCCAGCCGCAAGCAGGCGCAGGGCCGCAAGGAGGAGCTGGTCATCGAGGCCGAGCAGATCGCCGAGTCCACCGAGTGGAACGCGACGGCCGCCCGCCTCAAGGACCTCATGACCGAGTGGAAGGCCGCCCCGCGCGCCGCGAAGGAGACCGAGCAGAAGCTCTGGGAGCGGTTCCGTGCCGCCCAGGACGCCTTCTTCAAGCGCCGCAGCGAGGTCTTCAGTGCCCGCGACGCCGAGTTCAAGGGCAACCTGGACGCCAAGCAGGCGCTCCTCGTGCAGGCCGAGGCCCTCGACGTCGACACTGACCCGAAGGGTGCCCAGGCGAAGCTCCGCGACATCCAGGCCGCCTGGCACGACGTGGGCCGCGTCCCCCGCGAGGCGCAGACGGGCCTCGACCGCCGCCTGCGCGTCATCGAGGACAAGGTCAAGACGGCAATGGACGCCGCCTGGCGCCGGACCCCGCCGGAGGCCAGCCCCCTCCTCGCCCAGATGCGGGAGCAGGTGGCCCGCGCGGAGCAGCAGCTCGCCAGCGCCCAGGCCGCCGGCGACCAGCGCCGCATCAAGGAGGCCGAGAAGGCCCTGGAGAGCAAGCGCAAGTTCCTGGCGATGGCCGAGCACACCGGCTGATCAAGAGACTTCTCCAGTGACGGGCCGGTGAGCCCGTCCGACATAGAAAAGTTGACCACTACACGCCGCGGCGTGTAGTGGTCAACGTCGTTATACGGCCGACCCCGCGATCACCCGCCGCCCGACGCGGCCGGTTTCGGAGGGGCGCCGCCAGCCCCGTCGAGAGCCCAACCCGCGCGTGAACAGCCCTCGCCGCCGATCCGCTCGGATCCACCCCATGATCGAACGACGGAAACGGCCGCCCACGCAGCTGTCCGTTTCGGGGACTTCGATCACCGGGGAGATGCACTTTCCGGCGCGGGACCCGCGGGCGAACAGGCTGATCTGGGCGTCTGCGGTGCCGGATCGCGCGGCGGGCATGCGGCGTGGTTGCCGGATTCCCACAACCCGAAGGATCCTCCGACCCCGGCGATCGCTGCGGTGATCGAAGTCGCGCGCCGGCTGTGCGGACAGCCGGTCGGCGACTTCGATCACCGGGGAGATTCACTCCTGGCGCAGCACGCGCGGACGAAAGGCTGATCTGGACGTCGACGGCGCCGGATCGGCGCGGCGGGCGCGCGGTGTGGTTGCCGGATTCCCACAACTCGAAGGGTCCTCGGCCCCTGACCCCGGCGATCGGCTTGTCGTGCCACCACCCGGTCGACAAAGACCGTTCACGGATCGAAGTCGCGGGTTGGTCGTCCGCGCGGCCGGAGTCGTCCTTCGATCATGGTTGCGAGATCGTTCAGCGGGACGGGGGCCTCAGGCGGGCGGTGCGCCGGCGACGGTCGCGCTGCCGGACGCCCAGCGGCGCGATGGCGCCGAGGTGCCGGGCCGATGTGCTGGGCCGAGGTGCTGGGCCGAGGTGCTGGGCCGAGGTGCTGGGCCGAGGTGACGGGAGCCGGGGCGTGACGGGAGCCGGGGCGTGACGGGAGCCGACGTGTGACGGGCCTGCGGGCCGATTCTGGACAAGGCCGATTTCTGGACAAGGCCGATTCTGGACAAGCCGGCAAGGGGGCCGCAGGCCCACCTGTCTTGGACAAGCAGGCACGCGGGCGGTGGGGCGGTCCTGGACAGCACGCGGGCCCGCTCGGCTTGGCAGCTGGGCGGGCCCTTCTCGGTCCGGGTGGAGGGGGTGGGTCAGATGCGGCGGACGACGGTGACGACGCGGCCGAGGATGGTGGCGTGGTCGCCGGCGATCGGGTCGAAGGCCGGGTTCTGCGGCATGAGCCAGACGTGGCCGTCGCGGTTGCGGTAGGTCTTCACCGTGGCCTCGCCGTCGATCATCGCGGCCACGATGTCGCCGTTGTTGGCGTTGGGCTGCTGGCGGACGACGACCCAGTCGCCGTCGCAGATGGCGGCCTCGATCATTGAGGAGCCCTTGACCTGGAGCATGAAGAGGGTGCCCTCGCCGACGAGCTCGCGGGGGAGGGGGAAGACGTCTTCGACGGCCTGCTCGGCGAGGATCGGGCCACCGGCGGCGATGCGGCCCAGGACCGGCACGTACGCCGGGGCGGGGCGAGCGGCGCGCTCGGCCTCCTCGTCGACCGAGACGAGCTCGCTCGGGGGGCGCACGTCGACGGCGCGGGGGCGGTTGGGGTCGCGGCGCAGGTAGCCCTTCCGCTCCAGCTCCTTGAGCTGGTAGGCGACGCTGGAGGGGGAGACCAGGCCGACGGCCTCGCCGATCTCGCGGACGCTCGGCGGATAGCCGTTGCGCTCCACCGCGCTGCGGATGAACTCGAGGATGCGTCGCTGGCGGACGGTCAGGTCGGCCGCGAACAGGTCCGGGAAGGCGCTGACCACCGCGGTGACCGCGCGCATCTCCGGCTCGCCTCCGCGGCGGCGGGTGCTGGCGCGGCGGGTGCTGCCGCTGCCGATCGCGGTGACCTCGGCGGGTTCGTCGGTGCGGTCGTCGGCTGACACGTCGTCCTCCCTCTTGTTGGCACCAGCGGTGGGAAGGCCGCTGGTGCGGACGAGCCGTGCGGCCCGCCACCTTGACCGCCACCGGGTGTGACGGCGCCGGTTGTCGCAAATTTCGGGTATCCCGATCAATCGTCTCGATCGTGTGTGGATCACCGTATCGCCGAGGTGTGACAGTTTCAAACATCTGTACTACGTGGCGCGCTGTTTTTTCGGCGCGTCGCTGGACTCGGGTCTTCTCGCTCTGGTAGACCATCGTACGTCCGTTCGATCGAACGGCTGTACGGAATCGAGGGCTGAGATGCGACGACACCCGCGAAACCCACCCATTCGGCTCACTCGCCGGGGGCGTGTCGTGCTCTTCTGTCTGCTGCTGGCCGTCGCGGGTGGGTTGTTCACGCTCGTCGCGGTGCCGGGGCAGGCGGCCGACCCGCCGGCGCCGGCGCCCGTGCTGATCGTGCAGCCGGGTGACACGTTGTGGGACATCGCGACCCGGCTTTCGGGGTCCCGGGGGCGCGACGCGACCATGGAGGAGATCCGCCGTCTCAACCACTTGGACGGCTACAGTGTCGACGCCGGACAGCGGCTGACCCTGCCTCGGCGGGCTGAGGCGGGCTGATCAGGGCAAATGAACATCGGGCCAACGCCGGAAAACGAGACGCGCGACACGCGAGGGTCAGAAATCCCGGATCAACTTGCGTCCGCGTATGCGTCGGCATAGCGTCTACCCCTAGATGTAGTAGTTACAGGGCTGTAAGTCGTCCACAGGTAGTGGATTCGGCAATCACCCTTACTGACGGTAAAGACCAGCGGAGGCCGGGCACCAAGGCCGACCGTTGGGCGTTCGTGTGCGTTTTGTCAGGACATATACGACGTAGACTGGAAGGCCACCGCATGCGCTGCCCGTACTGCCGCCACGCCGACTCGCGGGTGGTCGACTCCCGGGAAGCCGAGGACGGCCAGATCATCCGTCGGCGCCGGTCCTGCCCCGAGTGCGGCCGGAGGTTCACCACCGTCGAGGAGGCCGTCCTCGCAGTCGTCAAGCGCAGCGGCGTCACCGAACCGTTCAGCCGTACCAAGATCATCGCTGGGGTCCGTAAGGCATGTCAGGGCCGCCCGGTCGACGAGGACGCGATCGCGGTCCTCGCGCAGAAGGTCGAGGAGACCGTGCGTGCCCGCGGGGCCGCCGAGCTGCCGAGCCACGAGGTCGGCCTGGCCATCCTCGCGCCGCTGCGGGAGCTCGACGAGGTGGCGTATCTGCGTTTCGCGTCCGTCTACCGGTCGTTCGACTCGCTGCAGGACTTCGAGCGCGAGATCGCATCGCTCAGGGCGGCGTCGAACCGGCCCGCCAGTGCCGTGGAGGCACCGCAACAGACCGCACCACACCAGGGGGAGCGCGCGGCCGAGCCGGTCGGCTGAAGCGCACACACAGCACCACAGCGTCGAAGAAACGTACGAAGCAGACTTGAGGGGGCCGCGGATGGCGGGGGAGACGAAGACCAAGGCAGCGTCGCGCAAAGAGGCACAGGGCCTGCGCGTCGAGCGGGTGTGGACGACCGAGGGCGTCCACCCTTACGACGAGGTGACGTGGGAGCGTCGCGACATCGTCATGACCAACTGGCGCGACGGTTCGATCAACTTCGAGCAGCGCGGCGTCGAGTTCCCGGACTCCTGGTCCGTGAACGCGGCGAACATCGTCACCACCAAGTACTTCCGCGGCGCGGTCGGCACCGACGCCCGTGAGTGGTCGCTGCGGCAGCTGATCGACCGCGTCGTCACCGTGTACCGCAAGGCCGGCGAGGACAACGGCTACTTCGCCTCGCCCGCCGACGCCGAGGTGTTCGGCCACGAGCTGACCTGGATGCTGCTGCACCAGGTGTTCAGCTTCAACTCGCCGGTCTGGTTCAACGTGGGCACGCAGTCGCCGCAGCAGGTCAGCGCCTGCTTCATCCTCGCGGTGGACGACTCGATGGACAGCATCCTCGACTGGTACAAGGAGGAGGGCCTGATCTTCAAGGGAGGGTCCGGCTCCGGCGTCAACCTGTCCCGGATCCGCTCCTCGAAGGAGCTGCTGAGCAGCGGCGGCACCGCCAGCGGCCCGGTGAGCTTCATGCGCGGCGCCGACGCGTCCGCCGGGACGATCAAGAGCGGTGGCGCAACCCGCCGCGCGGCGAAGATGGTCATCCTGGACGTCGACCACCCCGACGTCGAGGAGTTCATCGAGACCAAGGCCAGCGAAGAGGACAAGATCCGCGCCCTGCGCGACGCCGGCTTCGACATGGACCTCGGCGGCAAGGACATCGTCAGCGTCCAGTACCAGAACGCCAACAACTCGATCCGGGTCTCGGCCGAGTTCATGCAGTCGATCGAGGACGACGCCGAGTTCGCGCTGCGCTCCCGGCTCGACGGCAGCGTCGTGTCGACCGTCAAGGGCCGCGAGCTGTTCCGCAAGCTCGCCCAGGCCGCGTGGGCGTGCGCCGACCCCGGCATCCAGTACGACGACACGATCAACGAGTGGCACACCTGCCCGGAGACCGGCCGGATCACCGCGTCGAACCCGTGCAGCGAGTACATGCACCTGGACAACTCCAGCTGCAACCTCGCGTCGCTGAACCTGATGAAGTACCTCAACGCCGACGGCACGTTCGCGGTGGAGAAGTTCGTCAAGTCGATCGAGTTCGTGATCACCGCGATGGACATCTCGATCTGCTTCGCCGACTTCCCGACCGAGAAGATCGGCGCGACCACCCGCGCGTACCGGCAGCTCGGCATCGGCTACGCCAACCTCGGCGCACTGCTGATGGCCAGTGGCCTCGCGTACGACTCGGACGGTGGCCGCGCGGTCGCCGCGACGATCAGCAGCCTCATGTCGGGCACCGCGTACCGCCGCTCGGCCGAGCTGGCCGGGATCGTCGGCGCGTACGACGGCTACGCCCGCAACGCCGTCCCGCACCAGCGGGTCATGCGGCAGCACGCGACCGCCAACGACGCGATCAGCACCGTCGGCGGCGTCGACGTCGCGATCAAGGTCGCGGCCACCGCGGAGTGGGCCCGGGGCAACGAGATCGGCGCGAAGAACGGCTGGCGCAACTCGCAGGCCAGCGTCCTCGCCCCGACCGGCACCATCGGCCTGATGATGGACTGCGACACCACTGGCGTCGAGCCGGACCTGGCCCTGGTCAAGTTCAAGAAGCTCGTCGGCGGCGGCTCGATGCAGATCGTCAACCAGACCGTCCCCCGCGCCCTGCGCAACCTGGGCTACCAGGAGGAGCAGGTCGAGGCGATCGTCGAGCACATCTCCGAGCACGGCCACGTCGTGGACGCGCCCGGCCTGCGCGCCGAGCACTACTCCGTCTTCGACTGCGCCATGGGCGAGCGCACCATCGCCCCGATGGGCCACGTGCGGATGATGTCGGCGATCCAGCCGTTCATCTCCGGCGCCATCTCCAAGACGGTCAACATGCCGGAGGCGGCCACCGTCGAGGACGTCGAGGAGATCTACTTCCAGGGCTGGAAGCTGGGCCTCAAGGCCCTCGCGATCTACCGCGACAACTGCAAGGTCGGCCAGCCGCTGTCGGCGGTGAACAAGTCCGCGAAGGCCGCGCCCGAGGAAAAGACGGTCGTCCAGGAGGTCGTCAAGACCGAGAAGGTCATCGAGTACCGCCCGGTCCGCAAGCGGCTGCCGAAGAAGCGGCCCAGCTCGACCGTGTCGTTCTCGGTCGCCGGCGCCGAGGGGTACCTGACCGCGTCGTCATACCCGGACGACGGCCTCGGCGAGGTCTTCCTGAAGATGTCGAAGCAGGGCTCGACCCTGGCCGGCGTGATGGACGCCTTCTCCGTGGCGATCTCCATCGGCCTGCAGTACGGCGTGCCGCTGGAGACCTACGTCAGCAAGTTCGTCAACATGCGCTTCGAGCCGGCCGGCATGACCGACGACCCGGACATCCGCCTGTCGTCGTCGGTGATGGACTACATCTTCCGTCGCCTGGCGCTGGACTTCCTGGACTTCGAGACCCGCTCGGAGCTGGGCATCCTCACCTCGTCGGAGCGCGCCGCCCAGCTGCGCGCCGAGGCGGGCGAGCCGGACGTCGATCTGACCGAGATGCGCAACTCCGCCCCGGTGGAGGCGGCCGCGAAGCCGGCGGCCGTGGCACCGAAGCCGGTCGAGGTCGAGATCGCGACCCCGCGCAAGGTGGGCTCGTCGACCGAACTGCTCGAACTGGTCCAGGGCAAGGCCGCCGACGCGCCGCTGTGCTTCACCTGCGGCACGAAGATGCGCCCCGCCGGTAGCTGCTACGTCTGCGAGGGCTGCGGCTCCACCAGCGGCTGCAGCTGACAGCTGATGCAGGCCACTGGCCGGGTCACGGGAACGACGTGCCCGGCCAGTGGTCTCAGTAGCCACTGAATAGAGATCAAGAGCGGCGCTGTGCGTGGCCGATGCGTCTGTGGGCTCGAATGTTCAGGCGTCGCGCCGGCCGTTCGACGAGATGCCATGAGGCGGCGGCCGGCACGATGGTCGCCAGGGCCGATGCGGCGGTGTAGTTCGGCAGCGCCCAGCGGTGCACGCCATAGCAGCAGGTACGCGGACGCGGGGTACCCGAGCAGGTGGAAGGCGCCGAAACGCAGGATCCTCAGCGCACCGGGCTGATCGTGCTGAAGACCAAGGTCGAGGCGAGACGATTGCCGCGACGGTGGGGATGACGCCCAGTCGATGGCCTTCGATCACCGCGTCGCTGCTCACCTCGGTGCCGCCGCCGGCGAGGGGCGTGAAGGTGACCACGTGTGGCACGGTGTCGGGCACGCCGGGCGAGATGCCCGCGCGCAGGGGGTATTCGTCGCGCCGTCCGGGTCGGCGAACCGCACGTCGTACTCCAGCCGGGCCATGGCCTCGACCACGCGGTAGCTCCAGGTGGTGAACGTCCGCCCGCCGCCGTAGTGATCGGGTGCCTGCATGGCGAGCAGGCTCACGCCTTCGGCGCGCGCCGAGCATCCTCGCCAACCGCCTGGCCCACCTCGAGCAACGCAACATCCTCTTGCGGACCCACGACTCCGGAGACCGCCGCAAGACCGGCTACCGGCTCACCGTGGATGGGCCCACCCTGATCCCGATCCTGGTGGAGATCGCGGCGTGGAGCGCCCGAACCGATCCGGACACCGGCGCGCCAGTGGACTGGGTCGCGCTGGTGGACGCCGACAAGCCGGCGATGATCCGGCTGATCACCGCAACGGTGCGCGAGGGCGGCTGCATCTTCGTCGGCGACAACAACGTCCTGGCCGAACTGGCTCGCGGCGCGGACGCGCCCTCGGGCTGATCGGAAGATCAGGCCAGCCGGGGAACGGGCCGGCAGCGGCGGGGTCCAGTGCTTGAGCGTCAGCGCCGGCCGCTCGACGAGGTGCCATGAGGCGGCCGCCAGCAGCGTCGTGGCCACGACGGACACGGCGATGTACGCCGGCAGGCCCCAGCGGTGCACGCCGAGCGCGGCGAGGACCTGCTGGGTCGGGAACGCGTAGATGTAGACGCCAAACGAGTAGTCGTGCCCCCGCCCGATCCGGTGCGACCAGCGTGGCAGCGTACCGGCGGCGCACAGCAGCAGATACGCGAACGCGGGGGAGCCGAGCAGGTGGAAGGCGCCGAGGCGCAGGGTCGCCAGCAGCACCGCCGCCGCGGCGACGATCAGCAGCGGGTGGACCGGGACGCGGTGCTGGAACAGCTGCGCCGAGGCGCCGAGCAGGAACAGGAAGCCCAGGTAGACGAGCAGCTGGGTGTCCAGCGCGCCGAACAGCGGGATCGGGCCGACGGAGCCGCGGGGGTGCGGGACCGTGTGCGGGTCGGGCAGCTGGTGCAGGAAGTCGCTCAGCAGGACGCCGTAGGCGCCGGCGGTGAGCAGCAGGATCAGGCGCGGGGAGCGGCGGACGACGCCGCAGGCGGTGAGGGCGGTGAAGACGCCGTACCAGAAGAGCTCGAACGGCAGGCTCCACAGTGAGCCGTTGACGACCGACCCGCCGGCGGTGAGGCGGCCGTAGGGGTTGTCGCCGAACAGGGTGCCGATGCCCCACTGGTGCGGCTGCCCGAGCGCGTTGTTCAGGGCGAATGTCACCGAGGCGGAAAACGACGCGAAACATCCGGCGACGACCGCGATGACCAGCAGGCAGGCCCACAGCCCGGGGAAGATCCGCAGGCAGCGGTGCCAGGCGAAGCGCACGAACCCCAGCCGCGCCGCGCTGGCACTGACCAGGAACCCGGACAGGACGAAGAAGCCGGACACCGCGAGCGACCCGAGGTCCGTCTGACCGTGCGAGAGCCCGAGTCCGGGGGTCGGCCGGCCGGCGCCGAGCGGCCACGAGTGCCCGATCAGCACCGCGAGTGCGAGACACAGGCGCAGGAACCCGAACGCGTTCGCGCGGGGTGAGTACCGGTCAGCCAACACGTCATGACAAACGACTAGATGCCGGACTTCGTCGTTAAGCGAGTTGTGTCAGTATCCGCACCCCCCAAAACGGACGTCACACCCAAGCAACTCCCCGTCGTCGCACTGGTGGCGGCCGCCTGGCTGGTCATCGCGCTGCTGTACCTCGCCGGAGGAGCCCTCCTCGTCCCGCCGCTGCTGCTGATCGCCACCGCCGCGCTGCTGCGGGGCGGCCGGACCGTCCTCGACCGGCTGATGCTCGCGACCGGGCTGCTGCTCGGCCTCACCTGCCTCGCCGCGCTCGTCTTCGCCGTCTGGCCGTGGGGTCTGCACCCGGTGACCGCCGGCGGGACCGCCGCCACCGCCCTGATCGTCGCCGCCGCGAAGACCGGCCGCCGGCCGCGGCTGCCGAGACCCGGCGCCACCGACGCGATCGCGGGGCTCGCCGTCGCCGCCGTCGGTGCGGTCGTCGCCTGGCCGCTGCTGCGTGACGGGCGCCCCGGACGGCTCGCGCTCGTCATGGAGGGCGAGGACCTCGCCCGGCACGCGTCCCTGTTCGACGCCATCCGCCACGCCGGCGGGTACCTCTTCCAGCAACCGGAACAGGGCCGGGCCCTGGTCTACGAGGGGATGGTCACCTACCCGCAGGGCGAGCACCTGACCGCCGCGCTGCTCGACGGGTTCGTCCGGTCCTCTGCCACCGCGCAGGGCACCGGCGCCGCCATGTTCGACCACTACCTGGTGTTCGTCGCGGGCGGCTACCTGCTGCTCGCCGCGACGATCATCTGGGCCGCGCAGTGGATCGGCGCCGGCGGCCTCAGCCCGGCGCGCATGATCCCGCTCGCCGGCGGCATCGCCGCGCTGTGCGCGTTCGGGGAACTGCTGGACCTCGTCCGGTTCGGCTACCCGAGCCAGGTGCTCGGCCTCGCCGAGGCGGTCATGCTCCTCACCGTCCTCATCCGCCCGGTGCCCCGCCCCCGGCAGCAGCTGCTGCTTGTCGCGGCCCTGCTCGCCGCCGTGGGGTTCACCTACTACCTGTACCTGCCGCCGGTCGGCCTGGCCGCGATCCTCTGGCTGATGCGGGAACGCCGACGAGCTCGCGCGCAGCGGATCCCCGCCGCCGCCCTCGCGATCGCCGTCACCAGCGCCGTCCCGCTCGCCATCGGCGTCCTCGTCGCCGGCCAGGCCGGCGCGCTGCTCAGCGTCGGGACCCTGAGGGTCGGCCGGGAAGGGCTCGCGGTCCTGTTCTGCCTGGTCGCGTCGGGCCTCCTGACCGGCCGTGGCCGCCGGAGCAGGATCTGGCGCTCGTACGCGCTGATCTTCGTCCCCGTGGCCGGCTTCGCGGTGGGGATGCTGGCCGTGCAGCGGCTCTTCGGCGCCGGCAGCGGCTACTACGCCAACAAGGCCCTGTTCCTGGTCCTGGCCCTGCTGCTGGCCGGCACCGGAGCCCTCGCGCTGCACCTGCCCCGCCGGCCCCGGACCGTGATCAACCTCAGGGCGGCGTCGGTGCTGATGGCGATCGTCGCCCTCGTCGGCGGCGACCGGCCGGACCAGCTGGAGTCCAGGACGACCTGGCTGGCCGGGGCCGGGGTGGACCAGTTCGCCTACGCGAGGGCGGCCCTGGCCCTCACCCCGGGCCGCCCGACCGTGGTCGTCGGCGACGACCCGGGCTACGAGTCATACCGGCTGACGCTGTTCATCTCGGCGTTGCAGCGCACCTCCGGCGAGATGGCCGGCGCCACCTACCACGTCGGGCCGATCAACTCGCCGGACCGCCTGGACGCCGTGATCGCCCGGATGCCCGGCCCGGTGCGCCTGCTCGTCCTGTCCGACGACGCCCGGACCCGGGCCGAGGCGCTGCGCCGCCGCCACCCGTCGACCTCGATCGAGATCGTCACCGCCTAGCGGTCCGCCGCGGTGATCGTGACGATCACCGCGGCGGGTGTACGGCACGTGCCCGGCCAGGCGTTACTTCTTGGTCTTGCGCAGCGCCTTCAGGTCGGCGTGGGCGGTCTTGGCGGCGGCGCGGACCTGCTGGACCTGCGCCCGCAGCGCGTCGCCGTCCGGGCCCGGCTTGACCGCCAGCAGGGTGTCGACCTTGCCCTTCAGGGTGGCCTCGATCGCGTCGAGCTTCGCGGCGTCGGCACCGGGCTGGGTGCGCAGCTTGGCCACCACGGCGAGCTCCGTGTCGATCGCCGCGGCGAGCCGGACCTTGGGGCCGGTGAGGACGAAGACGCGGTAGTCGAAGACCATCGACTGGGCGTCGTCCTTCACCGCCGCGGCGGTCGTCTCGCCCTGGACCTTGGTCTTCAGCGCGGTCAGGCCGGCCCGCTGGTCGCTGATGAGCTTCGTGAGGGTGCCGCGGTGCCCGGATTGGACCTGCTTCGCGGCGGCGAGGCTCGTCTCGAACTTCTTCAGCGCGTCGAGGCGCTTGTCGATGCGGTCCGCGACGGCGTCCTTGGCCGCTTCGAGCGTGGCGGCCTTCACCGACGGCCGTGCGGACGGCTCGGCCGAGGCCGTGGCCGGGATGAGCACGGCGGTGAGGATCAGGGTCAGGGCGATCAGGGTGCGCTTCATATCGGTCCCTCTCAGTCTTCGTCGCCGGCGGGCTGGGCGTCGCCGGACAGCTGCTGGTCCACCTGGTCGAGCAGCTGGTCGACGTCGTCGCCCTGGGAGGCTGCCGCAGGGGCGTCCTGGGCCGGGGTCGTCTGGGTCGAGACCGCGGGTGGGCGCTGGTCGCGCCGATCCTTGCGCTCCTGCCGCCCGCAGCCGCCCGCGAACAGCAGCGCGGCCGCGAGCGCGATGGCGATGGTTCGTCTCATGCCGGACATGGTGTGTCCCGCGGGTAAGCGCGGCCCGCGGGACAACGTAAGGATCCGGTCAAGTCAGCCGGCGACGGCGGCCACCACCTCGACCTCGAGCAGGGCGCCGTCGCGGAACAGCTTCGACACCTCGACCGTGGTGCTGGTCGGCGGCCGGCCCGTGAACACCGCCAGGCGGACCTGACCGTACTGCGGCAGCTGCGCCATGTCGGTCAGGAACGTGCGGATGTTCACGACGTCGGCGAACGTCGCCCCGTGCGCCTCGAGGATCGCGCCGATCAGCTCGAACACCCGGGTCGCCTGCGCGACCATGTCACCGGCGCCGACGAGCCGGCCGTCGTCGTCCAGCGCGATCTGGCCGGACAGGAACAGCAGCGTCCCGGTGCCGACGTCGACCCGGGCCACGTGCGAGTACGCCCCGACCGGCGCCGCCACCGTGGCGGGGTTGTCTATGACGAGCATGGAAGTCCTTTCAGCACGATGGTGGTCAGGTCCGCCTCCGGGTCGGCGGCGGCCAGGTGCCGCCCGGCGGCGACGGCCACCGGCAGGTCCCGGTCGCCGACGCTGAGGGCGAGGTCCTTCGCCGCGAGCCGCACCGCGAAGTGCGCCGACCTGGCGGTCAGGACGCGTTCCACGGCGATCCCGAGCGGCCCGCCGCGCAACGCCTCCAGGGCCTCCTCGCGGGGCACGCCGACCGCGTCGGCGACCTGCAGCACCTCGGCCAGCGAGGCGAGCGCGGTGACGAGCGCGGTGTTGAGCACCACCTTCATCGCCGCGCCACGGCCGGACGGGCCGCAGCGACGGACCTCCCCGAGCGCGGCGAGGACCGGGGCGACCCGGTCGAGGGCGGCATCCGTGCCCCCCGCGAAAATGCGCAACGTGCCACCCTCGGCGGCTCCGGTGCTGCCCGCGACCGGCGCGTCGACCAGGTCCACGCCGCCGGGCAGGACCGCGGCGAGGTCGCGCACGGCGTCGGGGCCGATCGTCGACATGTCGACCAGCGTCGCGGTCGCCTTGAATTGTGCGGCTCGGACGACCTCGATCACCGTCGGGCCGTCGGTGAGCATCGTGATGACGATGCCGGCGTCGCGCGCCGCCGCCGCGGCGTCCGGCACGACGGTCACGCCGTCGATCCGTCTCGGTGTGCGGCTCCACCCCGTGACCGGAAACCCGTGCGCGGCCAGGCGTCGCGCGATCGGTGCCCCCATGTGCCCGAGCCCGAGCACAGCGATCTTCTCCATGCCGGTGACCGTAATCCGGGCCATGCCATGCGACCAACGAATGTCTGGCATCGCTGCCATGCGGTGTGAGAATGTATCGGCGTGCAGACCGAGACGCTGGAAGTCTTCCGGGAGGTTGCCCGGCAGCGCTCGATCACCGGCGCCGCGACGACGCTGCGCTACACGCAGTCGGCCGTCTCCCGCCAGATCGCGGCCCTGGAGCTGGAGCTCGGCGCGCGCCTGTTCGACCGGCTGCCCCGCGGTGTCGCCCTCACCGCCGAGGGCGCCTGCCTGCTCGACCACGCGACGGCGATCCTCGACCGGCTCGCCCTGGCCCGCCGCGAGGTCACCGCCGTGCACGCCGGCACCGCCGGCCACCTGCGGGTGGGCGCGTTCGCCACCGCCGACGCCGCGCTCGTCCCGCGCGCCCTCGCCCGCTTCCACGCCGCCCGCCCCGAGGTCCGCCTGACCCTCATCGAGGGCGTCACCGGCAGCCTCCTCACCGCCCTGCTCACCGGCGAGGCCGACGTGGTGCTGGTCACCGCGGGTGCGGACCGCCCGTTCGAGGACGCCCGGTTCACCACGCATCACGTCCTGGACGAGCCCGTGCTCCTGGCCGTGCCGACGGGACATCCGCTGCCGGCGGGTGCACCGGTGCGGCTGGCGTCGCTGGCGTCCGAGGCGTGGATCGCGGGCTCGGCGGCCCCGGAGGAGACCCTGCTGGCGCCGAGCGTGCGGTTGGGGTACCGGCCGCGGATCGCCTTCGTCGCCGGCGAGTGGACCGCGAAACTCGGCTTCGTGGCCGCCGGCCTCGGCGTGACCCTGGTCCCCGCCCTGGCCGCGCGGGCCGCCCCGCCCGACGTGACGCTGCTCGCCCTGCACCCCGACGAGGTCCCACCCCGCAGCGTCCTCGCGGCCACGATCGCCGGCCGCACCGTCCCGCCGGCCGTCACAGACTTCCTGACCCTCCTCCGCGCCGAGGCGGCCGCGTTCCTCAACCCAACTACAGGCTGCTGAGGTCGAGCAGTTTGGCCAGGTCGATGAGCTTCGGCAGGAGGTCGGCGGACCGGTCGTCGGGAGTGCCCCGGGCGAGGTGCACCGACAGCTGGATGATCCGCTTGTTGCCGGCGAGCCAGCCGACCTCCGCGCCCGGGCCGGTGGTGTCCGTGGCGGGGGTCGGCAGCTGATAGGCGGCGGCGCCGAGGCCGGGGACCGCGGCGGCGCCCTTGGGCTGGACGGTGGACGTGTAGATGTCGGCGCCGATCGTCGTGGCGCTCACCGACAGGATCAGGTCGGGGGAGCCGGCGCCGCGGGGCTGCAGGACGCAGGTGAAGGTGTTGTCCTGGGTGGCCGCCGCGGCGACGGCGAGGTCAAGGCCGAGCTTGGCGTTGACCACCGGGAAGTCGAGCAGCTGGCAGGCGCCCCCGGCCGCGGCGGCGGGCGCGGTCGACGGGTTGGCCGGTGGCTGCGCGCCGGCGTCGTCGCAACCGGCGAGCAGGACCAGCACCGAGCATGCCACGACAAGCCTCCGCACGACGCGCACCCTATCGCGGCGGCGGCAGCCGGTCGACGATGTACCTGGCGATCTCCAGCGAGCTGGTCGCGGCCGGTGACGGGGCGTTGAGGACGTGGACCTGCCGGCCCTCGGCGACGATGAGGAAGTCGTCGACGAGGGCGCCGGCCGGCGTGATGGCCTGGGCGCGCACCCCCGCGGCGGCGGGCACCAGGTCGGCCGCGGTCACCGCGGGCACCAGCCGGGCCAGGCTGTCGGCGAAGCGTTGCTTCGACAGGGAGCGGCGGACCTCGGTGAGCCCGTACCGCAGGTGCTTGCGGGCCAGCTGCCACATGCCGGGGTAGGTGACCGTGTCGGCGACGTCACGGGGGCGGACGCGGGACCACGAGTAGCCCTCGCGGGCGGTGGCGAGGACCGCGTTGGGGCCGGCGTGGACGCTGCCGTCGATCATGCGGGTCAGGTGCACGCCGAGGAACGGGAACTGCGGGTCGGGCACCGGGTAGATCAGGCCGTTGACCAGGTGGCGCCGGGAGTCGCGCAGCTCGAAGTACTCGCCGCGGAACGGGATGATCCGGGCCGGTGGCTTGATGCCGGCGAGCTTCGCGACCCGGTCGGCGTGCAGGCCGGCGCAGTTGACGAGGACGTCGGCGAACACGTCGCCGACGGTGGTGTGCACGACCGTCTCGCCGTGCAGGGTGGAGATCCCGGTCACCCGCGCGCCGAGGCGCAGCGTCGCGCCGGCCTTCTCCAGCAGTGCGGCGAGGGTGGCGCAGACGGCACCGAAGTCGGCGATGCCGGTCGACGCCACGTGGATGCCCTGGACGCAGGCGACCTCCGGCTCGAACGACCGGGCCTCGTCGGCGTCGACCAGCCGGGCGGGGAGCCCGTTGGCGAGAGCACGCTCGTACAGGCCGCGCAAACGGGGCAGCTCGGACGCTTCGGTTGCCACGATCAGCTTGCCGGTCACCTGGTGCGGGATGCCGTGCTCGCGGCAGAAGTCCACCATGGAGGCGCTGCCGGCCTTGCACAGCGTCGCCTTGAGGCTGCCGGGCTGGTAGTAGACACCCGCGTGGATGACGCCGGAGTTGTGGCCCGTCTGATGGGCGCCCCAGGTCAGTTCCTTCTCCACGACGGTGACGTCCGCGCCGGGATGTTCCAGGGTGAGCCGGTGCGCCGTGGCCAAGCCGACGATGCCGCCACCGATGACCACGTACCGCACGCTGCCTCCTTGTGTTCCACCTACACCTGCCGTCCGCCGAATCGTATTCGTGCTAGCGTTCCCGTCCGTGGGTCAGCCTGTCGTCGAAGTGGCACCAGCCAAGCCTTGGCGGGCCCGCCTGATCACCGCCGTCCGGATCCTCGCCGTGCTCGGCATCGTGTATTTCATCGTCGCCACCACGCGCGACCAGTGGCCCGAGGTGCAGGCGACGTTCCGTAGCCTGTCGTGGACGTCGCTGACCCTGTCACTGTTCACTGCCGTCCTGTCACTGTGGGCGACGATGATGGCGTGGCGGTCGATGGTCGGCAGCATGGACCATCCGCTGCGGGTCCGCGACGCCGCCCCGATCATGCTGGTCGGCTCGCTCGGGAAGTATCTGCCGGGTTCCGTGTGGGCGTATGTCGTGCAGATGGAGCTCGGCCGCCGCGCCGGTGTGTCCCGGGCCAAGGTCTTCATCGGCTCGGTCCTGGTGAGCGGTGTCGGCGTCACGACCGGGCTGATCCTGACGTCGCCCGGCTTCGGCACCGCGTTCGACGGGGTGCGCGCCTCCAAGCACGAGGTGTTCGGCTCCCTGGCCGTGTGGTCGTCGATCATCCTGTTGCCGTTCACCGTCGTCTGCTGCTACCCGCCGCTGCTGACCTGGATCGTCGGCCGGGCGATGCGGTTGCTGCGGCGCCCACCGCTGGACCGTCCGATCACCTGGCGGCCGATCCTTTCCACCATGGCGTGGTGCGTCGTCGGCTATCTGACGGCGGGCCTGCACCTGTGGCTGCTGGTGCGCGCGCAGCTGCCGGGCCTGCACGGCCTGACCGGCAGCATCTTCGCGATGGCCCTGGCCATGAGCATCAGCACGTTCGTCATCGTCGCGCCGTCCGGGCTCGGCGCCCGCGAGTTCCTGATGGCCCTCGGCCTGGCCGGTCTGGGCATGCCGTGGGCGACGGCGTGGGCCATGACGCTCATGTCGCGCCTGCTCTTCACCGTCGCCGACGTGGCCGCCGCGGGCGCCGCCGCCGCCGTGGGGCTGCGCCGGATCCGCCACTCACAGCTTCCGGACGAGGAACTCCTCCCAAGTCCCGATCCCGCCCCCGGGCCCGGTCCCCGCGCCGTCGCGTAGCGCCCGGAAGATCCTCCCGGGCAGCCTGATCGGCACGAGCAGCCGCCGTTTCCCGGTGTGGGTGAGGTACGCCTGCCACAGCGCTCGCGTGCTGCGCCGCTGCGGGCCGGAGAAGTCCCCCGGCTGCGCCGGCAGTTCACCCTCGACGATCTCCGCCAGCCGCACGGCCACGTCGTGCACCTCGACCGGCCGCACGTCGAACGCCGGGTAGAACCCGATGAGCGGCAGCTTCGTCAGCGCCTTCGCCAGGGTGAGCACCAGGTCGTGGAACTGGCTGGCGCGCAGCGAGGTCCCGCCGTACGCGGCCACCATCCCCTCGATCGTGACCTTGTCCCGGTAGTAGCCGAGCGGGATCCGGTCGACGCCGACGATCGACACGAACACCAGCTGGGGCTTCCCGGCGGCTTCCAGGGCCTCGATGAGCTTCGCGGTCGCCGCGACGTCCTTGCGTCCGTCGGTCGCCGCGTGCACGACGACGTCGATCCCGTCGAGGGCCTCGGCGAGCCCTTCGCCGGTGAGCAGGTCGGCGTGCGCGTAGCCGGGCCTCGACCGGCTCAAGCCGCGCACCTCGTGACCACGTTCCTTCAGGACGGCGACGACATCCCGCCCGAGCGTCCCGGTCGCGCCGGTGACGAGCACTGTTCGCTTCATGGCATACCAGACGCCTCAGCCGCCGGAACGTGACACCGTGTGGCCCGCGTCTCAGTCCAGGTCGGGGACCTCACCGGCGAGCAGGGCGTCGAGCGGGTCCTTGCCGATCTCGGCGTACGCCCCGTCGACGAGCCGGAACCGCAGCACCGTGCCGTCGGGCTCGACCCGCCAGAAGTGCTCGATCCCGGCGGCGGCGTATTCGAGCGGCTTGAACCACCGGTCGGTCCGCTCCGACCCCGCCGACACGATCTCCGCCGCGAGCAGGACATTCTCCGCCGGTATCCAGACAGTTTCGCCCGGAACGTAACCCTTCGTGACGGCCACGTCGGGGACCCGACCGTTGAGGTCGTCGTCCGTGGTTTTGAGGCCGACGAAGAGACCGGTCCGTCCGGGGAAGCCGTGGTTCATCAACCACACGCCGAGACGCGAAGCGCTGTGTTGGTGCCCAAGAGTCCTCGGCGGTATGACGACGAGGTTGCCTTCGGTCAGCTCGAAGCAGTGCAACTCGTCGGCCTCCGCGAGCGCCGTCACGTCGTGCACTGTCAGCGGTCGAGGCGGCACGTTCAGGGTGACAGTCATGCCGTGGCTCCTTCCCGTCCAGCCCTGACCGTACATGTGGCCATGTGGCCATGCAACAGTGCTGATCGGCAACTTGGAGGAAGGGAGCTACGGGGTGGGGCGGGCGTCGTAGTGTTCGCGGGCCAGGGCGACGTCGGTGCGGTGCCGCTCCGCCCACGTGGTGATCGCGAGCAGGGCGGCGTGCAGCTCCAGGGCCATCGGCGTGAGGCTGTATTCGACCCGCGGCGGGACCGTCGGGTAGACGGTCCGCACGAGCATCCCGTCGCGCTCCAGGTTGCGCAGCGTCAGGGTCAGCATGCGGCGGCTGATGCCGCTGATGGCCCGCTCCAGCTCGGTGAACCGGATCGGGCCGTCGGCCGCGGCCACCAGGATGCACACGCTCCACTTGCCGGCGACGCGGTCGACCAGCTCCTGGACGGTGCACCCACTGAGCATCAGTGCGCTGCTACGAACACCCGCGACGCGACCTCGCGCGGCAGCCGGATGCGCTCGCCGGCCCGGTCGATGCTGACGCCGTCGCGCTCCTGCGCCACGGTGACCGTCGCGCCGGGGTCGATGCCGGCGGTGTGCAGTTGGCGCAGGACGTCGGCGTCGGTCTGGACGCTCTCGCAGATCCGGCTCACCACGACCGCACCGGCGAGGCCGGGGAAGGCGAGGTTGCGCTCGGGGTCGGACGGGTCGTGGGGCGTGGTGCTGCCCTCGAGGCCCTCAAGTCCCGGGATCGGGTTGCCATACGGCGATCGGGTCGGGCGGCCCAGCAGCTCGTAGACCCGCTGCTCGACGGCGTCGCTCATGACGTGCTCCCAGCGGCACGCCTCTTCGTGCGCCTCCTCATACGGCAGGCCGATCACATTGACCAGCAGCAGCTCGGCGAGGCGGTGCTTGCGCATGACGGCGACCGCGTGGACGCGGCCCTCGTCGGTCAGCGCGAGGTGGCGGTCGCCCTCGACGATCAGCAGGCCGTCGCGCTCCATGCGGGCGACGGTCTGGCTGACGGTGGGTCCGCTCTGGTGGAGCCGCTCGGCGATCCGGGCACGCTTGGGAACGACGCCCTCTTCTTCGAGCTCCAGGATCGTCTTCAGGTACATCTCGGTGGTATCCACGAGATCGTTAATTTGAACCACCTCCGGTGGTACACCTTTGCGAAGTGGTATCGACCAGGTCGTTCACTGCCTTGCCCTCCCGGTACGCGATGGTACTCGTCGCGTACGTCAAGATTGGAACGTGACAGCCAACCAAGCGATCTTGGACGGTGCCGTCGTCGCCGAGCTGGTTTGGGAAGCGGGGGTCTCCGCTTTTCACAATCCTACCGGCGCGCGCAGGGTCCCTGCGCACACTGCAAAGGAGGGGCCGGTCACGTGAACACGCTGGTCATGTGGGATGACGCGCTTCTGCGGTACGACATGGGCGAGCACCCCCTCGACCCGGTGCGCGTGGAGCTGACCATGGCACTCGCCCGTGACCTGGGCATCCTCGGTCGCGACGGGGTCACGCTGCGAGCCCCGGAGCAGGCCGGCGACGACGTGCTGGCCACCGTGCACGATCCCGACTACATCGCCGTGGTCAAGGCCGCGTCGACCGGCCGGCGGCTCAGCATCATGGGGCTCGGCACCTCCGACAACCCCACATTCACCGGTATGCACGACGTCAGCGCCCTCATCGCTGGCGCCACCCGGGCCGCCGCCGAGGCGGTCTGGCTCGGCGAGGCCGACCGCGCGGTCAGCATCGCCGGCGGGCTGCACCACGCGATGCCGGCCCGGGCCGCCGGGTTCTGCGTCTACAACGATCCCGCCGTCGCGATCGCCCGGGTGCTGGAGCTCGGCGCGGAACGGGTCGCGTACGTCGACATCGACGTCCACCACGGCGACGGCGTGCAGGAGATCTTCTACGACGACCCGCGGGTGCTCACCGTCAGCCTGCACGAGTCGCCGCACTCGCTCTTCCCCGGCACCGGGTTCCCCGTCGAGACGGGCGGCCCGGGCGCGGAGGGTTCCGCGGTCAACGTCGCACTGCCGGCGGGCACCGACGACGCCGGCTGGCTGCGCGCGTTCCACGCCGTGGTGCCGGGCGTGCTCCGCGCGTTCCGGCCGCAGCTGCTGTTCACGCAGTGCGGCGCCGACACGTACCGGCACGACCCCCTCGCCAACCTGCGGCTGACCGTCGACGGCCAGCGGGCCGCGTACCTCGCGCTGCGCGACCTCGCGACGGAGGTGGCGGGCGGCAAGTGGGTGGCCAGCGGCGGCGGTGGATACGCGCTCGTCGAGTGCGTCCCGCGGGCGTGGACACACCTGCTGGCCGTGCTCACCGGCGACGCCGTCGACCCGTCGACACCGACGCCGGCGTCGTGGCAGTCGCTCGCCGCTCGACGGAGGCCGGGACATCCCGTGCCGACGGAGATGACGGACGGCGGCAACGCGCAATGGTCGCCATGGGTGCCGGGACAGACCCCGGACGGCGTCGACCGGGCGATCATGGCAACCCGCACGGCGAGCTTCCCGCACTTCGGCCTGGACCCGCACGACCCGCGCGACTGAGGCACGAGTGGTGTGAGTGGGACCCTCCACGGAACCGCTGGCGAAGCCGACGGAGCTAGGAACTGATCACGGCCGCTTCCTCCAGGCGGGTCAGGCGCTGCTTGATCCGGTCGAGCTCGGCCAGCATCGCCGTCTCCGCCGCCGTCGAGGTGCCGAACGACGTGTCCGGCGACGGCGCGCCGCGCAGCATGGACAGCTCGTCGTGCATCGCGGTCAGCGCCTGGGCGACCACGTCCAGGAACGCGTCGACCTCGTCCTCGTCGTAGCCGCGCTTGCCGAACGCCGCCTTCGTGAACCGGACGGCTTGCACGTCGGCCGGGGTGAGCATCATCCCGACACGATAACCAACCGGCCGGTGGGAGCATGAAGACGTGACCGAAACACCGGACCGGGCCGCGGACGTCCTGCTCTCCGACGGCACGACCGTCCACTTGCGACCGATCCGGCCCGACGACGCCGACCGGATCGTCGCCCTGCACTCACGGTTCTCCGAGCGGACCCGATACCTGCGGTACTTCTCGGCGTACCCGCGGATCCCGCAGCGCGACCTGGACCGGTTCGTCACCGTCGACCACCGCGACCGGGAGGCGTTCGTCATCGAGCACGGCGGCGAGCTCATCGCCGTGGGCCGCTACGAACGCCTCGGCGCCGGCTCGCACCAGGCGGAGGTGGCGTTCGTGGTCGAGGACGCGCACCAGGGCCGGGGCATCGGCTCCGTCCTCATCGAGCACCTGGTCGCGGCCGCGTCGCAGGAGGGCATCACCGAGTTCGAGGCCGACGTCCTGCCGGTCAACCAGGCGATGCTGCGCGTCTTCATGGCCGCCGGGTTCCAGATCGAGCGCAAGTTCTCCGACGGCGTCGTGCACCTGTGGTTCCCGATCGCGGCGACCCCCGACTCGATGCGCGTCCAGTGGTCCCGCGAGCAGCAGGCCGAGGCGCGCTCGATCGGCCGGCTGCTCAACCCGCGGGGCGTCGCGGTCTACGGCGCCCGCGCCGACGGCACCGGCATCGGCGCCGCCATCCTCGCGCACCTCAAGGCGGCCGGCCCGGCCGGACCACTCATCCCGGTGCACCCGTCGGCCGCCGGCATCGGCGGGCTGCCGGCGGTGGCCGCACTGGCCGGCACCACGCACCCCGTTGACCTGGCGGTGGTCGCGGTGCCGGCGGACGCCGTCCTCTCCGTCGCCGAGGACTGCGCCGCCGCGGGCGTGCACGGCCTCGTGGTCGTGTCCGCCGGGTTCGCCGAGGCCGGACCGGCCGGCGCCGAGGCGCAGGCGACGCTGCTGCGCACGGTCCGCAGCCACGGCATGCGCCTGGTCGGTCCCAACTGCCTCGGCATCGCCAACACCGACCCCGGGGTCCAGCTCAACGCGACCCTCGCGCCGCTGCTGCCGCGCCGGGGCCGGGTCGGCTTCTTCAGCCAGTCCGCCGCCCTCGGCACGGCCCTGCTCGCCGAGGCCGACCGGCGCGGGCTCGGCCTGTCGACATTCGTCTCCGCCGGCAACCGCGCCGACGTGTCCGGCAACGACGCGCTCCAGTACTGGCGCGACGACCCGCACACCGACGCCGTCCTGCTCTACCTGGAGACGTTCGGCAACCCGCGCAAGTTCGCCCGCATCGCCCGCGAGCTGGCCCGGCGCAAACCGGTCGCGGCGGTCGCGAGCCCGGTGCGCACCCCGTTGGTGTCCACGGGCCTGCCTTCCGGGCCTGACGCTCGCGGTGTCGCCGCGCTGTTCGCCAGCTCCGGGGTGATCCGCGTCGACACCGTCGCCGAGCTCTTCGACGTCGGCCTGCTCATCGCCGGGCAGCCCCTGCCGACCGGGGACCGCATCGCGGTCGTCACCAACGCCGCCGCCCTGGGCGTCCTCACCGTCGCGAAGGCGCCGGCCGCCGGCCTCCGGGTCGCCTCCGTCCGTGACCTCGGCCCGGAGGTCAGCGACGCCGACTTCGTCCGCGCGGTGCGGGAGGCTCTCGCCGACGACGCCGTCGACGCGGTCCTCGCCGCCTACGCCCCCGCGCTCGCGATCTCCGGCGACCTCGGCGTCGCGGAGCTGCTGCGCACCTCGGCCGTGGAATCCGCGCGCCCCCTCGCCGTCGTCCTGCCCGCGGACCCGTCGTTCACCGTCGCCCCCGCCTACGTGGAGAGCGACCCGACCGCGCTGCCGACGTACCCGGCGATCGAGGAGGCGGTGCGGGCCCTGGGGCGGGTCGCCCGTTACGCCGCCTGGCGCCGCGAACCGGTCGGGACCGTCCCGACGTTTCCGGCTGTCGCGGCCGACCTGGCCGGCGACATCGACGGGCTGCTCGCCGCGTACGGCGTCCCCGTCGTCCCGTCGCGCCGCACCTCGGGCCCCGACGTCGCGACGGTCGCCGCCGCGCTCGGCCTGCCCGTCGCGTTGAAGGTCGCCACGAAACCGTGGCGGCACCGCCTCGACCTCGGCGCGGTCCGGCTCAACCTCACGTCGCCGGCGCTGGTGGACGAGGCATACCAGGAGCTGGAACGGCTCTTCGGCCTCGGCGTGGAGGTGCTCGTCCAGCCGATGGTCGCCCCCGGTGTCGCCTGCGTGGTCGAGGTCGTCGACGACCCGGCGTTCGGCCCGGTCGTCGGTTTCGGCCTCGGCGGCGAGGCGGCGGACCTGCTCGGTGACCGCGCCTGGCGCCCGGTCCCGCTCACCGACCGCGACGCGGCCGCCCTGGTCCGCGCCCCGCGCGCAGCGCCGCTGCTGACCGGGTACCGCGGCTCCGCCCCGGTCGACCTGGACGCCCTCGCCGATCTGCTGCTGCGCGTCGGCCGCCTGGTGGACGACCAACCGACGCTGTCGTCACTGTCGCTGAACCCGATCCTGGCCCGCCCCGAGGGCCTGGCCGTCCTGCACGCCACGGCCGACTTCACCACCCCGCTGCCCCGCCCCGACAGCGGCCCCCGCCGCCTCTTCTGACCCAACCCCGCCACCCGAACAGCGAACGCCTTGATCGACAGGGACGCCTGGCTGTCGCCGCAGCCAAAGGTTCCTGTCGATCAAGGCGTAGTAGGTGAAACGGTGGGCGCGTTTACGTGACACCTCAGCTGGCGTAGGCCTCGAGGCGCTTGGCGCGGGAGGGGTGGCGCAGCTTGAGCAGGGTGACCTTCTCGATCTGGCGGATGCGCTCCCGCGACAGCCCGAACTCGCGGCCGACCTCGTCGAGGGTGCGCTGCCGGCCGTCGTCGAGGCCGAAGCGGAGCCGGATCACGGCCTGCTCGCGCTGGGAGAGCGTGGAGAGCACGATCTCGACCTCGGACTTCAGCATGCCCTGCGACACGCTGTCGGCGGGCTCCTCGCGGGGGTCGATGCGGGCGACGAAGTCGCCGAGGGCGCTCTCGCCGTCCTCGCCGACGGCCTGGTCGAGGCTGACCGGCTCGCGGTCATACGAGATCAGCTCGATGACCTGGTACTCCTCGATGCCGAGGGCGGCGGCGACCTCGGCCACGACCGGCTCGCGGCCGAGGGTGGCCGACAGGTCGCGGCGGACCCGGACCATGCGGTTGACCTGCTCGACCATGTGCACCGGGATGCGGATGGTGCGGGCCTGGTCGGCCATGGCGCGGGTGATGGCCTGCCGGATCCACCAGGTCGCGTAGGTGGAGAACTTGTAGCCCTTGGTGTAGTCGAACTTCTCGACGGCGCGGATGAGACCGAGGTTGCCCTCCTGGATGAGGTCCAGGAACGCCATGCCGCGGCCGGTGTACCGCTTGGCGATGCTGACCACCAGGCGCAGGTTGGCCTCCAGCAGGTGGGCCTTCGCGGCGCGGCCCTCGCGGACGACGACCTCGTAGGTGTTCATCCACGCGGGGTGGACGTTGCCCGTGCTGAGCTTCTCCTCGGCGTAGAGGCCGGCCTCGATCCGCTTGGAGAGGTCGACCTCCTGCTCGGCGGTGAGCAGCTTGGTCCGTCCGATGGTGTTGAGGTAAGCGCGAACGAGGTCCGCTGAGACGCCCGTGTTGTCGATCTGCGGCTCGTGCTGCTCGTCGGCGTCAGCGTCGACATCGACTGCGTTGAACTCCGTGGTGTCACTCAGCGGCTGGGCCACTTCGCTCGCCTCCCGTGTGCTTGCCTCAGTCTCGGACAAGTGGCGCGATCATTCCTACGGGAAGAAGCTTCGCCCAGCGGGCGTGAAGTGGCGGTGAGGCGGCCGAGCCGTGGCACGAATCCGTGAGTCTCAGATTTCGAGCATCACCGTGTGAGGTCCGACGTTCACGCTCTCGACCAGCATGTGGGTCCGGAACCTTCCGGTTTCGACTACTGCGCCCCGGTCTCGCAGATGCTGGCAGAACGCGGCGATGAGCGGTTCGGCGACCTCGGGGCGGGCGGCGGCGATCCAGGTGGGGCGGCGGCCCTTGCGCGCGTCGCCGTACAGCGTGAACTGCGAGACCACCAGCAGCGGCGCGCCTACCTCGAAAGCCGACTTCTCGTCGGGCAGGATGCGCAGTTCATGAACTTTCCGGGCAAGTGTCTGCGCCGTCGGCACCGTGTCCGTGTGGGTCACCCCGACGAGGACCAGCAGGCCGGACCCGATCGATCCCACGACGGTGTCATCGACGGTGACCGACGCGCGGCTCACCGTCTGCACGAGGGCTCTCACGAGGCGGGCAGCAGGATGCCGCGCTCCACGAGGTGGGCGACGAGCGGGACGGCGACGTCGGCGAGCACGGCGGCCGGCACCTCGTGCGCGGCGGCCAGGATGTCGACCTGATCGCGCAGGGTCACGGTGCCGTCGCTCGCGCCGACGAGGGTGAGGGCGACCGGGTCGACCTCCTCGTTCCACCGCAGGCCGTCGGGCAGGCTCAGCACCTGCTGGCCGACCTCCCAGCCGTCGGGACCCTGGGTCGCCTCCTGCCGCAGGCGCAGACCGGGAGCGGCGGTGAAGCGGGCATCCAGCAGCGAGGCGTGCCGCAGGAAGTCCTGCCGGGTGAACCAGTCACCGATCAGTGGCCCGAACGACCCGTCGACCGTCTGCCGCAGGTCCTCGATGCGCACCGTCGGGTCGTCGTGGCCGCCGGCACGCAGGGTGATCAGGCCGAAGCCGACCGCGTCGACCTTCTGCGCGTCGAACCAGTCCAGCCAGGCCGCGGCCATCGCCGACATGTTCAAAGGGTCCTCGGACGCGTCGGAGAGCCACAGGTTGACGTACGCCACCGGGTCGGAGACCTCACGCTGGATCACCCACGCGTCGAGGCCGGTGCCGGCCAGCCAGTCCGCGACCCGGTCCTCCCACTGCTCGCCGGTGACGTGCAGCCAGTTGGCCAGGAACTGCATGTGCCCGCCGTCGGTGAGCAGCCCCGGCGCGGCGGCCACGAGCTCGGCGCAGACCGCGTCGCCGGGACGGCCGGAGTCGCGATACGTGTGATCGGTCGTCCCCGGGCCGGCCACGAACGGCGGGTTGCTCACGACGAGGTCGAAGCGCCGCCCCGCGACGGGCGTGGTCAGGTCGCCGTGCAGCAGCTCCCAGTCGAGGCCGTTGAGCGCGGCGGTCGTCGCGGCGAACCGCAGCGCGCGGGGGAGCAGGTCGGTCGCGGTGACCTTCGCCGCGTGCGTCGACAGGTGCAGCGCCTGCACGCCGCAGCCGGTGCCGAGGTCCAGCGCGGTCGCGACCGGGTGACGCAGGGTGGCGGCGGCAAGGGTGGTGGAGGCGCCGCCGATGCCGAGCACGTGGTCGCCCGGCAGCGGTTGCCCGGGTCGCATCCCGGCGGACAGGTCCGCCACGACCCACCAGTCGCCGTACGGCTCCAGCTCGACCGCGGCCCGCACACCATCCGCTGCGGGGGACAAAAGCGGTAAAGCCGCCTCAAGGGACAACGGGGACAAGGCCGCGGCGACCTCGGAGAGCGACGAAGTCTGGCCGCACACGAACAGCCGCACCAGCGTCGACAGCCGGCCCGGCTGCTCGGCGGTGCGCTTGAGCGCGGCGCGGAAGTCGTTGCGGGCCAGGGCGGCCGTCGCGGGCTCACCCAGCAGATCCTTGATGCCCTGGGAGGTGTACCGGGCGGAGGTCAGCGCCTCGCGGAGCCGGGCGAGACCGTCGGCGTCGAGCAGTGCGTCCACCCTGACATCCTGCTACGTCAACGTTGGTCGATTCCTAAACAGGCCACGACGCGGGTCGCGTCGGCGGTCAGGAAGAGCTGGAAATGCGTCGGCGGGTCCTCGACCTTCGCCTCACCGATGCGCAGCGGCCGGTCCCCGGAGACCCGTAGCTCGGCGATCGCGTCGTCGCCGCCGAGCATCGGGGTGCCGATCTTCGCCATGTGCTGGGCCCGCCGCGAGTAGCTGCGGGCCAGTTGGTCGGCCGGCACGGTGTCGTCCCACACGACGTAGTCCGCGCCGGCCTGGATCGCGTCCTTGCAGGCCACGAACGCTTCCCCCGGCTCCTCGTCGAGAAGCCGGAGCAGTGCTTCACGCTCCATGACCTATGTGACCATAAAACGGGACTTTTGGTTAGTCCCCGTGCGGCACGATCAGCAGTTCTTGAGCTTCTTGACCACGTCGGCCGGGACCTGCGAACGGCAGACGCCGTCGGTGCCGCCGGCGAGGGCCAGCCACTGCTTCTTGGCGGTGTCGTACTGGAACAGCACGGTCGCCTTGTCCACCGCCTCCGGCTGGGTCATCGCCGTCGCCCAGTTGTCGGCGCAGCTGATGTCGGTGAGGCCCTTGCCGATGTCGACCGCGTTGGACACCTCGAGGTTCGCCACGAACGCCTTCTCCAGGGTCGCCGCGTCGACCGGGCACCCCGCCTGCGGGCTCGCGCCCGGCTTCGTCGGCGCCGGGCCGGTCTGCGGCGGCAGGGACTCTTGCGTGGTGGGTGCCGCGGCGGCGCCGTCGTTGTTCGGCGCGTCGTCCGAGCAGCCGGTCAGTGCGAGGGCCGCGGTGGCGGCGACGCACACGAGAAGTCGCTTCATCACACGCGGAATCCTCAGCCCCAGACCGGCCTGAGACAACCCTCTATCTCCGCAGGACCAGCCCTAGGCTTCGAAGACAGGACCAGCCGTTGGGCTTCGAGACGGGACCAGCGCTAGGGCTTCGAGGCCAGGAACAGCCCGATGGCCTCGACGACGAGCGCGTGGTCGTCGGCCTGCGGCAGCCCGGACACGGTGACGACCCCGACGACCCCGACGTCCACGACCCGGATCGGGAACGCGCCGCCGTGCGTGGCGAAGTCGGCCGGGTCCACCCCGTAGGCCGCGTCCATCGCCTGGCCCTTCGCCGCCATCCGCCGGCCGACCAGGAACGACGACGCGTTGAGCCGCTCCACAACCCGGATCTTGCGCTCGATCCACCGGTCGTTGTCGGGCGCGGTGCCCGGCAGCGCGGCGTGGAACAGCTGATG
The DNA here is from genome assembly GCF_016862795.1 of Dactylosporangium siamense. Lineage (GTDB taxonomy): Bacteria > Actinomycetota > Actinomycetes > Mycobacteriales > Micromonosporaceae > Dactylosporangium > Dactylosporangium siamense. Next base: position 117,076 of record NZ_BONQ01000033.1, on the reverse strand, counting down.
GCCGTGCCGCCGGATGTCGATCGTGATCGGCAGGCCACGCTCCTTGCCCAGCCGCACCAGCAGCGACCCCAGCGTCCACGCGTCGTCGTTGTCGAACCGCGTGAACCGCAGCCGCTCCTCCTGCTCCACCAGCTCGGCGATGAGCTCTTCCACGCGGGGACTCCTTTGATTTTTCGTTTTCGCCAGGGTACGACCAGAGCCGCAAGCCGGGCGCAAGCGCCTCCCAAGTCACCCGCCGCACGATCCGGGTATGAGAACTTCGACGTGCAGCCTGTACATCGCCGCCGACCCGGCCCGCGTGTGGCGGGCGATCACCGACCCCGGCTTCACCCGGCGCTTCTACCTCGGCCTCGCGGTCGAGTCGCAGTGGATCCCGGGCGCACCGATCGTCTACCGGGCCGAGGCCGGACCCGTCCCCGACGTCCTGCACGGCGACATCGTGCACGTCGAGGAGGGGAGGTTGCTCGTGCACAACCTGTACACCGGCATCGGCGTCGAACAAGAAGTGCACTGCTGGCTGACCTGGTTGATCACGGTCGTCGAGCCGGGCGTGTGCCGGGTCGCGCTCACGTGCGACGACGTGGAGCGCGACCCGGACGAGGAGCGCGACGAGGCGTGGTCGCGGGTCCTGAGCGGCCTCAAGTCGGTGCTCGAGGCCGACCGGTTCACGCCAGGTTCGTGAACGTCGCGGTGACCTGGCCGGCCGCGTCGAGCGCCTCGAGGCGGCCGTGGGCCAGGCTGGCGCTGCGGAACGAGAACGTGCGCACCCCCGGCTCGGCCTCCAGCAGCGGGATGCCGCGCGCCGCGCCGCCGGGCGCCGAGGTGTAGCGCAGCCCCGCCACCTCGGCCCCGACGACGCCGTTGACCCGGACCTTCGTCTTCTCCCGCCGGATCGCGAACGTGACCGGCTGCCCCGCCACCGGCGTGCCGGTGAAGTAGAAGTAGCGCGGGTTGGTGAGGTCGTCGGCGGAGTACGCCTTGAACGTCGGGTCGGCGCCGGCCGGCAGCGGGGTGAGCGCGAGGACGGCGAGCCCGGCCGCGAAGCCGACCGCGACGCGCCGGGCGACGCGGAACCGGGCCGTGCGGAGCTTCACCGCGGCCACCCCGCCGAACCCGGCGACGCAGACCGCGACGAGCCCCAGCGTCCGGGCGTTCTCCAGCGTGAACTGCCACCCGGGGTACACCGCCACGCCGCGCAGCGCGACACCCAGCGACACCGTCATCACGACCAGCAGCGCCACGCCCGCCGCCCGCCGCCCCGCGCCCTCGGCCGCGACCAGCACCATCGCCGCGAGCACCGTCCACACCTGGTGGTGCGTCCACGACACCGGCGACGCCGCCACCGTGGCGCAGCCGACGAGCACCGCGGCCCGCACCGGCTCGCCGTGCAGGTGCAGCTGCCGGGCCCGCAGCAGCGCGGCGCCGCAGATCGCGGCGATGAGCGCCGCCCAGACGACCGGCAGCGTCGCGGGGTCGAGCCCGACCCGCAGCAGCATCCCGTGCACGGACTGGTTGCCCAGCGAGGCGAGATCGCCGATCCGGGAGGTCTGGAAGATGGTGCCGCCCCAGTACCGCACGCTGGCGCCGGGCATGAGCGCCGCCGCGATCCCGGCGCAGGCGACGAACGCCGCCCCGGCCCGCGCGGCGTCCTTGTACCGGCGCGCGACCAGGAAGTACACGACGAACAGCAACGGGGTGAGCTTGATGGCCGCGGCGACCCCGACGAGGATGCCGCGGAACCGGGCCGGGACCACCTGCCCCGCGTCGACCAGCGCCAGCAGCACGATGAAGATGCTCACCTGCCCGAACCGCAGGTTGCTCTGCACCGGCGCCGACACCAGCAGCGCCGACGCGACCACGGCGACCAGCACCCTGGCCCCGACGGGCGTGCGGAACCACGGGGTCGGGCCGTCCGCGGATTGTGCCGCGGATTGTGCCGCCGTTTGTTCGTCCAGCGGGTTGCCGGTGCGGCGGGTCACGGTGCGGGCGATCGCGATCACCGCGACGCATGTCATCGCCAGCCACAGCAGGCCGAGAGTCGCCTCGGGCAGCAGGCTCAACGGCCGGAACAGCACCATCGCGAACGGCGGATACGTGAACGGCCCGCCGTTCTCGGCGACGTAGTCGTAGAGCGGCCCGTCGAACTTCGCCGCCCCGTAGTAGATGTGCAGGTCCGACAGCCGCTGCGGGTCAGGCCGCCGCCACACCAGCGCCGCCGACACCGCGGCGATCCCCCCGAACGCGGCCCACGCCGCCACCACCCTGCGCTCGAACATCACACCAGACTATGGCTCCCGATCAAGCTGGAGACCCGTCCGCCGCACCTGCCGCCGAACGGTTGCCCGCACCCCGGCACCGCCCCGAAACCGGACGCCCACCGGGTATCCGCAGCTTGATGGGTGTGCCGCCGCCGTCTCCGGACCCCGCCGCAACGCCGGCCCGCGACACCGGCCGGGCCGGCGCCCGTCCGCTTCCCGACCTCGGCGCTATCCGATCCAGGTCTCACTCGTCAGTCCGGGACGGCGCGGCTTCCTGAACGCTGCGACAGTCACGTGTTGTATTCGGGAAACTCGGCTCGAGCGTCGCCCAGGCCGTCACCGGACAAGGCATCCCACCCCTAGACGGTACGCATTCCATTCGTGCCGGTCAGCTTGGGGTGGGGAGGTCTCGGAGGCGTCGGCGGAGCAGGGAGCGCTCGGGGTCGGTGCCGGCCAGGGCGATCGCCTCCTGGTAGGCGGTCGCGGCCTCGGCCGTGCGGCCCAGGCGGGCGAGGAGGTCCGCGCGGGCGGCCGGCAGCGGGTGGTACCCGCGCAGCCTCGGCTCCCCGGTCAGCTCGTCGAGCAGCGCCAGGCCCGCCGCCGGGCCGTCGCGCATGGCGACCGCGGCGGCGCGGTTCAGGGCGACGACGGGGGACCGGGTCAGGGCGAGCAGGACGTCGTACAGGGCGACCACCTGCGGCCAGTCGGTCGTCGCCACGTCCGCGGCCTCGTCGTGCAGGGCGGCGATCGCGGCCTGCACGCCGAACGGGCCGGGCTGGCCGCCGGTCAGCGCGGCCACGACCAGCGTGAGCCCCTCCTCGATCATCGGGCGGTCCCATCGGGCCCGGTCCTGCTCGTCGAGCAGGCGGATCTCGCCGCCGTGGCAGCGGGCGTCGCGGCGGGCGTGGGTCAGCAGCATCAGGGCGAGCAGGCCGGTGACCTCACGCTCGATGGGCAGCAGCCGGCGCAGGATGCGGGTCAGCCGGATGGCTTCGGCGGCGAGGTCGTCGCGTTGCGCGGCGTACCCCTCCGTGAAGATCGAGTTGAGCACCTGCAGCACACCGGGGAGGCGGGCCGGCAGCTCCTGCGGATCCGGGACGCGGAACGGGATCCGGGCCTCACGGATCTTCTGCTTGGCCCGCACGATGCGCTTGGCCATCGTGGCCGTCGGCACCAGGTAGGCGCGGGCGACCTCGGGCGTGCTGAGCCCGGCGAGGCACCGCAGGGTCAGGGCGCCCCGGTCCTCGGCCGCCAGGGCCGGATGGGCGCAGGTGAAGAAGAGTTGGAGCCGCTCGTCCGGCACCTCGACCTGGGCTGCGTCCGGGGAGCGGAAGGCGTCGACCTGCAGGATGGCGAGCTTCGCCGCGTACGCCTGGTCCCGGCGCAACCGGTCGACCGCCTTGCGGCGGGCCGTGGTCATCAGCCAGCCGCCCGGGTTGGGCGGCACGCCGTCGAGGGGCCAGCGCACCAGTGCCGCCTCGATCGCCTCCGACGCGACCTCCTCGGCGAGGTCGAGGTCGCCGAAGCGGCGCGCGAGCGCGGCGAGGAGGCGGCCGTGCTCCTCCCGGAACACGGCCTCGATCTCCTGCATGATCAGCCCCGGCCTCAGCCGAAGTCGGCGATCGGGCGCACCACGACCGAACCGCCGCCGCGGGCGCCCGGGCACCTGGCGGCCCAGTCGAGGGCGACGTCGAGGTCCGGCACGTCGATGACGAGGAAGCCGCCGAGGACCTCCCGGGTCTCGGCGAACGCGCCGTCGGTCACGGTCCGCTCGCCGGAGGGGGAGACCCGCACGGTCGTGGCGGTCACCAGGTCCGCGAGGGACTGGCCGCTGACAAAGATCCCGGCCGCCCGGACCTCCTTGTCGTAGACCTGCCAGTCCTCGAACGTGGCCTGGCACTCCTCGCTGTCGTCCGCGGCGCTGTTGATCAGCAGCATGTACTTCATGGTCGGCTCCTTCTGCTCGGTTGCCTGGCATGACCACGAACGGCGTGGGCCCCGATGGACACGGCGGCGTCAGGAATCTTCCGGTGGTCCGGTCGTGGCGCGGATGACCAGGTGCGTCGGGAGCGTCACGTGCAGCTCGCCGGTCGGGGCGCCACCGAGCAGGTCGAGGGCCAGGTGCGCGGAGCGGGCGCCCTGCTGCTCCGCGGGCTGCCGCACGGTCGTCAGGTCGCACAGTTCGGCGAGGGGGTGGTCGTCGATGCCGATGACCGACACGGTGCGGGGCACGGACACGCCGGCCCGGCGCAGGCTGCGCAGCGCGCCCAGCGCGACCTCGTCGCAGAAGCCGAACACCGCGGTCGGCGGCCGGTCCAGGCTGAGCAGGCGGTCCATGCCGTCGGCGCCCATGGTGCCGCTCCACGGCAGGTCCACGACGAGCCGTGGGTCGACGGTGAGGCCGGCGTCCTCCAGGGCGGTGCGGTAGCCGTCCAGCCGGTCCGCCGGCGGCGCGTAGGGCCACTCCCGGGTCACGGCCGCGTTGATCATCGCGATGCGCTCGTGGCCGGACCGGATCAGGTGGGTCACCGCCTGGCGGGCGGCCGTGGTGTCGTCGATGCGCACGTGCGCGTGGTGCTCCAGCGCCCCGCCGGCGACGACGACGGGCATCCCGAGCAGGTCCAGCTGCCGCCGCTCGTGCTCGGTGACGGGGAACGCCACCACGATGACGGCGTCGACCCGGCGCTGCACCGGCAGGTCCGCGAAGAACGTCCGGCTCTCGGTGCCGTCGGCGACCTGGTACACGAGGGCGTCGAGACCCTCGGCCCGCAGCACGGACAGGACGCCGGCGAGGACCGCGCCGTAGAACCAGCTGGTGGTGTGCGGCATGACGACCGCGATCCGGCCGGTCGAGCCGCGGCTGAGCCGGGAGGCGTCCGGCGACACGACGTAGGACAGGTCCTTGACCAGGGCCTTGATCCGCCGGCGGGTCTCCTCGGAGACGCCCGGGGCGCCGCTGAGGACCCGTGACACGGTCGCCTTCGACACGCCGGCCAGGGCCGCGACGTCGGCCATGTTCAACCGGGTGTTCGGCGCGTTCACGAGCCGCAGTCTATCGGAGTGCGTAACCGGTTGCGTAAAACAGCGATCATGGCAGCGCGACTTGACTTGATATTGCGACAGGCGAAGACTTCCCAGCACGCAACCGGTTACATCTTCCGGGGAGACATCGATGAGAGCCGCCGCCACCGGCATCCTTGCCCTGTTGATCACCTTCAGCACCACCGGCGCCGCCAACGCCGGACATCCACCGGACCGCGACACGGTGCGGGTCACCTCGCCCGACGGGCGGCTCGCACTGGCCGTCAGCACCGAGAACGGGCTCCTTACGTACACGGTGAAACGCGACGGCCGCAGCGTCGTGCTCCCCTCCGCGCTCGGCCTGCGACTCACCGACGGCTCGACCCTCGGCGCCGGCGTCAGCGTGACCGGGACCGCGACCACGAGCCGCGACAGCACCTGGCGGCCGGTCTGGGGCTCCGACGCCACGGTCCGCGACCGCCACCGCGAGCTGACCGTCGGGCTCCGCCAGGCCGACGGGCGCCGCTTCGACCTGATCGTCCGCGCGTATGACGACGGCGTCGCGTTCCGGTATTCGGTGCCGGAGCAGGACGGCCTGGCCAGGCTGGAGATCGCCGACGAGGCCACCGAGTTCGCCCTCGCCGGTGACCCGGCCGCCTGGTGGACGCCGCGCAACCTGGCCTACGACGGCGACGAGCAGCTGTGGAGGACCACGGCGTACAGCGCCATGGGCGACACCATGACCCCGGCGACGTTCCGCTGGGCGGACGGCACGCACCTGTCGATCCACGAGGCCGACCTGGTCGACTACGCGGCGATGACGCTGGTCCGCGACGGCGGGAAGCTGCGCGCCGCGCTGACGCCCACCCCGGACCGCGCGGCCGCGGTCGTGACCACCACCGGCCGGGCCACCCCGTGGCGGGCGCTGACGATCACCCGGGACGCCGCCGGCCTGGTCGACTCGCACCTGCTGGAGAACCTCAACCCGCCGTGCACCGCGGTCTGCGCCGGTGACACCTCCTGGATCAAGCCGACGAAGTACGTCGGCATCTGGTGGGCGATGCAGCACCAGCAGTACACCTGGGAGGAAGGTCCCCGGCACGGCGCGACCACGGCCCGGGCCGAGCAGTACATCGACTTCGCCGCCGCGCACCACATCGGCGGCCTGCTCGCCGAGGGCTGGAACAAGGGCTGGGACGGCTCGTGGGCCGACCAGGACTTCACCACGCCCGCCGACGACTTCGACCTGCCCGCGGTCGTCGCCTACGGCAAGTCGCGTGGGGTGGAATTCGTCGCGCACAACGAGACCGGCGCGAACCTCGACAACTACGAGGCGCAGATCGACGCCGCGTTCGCCCTCTACGAACGGCTCGGCATCCACTACCTGAAGACCGGCTACGTGGGCCAGATCCCGGGGCAGTACACCTACTCGCAGCGGTCCGTGAACCACTTCCGGCTCGTGCTCCAGAAGGCCGCCGCACACAAGATCAACGTCATCTGCCACGAGTGCGTGCACGCGACCGGCGAGGTGCGCACCTTCCCGAACGCCCTGGCCCGCGAGGCCGTCCGCGGCCAGGAGTACGACGCCTTCTCGGCCGGCAACTCGCCGGAGCACACACTGACGATCCCGTTCACCCGCATGCTGTCCGGGCCGATGGACTACACCCCCGGCATCATGGACATCGAGTGGGACCCGCAGGGCCTCGACCGCCGCGTCCACACCACGGTCGCCAAGCAGCTGTCGTACTACCTCAACTACGCCTCGGGCGTGCAGATGGCCGCCGACCTGCCCGAGCACTACGCCGGCGCGCCCGGCCTGCGGTTCATCGAGCAAGTCCCGGCCCGCTGGGACGAGAGCCGGGTCCTGTCCGCGGCGATCGGCGACCACCTGGTCACCGCCCGGCGCTCCGGCAGCGACTGGTACGTCGGCGCCATGACCGGCGACCGCGCGCAGACCCTCGACTTCCGGCTCGACTTCCTCGGCCGCGGCGACTGGGTCGCCGAGTCCTGGACCGACGCGGCCGCCACCGACTACGCCACCAACCCCGTCCCGCTGGCCGTCGACCGGTCCATCGTCACCGCCCGTGACACGTTCACCGCGGCCCTGGAGCGCAGTGGCGGCCAGGCGGTCCGGTTCCGCCCCGCGACCAGGGGCGACCGGCTGCCGCGGTACACCCGGCCGGCGTTGACCGTCACGGCCCTCGACGCGCCCGCCGCGGTGGAGAGCGGCGACATCGTCACGATCACCGCGACGGTGACCAACCGTGGCTCCGTCCCCGGCGGCACCGACGTCGTCATGACGGCCGCCGGCGTGCGGCAGACCGGCTACGTGCGCGCCGACGCCCGTTCCACCGCCACCGTGCGTTTCCAGCTCCGCCTCACCGGCGACCACCCGGTGGTGGTCACGGTCGGCGGCCGCCGGGTCACCATCCGGCTCGACCACACCCCCGGCGCCGTCCCGGCCCCGGCGAACCTCGCCGTGACCCGCTTCGCCGGCTCGGTGGTCGCCCTCGCCTGGGACCCGGTGCCGGGCGCGTCCTACCAGGTGTTCCGCAAACCGGCCGGCGGCGTCTACGGCGACCCTGTGGCCACCGTCCAGTCCGCCGGCTACGTCGACGGCGGCGTCACCATCGGCAACACGTACTCCTACGTCGTGCGCGCCGTCGTGGCCGGCCTGGTGTCCATCCCGTCGGCCGAGGTCACCCAGACGACGTCAGCGCAGCTGGTACAGGTGACGTGGCGGGTCCGGGTACCGTCCGGCACCCCCACCGGCGACACGGTGTTCATGCCGGGCTCGCTGCCCGAGCTCGGCCCCTGGGACCCGGGCAAGGTCGCCATGGTCCAGGTCGAGCCGGGGATCTGGGAGGTGACCGTCCCGGTCATGGAGGGCACCCTCGTGCAGTACAAGTACACCCGCGGCACCTGGGAGAAGGTCGAGCACTGGGGCGAGATCACCGGCATCACCAGCCGCTGGATCACGATCACCTACGGCACCACCGGCACTCAGCTGGTCGACGACACCTCCCTCGACCCGGCCACCCCCGACGCGCACGAGTCGGTCCGCGCCTGGATCGACATCCCGTCGTCCTGAACCGATCGACGTCCCGTCGTCCTGAACCCGATCGACGTCCCGTCTTCCTGTACCTGTGAGCGGTCCGGCATCCTGGGCGGGGCCGGGCCGCTCACGCCGGCGCCCTTGACGGGGAAGGACGGCCGGCGATGCCTGTTCGACGGCTCATCGGCGTGCTCGCCGGCGTCGCGCTCCTCGGCGTCTCGTTCGCCACCCTGTTCCGCGCCGACGCCGGCTCGGCCGTGGTGCTGCGCGGGGCGGGCGCGCCGGCGGGGTGTTCGGCGTGGACCGACTGCCCCGGCGAATGGGCGTTCTTCGACTTCACCCTGACGGTCGCGCCGGTCGCGGTGGTCGGCCTGCTGGTCGCAGCGGTCGCGTTCGCCGTGCCCTGGCGGGTGCCGCTGACCGTCGGGTATGCCGTGGCCGCCTATGTGCTGCTCGGGCTGGCCGCCTGGCAGCTGCACACCACCTGGATCGGCTCCGAGGAGTCGAACCGCGCCGTGGGGCTGGCACCGACATGGGCGTTCGCGGCCCTGGCGCTCGCGATCGCGGTCATCCCGATGAGCGCCGCCCCGTCGAGGAGACCTCCGCGTTGACGAAGGCCCGGCGCTGCTCCTCGCGCCCGTAGACCCCGGTGAGGCGGCCGGCCCATAGGGGCGGTGGGCAGGGCGCGGTGCAGGCCGACTCGGTTCCAGCATCGGCTCCCTGTCTGACCCCTGTCACATGCTGGTCACGCTGCGGTGGCGGGGTTTGGACCAAGCTGTTCGGGCCGATGGACCACACTCCCGTCGTCCTGGACATCGAGTGGGACTCGCGGGGCTCGGACCGCCGCGTCTACGCCACGGTCGCCAAGCAGCTCGGCCCCTGGGATTCGGGCAAGGTTGCCATGGCTCGCCTACGGCATCACCGGGCACCCAGCTGGTCGACGACACCTCCTCGACCCGGCCACCCCTGGAGCTGTGAGCGAATGAGTACCAATCGAAGAGTGGAACAGTAACGATCTCCGCTTGAGTTCCACCCCGGTGGTGCCACGACAGACGGGGTGGGTCATGGGACGGTTTGGGCTGGGAACGATCGGGCGCCTCCTGACGCTCGTGCTCGTCGCCGGTGGTGTGGCGGTGTTACCCGCGACCGCCGTGCCTGCGGCGGAGCCGTGCGGGGAATCGGCACAGGACGCGTCCGCCGCGCGGGCGATGGCGAAGCAGTGCCGGCGCCGGGTGGAGGTGCTCACCGGGCGCTCGGAGACCGCGCTGGTCTTCGCGAACCCGTCGGGAACGATGACGGCGGAGATCTCGCTGAAGGCGGAGCGGGTCCGCGCGGCCGGCGGGCAGTGGGTCACCGCCGACGCGACGCTGCGCCGTGCCGACGACGGAACCGTCCGGCCGGTCGCCGCCGCGCTGCCGATCGTGTTCTCCGGCGGCGGCACCGGTCCGGTGGCCCGGATCGGCAAGGGCGACAAGGAACTCGTGCTGGACTGGACGGCGGCCCTGCCCGCGCCGGTCCTCGATGGTCCGCACGCCACGTATCCGGACGTGCTGCCCGGCGTCGACCTGCGCCTCACCGCGGACGTCGAGGGATTCTCCGAGGTCCTGGTGGTGAAGACCCCCGCCGCGGCGAAGCACGCGGCGCTCAAGCGGCTCACGTTCAAGACCCGGACGAAGGGTCTCAGCCTGCGCACCGACGCCGGGACCGGCGCGGTGTCGGCCGTCGACGGCGCCGGCACGGTCGTGTTCGGCGGGTCGACGCCGACGATGTGGGACTCCGGCGTCAAGGCCGGCACGCGGCGCGCGTCCACGGTGAACGGTGGCGCCGACCCGGCCGAGGCGCTGCCGGCGAAGCAGCGGCCCATGCGCACCGAGATCACCCCCGGTGAGCTGGCCGTGGTGCCGGACGCGTCGCTGTTCACCGCCGCCGACACCGTCTACCCGGTCTACGTCGACCCGACCTGGCCGGGTGGCCGCAACCACTGGGTCATGCTGTGGAAGCAGTTCGGTGACACCTCCTACTGGGACCGGACCTGCGTCAACTGCGACACCGACGAGTCGAACTCCGGCGTCGTCCGGGTCGGCTACCAGGACTTCTCCGGCACGACGACCGCCCGGTCCGTGTTCGAGATGGACACCAGCGGCCTGATCGGCAAGCAGCTGAAATCGGCGACGTTCTCCATCACCCAGTCCTGGTCGGGCAAGTCGTGCGGCGGCACCGCCGGCACCGCCCAGCTGTGGCAGACCAGCCGGATCAGCAACGGCATGACGTGGAACAGCGCCGAGACCGGACTGCAGTGGCTGTCGAAACTCAGCTCCAACAACCAGACCCGCCGCTTCAACGGCAGTGGTGCCTGCGCGCAGGGCCGCGTCGAGTGGGACGCCGCGGGCGCCGTGCAGGCGGCGATCAACTCCGGCGCGCCGGTGACGACCGTGGGCCTGCGCGAGGCGGGCGAGAGCGATCCCTACGCGTGGCGGCGCTACCAGCTCGACCCGAAGCTGACCGTCGAATACAACTCGATCCCCTCGGCGCCGGACCAGTTCACGGTGGCCAGCACGGCGCAGGAGCCGGGTCTGGCCTGCGTGCCGGGCACGGTCCCGGTGGTCCGCTCGACCCCGGTGCTGCGGGTCAGGGCGAGCGACGCCGACGACGACTCGCTGCTGGCCGTCACGTTCACCCGGCAGAAGCAGTGGGTCAGCCAAACAGCCGCGACGTGGGTGAGCGTGTTGCCGGACGTCACCGTGCAGAACGTGCCGGCTGGCGGCACCGCGACGCTGGAGCTGCCCGCCCCACAGACCAGCGGAAGGTACCGGGTCACGGCGGTCGTAACGGACGGCAACGGCGCCGGTGCGACCGGACCGCAGAGCCAGCTCTGTGAGTACATAGTGGACACCGACGCGCCGGGCACACCGGCGGCGGTGACGTCCGCAACCTACCCGGAAGACGGGGAGTTCCACGGCGGCCGCGGCGTCACCGGCGCCTTCACGGTGACACCGCCCACGACGAACCCGGGCGACGTCCAGAAGTACGTGTACGCGCTGACCCCGACCACCACACCCCCCGTGGACGGCACCCGGACCCTGACCGCGAACGCCGTCACCCACGCCGTGACCATCCAGGCGACGCCATCCATGGGCGGTCTGAACACGCTGCGGGTCTGGGCCGTGGACGCCGCCGGCAACCTGTCGGCCCCCGGCGCGCCGTTGCAGTACCAGTTCAAGGTCGACGACCCCAGCATGGCCGCCGGGCAGTGGCATCTGGACGACCCGGCCGGTGCCACGACGCTCACCGACTCCTCAGGCTACGAGCGGCACGGCACCATCGCCGGCGCGACCACCGGCGCGCCCGGTCCGATGATCAATGGCTGGACCGCGACGGGTTTCTCCCCGGGCACGCCCACCTTTGGCGCGACGCTGCCGAAGCCGTTCAGCAGCACCACCAGCTTCTCGATGGCCACCTGGGCGAAGCTCGACGGCACCGGAACCGCGGCGATCGTCGGCGCGGGCACACGGGACAGAGGGCTGCTGAACCGGTCGTCGTTCCACCTGATGTACCAGGGTGGCAGCTGCGGCTGGGCGTTCCGCTTCACCAACACCACCGGAACCCTGTTCCAGGCCTGCGCGCCGGTGGCGGCCCCGGCGAACGTGTGGACCCATGTCGCCGGTGTCTACGACTCCGGTGCGCAGGCGATCACCTTGTACGTCGACGGCATCGTGCGCAGCACGGTCGCGGTCACCGGCACCAGCGACGTGGCCGGAGACCTGAACCTGGGCTATACGGTCGGCCTTTTCGAGAATGTCGAGAAGCTCTCGGGACAGCTGTCAGACCTGCAGGTCTGGGACCGGAAGATCTTCTCCGACGAGGTGGCGAGGCTCATCGGTCCGCCCGGCGGCGTCCCGGCCGCCGGCTGGGAGCTTGACGGTGACGGCACCGACATCGTCGGCCGGTCGCCGCTGCAACAGTCGGCCGCCGTCACCTACGGGCCGAACCGCGACGGCACCCCGAACGCCGCGGCCGTCTACAACGGTGGCAGCGCCTACAGCGTCACCAGCGGGCCGGTGCTGCGGACCGAGCAGTCCTACACGGTGTCGGCGTGGGTGAAGCTCACCAACCCCGGCACCAGCTCCCGGACGGTGCTGAGCCAGGGCAACACCACCGGGGCCGCGCAGCCGGCGTTCCAGTTGATGTTCGAGGTCCACTGCAACGGCTGGACCTTCGGCATCCACGGCTCGCCAGCCGGGGGCAACCGGACCGACGCCTGCGCGCCCGCCCCGCCTGTGCTGAACACGTGGACGCACTTGGTGGCGGTGCACAACGCCAGCACCCACACCATGTCGCTCTACATCGACGGTGTTCTGGCAGTGTCGCAACCCGCGCCGGCCACGCCGTTCTTCGCCAACGGGCCGGCCGTGCTCGGCCAGGCCACATACGGCGGCGTCGCGCTCGACCCGTTCACGGGTTCCATCGACGAGGTCGCCCTCTACCCGGGTGCCCTTCCGGCAGAAGCGGTGGTGGAGCTGTGAGCCGACCCGGGACCGTCCCCGCAGATCTGTCCGCCGCGATCCGGAGGTCATCGATGACAGTCACCCGGCGTGTCGCGCTGACCGTCCACGCCCTTGCCGTGGTGCTCGTCGTGTCCCTGCTGAACGCGAACCCCGCGGTCGCCGCGCCGCCGAAGGAGTACCAGCCACCGGCGGTGCAGAAGGTCACCCCGGTGCCGGTGACGAAGGTGCAGGCCGGACGGGCCGGCACGGACCCTGCCGCGGAGGCGGCGAAACGCACCAGGCCGGCGCCGTCGTGGCCGGCGGCCGGGTCGGCCGGCGTCGAGTTCGCCGCCGTGAGCAGCGTGCGGGGCACGTCCGCGCAGGAGCGGCTCGCGGCCGGTGCCGCCCAGCGGGCCGGCGCGCTGCCGGTGACGCTGCGACCGGCTGCCGGTGACACCGACGGATCCGCGTACACCGTCGCCGTGCTCGACCGGAACGCCACCGCGCTGTCCGGCCGCGACGGTCTCCTGGTCCGGCTGACCCCGCAGCGGCCCGGCGCCGCCCGGACCGTGGGCGTCACCGTCGACTACTCGGGGTTCCGCAATGCCCATGGCGCCGACTGGGCCAACCGGCTGCGCCTGGTGCGCCTGCCCGAGTGCGCGCTGCTGACCCCGGATCAGCCCCAGTGCCAGGCGACCCCGGTCAGCTCCGTCAACGACACCGGCCACGGCACCGTGACCGGTCAGGTCGCGGTGCCCGCGACCACGGCGTCGGCGCTGTCGGCCGGTGCGTCCGGCGGGGCCGCGCTGCTCGCGCTGACCAGCGGCCCGAGCGGCGCGGGCGGTGACTTCGGCGCGACGCCGCTGCAGGCATCGGCGACGTGGCAGGCGGGTGGCTCCTCCGGCGACTTCAACTGGAGCTACCCGCTGCGGGTCCCGCCCGGCATCGGCGGGCCGACCCCGAACCTGGGCCTGGCGTATTCGTCGCAGAGCGTCGACGGGCGCACCGACGCCAGCAACAACCAACCGTCGTTCGTCGGGGAGGGCTTCTCGCTGGCCTCCAGCGGTTTCATCGAGCGGCGGTACAAGTCGTGCGGTGACGACATGTCGGCCGGTGCCAACAACACCACGAAGTCCGGCGACCTGTGCTGGGAGACCAACAACGCGTCCCTGTCGATGGCCGGGCACACCGGTGAGCTGATCTACAACGGCACGGACGGCTACTGGCACCTGCGCCAGGACGACGGCACCCGCGTGCAGCGGGGGGTCGGCGCCGTCAACGGCGCCCGCGACGGCGAGTACTGGCTGGTCACCACGCCCGACGGCACCGAGTACCAGTTCGGCCTCAACCGGCTGCCCGGCTGGACCGCCGCCCGCGGCGAGACCAAGTCGGTGCAGACCGTGCCCGTCTTCGGCAATGACCCCAATGAACCCTGCCACACCGGCAGCTTCGCCACGTCGAGCTGCACCCAGGGGTACCGGTGGAACCTGGACTACGTCCGGGACACCTACGGCAACACCATGTCGTTCTGGTACGAACTGGAGTCCGGCAAGTACGCGATGCACAACAGCGCGACGGCGCTCGGCTCCTACACGCGGTCGAGCTTCCTGCGCCGCGTCGACTACGGCACCCGCACCGGCAGCGAGTTCTCCACCGTGCCGTTCCAGGTCGAGCTGACCCCCGCCGACCGGTGCGAGACCAACTGCGGCACGCACGGCGAGAACTGGCACGACACCCCGTGGGACCTGGAGTGCACCGGTAGCCCCTGCTACGTCGGCACGCCCACCTTCTGGTCGACGAAGCGGCTGGCGTCGGTCAAGACCCAGGTGTGGAACGGCACCGGCTACCGCGGTGTCGACCAGTGGACGCTGCGGCACACGTACCCGGACCCGGCCGACACCACCCGCGCCGGGCTGTGGCTCGCCGGGATCACCCACACCGGACTGGCCAGCACCACCCCGATCACCCTGCCCGAGGTCGTGTTCTACGGCGTCCAGATGCCGAACCGGGTCGACGCCACCAACGACAACCTGCCACTCATGAACTGGTGGCGGGTCAACAAAGTCCGTGGCGAGTCCGGCGGCGAGATCACCATCGAGTACTCCGCCAAGGACTGCGTCGCGGGCAGCCGGGTGCCCAGCGTCCCGGAGAGCAACATCCTGCGGTGCTACCCGGTGCGCGGCACGTTCCCAGGCCAGCCGAACCGGCTGGACTACTTCCACAAGTACCTGGTGAAGGTCGTCGTCGAACACGACACCACCGGCGGCCCAGGCGACGACGTCGTGCACAGCTATGAGTACCTCGGCGACCCGGCCTGGCACGCGGACGACGACGACGGGCTGATCCCGTCGAACCGCAAGACGTGGTCGCAGTGGCGTGGCTACGAACGCGTCCAGGTGCGCACCGGCAAACCCGGCGAGCAGACGCTGCAGGAGTCGCAGTTCTACCGCGGCATGGACGAGGACCCGCTGCCCGGCGGGGGCCGGCGGCAGGTGCAGTTGACCTCGTCGGAGGACGGACCGGTCGACGACGCCGAGGCGTTCGCCGGCATGCTGCGGGAGAACGTCTACTACAACGTCGCCGACATGCAGGTCGTCGGCGCGACGATCAACACCGCCTGGCAGTCGGCGCCCACCGCGTCGCGGACGATCAACAGCACCACGGTCGACGCCCGCTACGTCGGGGTCAGCACCGTGCAGACGCGGGTCGGGCTGGACGGCAATCGCGGGTTCGTCCGCAGCACCACCAACACCACCTTCGGTGACTACGGCCTGCCGACCGCCGTGGAGAACCTCGGCGACATCACCGACGATGACGACGACACCTGCACCAGGTTCACCTACGCGCGGAACACCTCCGCGTGGCTGCTCGGCGCGGTCTCCCGGACCGAGACCTACGCGCTGCCCTGCTCCAAATCGCCGGCGACGGCGGACGACGTCATCAGCGACACCAGGTCGGCGTTCGACCAGCAGAGCTGGGGCGCCGCGCCGACCAGGGGCGGCGTCACCACCGAGCAGGTCCTCGACACCTGGACGCCCGGCGGCGCGACCTACGCGACCACCCGCCGGTGGACCCTCGACGACCACGGCCGGGTGACCGAGACGTTCGACGGCCTCGGCCGCCGCACGACGACGGAGTACCAGTCCACCGGCGGCGGCCCGGTCACGAAGATCGTCACGACCAACCCGCTGGAGCAGACGGCCAGCGTCGAGAACGACCCGGCGTGGGGATCCGTCGCCGCGGCCGTCGACCTCAACGGCAAGCGGACCACCGTCACGTACGACGCGCTCGGCCGCACCGCCGAGGTGTGGGCACCCGGCGTCACCGACCGGGCCACGTCGACGTTCGCGTACACCATCCGCCAGAACGGCGCGACGGTCGTGACCACGCGCTCGCTGAACCCGGCGGGGAACTACGTCGCCTCCTACCAGCTCTACGACTCGCTGCTGCGGGAGCGGCAGACCCAGACGCCGTCGCCGATCGGCACCGGGTACGTCCTGACCGACCAGTTCTACGACTCCGCCGGCCGGGCGTCGGTCTCCTACGACGGGTACTACAGCACCGCGGTCTCTCCCGGTGACCTGTACACGCCGGCGAACGCGGCGCTGGTGCTCAAGCAGAGCAGGCAGGTGTACGACGACGCGGGCCGCCCCGTCGCCGCGATCTTCCAGCCGGGCGGGACGGAGAGGTGGCGCACCACCCGGAAGTACGGCGGTGACCGGGTCACCACCATCCCCCCGGTCGGCGGCGCGGCGAACACCGTCGTCACCGACATCAAGGGCCGCACCACCGAACTGTGGCAATGGCCCGGCCGGACGCTGACCGGTACACCGGAGAAGACCACCTACAAGTACAACCGTCAGGGCCTCGTGGCGACGCTCACCGACCCGGCGAACAACGTCTGGAGCACCACCTACGACATCCGCGGCCGCGTCACCGACAGCACCGACCCGGACACCGGCAAGACCACGCGGACGTACAACGCCGACAACCAGGTGGCGACGGTCAAGAACTCCCTCGACCAGACGCTGGCGTTCAAGTACGACGGGCTGGGACGGGTCGTGGAACGCCGGACCGGCTCGCTGACCGGCCCGCTGCTGGCCTCCTGGACCTACGACACGCTCGCCAAGGGGTACCTGACCTCCTCGACCCGCTACGACAACACCTCCGGATCCACCGCCGAATACACCGTCGCGGTCACCGGTTACAACGACCAGTACCAGCCCACCGGCACCACCGTGACCATCCCCGGCGTGGAGACGGGTCTCGCCGCCACGTACACCACCGGCGCGACCTACAAGATGGACGGTTCGCCGGCCACGGTCACCCTGCCGGTCGTCGGCGGCCTCGCGCTGGAGACCCTCACCTACGACTACGACCAGACCACCGGCATGCCGACGAAACTGCGGACCCGGTACAACGGCGTCAACAGCACCCTCGTCGACTCGACCACGTTCTCGGAGTACGGGCAGCTGCTCCAGACGAGACTCACCACCGGCACCGGCGGCTCCGTCTACCTCAGCTCCACGTACGAGGCCGACACCGGCCGCCTGCAGCAGAGCCAGGTCGCCCGCACCGTGGTCTCCCCGAACGAACTGTCGAAGGTGACCTACACCTACGACGACAACGGCAACATCATCAAGGCCAGCGACGCCCCGACCGGCGGCGTCGTGGACACCCAGTGCTACCGGCAGGACACCCTCGGCCGGATCACCGAGGCGTGGACCCCGTCGTCGAACGCCTGCACCGCCGACCCGAGCGCGTCGGCGCTGGGTGGCCCGGCGCCCTACTGGCACAGCTTCACCTATGACCGCAGCGGCAGCCGCAAGACGTCCGTCGAGCACGCCACCGCGGCCGGCGACGTCACGGTCGACTACACCGTAAAAGGCACCGGCCAGCCCAACGCGCACGCGCTGAAGTCGACGACCACCACCGACAACACCGGCACCCGCACCGCGAATTACACCTACGACGCGGCCGGCAACACCCGCACCAGGCCCGGCACCACGGCGGGCGCCACGCAGGACCTCGACTGGGACCAGGAGGGACACCTCGCCTCGGTCACCGAGGGCACCACCACGACGACGTTCCTCTACGACGCCGACGGCAACCGGCTGCTGCGCCGCGACGCCAAGGGCACCACGCTCTATCTCGGCTCCACCGAGATCCGCTACGACAAGGCAACCGCCACGTCCAGCGGCACCCGCTACTACGCTCACGCGGCCGGCACGATCGCGGTCCGCACCCGCACGGGCCTGAGCTGGTCCGCAGCCGATCAGCAGGGCACCTGCAACATCACGATCACGGCTGGCACCAACCAGGCGAAGATCCGCCGGCAGACCCCCTTCGGCGGCGCCCGCGGCACGGTGCCGACACCCTGGCCGACCGAGAAGGGCTTCGTCGGCGGCGACAACGACCCGACCGGCCTGGTCCACCTCGGCGCCCGCGATTACGACCCGAAGATCGGCCGGTTCATCAGCGTCGACCCGGTCCTCGACCCCAGCGACCCGCAGCAGCTGCACGGCTACGCGTATTCGGAGAACAACCCGGTCAACCGCTCCGACCCCAGTGGCCTCCAGTCCAAGACCAAGAATATCTTCCTGGAGTTCCTGGACGTCGCCGCGAAGACGGCCATCGGCGGCCTGGCATACGCGTCCTGCGTCGCCGCGATGGTCAGCTACGCCCAGTTCCTCCTGCCGTTCCAGACCGCCATCTGCGGCGCGGTCTCCAGTGCGGCCGTGTACCTGTCCGAAGTCATCGCGGGTCAACGCAACTTCGACGGCGTCGACTTCGTGATGAGTTTCTTCATCGGTGCCGCCTGGGGCATGGGAGCGGAGCTCGCCGCCAGTTTCCTGTCCTGGGCTTCGAACCTCATCCGCAGTATGGGCAGGAAGGTTTTCGGCAACGCCACCGATGACATCGCTGCCGGACTGGAGAAGGAGGCCGCCGCACGGGGAGGCGCCGCCGCCGCCGGCGAAGGTGCGGCGGGAGGACCGAAGGGTAAACCCGCCGCCAAGGCCAACGAACACGTCAACGCCAAACGCGGCGAAGCTGAACCGACTACCGGGGCCAACACGCCCAGCACCCAGACCACAACGTCAGGCGGCGGCGCGGGCAAGGGTGCGGGCAAGCCGTCGACCCAGACCAGCGGTGGTGGCAAGGGCTGTACTCATAGCTTCGACCCCGACACCCATGTCCAGATGGCTGACGGCTCCCAGAAGGCGATCAAGAACGTCGCTGTCGGCGATGAGGTCCTCGCCACCGATCCGGTCACGTCCGAGACGACCACGCAGGCCGTCACGGATCTGCACATCAACCTCGACACGGATCTGACCGAGGTCACGGTCGTGACCGAGGCCGGTAAGACCGAGGAGCTCAAGACCACCGCCCACCACCCGTTCTGGTCCGACACCACCCAGAACTGGGTCGATGCGGCGAAACTGGCGCCGGGCGACCGGCTCCGCTCCGCTGACCACCACACCATCCTGGTCCTGCGCGTTCACAACCACACCGGTGCGCGGACCATGCGCGACCTCACCGTCGGCAGCATCCACACCTACTACGTGCTCGCCGGCAACGAGTCGGTTCTGGTTCACAACTGCTCTGGCGGAGTTCCCTGCACCTGTGGAGCTGGAACGGGAGCTGGAACTGGAGCTGGAAGTGGAAGTGGAACTGCGGGCAGGCGTGGTAGTGCGGCCACGCGCAACCAGCTCGATGACGTTCGCGACGATGTGCTTGCCGCAAATCCCAGTTGGGTTCATATTGCGGGAGGTAGAAGTGCTGCTACCGGGGCGAAGCTGCCAGAGCGGGCGGTCCGCAATCCGGGTGGCCCCGGTCTGCGGTTTCCTGATCTTACATTTAGGCTGCCCGACGGATCTCATTTTTATGTCAACACTGTCGATACATATGTACGCACCGGAAGGCCAACAACACGGGAGCTAGCTGCGGCGATCGACATCGCGGATTGGGGAACTGGCCCGATTATGCTGATCGCGAAATAGTTCCTTCTCGGGGTCGCTCAGATGGTAAAGCGTAGCAGCAGTCGTCGAAATGATATTCTGGACTGATCCTAGATCCTGGCCGGAAGGGGTGTGCGGATTTGTTGAGGCAGGCGGAAGTTCTTCTGTTGCCGGAAGATGAACGCGCTTTGGAAGAAGCAATCAAATCCAGGTTTCCCGACGCTGTGGTCATTGACAATGAGTGCTGGGAGCGTGTCGATACACCGCCAGTTCGTGAATCGATCAGTAAATGCGGACCGGTGGCTGCTATCTGGAGTCCAGCCATTGTAGCGGTGCTGCCAGCGGTAGTCCGCGAAAACGGTATTATAGACGGCCCGCAAGTTGGCCCTGTTATTCAATGGCTCAGGAGCTGCGTTGATGGGAATTTGCTACGTTCTGGAAGATTGGCAGCATCCCGTGACGATTATGTAGATCCTGCAATGCAGGAATTCGTGAGCGCAGTTTGGAGTATATTGATGAAGCAGACCACCAATAAGCTTCGGCGCGCCGGATTTCTCGACGGGCCGCTAAGTCCAAATGTCTCAGAAAGACAGTTTAGAGTTGGGCGAAGCGCGTTTGAAGCGGCCAAGCGAGCGGGACTCATTTTGGGGGCTGATCGAATGCGACTCATACCAGACGAGGTTGGCAAGTTGTCTTGATTGATTTTGGGGGACAATCTGCTGTTGACTCGGGTAATCGGTTCGGTCGGCGAGTCTTAACGTTCTAGTTGCTCTTTGGTCCCTGGCTTTTGTCTAGGCCGTAGGTGGTTGGTGCCGTGTCAGGATCAAGAAGTCCCGGCGAACGCGAACCGCCTGGCAGTGATCTGTCGCGGGACCGGCTCGGGTGAGCCGGTCCGGCGCGTCATGGCGTGCCGGTCAGCGGGCAGGGCAGGGCGCGGTACAGGTCGATTGAGACCGCGGCGAGCCAGGTCCAGATGACGATGACGGCGGCGATGAAGCCGACGGTGAGTGCGGGTGCGGCGATGCCGGCGAACCCGACGAGGAACAGCGCGCCGGAGATCCGGGAGTACACCGCCCAGCCCTTCCGCCCGTCGCGGGCGAAGCGCCGGGCGACGACGAAGCACGCCGCGATGACGCACAGGAACCCGATGCCGCCGGCGGTGAGGTGGCCGAGGCCGTGCCAGCTGACGGTGCCGGGGCCCTCGGGGGTGCCGGCGGGGAAGCCCATCGCCGGGTCGGCGCGCAGGACGCCCGCGGCGATCATGCCCGCGCCGTAGACCCCGGTGAGGCGGCCCGCCCATGGGGCCGCGGGCAGCGCGCGGTGCAGGCCGACCGCGGCGGCGATCACCATTAGGCCGGTGAGGATGAAGTTGGTGACCTGGATCCAGCCGTGCTCGCCGTTGGCCAGCAGGCTCCAGGCGTGCCTGGTCAGGTCGAAGCCGTCGCGGGTCAGCGCCTGGGTGAGGCTGACGGTGACGTAGAAGGGGCCGGCGAGGACCCCGTAGCCGAGCAGCGACCTGGTGACCCGGTTGGCCCGGATGTGCGCCGGGACGGTGGCGGCGGCGGTGGCAGCGGCGGGGATCGTCGTGGTGGTCATGGCTGGAGTCCCTTCCTCGTGGTGGCCTTGCACCACTGCCTCGACCGGCGGCCCCCGGATCCGACATCGCGTCTGATGTGACCCCGGTCACATGGCCGGTCGCGAGCGTCGAAGAGGTCGTGGCGGGCGGCAAGCTTGCACTCTTTGGGCGGGACTCGTGCGTGACATCAGCGATCAGTGGGTGACGATCTTTCGGGACAAGTTCTCCGAAAGCAGCGACATTGTGCATATTCTTCGCGAAGCCCGGGCTGAGGATCCGCGAATGGGGATCTGGTACGTCAGAGCGTCGCTGGCGGCCAGGGAAGTGTTCGGCCTGTCGGTCAGGCAGTCACACTTCATCGCCGCGTGGCTGGTCGGTGAGATGACCGACGAGCAGCTTCGCGACGAGGTGCGTGTCGATTCGTGACGTCGCATGAGCTGGCTGCTACGCGTCGGGGCACGCGTCAACCCGCGACTCCCGTGCTGATCGACAGCGAGCGCAGCCGCTCCGCGTAGTGCCGGGCAAGCGGATCGAACCGTCCGCGAGCCTCTTCCAGCAGTTCACCGGTCCAGGCGGCACGCATTCGCTCGACGGTTTCGGCGACGATGCGGGCCGTCTTCTCCGGGTCCTCGCCGATCCTCTCGGCCATGCCTCGGAAGTCGTCCAGCGTGATGCTGCCCGGTGCCTTCTGCCCGTTGATGCTCAGCGAGAGGGGTTGCCACCGGTACTGGCTGTAGATGGTCAGCGAATGGAAGTCGTAGACAGGGGAGAGCTGCGGCGTTCGGCCGTCGGGGTAGCACAGCGCCCAGTTCTTCAGGTGCGCGTCCGTGTTGCCGACGACGATCATTGCGGCCAGCCGCCGGATGAAGTCGAGATATCCGTCCGTGCCGCAGAGCTGGGCCACGACTGCGGCGAGACCGTCGTAGGACTGCCCGGGCTCACCGTATTTGAACAAGGGCTCGACGTCCGCGACCTGTGCGAAGTCCTCGACGTGCAGCCGGCCGGCGGGTGTCCGGTCGAACCGTTCGATGACGTAGAGCAGTTCGTTCGGGTCGGCCAGCCCTTCCGCGACGCCCTTCACGTTCGTCGCTGGGACGAGGTCGACGGCTGGCACTTCGAAACCCGTCGCGGCGAGCCACCGCATGGTCAGGTATTCGTTGGCCGGCAGGTCGCGGAAGGTGCGATCAGGAAGCTTGACGATCCACCACCCACCGTCGCCGCTCGCCGGAGATGTCATCCGGTCGCTGGAGATGGAGAACTTGAGCTGGACACCGGCGAGCGAGTGGCGCAGCGGATGCTCCGGCGTTTCCGCGGGTGGCTCCGGACCGATGTCATCGGCCGGCTCGGACTCCGCGTGGACCGACACCGCGCCCGGTAGGTAGTCGCCGAGTCGTAGCAGCAACGTGAAGTCGCCCACGTTGCCGCCGCCCATCTCGCGGATGATCTGCTTGCGGAGCGCACCCTCGGGAAGCAGGTTGGCGAACCAGGCCGGGATGCCGGTGAAGGCCCTGCGCACTGCCCTCGGGTCGTCCTCGAAGATCTGTCCGAGCGTCTGATGCGAAGGCGCGTCGAGGTCGTCCTCGTAGACGAACTCGGTGCGGCCCTTGTTGAAGCGCAGGAAGCCGACCCGGCGCCCGTGCAGGCGGACCTCCGCCGTCGTCGCCACCTACGCGGTCCTGAGCAGGTCGGAGACCGATTTGCCGTCGCGCGCGCCCCACTCCGCCATACGGTCGACGTGCTGCTCGATCGCCTGGGTTATCGCCACGGCGCGACGCTCGAGGAACGCCTGTGACGACCCGGCGGTGAGCAGCCGCTGCGCGTCGGTGTCGAGGAGGTGGCTTTCGGCGATCTCCTCGGATGCCCGGGCCAGATCCAGGCGAAGGGCGCCGGCGGTGCCGGCGGTCACGATCACCCGGTTGGCCACCGTGGCGGCGAGCGGCGAGTCCGCATCGTCGAAAATCGGCCGCAACGGGTTGCCGTGATCCAGCAGTCGGGCGATGTCGACCGGGCTGCCGGTCGTCGGCTCACGCGGCTCCACGGAACAAAGACCGAGCACGTTGATTTTGGTGATCGCCTGGTTGAAGTGCACCTTGTCGAGCGTGGCGGTGAACCGGGTCGTGGGCGGCACCCGCTTGAGCAGTGCGCTTGCTGCTTCCACCGGATCGGACGCGTCCACCGAATGAATCTGCTGGCGCATGTCGGCGACACTCTGACCGCGGGTATGAGTGCCGGCGACGGCGCCGCGCCACACCCACCGTCGCAGCAGCGTGGCGGCACGCCCTTCCGGGGCGCCGTGCAGCCGGAAATACCGGACGAGCACCGGGACCACGTTGGAGTACGGCAGCAGTTTGATGTGCGGGATCTCCGCTACGTCACGCAGGAAGACCACAACTTCCCGCAGGGCCGCGCCGACCGCCCGGAACGTCTCCGACCGATCGTCCGCCGAGCTGAACTCGCTGGTGAAGTCGTCACGAAAGATGTCACCACCGCGATAGGCGAGCACGCAACGCAGCACGATTTGGTCGTCCATGGCGCCGAAACCCGCCTCCGCCGGCACGCGACCGAGCCCGGCCAGGGTCAGCGGCGCGTCGCCGGCAGTCTGCGAATGCAGCGCCTGGAACACCTCAGCCTTGGTCAGCCGCTTTCCGGCGTTGTTCATCCGGGTGAAGATCTCGAGCAGGGGTCCTTCCGCGATCGTGGTGACGACATACGTGGGGATCTGATACTCGCGAATCGCCTTTGCGGCCTGGTCGGCAAGGGCGAGGTGGGCATCGGAGAGCCAACCGCTGTTCTCGCGCATCCAGCGCAGCAAGGTGGCCGTGTCGAGCAGGAAGCTCACCGGAATCCACGTGGTGGGAGGCTGCTGTCGCGCACCGGCTGTGTGGAACTCGCCGGTGTCCAGGTCCAGGTGCACCCGGAACCGGACGTCGGTTGCGACGTGAGCCGAGCTGAGGGCGCCGACGAGGGAGGTGATGCGCTGTTGGCCGTCCACCACCCACAGCGCCGAGTCGACCTCTGGGGCTTCGACCGTCAGCGGCCCGACGTGGAATGTCTGCTCCGGTGCCGGTCGGCGCCAGAGCAGAAGGTTGCCGATCGGGAACCCGCGCAAGATGCTGTCGAACAGCTTGACGATGTCGCCTGCTTCCCATTTGAACCCTCGCTGGAACTGCGGGATTCGTACCACGCCACGTTGGACGTCACGCACCAGATCTTCCGGGGTACGTTGCTCGATCCGCGGGCGTTCCAGGGTCGCCATGCCACCTCCAGCATCGTGTGTCCCAAGCGTAGTCGTGACACACGATGAATCACGTGACGATCCGGGCGGCCCGCAGGCAGGATGTTCGCCATGGCCATCACGCTGCCGATTCCCGCCGAGGCGAACGAGTACCTCACCCGCAGTCCCCTGGCACTGCTCATCGGGATGACCCTTGACCAGCAGATTCCGCTGGAAAAGGCGTTCTCGTCGCCGTGGGTGCTGGGGCAGCGGCTCGGGCACGAGCCGACGGCGTTGGAGATCGCCGAGTTCGACCCCGAGGCGCTGGTGGAGATCTTCGCGACGCCGCCCGCGTTGCACCGGTTTCCCAAGGCGATGGCGGCCCGGGTGCAGGAGGTGTGCCGGGTGCTGGTCGATCGGTACGACGGAGCCGCGAGCGGGTTGTGGGCCGATGCCGGTAGCGGGCAGGAACTGCTGCGGCGGGTGCAGGCGCTGCCCGGGTTCGGCAAGCAGAAGGCGCAGATCCTCGTCGCGTTGCTGGGCAAGCAGTACGGGGTGCAGCCCGACGGGTGGCGGGAGGCCGCGGGTGGGTACGGCGAGGTCGGCTCGCACCGGTCCGTGGCCGACATCGTCGACGGGGACTCGTTGACCAGGGTCCGTGAGTACAAGAAGCAGATGAAAGCGGCGGCCAAGGCACCCAAGGCGTGAACCGGGCGGACCTGGAGCGGCGGCTCGCGCGGCACGTGGCTGCCGGTGACACCGTTGCCCGGGACTCCGTCGCGCACGTCCTGGCCACGACCTGCGGTGCGGCGGCCCTGCCGGCGCTGTTGCGGGCGAGCGTGCACGACCGCAACGACGACGGGCAGTCGCTGCAGCTCGCCGTGATCGAGCTCTTCGAGGCGTGGCCCGAGGAGGCGTTGGCGCAGATCCTGGCGTGCGTCGCGGCGGATGACGCCGGGCTGCGCCGGGTCGGGGTGTGGGGGCTGAGCGTCATCGACCTGCGTCGGCGCGCCGAGTGGCTCCCGTTGGTGATGGACGCCGCGTCCGATCCGGATCCGGCGGTGCGGGCCGAGGCGGTGGGCGCGCTCAGCTCCGTCTTCGGCGCGGGCGACCCTCGCGCCCGTGCCGTGGTGGCGGCCGCTGTCCACGATCCCGACCCCGACGTCAGGTGCGCCGCCGTGCAGGGCCTCCACCCGTGGCGCGACGAGGAGGTCACCGGCCTACTGGTCGCCGGCGCCGGCGACGCCGACCACGCGGTGCGGTACTGGACCGCGTGGGCGCTGAGCCGGCGGCCAGGTGGGGAGGACGCGCTTCGGCGGCTCGCCGCCGACGGTGACGCGGAGGTCAGCGCCGCGGCGCGTGAAGTCATGGCATTAGATCGGCGTGCATCAGGTGCGTGGCGACACCCGGGGTCGTAGGGTGCCTAACGTGCTGAAGGGTTTCAAGGATTTCATCTCGCGCGGCAATGTCATCGAGCTTGCCGTCGCCGTCGTCATCGGGGCCGCGTTCAACGACGTGGTCAAGGCGTTCACGGACGGTTTCCTCCAACCATTGATCAAGCTGACCGGCGGCATCGGGGTCGGTGACAAGAACCAGGGCCTGCCGATCGGCGGTCAGTACCTGGCCTGGCCCGCGTTCCTGAACTCGGTGATCGGGTTCCTGCTCACCGCGGCCACCGTCTACTTCCTCGTCGTGCTGCCGATGAACAAGCTCGCCGAGCGGCGCAAGCGGGGCGTCGAGCCGGAGCCGTCCGCGCCGGCGGAGGACATCCGGCTGCTGACCGAGATCCGGGACCTGCTGGCGACGGGCACGGTCAACCGGCCGACCGAGCCGGGTGGCGGCGCGCACTCGGCGCCGGTGAGGCCGTCGGACACCTGATCCCGACCGGCCTACTCCTCGCGTGGCAGACTCGGTGGTGATGGGACGCAGAGCGAAACCGCAGCTGATCACCACCGCCGAGCGCTCGCCCGAAGAGGAACTCCGGTCCCGTGAGCGGCGCTACGTGGTGATGATGCTGCTGCGTGGCCTCTGCGTGATCGTGGCGGCGGTCCTGGTCACGGCCAAGGTGCCGCTGCTCTGGCTGTGGCTGAGCCTGCTGCTCGCCGCCGCGGTGGTCCTGCCGTGGTCGGCGGTGCTGCTCGCCAACGACAAGGGGCCGCGGCCCGAGCACCGGTTCCGCAACAAGTTCAAGGGCCGGCAGGAGCAGTCGCATCCGGACCCCTCGCACGCCCTGACCGACCGTGAGCACGCCAAGCCGAAGGTCATCGACCTGTAGCCGTCGACGGGCGGCCGCCGACCCGCGCCACCGCCAGGGCGCCGAGCCGAAGGTCATCGACCTGTAGCCGACGGGCGGCCGCCGACCTGCGCCACCGCCAGGGCGCCGAGGCGGGCGCCGGTCGACAGCGCGTCCGCCGGGGAGGCGCCGGACAGCCAGGCCGCCAGGAACCCCGCGGCGAACGCGTCACCCGCGCCCGTCGGGTCGATCACCCGCGCGACCGGCACCGCGGGCGCGTGCACCGGCGGCGCGGCCGGGCCGGCCCAGGTCGCTCCGCCGGCACCGGACTTGACAATGACCGCGCCGGCCCGGTCCAGCAGCGCCGCCGCCAGGTCCGCCGCGGTGCCGGACGGGCCGGCCAGCACCCTCGCCTCGTCAAGATTCGCGAACAGCAGATCCACCTCGGGCACCGATGACCAGAACGCCGGCCCGAGCCGCTCCAGCGGAGCCGCCGACGCCGCGTCCAGGCTGGTCGTGAGGCCCCGCTCGCGCGCGGCGAGCAGGGCGTGCCGGCCGGCGGGCGCGCAGTCCGGGTCGAAGAGGACATACGCGGACAGGTGCAGGTGCCGCCCGTCCGGGGTCGCGTCGAGGGCGCGGTCGACGTCGGCGGGGGAGAGCAGCCGGTTGGCGCCGCGGTCGGTGAACATGGTCCGCTCCGCGTCGGAGGCGAGCACCACCACCGTGCCGGTCGCCACGCCCGGCACCCGCCGGACCGTCGTCGTGACACCGGCCGCGACCAGCTCGGCGAGGCGGGCCGTGCCGGGCTCGTCGTCGCCCGCGACCCCGGCGAATGTCACCGGATGGCCGACCGAGCCGAGCCACGCGGCGGTGTTCGCCGCCGATCCGCCGCCACCGGCGCGGACCGAGGCGAGGGTGTCGGAGCCGATCGCCAGCGGCCCCTCGTGGACCGTCACGATGTCGGTGACCACGTCACCGACGACGATCACCGTCACAGTGCGGCGGCGATGCGCGCCGCCAGGTCGGCGTTGCGCAGGATGATCCGCACGTTGACGTCCAGGCTGCGGCCTTCGGTCGCGGCGTGGAAGTGCGACAGCAGGTAGGGGGTGACGTCCTTGCCGGACACGTTGTCCCGCTCCAGCCCGGCCAGCCCCTCGCCGAGGACCCGGTCGTGCAGGGCCGGATCGAGCTGCTCGTCCACCGGCAGCGGGTTCGCCACGATCAGCGCGCCGTCGTGTACGCCCTGAGCCCGCGACGCACGCACCACCGCCGCGGCGGCGGCCGGGTCGTCGACGGACCAGTCGAGGTCGAACCCCGCGTCGGAGAGGTAGAACCCGGGGAAGCGGCGGGTGCCGTAGCCGACCACGCTGACGCCCAGGGTCTCCAGCCGCTCCAGGGTGGCCCCGACGTCGAGGATCGACTTCACGCCGGCGCACACGACGGTGATCGGCAGCCGCGACAGGGCCGTGAGGTCCGCCGACTCGTCGAACGTGGTGCCGGCGCCGCGGTGCACCCCGCCGAGCCCGCCGGTGGCGAAGACGGCGATGCCGGCCGCGACCGCGATCGCCGAGGTCGCCGCCACGGTGGTCGCGCCGTCGGCGCCGGCCGCGGCGGCCGGGGCCAGGTCGCGCACGGAGAGCTTCACCACGTCGTCGCTGCCGGCCAGGTGGTGGATCTCCTCGTCGGACAGGCCCACCACGATCTCGCCGCCGATCATGCCGATCGTCGCCGGGACCGCGCCCGCGGCGCGGACCGTCGCCTCGATCTCCTTCGCGACGGTCAGGTTCGACGGCCTGGGCAGCCCGTGCGAGATGATGGTGCTCTCCAGCGCGACGACCGGCGCGCCGGACGCCAGAGCGGCCGTGAACTCGGCACCGAAGCGGATGGCATGGTTGATCACCTGGCAACGATAACCCCGGCCGCCGTGCGGCATCCCGGCCGTCGGCCTGGCAGACTGGGACCGTGACAACCACTCCCGAGACTCCCGGCAGCGGCTTCGGCTCGACGCTCACCGACCAGCGCACGGAAGAGCAGACCGACTACCGGTATGACGCCGGCGACCACGAGAAGTTCTCGCACTACGCCCCGAAAGACAAGATCATGCAGGCCATGATCGAGGGCACGCCGGTGCAGGCACTCTGCGGCAAGCTGTGGGTCCCGTCGCGCGACCCGAAGCGGTTCCCGGTATGTCCGGTCTGCAAGGACATCTACGAGAACGTCGTGCAGAACGACGACCCTTCCTGACGGCTGCCGTCCCGCTGTCATAGTGACGTTCGGCGCGGATCGGCGCTCAGCCGCCCCGCGCCCGCTAGGCTGAGCAACGCCTTCGCGGTCCACCGACCCGGAGGCGTTTCCGTGTGGGTTTCTCAGGGGGGTGCCGCATGCCGCCGCGTCCGGTGGTGCAGTCAGGACAGACACTCCGGGTGTGGCAGCGCAAGGCACTGATGGAGTATCTGCGCGGCAAACGGGAGGATTTCCTCACCGTCGCCACGCCCGGCGCCGGCAAGACGACGTTCGCGCTGCGGATCGCCCTCGAGCTGTTCAGCGACGGCACGATCGACAACCTCACCGTCGTCACGCCGACCGAACACCTGAAGAAGCAGTGGGCCGACGCCGCGGCCCGGGTCGGGATCGATCTCGACCCCGGATTCCGCAACGCCGACCTGCACGCGGCCTCCGACTTCCACGGCACGGTAGTGACGTATGCGCAGGTCGGCGTGGCTCCCGCCGTACACAAGCGGCGAACGATCACCAGAAAGACCCTGGTCGTCCTGGACGAGATCCACCACGCCGGCGACTCGAAGTCCTGGGGCGACGGCGTCAAGGCCGCGTTCGAACCCGCCGTGCGGCGCCTGATGCTGACCGGCACCCCGTTCCGGTCCGACGACAATCCCATCCCGTTCGTCCAGTACGAGCGCGGCGCCGACGGCATGGCCCGGTCCCGCTCCGACACCACGTACGGCTACGCCGAAGCCCTCGCCGACGGCGTCGTGCGACCCGTGATCTTCCTCGCGTACTCCGGCGAGACCCGTTGGCGCACCTCCGCCGGTGACGAACTGGCCGCCCGCCTGGGTGAGCCGATGACCCAGGACCTCATCTCGCAGGCCTGGCGCACCGCGCTGGACCCGACCGGCGACTGGATGCAGCAGGTCCTGCGCGCCGCCGACGCCCGCCTGCAGGTCCTGCGCAGCGGCGGCATGCCCGACGCCGGCGGTCTCGTCATCGCCAGCGACCAGACCGCCGCCCGGGCCTACGCGAAGGTCCTCGGCGAGATCACCGGCGAGAAGGCCGTCGTCGTCCTGTCGGACGACCAGGGCTCCTCGGGCCGCATCGCCACCTTCGCGGCGTCCAACGAGCGCTGGATGGTCGCCGTCCGCATGGTGTCCGAGGGCGTCGACATCCCGCGCCTGGCCGTCGGCGTCTATGCCACCAGCGCCTCCACCCCCCTCTTCTTCGCCCAGGCGATCGGCCGGTTCGTGCGGGCCCGCGGCACCAACGAGACCGCCACCGTTTTCGTGCCGAGCGTGCCGCACCTGCTGGAGCTCGCCGCCGAGCTGGAGGCCCAGCGCAACCACGTCCTCGGCGCGCCGAAGACGAAGGAGGGCTTCGAGGACGACCTCCTGGAGCGGGCGCAGCGCGAGGAGAAGGCCGGCGACGAGCTGCTCAAGGGCTTCGAGGCGCTCTCCGCGACCGCCGAGCTGGACCAGGTCATCTTCGACGGCGCGACGTTCGGCCTGCCGGCGCAGACGGGCACGCCCGAGGAGGAGGAGTACCTGGGCCTGCCCGGCCTCCTCACCGCCGACCAGGTCTCCGCGCTGCTCTCCAAGCGCCAGGCGGAGCAGGTCGCGGCCGAGAAGCGCCGGGCACCGGCCGCCGCCGTGACCCTCGCCCCGGAGCAGCCCAAGACGGCGGGGGAGCGCCGCATCGTCCTGCGACGCCAGCTGAACACCCTGGTAGCGGCACACCACCACCGGACGAACCTGCCCCACGGCAAGATCCACGCCGAGCTGCGGCGGCTGTGCGGCGGCCCACCGAGCGCGCAGGCGACGATCGAGCAGCTCGAGGAGCGGATCGCCACCATCCAGACGATGTGACGGTCCCGCCCTTCGCCTTCTCGACCATTTGCCCCGGTTTCCCGTGATCGAAGAGCTGCTTGGGTGGCCCGCCAGCGACTTCGATCACAGCGGCATGGCGGGCGAGGTCCCCATTGGCGACGCGGGCGCCGCACGGTCTGGCGCCGGCGACTGCAAATGGCGACTGCAAATGCAGTGCGAAGCGGGCATTTGGGGCGAGGATGCGGTGGCCTGGCCGGCATGGCGTGGGGTGCGGTGGCCTGGCCGGCATGGGGCGTGAGGCGCGGTGGCCCGGACGGCGGCGTGGGGGTGCCGGGGTGGCGTGGGGTGCCGGGATGGGGCACGGTGCGGCGTGGGCCGGGGCTCAGGGGTCGGAAACGGCCGTAGGGCGCCCCGGAAGCCGGGACGCCCTACGGGCACGGGTATTGGTCAGCTGGTCGTGATCTCGGTGCCTCGCCACGTGAAGTCCGGGGCGACTGCCACCTCCACCGCGATCTTGACCAGGTGGTCGGCGTACTTGTTTGCGTGATGTCCACAGAAGATCAGATCGCCACCTTCGGCGAGCCGAACTCGTAGTTTGCCTGCCGCGCTGCAGCGGTCGCACCGTTCCTCGGCGGCTGGGGGCGCTGCCGTCTCCGGCGGCGGCGTGAGGGTCGGGGTCATCGCCTTCCTCCTCTGATCGTCACCGACGAACGCTTCCTTGCGTCGTTCACAGATGGTTCAACACCGACTTGCCTGACATCGTTCCCGCCTGGTGGGGGGGACCGATGTCACATTTCCGTCGTGCGCTGCGGGAGCCGAATCGCAACACCCGCTACGTGCTTCCTATCGCGCCTCGGCGGCGATCACAAGTGGGTTGGGGCGGCGGCACCCCTCCCTCATGCCCTCGGTGACCGGAAACACACCCGGGCCGGCCCAAAAGGGACAGCCCGGGTTCGCGCAGAGCGGAATGCGAGGATCAGTCAGTGGCTCAGTCCAAGTAGTCGCGCAGGACCTGCGAACGCGACGGGTGGCGCAGCTTCGACATCGTCTTCGACTCGATCTGGCGGATCCGCTCGCGGGTCACGCCGTAGACCTGGCCGATCTCGTCGAGGGTGCGCGGCTGGCCGTCGGTGAGGCCGAACCGCAGCCGCACGACGCCCGCCTCGCGCTCGGAGAGCGTCTGCAGGACCTGCTGGAGCTGGTCCTGCAGGAGCGAGAACGACACCGCGTCGACCGCGACGACCGCCTCGGAGTCCTCGATGAAGTCACCGAGCTGGCTGTCGCCCTCGTCGCCGATGGTCTGGTCGAGCGAGATGGGCTCACGCGCATACTGCTGGATCTCCAGCACCTTCTCCGGCGTGATGTCCATCTCCTTGGCCAGCTCCTCCGGGGTGGGCTCGCGGCCCAGGTCCTGGAGCAGCTCGCGCTGGATGCGGCCGAGCTTGTTGATCACTTCGACCATGTGCACCGGGATGCGGATGGTGCGGGCCTGGTCGGCCATGGCGCGGGTGATGGCCTGCCGGATCCACCAGGTCGCGTAGGTGGAGAACTTGTAGCCCTTGGTGTAGTCGAACTTCTCGACGGCGCGGATGAGACCGAGGTTGCCCTCCTGGATGAGGTCCAGGAACGCCATGCCGCGGCCCGTGTAGCGCTTGGCGAGGGAGACGACGAGCCGGAGGTTGGCCTCCAGCAGGTGGTTCTTGGCCCGCTCGCCATCGCGGGAGATCCACATGAAGTCGCGGCTGGCCGGCATGACCATCGGCTCGCCGGCGTCCTCGGCGGCCCGCAGCCGCTCTGCGGCGTAGAGCCCGGCCTCGATCCGCTTGGCCAGCTCGACCTCCTGCTCCGCGTTGAGCAGGGGGACCTTGCCGATCTGCTTGAGGTAGGCGCGCACCGAGTCGGCGGACGCCGTCAGCTCCGCGTCGCGGCGGGCCTGCTTGAGCGCCTCGGACTCCTCGTCGTCCCACGCGAAGTCGTCGTCGGTCGCGGTGGCCTCGGCGTCGGCCTCGACGGCCTTGACGACCTCGACCGGCTCCTCGGCGACGACGTCCTCGATCTCGGCCACGAGCGCGGCGTCGTCGATCTCCTCGAGCTCCGGCTCGTCGCCGGCGGCCTTCGGGGCGGCCGGGTCGGCGGCTTCGCCGGGGGCGGCCTTCTTGGCGGGGCCGGCGGCCTTCTTCGCCGGACCGGCGGCCTTCTTCGCCGGAGCGGCCGCGGGCGCGGCGGCGGCCGGGGCGGCCTTCTTGGCGGGAGCTGCTGGTGTCGGTGCCTTCTTCACGGGCGCCCTCTCCACCCCCGAATCCGATGCGGACTCGACGGCTGTCAGCGGCTTGGCGGCCGGCGCCTTACGCGCCGGTGCGGCCTTGGCGGTGGCCGCCTTGGACGCGGGGGTCGCGGAACGTGCCGCCGCGACCCGGCGCCGCCCGTTGGCGGAGTCGTCGACGACGATGGTGACGCCCGCCTCGGTGAGACTCCTGAGCAGCTTCTTGGCGTGTGCGGGGGTCACATCTGCGGTGTCGACCGCCTGCGCGACCTCCGCCGACGTGACGTGGCCGCCATTGGCGGCCGCACGCGCGATCAGCGAGTCGGCGAGCGAGCGTACGTCGACGCTGGGCTGGTGAGCTGCTGTCACGAACGACCTTCCGGTGCGATGAGCGAGCGACGGCCGGTGCGGCCGAAGTCGCGCACGGCGCGGCCGTGCTGAGTGGGCCTGGGTGCTTTTGGTGGCGCCCGTGTGCCGTGCGTCCGGGGCGGATTCACGAGCGACAGCGGGCAGCGCGTGAATTGTAACGCTCTCTCGCCCCAACATCCCGCCTTGTAGGCCCGACCCGCGCTCCAGACCCCACGTTGTGACCGAACGGATGGGCAAAACCCGGTCCTGACAGGATGGTTGCATGGATCGGGAACACGAATTGCTGGGCCTCGCGGTGTCCATCGCCCGGGAGGCGGCGGCGCTCGCGCGGGCCATGCGGGCCGCCGGCGTCGACCCCGTGGCGACGAAGTCGACGCTCACCGACGTGGTCACGGCCGCGGACCGGGCGGTCGAGCGGCAGGTCCGGGAGGCGATCCGCGCCGCGCGGCCCGGTGACGCGGTGCTGGGGGAGGAGTTCGGCACCGAAGCGGGCGGGGGGCACGAGGTCCGCTGGATCCTCGACCCGATCGACGGCACCGTGAACTACCTGTACGACCTGCCGCAGTACGCCGTGTCCCTGGCCGCCGAGGTCGACGGCGCGGTGGTCGCCGGAGTGGTCATCAACGCCGCGACCGGCAAGGAGTGGACGGCGGTGCGCGGTGGCGGGGCGTTCGCCGACGGGCGGCGGCTGTCGGGCTCCGGTCAGACCGACCTGCGTCAGGCGCTGGTCGGCACCGGCTTCGGGTACGCCGCCGACCGCCGCCTGCACCAGGCCACCGTGCTGGCGGGTCTGATCGGCGAGATCCGCGACGTGCGTCGCCTCGGCGCCGCGGCGATCGACCTGTGCCTGGCCGCCGAGGGCAGCCTGGACGCGTACTACGAGAAGGGCCTCAACGCCTGGGACCATGCCGCAGGTGGCCTGGTCGCGGTGGAGGCGGGCCTGCTGGTGACCGGCCTGTCCGGTGCCGCGCCGGGCCAGGACATGGTGGTGGCGGCCCCGCCGGCCCTGCACAAGGGCCTGCACGACCGCCTGGTCGAGCTCGACGCCGACAAGGGCCCCTGACGGGCGCGATGCCGCCGCCCAGGGCCCCTGACGGGGACCGAGGCTTCCGACGGCGACCTAGGCCGCGGCGCAGGTGCCCTCGGGCAGCTCGGGGTTGCCCAGGGCGCCGATCGACTGCTTGACCTCGGTCACCGTCGGCAGCTGCTGGAACTTCGCGCCCAGGATGACGTCGACCTTGTCGTCCTGCCGGTTCTTGTCGAACTCGTCCTCGGACTTGTTCAGGAAGTACGCCCGCACCAGCCACGCGGCACCGACGGCCTTCGGCCCGAACCGGATGACCGCGACCTTCGTCTCGGGCTTCTTCACCGGCGGGTTGGGTGCGGCGTTCTGCACCGTGGCCTTGAACCCGCGGCTGGCGAAGTCGTTGGTGATCTCGCCGGCCAGACCGGGGGTGCTGGTCGCGTTGAACACGTTGAGATTGACCTGCTTCTCCTCAGGCAACGTGTCGTTGACGATCACGGCGTCCTGAGCGCACTCATTGGCCTTCACGGGACCGGTCTGGCGGTCCTTGATCAAGGCGATGGTCACGAACACCGCCGCGGTGGCGACAAGCAGCCCAACCAGGGCCAGCGCCCTCACCCGCGCAAAACTCATGGCAGTGGTTCTCCCCGGCCCAAAGCGACTCCGTCACCAGATAGACGCTCTGGCTGCGGGGAAGGTTAGCGCCTGTCGGGGATTCATGTTGAAGTCCCCACCGGGGATACCGCAAAGTTCCTACTCGCCGTTGCGGTTCGACTCCCCACGGAAATGGCCGTGTGGCGGTAAGGTCGCATCCGCCGCGTCCCGGGCGGGCCGGATTGCTCGGACGGTGTTGTGTCGCCTGGGTCACATTGGGAACAAGTTTCCGCGAGTGGGCGTACAACAAACGCACGAGAGCGGTAAGGTACGCCGCCCGTTGGACGTTACACCGGGCGCAACACCTATGGGCGAATGAATTGGGAGTGTGAACACCGATGGCCACCGACTACGACGCGCCGCGTCGCGACGAGGTCGACCTCGGGGAGGACAGCCTCGAGGAGCTGAAGTCCCGCAGGACCGATGCGCAGTCGGCGATCGTCGACGTCGACGAGACCGATCTGGGCGAGACCTTCGAGCTCCCCGGCGCGGACCTCGCCGACGAGGACATGACGGTCAAGGTCCTGCCGATGCAGGCCGACGAGTTCCGCTGCTCGCGCTGCTTCCTGGTGCACCACCGCAGCCAGCTCGCCGCCGAGCGCAACGGGGAGCTGATCTGCCGGGAGTGCGTGTGAGTTGATCACGCGGATCGGGCACAGGCGTGCTTGAGTCTTAGGCGGCACCGTTTCACACCCTCGGAGGTAGACGATGGCCCAGCCCGACGAGCTCGCCGAGAACCAGCCCGTGACCGGTGCCGCATACGCCGGTGCCGACAGCACCGGCGCGGGGAATGCCGATGCCGTGGACGAGGCCGAGCTGTCCTCCGCGGTGGCGGCGCTGACCGACGAGGGCGTCGAGCCGAAGGAGCGCCGACGCCTGCTCGGCCGCCTGGTGCGCCTGGAGATCCGCGAGCGGGGCATCAAGGACCTGTTCCGGCCCAAGAAGGCGCTCAACTGGATCACCGATTCCGTGACGAGCGTCGCACCGCACATCCCGGTGCGTGATCTCGACACGCTGATCGAGCACCACGGCGGCCTCGAGGGCGACGCGCTCGCGGAGCGGCTCATCCGCAACGCGGCCCGGGTCACCGCGGGCATCGGCGCCGCGGGTGGCGGTGTCGCCGCCGTCGAGTGGGCCGTGACCCCGAGCCTGCTGTCCGCCCCGGTCCTGCTGGCCGCCGAGACGGTCGCCGTGGTCGCGGTGGAGATGAAGCTGATCGGCGAGTTGCATGCCGTCTACGGCCGCCCGGTGGAGGGCACCGGCGCCCAGCGCGCCGCGGCCCTGATCCAGGCGTGGGCCGAGCGCCGCGGGATCAACCCGCTGCGGGTCGGCGGCAGCGTCGCGGCGGCCATGGGCACCGCGATGCGCAAGGAGCTGCGGGACCGGCTGCTCAAGCGGTTCGGGCGCAACCTGAGCACCCTGGGACCGCTGCTGACCGGTGCCGCCGTCGGCGGGTTCCTCAACCGCCGGGCCACGATGGCGCTCGGCGCCGAGATCCGCAAGGACCTGCAGCCCGGTCAGAAGATCATCGAGGGCTGAGCGCGGCCGCGAGCCGCTCCGGGTGCCGGGTGCTGATCAGCCAGTACGGCGTGGGGTCGGCGTCGTCGGCCACGTCGATGCGGACCGCGCCGGCGATCCACGGCCGCTGGATGACGAACGCCTCCGGATCCGCGTACGGCCCGAGCAGGTCACGCTTGTCCGCGGCGGACAGCGCCGTCACCTCACCGACGTATCGCAGCGGGATGTGCGCGTCGTCGACCCGTAGCTCGCCGTTGGACACCTCGACGCGGATGCGTCCCAGCCACCACAGCCCGACGGTGGCCAAGGGCAGCAGCACCAGGTAGGGGATCCAGGTCGCCAGGCCGGGCGCGCCGAGCCTGACCTCGGCGGCGAGGAGTCCGGCGATCGCGGCCGCGGGCAGCCAGAGCCACCAGGCGACGGTGAGGCGCTCACGGTACGAGGTCGGCTGTGCCACGTGTGCGAGGGTACGTGTCCGGCGCCTACGGGCACCCGGCAGGATGGAGGCATGACGGTGGAGGTTCACGTCCGGCGGCTCGACCCCGAGCTGCCGCTGCCGGCGTACGCGCACCCGGGCGACGCGGGCGCCGACCTGGTCGCGGCCCGGGACGTCGACATCGCCCCGGGCGAGCGGGCGCTGGTCCCCACGGGGATCGCGATCGCGCTGCCGGAGGGCTACGTCGGTCTGGTCCACCCGCGGTCGGGTCTCGCGCACCGGCTCGGTGTGACGGTGCTCAACGCGCCGGGCACCATCGACGCGGGGTACCGCGGGGAGATCCTGGTGAACCTGGTCAATCACGATCGGGTGATCACGGCCAAAATCAGCCGGGGTGACCGGATTGCCCAGCTTGTGGTCCAGCGCGTGGAGCGGGCACACTTCCACGGCGTCGACCACCTTCCCGATACTGTGCGCGGAGCCGGGGGTCACGGATCCACCGGTGGTCATGCTGAACTGGAGGCAGAGCAGTGATCTTCTCGCGCAAGAGCGGGAGCGGGCGGCACGCGAAGGACGACACCCGCGCGAGCGGCGCCCGTCGGCTCGAGGAGGAGCTGGGCCTCGTCGACGACGAGCTCGAGGAGACCGGGCCGCCCAAGGCGGACCGGCCCGAAGGCCCGTATGACGTCACCGAGGCGCCCGCCGGCATCCCGCAGCTCGACCTGGGTGCGCTCAAGGTGCCCGCGGTCGACGACGTGGAGGTCCGCGTCCAGGCCGACAACGAGGGCAAGATCCAGCAGATCGTGCTCGTCCACAACGACAGCGCGCTGCAGCTCGGCGTCTTCGCCGCGCCCCGCAGCGAGGGCATCTGGGACGAGGTCCGGGCCGAGATCCGCAAGCAGCTGTTCACCGACGGCGTCGCGGCCGAGGACGCCGAGGGCGAGTGGGGTGTCGAGCTGCGCGCCCGGGTCCGCACCCCCGACGGCCTGACCGACATCCGGTTCGTCGGCATCGACGGCCCGCGCTGGCTGGTCCGCGCCGTCTTCCAGGGGCCGGCCGCGATCGACCCCGACGCCGCGCCGCCCCTGCTGGCCTGCCTGCGCAACCTGGTCGTCGACCGGGGACACGAGGCGATGCCGGTCCGCGAGCCCCTCCCGCTGCACCTGCCGAAGGAGGTCGCCGAGGCGACCGCCGCCGACGGCAGCTCCGAGGTCCAGCTGAAGGACGCGGCGAACGGTGCCGACGGTGCCGATGGGGCGGAGCGCCGAAAGCCGTCACCGAGGCCGCGGCGCAAATAGCCACCATGAGCTGTACCGTCGTAGTGAGGTGTCATGTCTGGCCGAGGAGGGTGGCACCGACATCATGACCACGGACAGTGAGAAAGACGTCGATACGTCTGCCGAGCAGGCGCGAGGGCTGCGGAAGTTCTTCCGTCGCCTGACCGCCAGCGAGGCGGAGCTCGACGCCGAAGAACTGCAACGTGACGCCAAGCAGTGCGGCAGCATGCCAGCGCTCGCCTGCCGTCGCGGTCAGGTCGTCAGCCTGAAGGGTCGGCTACGCACGGTGGTCTATACGCCGCGCACCAACCTGCCCACCCTCGAGGCGGAGCTGTTCGACGGCAGCGACCTCGTCACCCTGGTCTTCCTGGGTCGCCGGCACATCGCCGGCATCGAGCCCGGTCGAGCGATCACGGCGAAGGGGCGCATCGCGGTCCGTGACGGCCGTAAGGTGCTCTACAACCCGTACTACGAGCTCGATACACCCAGGTGAGGCCGGATGCAGCCAGGTAAGACCGCGGACACCGACGAAGAGGCGCCACTTCCGCCCTTCTCGGTGCAGATGTCCGAGCAGCTGGGCGGGGTGCGCGGCCTCATCGAGTCGAGTATCCCGATCACGCTCTTCATCGTGGTCAACTTCCTGGGCGACCGCTTCCACTGGTGGTCGCTGCGCACGTCGCTCATCGTGGCGGTCGGTGCGGCGCTGTCGATGGCCGCCTACCGGCTGAGCCGCCGCGAGTCGATCCGCCACGCCATCAACGGCGTGTTCGGCATCGCGATCGGCGCCTACCTGGCGTGGAAGAGCGGCGACGCCAAGGACATCTACCTGCCGGGCATGATCCTCACCGGCGGCTACGCGGTCGGCATGCTCGCGTCGGTCGCGTTCCGCCGCCCGCTGGTCGGGTGGCTCTGGTCCGTCATGCTCGACAAGGGCGAGACCCGCTGGCGCGACAACCCGCGCCTGCTGCGCGCCTTCGCCTGGCTCACCGTCCTGTGGGCGGTCGTCTACCTGGCGAAGCTCGGCGTCCAGATCCAGATCTACCAGGAGGACGACGCCAACCTGCTCGGTGTGGTCAGGCTGGCCCTCGGCTGGCCGCCGTATGCGCTGCTGGCCGCCCTGACGGTCTGGCAGGCCCGCCGCATCATCCGCGCCACCGAGCCGGCGCCGGCGAGTGCCGAGGTCGCCCGCCCGGCCGACTGACCCCTGCGCTCCTGCGGACCGGGCAGTGCATGACTCCGGTCCGTCGTGCGCAAGGCCCGCCGCTCCCGTCAGCCACCGGTCAGGCCGTGGACGGCCTTCCCTGCCGACTCCGCGGACACTTGCGCGGACGCGGCCGGCGGCCGCGACAGGCCGCGGCCGCTGACGGCAGCGACACGACCTGACGGTCGTGAACAAGCGGACCGAATCCGCCGTTTCTCATGATCCGGTAAAGCTCGTGCACCCAGGGATGCACGAGGTCTTCCGGATCACGGAGCTAGAAGAACTGCGGGCCGCGCTTCTTGCGGGTGTTCTCGACCGAGTCCGCGCCCAGCACCACGGCACGGACCGAGTCCTCCATCGCCGCCGTGACCACGAACACCAGCTCGTCGCCGACTTCGAGGGGGTCGTCGGGGGTCGGGACGAGGACGCGCTTGCCGCGCAGGATGGCGACCAGCGCCGAGTCGTGCGGCAACGGCACCTCGCGCACCGGGTGGCCGACATACGGCGCGCCCTCGGGCAGCGTGATCTCCACCAGGTTCGCCTCGGACTGGCGGAACGTCATCAGCCGGACCAGGTCGCCGACGGAGACGGCCTCCTCGACGAGGGCGGCCATGAGACGGGGCTTGCTGACGGAGACGTCGACGCCCCACTGCTCGTTGAAGAGCCACTCGTTCTCGGCGCGGTTGATGCGGGCGACCACCCGCGGCACCGCGAACTCGGTCTTCGCCAGCAGCGACACGACCAGGTTGACCTTGTCGTCGCCGGTGGCCGCGACGACCACGTCGCAGGAGGCCAGGTCGGCCTCCTGCAGGGAGGACAGCTCGCAGGCGTCGGCCAGGATCCACTCGGCGGCGGGGACGCGCTCGGGGCGGACCATGCGGGGGACGCGCTCGATGAGCATGACCTGGTGGCCGTTGTCGACGAGCTCGGTGGCGATGGAGCGGCCCACGTTGCCGGCACCGGCGATGGCGATCCGCATGATCAGTGTCCCCCTTCGGGAGCGGAGCCGGTGATTTTCGTCACGGAGGCGACCATCTCGTCGGTGACGAGCATGAAGGCGAGGTCGCCGTCCTGGATCACGGTCGACGCGGTGGGGAGCATGGCCAGGCCGAAGCGCATCAGGTAGGCCAGCCGGGTGCCGCTGCGGGCCTCCAGGTCGCCGACGGAGTGGCCGATCCAGTCGGGGTGCATCGGGATCTCCATGATGGAGACCGTGCTGGTCGGGTCGCGCCAGACCTCGACGTTGCCCTCCGGGACCAGGTGGCGCAGCATGCGGTCGGCGGTCCAGCGGACGGTGGCGACGGTGGGGATGCCCAGTCGCTCGTACACCTCGGCGCGTTTCGGGTCGTAGATGCGGGCGACGACTCGCTCGACGCCGAACGTCTCGCGGGCGACCCGGGCGGAGATGATGTTCGAGTTGTCGCCGGAGGACACGGCGGCGAAGGCGTCGGCGCGCTCGATGCCCGCGGAGAGCAGCACGTCACGGTCGAAGCCGACGCCGGTGACGGTCGCGCCGGTGAAGTCGCCGCCCAGGCGGCGGAAGGCGTCGGCGTCGGAGTCGATCACCGCGACCGAGTGTCCGCGCTGTTCGAGGCTCAGCGCGAGGGTCGAACCCACCCGCCCGCACCCCATGATCACCACGTGCACGAAACGCCTCCGATGTGTGCGGCACTCGTGTTGAGGATGCCATGCGCGGAGCGGACCGGTGCATCCGGCAGGCGCGCGACCCGTACGCTTAGCGGTCGTGGCCAGTCCCACCTCCCTGATGAAGCGGCTGCTCCTGGGCCGACCGTTCCGCTCGGACCGGCTGAAACACACGCTGCTCCCCAAGCGCATCGCCCTTCCCGTGTTCGCCTCCGACGCGCTGTCGTCGGTCGCCTACGCCCCCGACGAGATCCTGCTGACCCTGTCGATCGCGGGTGCCAGCTCGCTGCTGGTGTCCCCGTGGGTCGGTCTGGCCGTCGCTGTGGTGATGCTCACGGTCGTCGCGAGCTACCGGCAGAACGTGCACGCGTATCCGTCCGGCGGCGGCGACTACGAGGTGGCCTCGGTCAATCTCGGGCCGCGGTTCGGCGTCGCGGTGGCCAGCGCGCTGCTCGTGGACTACGTGCTGACGGTCGCCGTGTCGACCGCGTCCGGCGTGGCGAACCTCGGCTCGGTCGTGCCGTGGGTCGCCACCCACAAGGTCGCCATCGCGATCATCGCGATCGCCATCCTGACGGCGCTGAACCTGCGCGGCATCCGCGAGTCCGGCAGCGCCTTCGCGATCCCGACGTACGGCTTCATGATCGTGATGATCGGCATGATCCTCACGGGCTTCTTCAAGATCTTCATCCTGGGCGACGACCTGCGCGCCCCGAGCGCCGGGCTGCACATCGAGGCCGAACAGGCCCACCTCAACGCCTGGGCGATGGCGTTCCTGCTGCTGCGCACGTTCTCCTCCGGCTGCGCCGCCCTCACCGGCGTCGAGGCGATCTCCAACGGCGTGCCCGCGTTCAAGGAGCCGAAGAGCAAGAACGCGGCGACCACGCTGCTGCTGCTCGGCTCGATCTCGATCACCATGCTGCTCGGCATCATCCTGCTGGCCCGCAAGACCGGCCTGCAGTACGTGGAGGACCCGACCCGGCAGATCGTCGCCGGCCCGGCCAACTACGTGCAGAAGACGGTCACCACGCAGCTCGGCGAGACCGTCTTCGGCAGCGGCTCGATCATGCTGTACGTCGTCGCCGTGATCACCGCGCTGATCCTGTTCCTCGCCGCCAACACCGCGTTCAACGGCTTCCCGGTCCTCGGCTCGATCCTCGCCCAGGACCGCTACCTGCCCCGCCAGCTGCACACCCGCGGCGACCGGCTGGCGTTCTCCAACGGCATCATCCTGCTGGCCCTGGCCGCGATGATCCTCATCGTCGGCTTCAACGGCGAGGTGACCCGGCTCATCCAGCTCTACATCGTGGGTGTGTTCGTGTCGTTCACGCTGTCGCAGGCCGGCATGATCCGGCACTGGAACCGGCTGCTGCGCACCGTCCGCGACAAGGGCACCCGGGCCCGGATGATCCGGTCCAGGACGATCAACATCATCGGCCTGAGCATGACCAGCGCCGTGCTCGTCGTCGTGCTCATCACGAAGTTCCTGCTCGGCGCGTACATCGCCATCATCGCGATGATCGTCATCTACTTCCTGATGGTCGGCATCAAGAAGCACTACGACACGGTCGCCCGCGAGCTGACCCCGTCGGAGGACCGGCCCGTCCTGCCGTCGCGCAACCACGCCGTCGTCCTGGTCAGCAAGGTGCACCGCCCGACGCTGCGGGCCGTGGCCTACGCGCAGGCCACCCGGCCCGACTCGCTGACCGCGCTGACCGTCAACGTCGACGACCACGACACCCGCAACCTGCAGGCGGAGTGGGAGCGGCGGGGAATCCCGGCACCGCTGACGGTCGTGGACAGCCCGTACCGCGAGATCACCCGCCCGATCCTGGACTTCGTCCGGTCGAAACGGCGCGACTCGCCCCGGGACGTGGTCACCGTCTTCATCCCCGAATACGTGGTCGGGCGCTGGTGGGAGCACCTGCTGCACAACCAGAGCGCGCTGCGGCTCAAGGGCCGGCTGCTGTTCGAGCCGGGGGTCATGGTCACCAGCGTCCCGTGGCAGCTCAGCTCCATCGACGACGTCGACATCGCCAAGCTCGACGCCGCGTTCACCCGTGGACCTCAGCGCGGCCCACGCCGTACCCCCGAAACACCGGCAGAATGAGCCTGCTCGAGCTCGAAGTCGGCGCCGTCGCGCACGGTGGGCACTGCGTGGCGCGGCACGACGGGCGGGTGATCTTCGTCCGGCACGCGCTGCCGGGGGAGCGGGTCCTCGCCCGGATCACCGAGGAACGCAAGGGCTACCTGCGCGCCGACGCGGTCGAGATCCTGCTGCCGTCGCCGGACCGGGTCATCCCGCCATGCCCGTTCTCCGGCCCCGGCGCCTGCGGCGGCTGCGACTGGCAGCACGTCGACCCCGCCGCCCAGCGACGGCTGAAGTCCCAGGTCCTTGCCGAGCAGCTGGCCCGGTTGGCGGCGTTTTCGGCGTCGGTGCAGGTGGAGCCCCTGCCGGGCGGGCCGCTCGGCTGGCGCACCCGGGTGCAGTACGCCGTGGACGACGACGGGCGGGCCGGGTTCCACCGCCACCGCTCCGGCGAGATCGTCCCCGTCGACCGGTGCCGGATCGCGCATCCGGCGATCCAGGCGCTGCCGGTGACCACCGAGCGGTGGCCGGCCGGCTCGACCGTCGAGGCGGTCGCCGCGTCCGGCGGGGAGACCGCGGTGTTGACCCGGGCCGCCCGCAGCGGCCGGCTCACCGGACCGCCCGTCCGGGTCCGCGAGGTCGCCGCCGACCACGAGTGGAGCGTCGACGCCGGCGGCTTCTGGCAGGTCCACCCGCACGCCGTCGCCGCCTTCACCGGCACGGTGCTGGAGATGCTGCGCCCGGCGGCGGGGGAGCGGGCCTGGGACCTGTATGGCGGCGTCGGGCTCTTCGCGGCCACCCTCGCACCGCACTGCGGGCCGGTCACCGTCGTGGAGGGCGACCGCCGGGCCGTCGCCGCGGGCCGTAGGGCGCTGCGCGACCTGCCCGACGTCCGCTTCGTCAACGACGACGTGGCGCTCGCCCTGGCCAACCCGCGCTGGCGCAGCGTCGACCTGGTCGTGCTCGACCCGCCGCGGGCCGGGGCCGGCCGCGAGGTGGTGTCGTCGATCGCGGCCAGGTCGCCGCGCGCCATCGCGTACGTCGCGTGCGACCCGGCCGCGTTCGCCCGGGACACGGGTTTTCTCATCAACCTCGGCTACTCGCTGTCACACATCCGTGCGTTCGACAGCTTCCCGATGACCCAGCACTTCGAGACCATCGGCCTGTTCGAACGGGTTTAGACGGGTTTGGAGGGGTTTAGAACGGCCACATGCTGCGGTCGCCCGCTTCGAGCAGCCCGATCATGCCGAACCCGGCGTCCGTGAGGCCGCCGAACGTCCAGCGGTTGCGGGTCTGCGGGGTGTGGCCCATCCGGTACCCGGCCAGGTTCCAGGTGAACAGCGGCACCGTGTCGGGCACCGACGTGGACACGTTGCCGTCGTAGGAGGCCTGCTCGTCGGTCAGGATCACCACGCGATCCTGCCCGCGGAAGTGCGCCCGCACCGCCGACGCCGTGTTCGTGCCGCCGTTGTGGAAGTGCCCCTTCGCCTTGAACCGGTCGATCCCGCGCAGCAGCGACTCGCCCGGCTCGACCGGGAACACCGTGGTCCGGGTCGAGAACGACACGACCTTCGCCCGCTC
The DNA here is from genome assembly GCF_016862795.1 of Dactylosporangium siamense. Classification (GTDB taxonomy): domain Bacteria; phylum Actinomycetota; class Actinomycetes; order Mycobacteriales; family Micromonosporaceae; genus Dactylosporangium; species Dactylosporangium siamense. Next base: position 72,165 of record NZ_BONQ01000033.1, on the reverse strand, counting down.
GCACCGCAGCGCCAGCGCCAACCCGAAGATCACCGCCGCGTCCCAGCGCATGAGGGTGCCGTCCTTGGAGAACGCCGAGTGCATCGAACCCGACGTGTCGATGAGGATCAGCGTGCTGCCCGGCACCTCCGGGATGCTCGCCAGGCTCAGGTTCAGCGCCTGCTCGAGGGCCCAGGCCCACCGCAGCGACGGCGCCGCCCGGTATGCCGACAGGAACCGCATCGGCAGCTGCCGCGACCGGGCCACCTCGGCCGGGTCCGCCAGCTGCGCGGCGACCGTCGCGGCGACCTCGTCGGACACGCCCGCCTGGTCGAAGTTCCGAAGGTTGCGCAATTTTGCCATGTACCCCATCGACGGGATCATCGCCTCCCACAGGCGGTCCTTGGGCAGCCGGGAGCCTCCCAGGGACAGCGCGTCCTCCCAGGTCATGCCGGCCGCGCTGAGCCGTTCGGGGTCGAGCAGGACCGCCGGGTCCTCCGCCGCGTCGGCCCGCAGCGCCGCGTTGGCGGCGACCGTCGTCAGCGACCCGGCCACGCGCGGCTCGGGCCGGTTGTGCCGGCGGTCGAGCGCGAACGTGAACAGGTCGCCCTGCCACGGGCCGGCCGGGGCCGGGTGGGTCAGGTCGAGCACGTCACCGAACCGGAACGGGTGGCTCGCGGTGTCGTACTTGAGCAGGTTGCGCTCGGTGTACAGGCGCGCGGCCGCGTCGGCGACCCCCCGCTTCACCGGCTTCGGCACGGCCCGGCCGTAGCGCGACGTCCAGTACGCGAGCAGCTCACCCGGCTCGTCGGCGCGCTGCAGCACGTCGGCGACCACCCGGCGGTGCTCGCCGGTGCCGTTGACCAGGCCGGCGGCCAGCCGGGCGCGGACATACTCGGCGGCGCCGACCAGCGACGCGGTGCGCAGGTTGGCGCCACCGCGCAGCCAGCGCAGGAACCGCACGGTCCACTGCGGGTGCTTGACGGCGGCGGCGGCGATCAGCTCGCGGTAGCGCCCGTCGCGGTCGCCGGCCGGCTCGTAGAACGTCTGCTCGCCGACCATGTTGGTCACCGCGAGGAGGAACAGCTCCGACTTCAGGTCCCGCGAGTAGCCCGGGCCGCCCTGGTGGGTGACCCCGTCCGGCGTGATGTCGGTCTTGGTCCTGGTCCTGGTCTTCTGGTTGAACTTCGCCATCGGGATCACCTTCTTTGAAGACAGCGATGTCCCGTCGTGGTGACCCGAGATCAAGGCGGCGCCGGCACAAAGTGCTCTGTCCGCTGAGCTACGTCCCGTTGAGCCGGGACGGCAGGAGTCGAACCTGCGACCTCTCGATTAGCAGTCGAAGTATCCGGCGTCTACGCACCGGGTCACCACGGCGGGACATCGTGTGCCGGGAACCGTAGCAGCGGATATCCGGGTGCCGCCCGGTATTTTCGGCGCGGATGATGTGGCGATGTTCGATGTCCGCGCGGTCGATCTGCGGCTGCTCAACTCGCTGACGAAGTACCCCTCGATCCCGACGTACCACACGCTGGATCCCCGCGACGGGGGTCTGACCGACCCGGCGACGGTCTTTCCCGGCGGCGTCATCGCGACCGAGAAGGTCGACGGGACCAACAGCCGGATCGTCCTGCTGCCCGACGGCTCCTACCTCATCGGCTCGCGGGAGGAACTGCTGTATGCGAAGGGCGACCTCATCGGCAACCCGGCGCTCGGCATCGTCGAGCAGCTCAAGCCGCTCGCGTCGCGGTTGCCCACCGGCGACGGCATCCGCGTGTACTACCTGGAGCTGTACGGCGGCAAGGTCGGCGGCGCGGCGAAGCAGTACACCCGGGACCCGGCGCGCTTCGGCTGGCGCCTGTTCGACGTGGCCGACGTGGCCGACTGGCAGGAACCACTGACCTGGCCGCCCGCGCGGATCTCGGCGTGGCGCGAGTCTGGCGGCCGGCCGTGGGTGGCCGAGGACGGGCTCGTCACCCTCGCCGCGGCGGCGGGTCTGGAGCTCACCCCGCGAGTGTGGCACCGGCCCGGCGGTTCGCTGCCTGCCGAGATCGCGGCGATGCACGAGCTGCTGACCTCGTCGCTGCCGACCACGCTGGTCGGGCTCGACGGTGTCGCCGGGCGTGCCGAGGGGCTCGTCCTGCGCGCCCCGGACCGGTCGGTGATCGCCAAGGCCCGCTTCCAGGACTACGAGCGGACGCTGCGCCGCCGACGGTGAAAGTGGTGTCGTACCCGGCACGTAGACTCCCCCTGTCGACCTGGCCGGTCTGATCGGGACGTGGGGGGAGTGCTGGATGGCAACGCTGCGGGAGCGGCTCGCCGATGAGGTGCCGCTGGTCGCGGTCAGCTTCGGCGACGAGGACGCGGCGCGGGACGCGGCGCTCGTCCGGGACCGCGGCGTCGACGTCGCCGAGCTGCGCGTCGACTGGTATGCCTCGACGAGCCCCGAGCACGCCCTGCGCCAGATCCGGCCGTTCGCCGGCGTGCCGACCCTCGCGACGGTCCGCGCCAAGGACGAGGGCGGCTACTGGGCGGGGGACGAGCCCGAGCGGATGCGGCTCTACGAGGCGGTCATGCCCGAGGTCGACGCGGTCGACGTCGAGCTGGCCTCCGCCGAGATCCGGCCCGGGGTCGTCGCCGCCGCCCGCGCGCACGGCACGCTCGTGATCCTGTCGCACCACGACTTCACCGCCACCCCCTCCGCGGCGTATCTCGACTCGCTCGTTGAGGAGGGCTTCGCCGCCGGCGCCGACCTCGTCAAGGTCAGCACGATGGCGCACGGCCCGGACGACCTGCGGACCCTCACCGAGTTCACCCTCCGGCACCAGCACCGCGGCGTGATCGCCATCGCCATGGGCGCGGAGGGCGCCGCGTCGCGGCTCATGCTGCCGGTGCTGGGCTCGCGGATCACGTATTCGGCGATCGGCGGGCGACCGGCGCCGGGGCAGCTGCCGTTCGAGGAGACGGTGCGGCTGCTGGAGCTGTTCTCACCCCGCTTCGCGCGGCGGCGTTCCGGTGACTGACCCGACCGAACCCACCGAACCCACCGAACCCACCAGGCCGGGCCGCCCGGGTGGCCCGGCGGATGAGACCGGTCCGACCGGCTCGCCGCACGGGGCCGAGCCGGCGGATGTCGCCGAGCCGGCGGGTGGGGCCGAGCCGGCGGGCGGGGCTGAGCCGGCGGGCGGGGCTGAGCCGGCGGGCGGGGCTGAGCCGGCGCACGGGGCTGAGCCGGCGGGCGGGGAGTCCGCAGGGCCGTCGTCCGGGGCGGCGGGGGGTTCGCAGGACAGGCCGCGGCGGGATCAGTGGCGGCCGGTGCGGCGGACCGTGGCGCAGGTGACGATCGCGTTCACGGTGCTGTTCCTGGTGCCGATCATCCGGCTGGTCCTCGGGCACGACGACGGGGTGAAGGTCGAGCGGTCGCCGGGCGCGTGGGTCGTCTGGATCGCCGGCCTCACGGCGATGGTGGTGGCCGCCCTCATCGCGGTGAAGGCCCTGCGCGCCGGGGACCGGGCCGCCGAGGTGCGGTTCACGTGGTGGTGCGGTGGTCTGTGGGTCGTGGGGTTCGTGCTGACGACCATCTACTCCGGCATGGTCACCTGACCGGTCGGGAAGTTCGCCACCGGTGGGGGCGGCGTTTCGCGCCGCGTGGCCCTATCTTCTGTGTCGTGCCGCAAGCCGCGGTCCGCGATACGGAGGAACCATGACCCAGCCCCCGGGGCCCGACGAGTCAACGGGCCCGGCCCAGCCGTCCGAGCCGGTGCCGCCGGTGGATCCTGGGCAGCAGCGGGAGACCGCGCCGCCGGAGGAGACCGCCCCGCCCGCCGTCGTGCGTCCGGCCGTTCCCCCGGGCGGGGAGACCGCTCAGGTCCCGCAGCCCGGGTATCCGCAGTACCCGGGGCAGCCCACGCCGCAGTACCCAGGGCAGCCCACGCCCCAGTACCCGGGCCAGCCCACGCCGCAGTACCCGGGCCCGCAGTACCCGGCGGGTGGCTACGACCAGTCGCAGCCGTATCCGGTCCAGTACGACCCGTCGCAGCCGTACGTGATCTACCAGGCGATGCCGACGGGCGGGATGTTCCACGGCGCGATCGGCGAGGACGACCCGCTGGTCAGCCCCGACTACGCCGGCTGGTGGCGGCGGAGCCTGGCGATCGTCCGGCAGGCCTGGCAGCCCCTGGTGGCGCTGCAGTTCATCGGGTTCCTGGTGGCGCTGGCGGTCGGCGCGCCGCAGGCGCTGCTGGCGTTGAAGCTGGACAGCGAACTCGGCGCGATGGGCACGGGCGTCGACCCCGACACCGGGGCGCCGGTCATGCCGGACCTCGGGAAGCTCTTCCAGGTGTTCGGCCTGACGCTGGCCGGGTCGTTCCTGGCGATCGTGGTCGCGTTGGTGGTGAACATCGCGTGCAACCACGTCGCGGTGTCGGTCGCGGCCGGGTTGCGGCCGCGGCTCGGTGCGGCGCTGGCGCTCGCGGGGCGGCGGCTGTTTCCGCTGATCGGCTGGCAGTTCCTGGCGGGGCTGATCATCGCGCTCGGCGTCTGCGCGTGCGTCCTGCCGGCGATCTACCTCGTCGCGGTGTTCATGCTGCTGCCGGCCGTGGTGACCTTCGAGCGGGGCGGGTCGGCGATCAGCCGCTGCTTCAAGCTCTTCCACCAGGACCTGGGCGCGTCGATCGCCCGGATCGCGACGATCGGCGGGATCAGCATCGGCGTCGGCGTCGTCGCCTACATCATCAACCTGATCATCCAGACGGTCCCGGGACAGCCCACGTTCGACCCGGACTCGTCGAGCCTGTTCGGCGGCATCGGCGCCGGCTTCGTCGTCGCGGTGGTGATCGGCGCCGCCGTGGCCCAGTTGATGTCCAGCGGCGCCGCGGTGCTCACCGCGCCGCTGACGCTGACCGCCTACGCGGACCTGCGGGCCCGGATCGAGCCGACGACCACGGCGATCCTGGCGAACGAGGCCGGCCTGGCGCCCACGTACCCGCAGCCGCAGTATCCCGACCAGCCCCCGCCGCCGCAGGCGGGACCGGACGCGTCCGGCTCGGACTGGATGCCGCCGAACCGCTGACGCCGCCGTCCCCCGGCACAGATACTGAAAAAGTGGGATTAAGCCGGAGGAACCTACTCGTCGCCGGCGGGCTGACGCTCTGGCTGTCCGCGTGCTCGGTCGCCGGGGACGAGGCCGCCGGGGACGAGGTCGGCAAGGTGGAGGTCTTCTCCTGGTGGGCCGGGCCCGGGGAGAAGGAAGGCCTGGAGGCGCTCGTCGCGGACTTCCGGCAGCGCAACCCGGGCATCGAGTTCGACAACGCCGCCGTCGCGGGCGGGGCCGGGACGATCGCCCGGACCGTCCTGGCGACCCGGCTGGAGAACGACGACCCGCCCGATTCGTACCAGGCGCACGCCGGCCTCGAGCTCGACAGCGACATCGAGGCCGGCTACGTCGAGGACATCCGGTACCTGTACGACCAGCAGCACTGGCGGGAGCGGCTGCCGAAGGGCCTCGTGGAGGCGCTGACGTTCGACGGCAAGATCTATTCGGTGCCGGTGAACATCCACCGGGCCAACCTGCTCTGGTACAACCCGGCGCTGCTCAAGGCCCGCGGGCTGACCCCGCCGACCAGCTGGGCGCAGTTCCTGACCCAGGCGGCGGCGCTGAGGACCGCGGGGATCCTGCCGCTGTCGATCGGGCCGGCATGGACGCAGAAGCACCTGCTCGAGTGCGTCCTGCTCGGCGAGCTGGGCGCGGACGCGTACACCGGGCTGTGGAACGGCGCGACCGACTGGAAGGCCGCCGCGACCCAGCAGGCGCTGGCACTGTTCGTGCAGGTCCTCGACCAGTCCGACATCGCCACCGCCGCCGGTGACTGGCAGCCGGCGCTGGACAAGGTCGTCGCCGGGACCGCCGCGTACAACGTGATGGGCGACTGGGCCGACGCGTACCTGCGGACCAAGGGCCTGGTCTTCCAGGAGGGGTACTCGGTCGCGGCGAGCCCCGGCTCGGAGAAGGTCTACGACTTCCTGTCCGACTCGTTCACGCTGCCGAAGGGCGCGCCGCGCCGGCGGGCCGCCGAGCAGTGGCTGATCGAGTGCGGCTCGGTCAGCGGGCAGGACGCGTTCAACCCGCAGAAGGGGTCCGTCCCGGCGCGGTTGGACGCCGACAAGTCGAAGTACACCGGCTATCTCGCGCTCGCGATCGCGGAGTGGACCGACAGCGCGACCCGGGTGGTGGGCTCGCTCACCCACGGTGTCGTCGCCGGGACCGTGCGCAGCGCCGCGGTCGACGCGGCCCTGGCGCTGTTCGTGCAGGACAGGGACACGATGAAGTTCGCCGCGGCGGCCGGCGCATAAAGCCGGCCTTGGAAGCGCTGACCAGGTAACGAGCATGTGTGGAACCTGTCAAGATTCTTCCGGCCGAAGTGCGCGGATGCGAGGCCCCGTTAGAGTTGGGCCCCATGAGCACTGAAGAGACCGAGGCCGCCACCCTGCTGAGCTCGATCCGCAGTCCGGGTGACCTCCGCGACCTCTCGACGGAGCAGCTCGGGGTCCTCGCGGCGGAGATCCGCGACTTCCTCGTCGCCAAGGTCTCCCGCACCGGCGGCCACCTCGGCCCCAACCTCGGGGTGGTCGAGCTGACGCTCGCCCTGCACCGGGTCTTCGACTCACCGAAGGACCGCATCCTCTTCGACACCGGCCACCAGGCCTACGTCCACAAGATCGTGAGCGGTCGCCAGGACGGCTTCGACCTGCTCCGCCAGCGCGGCGGCCTCACCGGCTACCCGAGCCAGGCGGAGAGCGAGCACGACGTCATCGAGAACTCGCACGCCTCGACCGCGCTGTCCTACGCGGACGGTCTGGCGAAGGCGTTCGCGCTGCGTGGCGAGCCCCGCCACGTCGTCGCGGTCGTCGGTGACGGCGCCCTCACCGGCGGTATGTGCTGGGAGGCGCTCAACAACATCGCCGGCGCCAAGAACCCGCTCGTGATCGTCGTCAACGACAACGGCCGGTCCTACTCGCCGACGATCGGCGGGCTCGCCGACCACCTGTCCAACCTGCGGCTCAACCCGAGCTACGAGAAGGTCCTCGACCTGGTCAAGGACTCCCTCGGCCGGACGCCGCTGGTCGGCCCCCCGCTGTATGAGGTGCTGCACGCGGTCAAGAAGGGCATCAAGGACGCGGTCGCGCCGCAGGCGATGTTCGAGGACCTCGGCATCAAGTACGTCGGGCCCGTCGACGGCCACGACCAGGTCGCGGTCGAGTCGGCGCTGCGCAAGGCCAAGTCGTTCGGCGGTCCCGTGATCGTGCACGCGGTGACCCGCAAGGGCTTCGGCTACCGGCCCGCCGAGGAGGACGAGGCCGACTGCCTGCACGGCCCCGGCAGCGCCTTCGACATCGAGACCGGCAAGCTGCTCGCCCCGGCGAAGCTCAAGTGGACCGGCGTCTTCGCCGACGAGCTGGTCGCGATCGCCGACGAGCGCGCCGACATCGTCGGCATCACCGCCGCCATGGCGGAGCCGACCGGCATCGCGAAGCTCATGAAGAAGTACCCCGAGCGGACGTATGACGTCGGCATCGCCGAGCAGCACGCGGCGACCTCCGCGGCCGGGCTCGCGATCGGCGGCCTGCACCCGGTCGTCGCGGTCTACGCGACGTTCCTCAACCGGGCGTTCGACCAGGTCCTGCTCGACGTGGCGATGCACAAGCTGCCGGTGACGTTCGTGCTCGACCGGGCCGGCATCACCGGCCCCGACGGGCCGTCGCACTACGGCATCTGGGACATGGCGGTCTTCGGCGTGGTGCCCGGGCTGCGCCTGGCCGCGCCCCGCGACGCGCAGACCGTCCGCGAGGAGCTGCGCGAGGCCGTCAGCATCGAGGACGGCCCGACGATCGTGCGCTTCCCGACCGGTGCCGTCCCGGCGGACCTGCCGGCGGTGCGCCGGGTCGGCGGCGTCGACGGCTTCGGCGGGGTCGACGTGCTCAGCGAGCACGAGCGCAAGGACGTGCTGCTGGTCAGCGTCGGCGCGTTCGCGCACCTCGCCGTCGACGCGGCCGCCCGCCTCGCCGAGCAGGGCTACGGCGTCACCGTCGTCGACCCGCGCTGGGTCCGCCCGGTCCCGGTCGAGCTCGTCGGCCTGGCCCGCGAGCACCGCCTGGTGGTCACGATCGAGGACGGCGTGCGCACCGGCGGCGTCGGCGACGCGATCGCCAAGTCGCTGCGCGACGCCGACGTCTGGGTGCCGCTGAAGGACCTCGGCGTCCCGCAGGCCTGGCACCCGCACGGCACGCGCGCCGAGATCCTGGCCGAGATCGGCCTGACCGCGCAGGACGTGTCCCGCCAGGTCACCGAGTGGGTCAGCCGCCTCGACGAGACCGAGCAGCCGACCATCCCGGCCCGCGCCCGGCGCTGATCGACACCGCGACCGACGGCGGATCCTTCCTGGATCCGCCGTTTCGCGTGGGTACCCCCAGCGCACGGCCGGGCAGCAGCCCCAGGCCGGACATGGGAGGCTGGTCGATGTGGCTGAGCCGGTGATCGAACTCGACCTCAGCAGTGCGTGGGAGCCGCCCGAGCCACCCCCGGTGCTGAGGTTCCGGCTCCGGTCGCGATGGGTGGTGGCCTGCGCGGTGCTCGCCGTCGCGGCCGGTGTGCTCGCCGCGTCGGGCGCGAAGCCCCGCACCGGCCCGCTCTACCGCGTCGATCAGCCGGTCGCCGGCGTCACCGTCGCCAAGGACCTGCTGGTCGTCAACCGGCAACGGCAGCCGGGAGGCGACCCGACGATCGAGGGCCGCCGGCGGTCGGACGGCAAGGTGCTCTGGAGCATCACCACCGACCAGGAGCAGCAGTTCGCGATGCTCGGCGCCACCGCGCTGATCCTGGTCCGCCAGTTCAACGTGAACCGCGGCTACACCACCACGCTCACTGCCGTCGACCAGGCCACCGGCCGGCAGCTGTGGACCCGGCCGCGGACGTCGGTCCTCGGCACCCATGGCGGCCTGGTCGTCGCCGAGGAGATGACCGATCCGGGGAGGGTCATCACGGTCGCCACGAGCGAGACCCCGGACCTGACCGTCAACCAGGCCTTGAGCAGGCCGGCCCGGCACATCCTGGTGCTCGACGAGCGCACCGGGGAACCGGTCTGGGAGCTCACCGCACCGCCCGGCGTGGTGCTCGACTTCACCTGGGACGGCCGGTATCCCGCCGGTCAGGTGACCGGTGTCGACCAGCTCGACCCGTCCGGGCTCGTGTCCAGCAGGGACATCCGCTCCGGCGCGGTCGGCGCGACCCACCAGCTGGACTGGTCCGGCACCCCGGCCGCCTTCCACATCGGCGCGGGCTGGTACGCCGCCCCCCGGCGGGGCGCGGCCAGGGCCGTCGTCCACCCGGACGGGCAGCGCGGCGGGATCGTGTTCGACCTTGCCGGCGGGCGGGCCCTGTTCAGCACCGACGCCTCGATGTTCGCCGGGATCTACCAGTGCGCCGCCGCGTTGTTCTGCGCCACCAGCGGCAACGGCATCACCACCTACGACGCCACCACCGGCCGGCCGCGATGGCACCTCGACCGTTACACGGAGATCGCCGCCATCGTCGGCGACCGGTTCGTCGTCGGCACGTTCGAGCCGGAAGGGGCAACGTACGGACAGCTCGCCGTCGTCGACGCGCGGACCGGCGCCGTCACGGCGGCGCTCGGCGGCTGGCGGATGATCGTCGACGCGTCCGCGGAACGCATCCTGCTGTGGCAGCCGATCGGCCCGAGCACCGCCGTGCTCGGCGAGCTCGACGTCGCGACCGGCGGGGTCACCGTGTTCGGCCGCGCCGGGAACTGGTACGGCCCGCCCCAGTGCGGCGCCGCCGGCGACACACTCGCGTGTGTCCAGCTCGGCGCGCTGTCCGTCTGGCGGCTGCCGGCGCGGCACCGCGGGACGCCCTGAGCCGGCGGCTCGCCGCACGCAACCCGGGGACGGACATGGGACTCTGGCTAACGTGGCAGAGACCGTGATCGAGCTCGACCTCAGCAGCCCGTGGGAGCCGCCCGAGCCTCCCCGGGCGCCGCTGCGGTTCCGCCTCCGGACGCGCTGGCTGGCGGCGCTCACCGTGCTCGCCGTCGTGGCCGCCGGGCTCACCGCGGCCGGCGCGAAACCGCGGACCGGGCCGCTGTATCAGATCGACGACCAGGTGCGCACGGTCATGGTCACCGGCGACATGCTGATCGTCGGCCGATATCAGCAGGCGCTCTCCGGCACGCGGATCGAGGGGCGGCGGCTGTCGGACGGCAAGGTGCTCTGGAACGTCCCGGCCGACCTGCAGCAGATGTACCTGACGGCCGGCGACCGCGTGCTCATCATGATCCGGCACTCCGAGTCGGACCGCGGCTACACCAGCACCCTGACCGGCCTCGACCTGGCGACTGGCCGGCAGCTGTGGACCCGGCCGCGGACGGGGCTCACCGGCACCGCCGGCGGGCTGCTCGTCGTCGAGGACATGCCCGATCCCGGGAAGATCATCGAGATCGTCGAGGGCGGGGAACTGCCCGACCCGACCATCAACCACGCCGGAGACCCGCAACCCCGGCACGTCCTCGTGCTCGACGAGCGCACCGGGGAACCGGTCTGGGAGCTCACCACACCGCCCGGCACGCTGCTCGACTTCACCCGCGACGCCCAGTACCCCGCCGGCTCCGTGACCGGCGTCGAACAGCTCGACCCGACCGGCCTGGTGACACACCGGGACATCCGGTCCGGTGCGGTGGTCGCGACGCACCAGCTGGACTGGTCCGGCACCCCCGCCATGTTCAGCACCGGCTACGCCTGGTTCGTCGCCCCCGGTGCGGCCACGACCCGGGCACTGGTCTACCCGGACGGGGAGCGCGGCGGGCTCGTGTTCGCCCTGCCCGGCGGGCGGCGGCTGTTCCGCACCGACGTCACGCTCTACGACGGGTTCTACCAGTGCGCCAAGGACCTGTTCTGCGCCACGACCGAGCACGGCATCGCCGCCTACGACAGCAGCACCGGCCGGTCCGCGTGGCGGCTCGACGGCTACACGCAGGTCATGGCCACCAGGGGCGACCGGCTCGTCGTGGGGACCTACGAGCAGCCCGACTCGATGCCGGGCCGGCTGGGCATCGCCGACGCCCGGACCGGCGCCGTCACCGTGGAGCTCACCGGCTGGCGGCTGATCGACCGGGCGCCGGCCGATCGGATCCTGCTGTGGCGCGCCGTCGACGAACGCACCGCGATCCTCGGCGAGCTCGACCCGGCGACCGGGCGGATCGCCGTGTTCGGCAAGGCCGGCGACTGGTACGGCCCGCCCGAGTGCAGCACCCGCGGCGACATCCTCGCGTGCGTCATGGTCGGCGAGGCGACCGTGTGGCACCTGCCGCCGCGGCACCCGGGCCGATGAATTCGCCGGTCGGGGCAGGCAACCCGGTGGCCATCCATGACAGTCTCATCCACGTGACGGACTCCGTGATCGAACTCGACCTCAGCGTCCCGTGGGAGCCGCCGGAGCCGCCCGCACCCCGGCGCCGGCTCCAGGCCCGCTGGGTGGCCGCTGCCGCGGTCCTGGCCGTGACCCTCGGGGTGCTCGTCGCCGGCGGGCCGCTCCCGGACGGCGGCCGGCTGTACACGGTCCAGGTCCAGGTCCTGGAGGCGCAGCTGGCCGGCGGGCGGCTCATCATCGCCCGATACCAGCCGACCGCCCCCGGCCCGATGATCGAGGCGCGGCGGGCGTCGGACGGCGCGCTGCTCTGGGAACACTCCACCGACCTCCAGCAGACGGCGGTGGCCGGCCCCGACGTGGTGCTCCTGCTGACAGAGTCCAGCACGGGCGACGGCGTCTCCAACGGCCTCGTCGTCCTCGACGCGGCGACCGGCAAGGAGCTGTGGTCCCGGCCGCGGATCGGGTTCCAGGGCACCAACGCCGCGGTCGTGGTCGTCGAGGAGGTGCGGAGCACGACGCCGACCATCATCACCGGCCTCCCCGATCAGGATCCGGGTGTCAACTACGCCCGCACCACGCCGGAGCGGCGGTTCCTCGGGCTGGCGGCGCGGACCGGCACCGTCGTCTGGGACGTCACCATCCCCGAGGGCCGCGACGTCGACCTGGGCTGGGCCAGCCCGTACCAGTCCCGGCTCGTCAGCTTCGACGAGCTGAGCCCGACGGGGCAGCTGACCCGGCGGGACGCCCGGACCGGCGCGGTGACCGAGACCCGTCAGCTGGACTGGTCGGGCCGCTCGGCGATGCTGGGCTCCGGCTGGCTGGACGGCTCCGGACGCGTCCGCGACCGGCTGGTCGTCTACCCGGCCGGGGAACGCGGCGCCGACGTGTACGACCTGGCGACGGGGGGCAAGCTGTTCCGCTGGGCCGGTGACGGCGGCGGCACCAGCCTGTTCCGGTGCACGGAACGGATCTTCTGCGCCAACGACGGCACCGGCCTGACCGCCGTCGACATCACCACCGGGAAACCCCGTTGGCACCTCGACGGGCCGGGTATGGTCGCCGGCTTCGCCGGTGAACGCCTCCTGGTCGGGACCTTCGCCCAGATGAACGCGATCCAGCCGACACTGACCGGGATCGTCGACAGCCGCACCGGCACCGTCGTCCGGAAACTCGCGGACTGGCGGGTCCTGGGCACCGGCGGCAGCCGGCCGCTGGTGTGGCGGCCGGTGGACGAGCGCACCGCGATCCTCGGCGAGCTCGACCCGGCCACCGGCACGGTCGCCGTCTTCGCCACGGCCGGGAACTGGTTCGGCGACCCCGCGTGCTCCGTCGACGGCCGGTTCCTGGCCTGCCTCGTCGGCGGTGAGCTGTCCGTGTGGCGACTGCCCAACCGGCGCTGAACCCGCGCACAATGGAGCCGTGCCGGTGAGCACGGTCACCATCGATCTGGGCGTCATCGACGACGGCTGGGACCACGTCGACGACGACCTCGTCGGCCTGCCCCGGGGATGGGGCCTCACCGCGGTCCTGGCGTTGCTGCTCAGCCTGGTGTCCGCGGCGCCCCCACCCGGCCGCCCGCACGAGGTGACCCGCCAGCCGCTGCGCAACGGCGAGTTCCACGTCGCCGGCGGTGCGCTGTACGTCCTCGAGAGCGACCGCACGCCGACCCCCGTCGAGGTGTTCGACGCCACCGACGGCTCGCCGCGCTGGACGTTCACCCCCGAGGGCCTGGCCACCTTCTCCTCCGTCGTGATCCGCGGCGACCTGGCGGTGCTCTCCCCGGACCTGTGCCGCTCCGGGGTCACCGGCACCACCGTCGCGGTGACCAGGGCGACCGGCCGGGAACAGTGGCGCGCGGTCGGTGTGCCGGTCCGCACCCCGCCCGGCGGCACCGGCACCGTCGTCATGCGCAGCCTCTGGTCCGACGGTTGCCGCGCCCTCGCCGACAACACCCCGACCACCGGGGTGCTGCGCTGGCAGTTCGTCGACGCGGCCGGCCTCGTCGGCTGGGACACCCCGGTCGAGGCCGGCACGCGCGTCGCCGTCGACGCCGCCGCGACCGGCGCCACCTGGGCGGCATTGCTGGACGGCGCCGGCGGGCTCAGCACGGTCGACCTGACCACCGGCGCGCGCACCGCCCCCGTCGCCGGCATCGCCGGGCCGGCCGACGACGTCGTCGCCGCCGTCGGTGACCTGCTGCTCGTCGCCCGGTGGGACGTGGCGAACGGCAGCACCTGGCTCACCGCGTACACCCGCGAGCTCGTGCAACTGTGGAAGGCGCAGGTGCCGACCGGCCCGAACGGGCCGATCACGGTCCTGCCGTGCGACGCGGCGCTGTGCGTCAGCGGCGAGCGCACCGCCGCCGTCGACCCGGCCAGCGGCGCCCTGCTGTGGATCGTGCCGAGGACCCCCCTTGCCGTCGCGCCCGGCGGGGCGCTGATCCTGCCGGCGGACACCGGGCGCACCGTCCCGCCGGGCTGGCACTTCCTCGCCGCCGACGGACCCCGGACGCTGCTCGGCCTGCGGACCGACCACGAGACCCTGCTCGCCTGGTCCGACGGCGGGCCGGCACCGACGCCGTCCGCGTCCGTGCCCGGCGGCATCCTCGGCTGCGAGATCGAGGCCGGCCTCGTCGCCTGCGGCACCGAGACCGACGAGGTCGTGCTGCTGCGGCTGCCGTGAATATCGAGCTGCGTGCGCCCCGGAGCGGGCCGTAGTCTCGCCTGCGGAAGGCACGGCGACTGCGGCGCCCCGGCATCGCCGGTCGGTGTTCCGCGCCGTGCGTTTGCCACCCAAGGGGCTGACAACTCCACCAGCACCACCCGGAAACCGGGCCCGGCGACCGCGGGCCCTGCGGGCTTTCGTGGCCCCCGCCCGCGGTCGTCGCGCACCAACCCCCTGTCTGGAGTCAGGTCATGGCCAAGGTCACCGTGATGGAGTACCTGCGCACCCAGGTCGAGCTGCGGGCCGCCGTCGCCGAGTCCGACCTGGAGTCGCTCCTCGCCGCCCGCCCGCAGCTGCCCGCCCGGCTGACCGCCGCGCTCGCGCCGACCGCCGCCGAGGTCGGCGTCGACGTGCTGGAGGTGACCGTGCGGGACGTCATGCTGCCCGGCGACCTGCGCCGCGCGTACGCCGACACCGCCCTGGCCAAGGAGCGCGGCCGGGCCGACCTCGAACGCGCCCGCGCCGAGGCCGCGGCGCTGCGTTCCCTCGCGAACACGGCGAAGCTGCTGGAGGACCACCCGTCGCTGCTGCGGCTGCGCGCCCTGCAGGCGGCGGAGCAGGCCGGCACGACCCTGGTCCTGCACGGCGACTGACGCCCGGCGGCTACAGCTTCCACAGGTGGACGCTGTCGCCGCCGGCCAGGCAGGACAGGCGGTGCCCGCGCATCGCGCACCGCGACGGGATCGGGTGGATCTGGCCGATGACCTCGACCTCGCCGGTGTGCAGGTTGACCCGGGCGATCCGGGAGCCTTCGCCGTCGGGCTTCTGGACCAGGGCATAGGTGGTGCCGGCCGCGGCGGCGGTGCCGGCCGCGTCGTCATTGCCGTCGGTCGCCATCGGCACCAGGCCCCAGCCTTCGAGCTCGGCGCGGTCGACGCCGGTCTGCCAGTCGACGATCCGGATCCGCATGAAGTCCTCGCGGTCGCGGGCCACGAGCACGCCGGGGCCGACCGCGTCCAGCTGGATCGTGCGACGCCAGCGCTGCTCGCCGGTGCGCGGGTCGAGCACGGCGATGTCCCGCCAGTTCGGCACGCACACCATCGGCCCGCACGCGACGACGACGGGACCGTAGGCGATCTCGGCGATCGGCACCGGCTCGGCGGACTGGAAGAGCTTCTGCCACCGGTACGCCAGGGGCGCGTGCCCGTAGCTGGTGATCAACGCGCCGTCGAGGCGGACCGAGACGATCACGAGCAGGTCGCCGACGATGCGGACGCTCTGCGGCGGCCCGTCGGCGAGCTCGGGCACCTCCGCGGCGCTGATCACCGCGCCGGTCGCGGCGGCCCGGATCTCGGTGTGGCCGTCCGGGTACCAGATGGCGAACCAGTCGTTGCCGGGCACGTCGGGGGAGACCAGCCGGCCGCCGACCGGCATCTGGAACTGCCACCGCACGACGCCGCTCTCCGCGTCGATCGCCGCGAGATGCACCGGCGTCTGCGGGCTGTTGCGCAGCGGCACCGCCGGTGGGCACGTGCTGGCGCGCTCGTCGACCAGCAGCAGACCGGGTCGCTGCTCGATCCGCAGCACCGCGACCGGAGCCCCGGCGGCGATCCACTGCTGGTGGCCGTCGGCCGGGTCGAGGCGCTCCAGGCTCCAGCCGGTGGCGTCGGTGCACGGCCGGTGCCGGATGTAGGCGCGGTCCGCGGCGAGGTAGACCTGGCCGGCGTTCGGCGGGATCGTGCGGCTCCAGCGCTGCTCGCCGGTGCCCCAGTCGTACGCGGTGACCGCGGGGTCCTCCCGCAACGCGTACAGCGCGCCGCGGTCGGCGACGAACCCGACGGTGTGTTCCGCGAGGACGCCGAGCGACTCCACGGAGGTGCGGGCGCCCGAGCCGCCGGTGAACGTCGCGAGCAGCGCGAGGATCATCACGAACGGCCACTGCCGCCGGCCGGGAAACACGGGTGGCGGCCCGATGTCGATCTGGTCGGCGTTGTCGGTGACCACTCCGAGATCGATCAGCCGCTCTTCCACATCATCAGGGTGCCTGGTGCGGACCATGGTCGCCAACGGTGCGGTATACGTTGGCTCGGGCCGCCACCTCCGGCGGCGGCCCGGGCCGCTCCGCTGGGCGGCTCACGCGGACTTCACAGCCGGTGCCTGACACTGGCCCGACCGGGTGGGGGTGATGTGGCGTGCGCGTGCTGGTGGTCGAGGACGAGCAGAACCTCGCCGACGCGATCGTGCGGGGCCTGCGCCGCCAGGGCATGGCGGTCGACGTCTCCTACGACGGCACCCAGGGCCACGAGATGGCCATGGTGACCCGTTACGACGTGGTCGTGCTGGACCGGGACCTCCCCGGCGTCCACGGCGACGACATCTGCGCCGACCTCGTCGCGTCCGGGGCGCTGACCCGGGTCCTGATGCTGACCGCGAGCGGCAGCGTCGCCGACCGGGTCGAGGGGCTGCAGATCGGCGCCGACGACTACCTGCCGAAGCCGTTCGCCTTCGACGAGCTCGTCGCCCGCGTGCAGGCGCTGGGCCGCCGGGCCACCCCGGCCGCGCCGCCCGTGCTGACCATCGGCGACCTCGTGCTCGACCAGGCCAAACGGGTCGCGACCCGCGGCGGGCAGCCGCTGGACCTGACCCGCAAGGAGTTCGGCCTGCTGGAGGAGCTGCTGAAGGCCCGCGGCGCGGTCGTGTCCAGCGAGGAGCTCCTCGAACGGGTCTGGGACGCCAACGCCGACCCGTTCACCACCACCGTGCGGGTCACGATGATGACCCTGCGCAAGAAGCTCGGCGACCCGGCGCTCATCGAGACCGTCGTCGGCGCCGGCTACCGGACGCGGACACCACAGTGACGGTGTATGACGCCCGCCGCGCCGCCCTCTTCCGCCCGACGTTGCGGCTGCGGCTCACCCTGCTCAACGGGATCCTGCTGGTCGGGGCGGGGCTCGTGCTCGTCGTGCTCGCGTACATCCTCGTCGACAGCGCGATCCGGCCCGCCGACGAGCTGCAGCCCGGCACCCGGATCGTGCTGCAGGACGGCACCGAGGTCGACGCCCGGCAGTGGCAGACCGAGCTCGCCGAGGCCGCCGAGTGGGAGCTGGTGACCCGGGGCAGCCTCGCGCTGCTGCTCATCGGCGCGGTCGGGGTCGCCGGCGCCTACGTCGTCGCCGGCCGGGCGCTGCGGCCCCTGCAGAAGGTGACCACCACCGCGCAGCGGCTCACCGGGGAGACCCTCGACGCCCGGATCAACTACGACGGCGCCGACGACGAGGTGTCGGAGCTGGCGAAGACGTTCGACGCGATGCTCGACCGGATCGGTGAGGCGTTCGAGACCCAGAAACGGTTCGTCGCCAACGCCTCGCACGAGCTGCGGACGCCCCTCGCGGTGATGCGGACCGAGGTCGACGTGACCCTCGACGACCCCGAGGCCGACGTCGAGGAGTTCCGCCGCATGTCCAACGTCGTGCGGGACGCCTCCATGCGGGCCAACGCCCTCGTCGAGTCGCTGCTGCTGCTCGCCCGCACCGAGGCGCAGGCGGGCCGCAGACTCGGCCGGAAGGTCCCCACCGACCTCGCCACCGGCGTCACCGTCGCCATGTCGGCGATGGGCAAGGAGATCAAGCGGCTCACCCTGGACGTGACGACCGATCTCGCCCCCGCGCGGGTCGTCGGCGACCCCGGCCTGCTCGAACGGCTCGCCGGGAACCTGGTCGAGAACGCCGTGCGGTACAACCACCTCGGCGGGCGGATCTGGGTGCGCACCGGCACCGACGAGACCCTCGCCTGGCTCGTCGTCGGCAACACCGGCTTCGAGGTCGACCCGGCCGACGTGCCGGTCCTGTTCGAGCCGTTCCGTCGGGGCGGGCGGGAACGCACCGGCGCCCGCGGCTCCGGGCTGGGCCTGTCGATCGTCCGGGCGGTGTGCGAGGCACACGGTGGCGGGGCCAGCGCCGTCGCCCTGGACGGCGGCGGCCTCGAGGTCACCGTCAGCCTCCCGGCCGCCGCGGTCACCCCGGTGCTGACCGGCACCGCGCCGGTGAAACCCACCACGTGATCGTTGTGATCGCGGGCACAGTTTCTCAGTTCTGACCCGGGCGCGGCCGATGAGACCTCCACAGGACGAGTCGGAGGAAACCGGATGCGGCTGCGGAGTTGGCTCGTCGTGAGCATCAGCGCCGCCCTGTTGCTCGCCATCGGCGCGGTCGGCATCTCGGTCAACCGTTCCGCGCTACGCGCCGCGGAGACTGTGCACCGCGCCGACACCCTCGCCCTCGCCACCAACAACGGTGGCCTGGTCGAGCAGCTGCTGCTCGTGTCGGCGAAGGAGCTCAACGACTTCGTCACCAGCCGGCCGCTGTCGCTGACCCCCGGCGACGCCGGCGACCGGGCCGCCCTCCTCGAATACGCGAACAAGTCGACGTTCTTCACGTACGGCGTGGTCCTCACCGACCTGACCGGCAACCCGATCAACGCCACCAAGCCCTCGAACATGTTCCCGGACCGGGCGGCGATCGGTTGGAAGCCACTGATCTCCGGCCTGGCGCTGGGCAGGCCCGGCTTCTCCTCGCTGATGACGGTCAAGGACACCCTGGTCCAGGCGGTCGCCGTGCCGATCGTCGTCGGCAGTGACCCGGTCGCGCTGATCTACGGCTTCATCCCGGTCCGCAAGGGGCAGCTCCAGGTGTACCTGGAGAAGCTCAGCGACCCGTCGCACCTGTCGCTCGTCGTCGACGCCGGCGGCACCGTCGGCGCGTCCAGCGACCCGGCCGCGCTCGGCACCCTCGTCGACTCCGAGATCATCAAGAAGATCGGCTCCGACCAGTCGGTGTTCGTCACGTACCGCGCCAACGGCCGCTCCATGATCGCCGCCGTGCACGGTGGGCTGCCGGGCGGCTGGGCGTACGTGCGGACCCAGTCCACCGCCACCTTCGACGGCCCGGTCCGCAACCGCAGCCTCACCATCAACCTGGCCCTGCTGACCATGCTGCTCGTCGGCGTGGTCGGGCTGGCCGTCCTCGGGTACCGCTCGCAGCTGGTGCGCCGCCGCGCCGAGGAACGCTTCGCCGCGCTGGTCGAGCACGCCCCGGACGTGGTCACCGTCCTGGACGGCGACGGCTGCGTCGAGTACTCCAGCCCGAGCGGCAAACGCATCCTCGGCTTCGTCGCCGTCGGCTCGTCGGTGTTCGACCTGCTGCACCCGGACGACCGCCAGCACGTCCGGGACCGGTTCGCCGCGCTGCTGACGGAGAAGGGCGGCCTGGAGCGCATGCAGGTCCGCGTCCTGCAGGCCGACGGCAGGCACCGCTGGTTCGACTTCACCGCCTCCAACCAGCTGCACAACGCCGCCCTCAACGGCGTCGTCATCAACGCCCGCGACATCACCGACAGCCGCGAGATGCAGGACCGGCTGGCCCACGACGCGCACCACGACCCGCTCACCGGCCTGCCCAACCGCCGTCGCCTGCAGGAACGACTGACCGCGTCGCTGCAGGACACGCCGGTCGGCGTGCTCTTCGTCGACCTGGACGACTTCAAGCCCGTCAACGACGAGCTCGGCCACGAGGCCGGCGACGAGCTGCTGCGCCAGGTCGGGGACCGGCTGTCGGCCTGCCTGCGCCCCACCGACGTCCTCGCCCGGGTCGGCGGCGACGAGTTCGTCCTGCTGCTCCCCGGCGTCGTGGGTGGTGAGGACGTCGACGCCCTGGCGACCCGCCTGCGCGCGACGATCGCGGCGCCGTTCGACGTCGCCGGGCACGAGGTCCGCATCGGCGCGAGCGTCGGCCTGCACCTCGCCGATCCCGGCGAGGACCCGGACGAGGTGCTGCGCACCGCCGACCAGGCCATGTACGCGGCCAAGCGCGGCCCCGACCGCCCCGGCCGCCACCGCGCCGGCTGAGTTTGACCTTGGAGACTTTGACACGTCCTGGCGTGTCAAAGTCTCCAAGGTCAACAGGGCCGCTACCGCAGCAGCCACCGTCTGGTCAGGGCCATGATCTCGGCGCGGCTGCGACCGTTGTGGTCGGCGGCGATCAGGTGGACGCCGACGCGCAGGGAGAAGGCGAGCATGCAGCGGACCTCCACGTCGTCGGGGTCCTCGCAGAACTGGGAGAACAGCGACCGCAGGTAGGCCATCCGGCGGTTGTCGACCCGCCGCAGGCGGGCGGCGACCGCCTCGTCGCGGCGGGCCCAGTCGCGGATCGCGAGGTCGGCCGCGACGCCCCGGGCCGACGCGCCGCCGGCCGTGGCGACGATCGCGAACAATCGCTCCAGGCGGGCCCGGCCGTCCCCGCCGCCGTCTTCGACCTGCTCGATCACGGTGTCGGTGACCTCCCGCTCCCACAGGTCGAGCACCTCGTCGAGCAGCGCGTCGCGGTTGGTGAAGTACCCGTAGAACCCGCCCTTGCTGACGCCGAGCGCCTGGGCGAGCACCTCGACCCGCACTGCCTCCGGCCCTCCGGTGGCCAGCGCGCGCAGCCCCTCCTCGACCCATCTGCCACGTGCGGTCCGGGCCACGGCCATCCTGTCGCTCCTTCATGTGTACGGTGCCGTATAGTCTAGATCTATACGGCACCGTACAGATGGGGGATCCTGCTCATGCGACTTCCCAAGACGGCCCACACGTCCCGCCCCTGGCGCATCCACGAGATCGCCCCCGACTTCCAGGTCGAGGACGTCTGGGCGCTACCGACCCCGGGCGGCCCGGACGACCTGCCCCGCCTGATCCGCCAGCTCTCACCCGGCGGCGACGCTGCCGCCCCGGGTAGAGCCGGCCCGACACCGGTCCCCGGGCTGCTGCCGCGGGCACTGTTCGCGACCCGCTGGAAGCTCGGCGCCTGGTTCGGCTGGGACAAGCCCGACGCCGGCCTCGGCACCCGGGTGGGCTCACTGCGCGACCGGCTCCCGGCCGACCTGCGCGACGCCCCACGCGGCCCCGACCTGCGCGCCGTCCCGTTCACCTTCGTGTTCCAGACCCACGACGAGTGGGCCGCCGAGATGGCCAACAAGACCGTGCACACCGTCATGCACATCGGCTGGGTCCCCGACGGTGCCGGCGGCCACCACGGCCAGATGACCGTCCTCGTGAAGCCCAACGGCAAGTTCGGCACCGCCTACATGGCCGCCATCAAACCGTTCCGCTACCTCGGCGTCTACCCGGCCCTGCTGAAATCCATCGCCCACCGCTGGCAATCCACCCCTGCCTAAGTTTGACCTTGGAGACTTTGTCTCGCCCAGGCAGGACAAAGTCTCCAAGGTCAACAGGGCAGGCCCATCCGCAGGAAGCGGGGGCAGCGCCCGGTCCGGTGGTCGGACCCGCCTCCGTCGTCTCGCGCGCAGGGCGGGCGAGCCGGACGACAGACCTTGAGCGCCTCGAACCTGGACCCCCGGTCTTCATAGGCCACGCGCACGCGTCCGAGTCGACCGCGCCCTCGGGGCGCAGGTCGTGCGAGCAACGCGAGCATTGGGGGTGTGGGGTGAGAATCCCCCACTGCTCTTCCGGCCGAAGGCCGCCGCGGAAGAATCAGCCGATCTCCGCGCCGTGGGTGCGCATGAACGGCAGCGGGTCGATGGCGTTCTGCGGGCCGGTCGGCGGGGCGTTGATGTGGACCTCGTAGTGCAGGTGCGGGGCGGACGAGTTGCCGGAGCTGCCGACGTAGCCGATGACCTGCCCCGCCTTGACCTTCTGGCCGGGCTGGACGAGGGCCTTGCGGACCATGTGGCAGTACAGGGTCGAGATGCCGCCCTCGTGCTGCAGCTTCACGTACCAGCCGCAGCCGCCGATCGACGCGCTGCCGGCCTGGTCGCAGCTGTGGCCGGCCTCGATGTTGCAGACGACCTCGAGGACGGTGCCGGCCGAGGCGGCGTGGATCGGGGTGCCGGTGAACGACATGATGTCGACGCCGATGTGGTTGGGGTTGTTGGCGGTGCGGAAGCCGGGGCGGGCCCGGAAGCCGGGCAGCGGGCTGGTCCAGTCGCCGCCGGTGGAGGGCGCGGCGGCCGCGGCGACCGGCTGGTTCGCCGCGGTGCACGGCGGTGGGGTGGCGGTGCGGCGCACGTAGGCGTCGGACACGTACGTGCCCTCCGGCAGGCGGTCCCACATCGGCGTGACGCGCTGGGAGCCGGCGATGTTCTCACCACGCTGCTGGCAGACCAGGGTGAGCTGGGTGCCGTTGGGCAGGGCGGCGATGAGTGGTGCGGTGTGCACGGGGGCGGTGCGGGCCTTCAGCGGGGTGCCGCCCGAGGCGACGGTGCCCGTGGTCGTCGTGACCGCGGCCGCGGCGGCGACGGCGGCCGGCGCGACCGGGGCCGCCGGGCCGCAGGCGGGGATGGCGGCGGCGGGGCGGCGGATCCACGCGTCGGAGACGTAGGAGCCGTCGGTGAGCCGGTCCCACTGGTCCGTGACGCGGACCGAGCCCTGGTTGATCAGCTGGCCCTTGACCTGGCAGTCGATGGAGACCGCGGCGCCGTGCGGCAGGGTCCGCACCTGGGCGGTCCACACGGCGCTGCCGGCCCGGACGTTCAGTGGGCGCTTGGGGGAGACCACCGTGGCGGCCTGAGCGGCGTGGGCGTCGACGGCCGGCGCGAACGAGGCCAGAAAAACCGCAGCGACAAGCATGATTTTGCGCATGGTGCACCCCCGGGGACGAAGTGAGCCGTGCAGCCGGGGGGACTGCGAGCGAACCCCGCCAACGCTAGGCGCCGGCGGGGTCCGCTACCGATATTTACGAAATGTGCCCTCGAACGGGTGAACCTACGGCGCGTTGGCCACGCCCGGCGGGAGGAACCGTGCGCCGGTCACCTTCTCCGAGATGCCCTCGCGGTCCAGGTACGGCGTGACGCCGCCGAGGTGCATCGGCCAGCCCGCGCCGAGGATCATGCACAGGTCGATGTCGCGCGCGTCGGCGACGACGCCCTCGTCCAGCATGAGCCGGATCTCGCGGGCCAGGGCGGCGGTCGCCTCGTCGCGCAGCTCGTCGGCGGTCGACGGGGAGTCGCCGACCTGCAGCAGCGCGAGGACCTCCGGGTCGGGACTGCCCTCGGCGTCGGTGAAGCCGCGCTTGCCGGCCTCGACGACCCGGCCGAGGTTGGCCGAGACGCCGAACCGGTCCGGGAACGCGGTGTGCAGCGTCTCCGCGACGTGGTGCGCGACCGCCGGGCCGACCATGGTGAGCAGCGCCATCGGCCGCATCGGCAGGCCGAGGGTGTCCAGGGCCGAGTCGGCGACGGCGATCGGGGTGCCGTTGTCGACGGCGGCGGTGACCACGCCGAGGAAGCGGGTCAGGAGCCGGTTGACCACGAACGCCGGCCGGTCCGCCACCAGCACCGAGGACTTCTTCAGCGCCTTGCCGACGGCGAACGCGGTCGCGAGGGTCGCGTCGTCGGTGCGGTCGGCGCGGACGATCTCCAGCAGCGGCATCATCGCGACCGGGTTGAAGAAGTGCAGCCCGACGACCCGCTCGGGGTGGGCGAGCCCGGCCGCCTGCTCGCTGACCGACAGCGACGACGTGTTGGTCGCCAGGACGCAGTCGTCACGGACGATCTTCTCGACCTCGGCCCAGACCTGCTTCTTGACGCCCAGGTCCTCGAACACGGCCTCGAGGACGAGGTCGGCGTCGGCGAACGCGGCCTTGTCGGCCGATCCGCTCACCAAACCGCGAAGCTTCGCCGCCTTGCCGGGGTCGAGGCGCTTCTTCGACACCAGCTTGTCGATCTCGGCGTGGACGTAGCCGACGCCCTTGTCGACGCGGGCCTGGTCGAGGTCGGTGAGCACGACCGGGACCTCGAGCCGGCGCACGAACAGCAGCGCCAGCTGGGAGGCCATGAGGCCGGCGCCGACGATGCCGACCTTGGTGACGTCGCGGGCGAGCCCCTTGTCGGGCGCGCCGGCCGGGCGCTTGGCCCGGCGCTGGACCAGGTCGAACGCGTAGAGGCTGGCCCGGGCCTGGTCGCCCATGATGAGGTCGGCGAGGGCCTCGTCCTCGGCCGCGGTGCCGTTCTCGAACGTCGAGGACTTCGCCAGGGCCAGCAGGTCGAGTGCTTTGTTCGCCGAGTTGACCGCGCCGTGCAGCCGCTCGTCGAGCTGGTGCCGGGCGAAGAACAGCACGCCGTCCCACATGTCCCGGTCGATCTCCGGGCGGATGACGGTGACGGTGCCGTCCACGACGCCCTCGGCCCACGCCAGGGACCGCTCCAGGTAGTCAGCCGGTTCGAAGATCTCGTCGGCGATGCCGAGCTCGCGGGCCTGCGCCGGCTTGAGCGTCTTCTGGGTCAGCGGGTTCTGCAGGATCACCTGCGCGGCGGGGGCGATGCCGATGAGGTTCGGCAGCAGCTGGGTGCCGCCCCAGCCGGGCACGAGTCCGATGGCGACCTCGGGCAGCGCGAGCGCCGCGGCGCCCGAGGACACGGTCCGGTAGTGGCAGTGCAGCGCCACCTCGAGGCCGCCGCCCATCGCGGCACCGTTGATGAACGCGAATGTCGGTACCGTGGAATCCTTGAATTTCTTGAACACCCGGTGGCCGTAGCGGCCCAGTTCGAGGGCCTGCTCGCGCTCGGTGAGCAGCGGCATGCCGGTGATGTCGGCGCCGACGCAGAAGATGTACGGCTTGCCGGTCAGCGCGATGAACTTCGGCGCCGCCGCGACGGCCTCGTCGATCGCCGCCTCCAGGCTCGCCAGGCCGGCGGGGCCGAACGAGTTGGGCTTGGTGTGGTCGAAGCCGTTGTCGAGCGTGATGAGCGCGGCGCGCTCGCGCGAAGGCAGGGTGACGAAGCGCAGCAGCGCCCTGGTCACGACCTCGTTCGGGTTGCTGATGGCCGCGCTCACTTGTCGCCCTTCCAGTTCGGGTTCTCCCAGATCACGGACGCGCCCATGCCGATGCCGACGCACATGGCGGTGAGGCCGTAGCGGACCTCGGGGTGCTCGGCGAACTGCCGGGACAGCTGCGTCATCAGCCGCACGCCGGAGGACGCCAGGGGGTGCCCGACGGCGATCGCGCCGCCCCACGGGTTGACCCGCGGGTCGTCGTCGGCGATGCCGAAGTGGTCGAGGAAGGCGAGGACCTGCACGGCGAACGCCTCGTTGAGCTCGAACAGGCCGATGTCGGCGATGGTCAGGCCGGCCTGGCGCAGCGCCTTCTCGGTGGCCGGCACCGGGCCGTAGCCCATGACCTCGGGCTCGACCCCGACGAAGCCGTAGGACACCAGGCGCATGCCGATGGGCAGGCCCAGCTCCAGCGCGACGTCCTCGGCGGCCAGGATCGCCGCGGTGGCGCCGTCGTTGAGGCCCGCGGCGTTGCCGGCGGTGACCTTGCCGTGCGGGCGGAACGGGGTCTTGAGGGTGCCGAGCTTCTCCAGGCTGGTCTCGCGCGGCGCCTCGTCGACCGTGGCCAGGCCCCAGCCCGCCTCCGGGTCGCGGGTGGCGACGCTGACCAGGTCGGGCTGCAGCTTGCCGGCCTGGTAGGCGGCGGCGGTCTTCACCTGCGACGCGTAGCCGAACTTGTCGGCCCGTTCCTTGGTGATGGCGGGCAGCCGATCGTGCAGGTTCTCCGCGGTGGAGCCCATGACGAGCGCCGACGGGTCGACCAGCTTCTCGGCCAGGATCCGCGGGTTGGGGTCGACGCCCTCGCCCATCGGGTGGCGGCCCATGTGCTCGACGCCGCCGGCGATCGCGACGTCGTAGGCGCCGAAGGCGATCCCGCCGGCGACGCTGGTCACCGCGGTCAGGGCGCCGGCGCACATCCGGTCGATCGAGTAGCCCGGGACGGTCTTGGGCAGACCCGACAGCAGGGCGGCGGTGCGGCCGATGGTCAGGCCCTGGTCGCCGATCTGCGTGGTGGCCGCGATCGCGACCTCGTCGACCCGCTCCGGCGGCAGCTGCGGGTTGCGGCGCAGCAGTTCGCGGATACAGCGGATGACGAGGTCGTCGGCGCGGGTGTTGGCATACATCCCACCGGCCTTGCCGAACGGGGTGCGCACGCCGTCGACGAAGACGACGTCGCGGACGGGACGGGGCACGGGTGTCCTCCTAGCGACGAATTACCGGCAATGTTACTCGCCAGTAGGTCTCGTGCGCCTGTGGATCCGCCCACACCCCGTCGTCGTCGTTTTATTCCGCCGGCACCTCCAGCGCCACCGTCAGCCCGGGGGTCACCAGTGCGACCTGCCACGGGCGTGCGCCGTAGCCGGACAGCACCGCACCCACCGCTTCCTCGGTGAGCTCCTCGGGCGGGGACCAGGCGAGCCGTCGCACCGAATCCGGGGTGATGAGGTTCTCCGGCGGCACCCGGTTGGCGGTGGCCAGGCCGGTCACCAGCTCCCGGCTGCGCGCCAGGCGCCCGGCCGCGACGGGATCCCGCTCGGCCCACCGGTGCGGCGGGGGCGGCCCGTCCGACGGCGGGGTGGTCGGCAGTTCCTTGTCCGACAGCGCCCTGGCGTCCGACAGCGCGGTCAGCCACGTCGGCGCGAGCCGGCGCACCGACCTGCCACCGAACCCGGCGAGGGCGAGCAGGGTCCGCTCGTCCTTCGGGTCGGCCTCGGCGGCGGCGATGATCGCGGCGTCGGCGAGGACCCGGCCGGGGCTCGCGTCCCGGCGCGCGGCGATCTCGTCCCGGGCGTGCCACAGCGCGCGGACCCGGGCGAGGGCGCGGGCGCCCCGGACCCGGTGGATGCCGGACGTGCGGCGCCAGGGGTCGGCGCGGACGCGTGGCGGGTCACCGGCGGAGGCGACCAGCGCGGCGAACTCCTGTGCCGCCCATTCCGTCTTGTCCTGCTCGTGCAGCTCCTCGACGAGCCGGTCGCGCAGCTGGAGCAGCAGCTCGACGTCGAGGGCCGCGTAGGTGAGCCAGGAGGTCGGCAGCGGCCGCGTCGACCAGTCCGCGGCCGAGTGGTGCTTCTCGAGGGTGTAGCCCAGCAGTGACTCCGTCAGGGCGGCCAGGCCGACCCGTTCGAAGCCGCACAGCCGTGCCGCGAGCTCGGTGTCGAAGAGCCGCGTCGGGCGCAGCCCCAGCTCCGTGAGGCACGGCAGATCCTGACTGGCGGCGTGCAGGATCCATTCTGTGGGCGAAATCACCTCGTCGAGCTCTGGCAGCTGTCCGAAGGGGAGGGGGTCGATCAGGACGGTGCCGGCACCGGCACGGCGCAGTTGCACGAGATAGGCCCGATGCGTGTACCGGTAGCCGGAGGCGCGCTCGGCGTCGACGGCGACCGGACCGCTGCCCTGGGCGAAGCGCTCAACGGCGCGCGCGAGCTCCGCCCGGTCGGTGATCGGCTCGGGCGTCCCGTCTCGGGGGGCGGTCAGCAGGACGGGCTCGGTCTTGTCGTCCGGTTTGTCCGGACTGTCTGGCTCCTCGTCCCGACGCCGCGCGGGGGGTTCGTCGGTCACCCGGACCACGGTACGTTGCGGCACCGGCACGCCGATGCAGCCGGGTCCGGCGCGTCGGTTTCTGGGGTATCGCGCCGGTGTCGCGGCGGGTGTCCGGATGGCGGTTCGGGTGGCCCGGGACACGTGAATTCGGGACGGACATTTGGAGGCTGTGCCGGTACGGTCTCGCGTGCGGGCCGAACTGGTACTTCCGGTTGTGTCCGTTGGTTGCCACGGAGGTCGCGGGGCTTGTGCGGGCGGTTTAGGGTGAGGCCGACTGCGATGCCGCACATCGACCGCGCCGCAGGACAAACGGGTGGAATTGTGACAGGAAGGAAACGAGAAGCATGACGGCCGGGTATGACCCCTCCAACCCGGTGGCTTCCGGAACCTCGGATTCGTACGATCGCCCGCGACACGCGGACCGGTCCGGCGACGACTCGGAGCGGCTCGGTCCACTTCCTCCACGCATGACGCAGACCGGTTCGTTCCCGGCCGCCGGCGTGTCCCCGGCCGGGGCCCCGGCCACCGGCTCGTTCCCCGCCACGGGTTCGCTGCCCGCGCAGCCGACGAGCGCCTGGCCGGTCTCCGCGCCGGCCGGTCCGCCGCCGCACAGCGCGCCACCGCACCCGGGGTATCCCGCCGCACCTCGCGGCCGCAGCGGCGTGCTCGCCCTGGTCCTGGCGCTGGTCCTGCTGATCGTCGTCGGTGTGCAGGCCGCGTTCATCGTCCGGCTCGAGTCCCGCCTGGACAAGGCCGAGAAGGCCGCCGCCCTCGCGAAGCAGACCGACGAGTCCCGGCTCAAGGCCGTCGAGGACCGCACCGACAAGCTCGAGACCAAGACCGGCGGCAACCTCGACGCCGCCGCGGTCGCCGAGAGCGTGCGCCCGAGCGTGTTCCGGGTCGCCACCAAGTACGCGACCGGCACCGGCTTCGCGCTCGGCAAGGCGCCCTCGGGCGGCGGCACGAACCTCATCACGAACTACCACGTGGTGGAGGACGCGTACGAGAAGGGCGAGAAGGACGTCAGCCTCGAGCGCACCAGCCAGCGCTTCCCGGCGAAGATCATCGAGGTGCACCCCGACAAGGACCTGGCCGTGCTGCACACCGACGAGGAGTTCGCGCGGCTCGTCGCGGCGCCGGCGGTGCCCAAGGTCGGCGAGCCCGTGCTCGTCGTCGGCGCCCCGCTCGGCCTCGAGGACACCGTCACCACCGGCGTCGTCAGCGCGTTCCGCACGCTCAGCGGCGAGAACCTGATGCAGTTCGACGCGGCGATCAACCCCGGTAACTCCGGCGGGCCCGTGTTCAACGCCAAGAAGGAGGTGGTCGGCGTCGCGACGCTCAAGGCACGGGAGGCCGAAGGCATCGGACTGGCCATCCCGATCTCGGTGGTCTGCGAAACGATCACGATCTGCTGACCGCGGCACCGGTCCGCAGGACTGACGTGCACCACGCCGACGCGTCCCGGTCGCGGCGGCCGCTCGACCCCCGCCCTGGGCGCTGCCCGGAGGGATCACCAGGAGGAAGAAAGAGATGACGTACCCCAATAACCCCCAGGGCAACCCGAACGAGGGCTACGCCTACCCCGACCCGAACGCGCCGCAGGGGGCCTACCCCACGCCGCCCGCGCCGCAGTCGCCGTACGGCGCCCCGGTGCCGCAGCAGCCCACGCCCGCGCACGACCAGACCTACGCCCAGCCGCAGCCCAACCCGTATGACCAGGGCACGGCGCAGCTGCCGGCCTACGGTCAGCCGCAGTACGGCGAGCAGGCGCCCGCCGCCTACAACCTGGAGCCGTCGGTCTCCGCGCCGCCGACCTCGCCGATGATGGCGAACCCGCCGATGTCGGGGCCGCCGATGTCCGGCCCGCCCGTCGCCTACGGCCCGGTCTCCGCCCCGCCCGGATACGCCCAGGCCGGCTACCAGACCCCCGGCCCGCCGCCGAAGAAGAGCATCGCGGTGCCGATCCTCGCCAGCCTGCTCGCGCTCGCGATCATCGCCGCCGGCGTGTTCGTCGGCCTGTACGTCGACAAGAGCGGCAAGCTCGACAAGTCGGAGAAGCTCGCGGCGCAGCGCCAGGACAGCCTGACCTCGACCCAGGGCGAGCTCGACAAGACCAAGACCGACCTCAAGGCCAAGGCCGACGAGCTCACCAAGGCCCAGCAGGAGCTGCGGGGCGTCACCGCCGACAGCACCGAGGCGAAGCGCCAGCGCGACGTCATCGGCACCTGCCTGAAGCTGCTGCTCGAGGCCCTCGACGCGTCCAGCAAGGGCGACAAGACCACCCTGCAGAACAAGCTCAACGAGATGAACAAGCCGTGCGACGAGGCTGAGGTCCTGCTCGGAATTTGAGTTCTTCGTCGAAAGGGGCGGGCGGGTGCCCGCCCCTTTTCGCGTCAGTGCAGCGCCGTCACGCCCGGCGGGGGCAGGCCCGCCGTCGAGGCCAGCAGCGCGCACCAGGCGTGCACGTGGGCCTGCAGGTCGTCGTCCGTCGGCGTCCACGACGCCCGGATCTCCAGGTCCGCCGCCGTCGGCGGGCCGGCCAGGTCACCGAAGCGCGTCGACAGGGTCTGCGTGACCGTCCCGCCGATCGCCGTGTAGGACGCGCCGTGCCCCTCGAGGGCGTCGGTCAGCCAGCTCCAGCCGACCACGGGGAGCAGCGGATCCGCGGCGAGCTCGGCCTCCAGCTCCGCCGTCACGTAGGTGACCAGGCGCATCGTGCCGTCCCACGCCTCATGCCCGGCCGGGTCGTGCAGCAGGATCAGCCGTCCCGTCGCGACCTCGTCGCCGTCGCGCAGCACCGTGCCGCTCATCGCGTGCGCGAACGGCGCGAGCCGCTGCGGCGCCGGCATCTCCTCGAGCTCGATCTCGGGGCGCGCCGTGACCGCGCGCAGCTCCTCCACCGCCCGGGTGAACGTGGAGGGGGTCGCGGTCGATGGCGCCATACCGGAAGAGTAAGGCGCAAACCCACGCAGGGGGTGCCGCCGCGCCGCCGTCGCGCACGCAGTGAAACGATGACTTCGCTATGACTGACAATTTGCTTCTGCGTGCCGCCCGCGGTCAGGCGGTGCCGCACCCTCCCGTCTGGTTCATGCGCCAGGCCGGCCGTTCGCTGCCCGAGTATCGCGAGCTCCGCAAAGGCATCGGCATGCTGGAGTCGTGCCGCCGCCCCGACCTGGTCTGCGAGATCACCCTCCAGCCGGTCCGCCGCCACCACGTCGACGCGGCGATCCTCTTCAGCGACATCGTCGTGCCGCTGCAGGCCGCCGGCGTCGACCTGGACATCGTCGCCGGCACCGGCCCCGTCGTCGCCTCGCCGATCGCCACCATGGCCGACGTGTCCTCGTTGCCCGCGCTGGACCCCGACGCCGTCGGGTTCGTCGCCGAGGCGATCCGGCTCCTGCTCGCCGAGCTCGGGCCGACGGCGCTCATCGGCTTCGCCGGCGCGCCGTTCACGCTCGCCAGCTACCTCGTCGAGGGCGGCCCGTCACGGCACCACGTGAAGACGAAGGCGCTCATGTACGGCGCACCCGACGTCTGGCACGCCCTGTGCGCCCGCCTCGCCGACATCACCCTGACGTTCCTGCGCGTCCAGGCCGACGCCGGTGTCCACGCGGTGCAGCTGTTCGACTCGTGGGCCGGCGCCCTGTCCGAGGCCGACTACCGGCGATACGTCCTGCCGCACTCGCGGCGCGTCCTGGAGGGCATCCAGGGTCTGCCCCGGATTCATTTCGGCGTCGGCACCGGTGAGCTCCTGCCCGCCATGTCCGAGGCCGGTGCCGACGTGGTCGGCGTGGACTGGCGCACGCCGCTGGACGTGGCCGCGGGGCGCGTGCCCGGCAAGGTCCTGCAGGGCAACCTCGACCCGTGCGTGCTGTTCGCGCCGTGGGAGGTCGTCGAGCAGGAGACGCGCCGGGTGATCGCCGAGGGGCGCAAGGCGCCCGGGCACATCTTCAACCTCGGGCACGGCGTCATGCCGGAGACCGACCCCGACGTGCTGACCCGGGTCGTCTCGCTCATCCACTCGTCGTGACGTTGCTTGTGGCGGCGTCTCAGTAGGTCGGGCTCCAGCGCCACCAGCCGTGGTCGCCGGCGAGCTGCGCCAGTCGCGAGCCGAGCATGAGCGACGTGGCCCGGGCCTCGCCGGCCAGCCGGGTGTGCACCTGCTCGGCGATCTCCGGCGCCCGGTACTCCGCGTGCTCCAGCAGCTGCAGCGTCACCGACCACCAGTACCGGTCCTCGTCGCTGGCGTGCGGGGCACCACCGGTGAACCACTCGGCGAGCCCGTCGAGCAGGTCGTCACCCACGCCGTCCGGGTCGGTCAGCCGCAGCGCCGCGCAGACCCGCGCGACCACGTCGTCGTCCCAGCCCGACAGGTGCCCGCGCACCAGGGTGTGCAGCGACGGGTGCCCGAGGGCGCCGGCCGCGTCGATCTCCAGCGAGAACACGTTGTCGCGGGCCAGCCGCTCCTGCAGCACCGGCAGGATCCGCTCGTCGCGCCGCCGGGCCAGCCCGAGCAGCGCCTCGCACCGGGTGTCGTCGTGCGCGTCGTCGAGCCGCACGACCAGCGCGTCGCGCAGCACCGGGGCGTCCACCTCGGACAGTTGGGTGCCGAGCGCGAAACACGCCCAGTCCCGCACGTCGTCGTCCGGGTCGTTGCTCAGGACCAGCAGCGCCCGCACCGTGTCGTCGGGTGCGGCCTCGCCCAGCACGCTCGGCAGCGCCTGCGCGACCGCCCGCCGGACCCGCGCGTCGAAGTGGTGGATCAGCGGCAGCAGCAGCGGCAGCGCCTCGTCGTCGTAACACCAGGCGACCGCGTCGGCCAGCTCGGCGGGCGACGTCGTCGCGTCGGCGAGCAGCGCCGAGATCGTCCTCGCGGTCGGCTCGACGTCGTCGACCGGCGCCGCACGGGCCGCGGCCGCCGCCTCGGCCGCCGCGGCGGCGGCCGCCGGGTCGGCGAGGTCGGCCAGGTCCGCGATGACGTCGGCGAGCGGGTCCGTCGCGTAGGCGTCCCCGTCCGGCCCGGCGCCGACCTGACCGGCACCCGGCTGCGCGGTGCCGGTGCCGATCTGCCACGGGTCGGTCGTCCACGGCTCGGCGCTCCACGCCTCGGTGTTGCGTGCCTCGGTGTTGCGTGCCTCCGTGTTGCGGGCTTCCGCGCCGCGGGGGTCAGCGCTGCGTGACTCGGCGGTCCACGGCGCGTGACCGCCGCCGGTGCCGGGATCCAGCGCACGGTCGCTCGGCTCGTCCGGTGACGGTCGGGAGGACGCAAGGTCGCTCATCCGAGAGAGTGTGCTCGTCTCCGGCGATATGTTCCAGAGGGGTTCGCCCCACAGATGGACATCCCCCTGGTCAGATTCGCCCGACCCGACGACATATCGACGCACTTCGGATGTACGACCACCGCCTCAGCGCCCGCGGCTGTCCAGCCGCAGCGACTGCCACGACCCATCGGCCGCCCAGCCGCCGTCGACGGAGAGCGATGCCCCGTTGATGAACCCCGACCGGTCCGGGTCGGCGAGGAACGCCACCGCGCGGGCCACGTCCTCCGGCTGCGCGAACCGCGCCATCGGCACGTGATCGGTGATGTCGGTGTCCGCGTACGCGCCGGACGCCTGCGACTCGTCGTCCATCTCGGTCTTCACCCAGCCGGGGCAGACCGCGTTGACCCGCACGCCGCGGCCGCCCCACTCGACGGCCAGGGTGCGGGTCATGCCGATCAGGCCGTGCTTGCTCGCGTTGTACGCCACCCGGTCCGCGACCCCCAGCAACCCGGCCACCGAGGCGATGTTGACGATCGAGCCGGTGCCGCGGACCAGCATCCGCCGCCCGAACGCCCGCGACAGCAGGAACGGCCCGGTGAGGTTCACGTCGAGGACCCGCCGCCACTGCGCCGCGTCGGTGTCCTCGGCCGGCGCGATCGAGGCGATGCCGGCGTTGTTCACGAGCACGTCGCAGCCGCCGTACACCTCCTCGACCTCGGCGACGAACCGCGCTACCGACGTCTCGTCGGAGACGTCACCCACGAACATCAGCCCGTCGAGGTCGACCGGTTTCGTGTCGATGACCGCCAGCCGGTACCCCTCCTCGACCAGCAGCTCCGCGGTCTTCCGGCCGATGCCCTGCGCCGCGCCGGTGACGACGGCCACTCGCGTTTCTGTCATATGCCGACCATAGACTCGGGGCATGGCTGCTCGGGGTCTGGCTGGAGGCGTGCGGCGACGGGTCGTGGTGATCGGCGGTGGCATCGCCGGTCTCGCCGCGGCGCACCGCCTGCGTGAGCGCGCCCCGCACCTCGACGTGGTGCTGTTCGACCAGGGCGACCGGCCCGGCGGCAAGCTGCGCACCGTCGAGCTGGCCGGCGGCCCGGTCGAGCGGGGCGCCGAGTCGTTCCTGTCCGGCGACCCGGCCGGCGGGCCGAGCGCCGCCGTGCGCCTGGCCGAGCAGGTCGGGCTCGGCGACGCGATCGTGCACCCCACCACGTCGAAGGCCGCGGTCGCGGTCGACGGCGGCCTGCACGACCTGCCACCCGGCACCCTCATGGGCATCCCCGTCGACACCGACCCGGCCGAGCGCCCGGCTGACCGTCCCGGCAGCGGCCCGCTGCTGCGCCCCGGCGAGGACGTGACCGTCGGCGGGCTGGTCCGGCCGCGGCGCGGCGACCTCGTCGTCGACCGGTTCGTGGAGCCGCTCCTCGGCGGCGTCTATGCCGGCCGCGCCGACCGGCTGTCGCTGCGCATGGCGTTGCCCGCGCTCGCCGACGCGGCCGAGCGGTCCGACACCCTGACCGGCGCCGTCCGGTCGGCCCTCGCGGCACGGCGCAGCACGCCGGGCGCGCCCGTGTTCAGCACCGTCCAGGGCGGCCTGAGCCGGCTCGTCGACGCGCTCGCCGCGTCCCTGCCCGACGTCCGGCTCGGCCTGCCCGTGCGGGAGCTGCGCCGGCACGGCACCGGCTGGCGCCTCACCGTCGGCTCGACCCGCGACGCATCCACAGTGGACGCCGACGGCGTGGTCCTCGCCGTGCCCGCCACCCCCGCTGCCCGCCTGCTGTCCACAGTGGATGGCGTGGCCGGCGTGCCCCTCGGCTATGCCAGCGTCGCGCTCGTCGCGCTCGCGCTGCCGGCCACGAAGCTGCCCGAGCTGTCGGGGTTCCTGGTCCCGGCGACGGAGGGGTTCGCGGTCAAGGCGGTCACGTTCTTCGACCAGAAGTGGTCCCACCTGCGCCGTCCCGGGCTCACCCTCGTGCGCGCCTCCGTCGGCCGCGCCGGCGACGAGCACCAGTTGCAGCGCACCGACCCGGACCTGCTCGACGTGGTCCGCGACGAGGTGGCCCGCCTGCTCGGCGTCGACCGCCTGCCCGACCCGGTCGACGCGGCCGTCTTCCGCTGGGGCGGCGGCCTCCCGCAATACGAGCCGCACCACCGCGACCGCGTCGCCGCGCTGCGCGCCGCTCTCACCGCCCACCCGGCCATCGCGGTCGCCGGCGCCGCCTATGACGGCGTCGGGATCCCCGCCTGCGTCACATCGGGGTGGACCGCCGCCGACACGCTGCTCGAAGCCCTGGAAGGATAGCGAGATGACCAGCAACGCCGCGCGCATCCGCGAGCTGAACGACTCGATCCGCTACACGATGTGGTCGGTGTTCCAGGCGTCGACCCCCCTCGACCCGGCGACCCGCGACGAGACCGCCGCCGAGGCGACCGCGTTCCTCGCCGACCTGGCCGCGAAGGACGTCGTGGTCCGCGGCACCTATGACGTCGCCGGCCTCCGCGCCGACGCCGACCTCCTGATCTGGTGGCACGCACCGAGCGCCGAGGCGCTCCAGGAGGCGTATGCGGCGCTGCGCCGCACCGCCCTCGGCGCCCACCTCCAGCCCGTCTGGTCGCAGCTGGCGCTGCACCGGCCCGCCGAGTTCAACAAGAGCCACATCCCGGCGTTCCTGGCCGAGGAGGAGGCCCGTGCCTGGGTCTGCGTCTACCCGTTCGTCCGCTCCTACGAGTGGTATCTCCTGCCCGACGAGGAGCGCCGCGCCATGCTCGCCGAGCACGGCAAGATGGCCCGCGGCTATGCCGACGTCCGGGCCAACACGGTGGCGAGCTTCGCCCTGGGCGACTACGAGTGGATGCTGGCCTTCGAGGCGGACGAGCTGCACCGGATCGTGGACCTGATGCGGGAGCTGCGGGCGTCGACGGCTCGGCGGCATGTTCGCGAGGAGGTGCCGTTCTACACCGGGCGGCGGCGGGACATCGCGGACCTGATCGCCAACCTGCCGTAGCGGGTCGTTGCTCCATGATCCGGTCGACTTGTGTACCCCTGGGTGAACAACGTCGACCGGATCATGAGAAGCCCTCAGGGGGCGGGCCGCCACATCGGGACATGCTCGATACCGTCGTCGAGGAACGCCGGCCCCGACACGGTGAACCCGAACCGCTCGTAGACGCGGATCGCGGTCGTCTGCGCGTCCAGCACCGCCGCGCGCGGCCCGACGACCGAGACGGCCTCGGCGAGCAGGCGGCCGGCCAGGCCCTGGCCGCGATGTGCGGGCTCGGTCACGACGCGGCCGATGCGGGCGGTGCCGTCCGGTTCGCTCAGGACGCGGAGATACGCCGTGACGTTGCCCGCCGGGGAGGTGAGCCAGACGTGGACGGTGTCCGGATCGGTGTCGCGGCCGTCCAGGTCGGGGTAGACGCAATCCTGTTCGACGACGAAGACGTCGTTGCGGAGGCGGAGCAGGGCGTACAGGGTGAAGACGTCCAAGGCGGCGAACGGTGCGCTGTGCAGGATCACGGCTTGAGGGTAGCCAGCTTCTCGGCGGCCTTGCGGGCGGTGATGAGGACCGGGTCCCAGACGGGGGCGAACGGGGGAGCGTAGGAGAGGTCGAGGCCGGTCATCTCTTCGACGGTCATGCCGTGCCAGAGGGCGACGGCGAGGGCGTCGATGCGTTTCGCCGCGCCTTCCTGGCCGACGATCTGGGCGCCGAGCAGGCGGCCGGTGGTGCGCTCGGCGATGATCTTCGTGGTGATGGGGACGGCGCCGGGGTAGTAGCCGGCGCGGGTGGTGGACTCGGTGACCGTGGCGAAGGTGGCGAAGCCGGCGGTGGCGGCCTCGGTGGTGGACAGGCCGGTGCGGGCGACCTCGTACGCGCAGATCTTCGAGACGGCGGTGCCGAGGACGCCCGGGAAGGTGGCGTAGCCGCCGCCGATGTTGATGCCGGCGGCGCGGCCCTGCTTGTTGGCGTGGGTGCCGAGGGCGACGGCGGCGGGGCGCTGCGAGATCAGGTGGAAGACCTCGACGCAGTCGCCGGCGGCCCAGACGCCGTCGGCGGAGGTCCGCAGGCGGCGGTCGACGGTGATGCCGCCGGTCGCGCCGACGGTGATCCCCGCGTCGGCGGCGAGGGCGCTGTTGGGGCGGGTGCCGAGGCCGAGGATGACGATGTCCGCGGGCAGGGTGCCCTCGGCGGTGCGGACCCCGGTGACCCGGCCACCGCTGACGTCGAAGCCTTCCAGGGGGCAGGACAGGCGCAGGTCGACGCCGAGTCCCCGCAGCGCGTCGGCGACGAGCGAGGCCATGTCCGGGTCGAGGGTGCGCATCGGCTGATCGGCGGCGTCGATGAGGGCGACCTCCAGGCCGCGTCTGATCATCGCCTCGGCCATCTCCAGGCCGATGTAGCCGGCGCCGACGACGACGGCCCGGCGGGGGTGGTGGCGCTCCAGGAACGACAGGATTCGGATCCCGTCCTCGAGGGTCTGCACGCCGTGGATGCCGGCGGCGTCGGCGCCGGGCACGTCGGGGCGGGCCGGCACGCCACCGGTGGCGATCACGAGCTGGTCGAACGGCTCGTCATAGGTGCGGTCCGGGGCGCGGACCGTCACGGTGCGCTCGTCGAGGGAGATCGCGACGACCTCGCTGCCGAGGCGCACGTCGATGTCGAGCCTGCGGAACGCCTCGGGGGTGCGGGCGACGAGGTCGTCGGAGGTGCCGACGTCACCGGCGACGAGGTAGGGGATGCCGCACGCCGAATACGAGACGTGCTGCCCCTTCTCGAACGCCACGATCCGCAGGTCGTCGGGGCGGCGGCGGCGGGCCTGCGAGGCGGCGCTCATCCCCGCGGCGTCGCCGCCGATCACCACCAGGCGCTCAGCCGAACCAGCGAAGGTAGAACTCACCCGATCATTTAATCGTGTTTGTCGGGTGCCGGGATGGCGGCGCCGGTGTCGTCCCAGACGTTTCCCGAATTGGCGGTCAGGTTGGTGGCGGTGCTGATGAGGATCGGGCAGGCGAACATGCTGTTGCGGCCGAAGCGGTTGTTCACCACGGCGATGCCGGTCAGCGGGGTGGGGCCACCGCCGCGGTGGGCGAAGTTGAGCACGCAGTGGCCGCCGTCGAGCCAGTTGTTCTCGACCCGGATGTCGCCGCTCGCGCCGCCCTCCTGGGTCACCTGGTAGGCGGCGTTGGCGTCGGCGCCCGGGTGCAGCACGTTGTGCCGCAGAGTGATCCGGCGTTTGCCGCGGGTGTCGACGGCGTCGTTGACGGTCGCGCCGCCGCCGGGGGCGCCGCTGCCGTAGAACGTCAGGTCGTGGATCCAGGAGTCCTGCACGACGACGTCGTTGCCGGCCTTCACGCCGTCGACGGTGCCGTGGATGTTGACCCGGGTGAGGGTGGTCGCGGTGGCCCAGACGCCGTCGAGGCAGGCGTTGGGGCTGGCGGGCGCGATCTCGACGTCCTCGATGACGGCGCTGCCCTCGACCTGGATCACCGCGGCCGAGCAGCGGGCCGCCCCGCCCCGCACGATCGAGTTGCGAATCGTCACATTTTTTCCGGTTATCCGGACGTATCCGCGAATATCGGCGTTGGCCACCACGGCGTTGTCCGTGGCCAGCGTCTGGTCCCCGGTGAGCACCGTCAGGTTGGTTCCGGCGACCACCCCGGTGTTGCCCGCCGCCGGCTTCCCGCCGCTGCGGGACGCGGCCCGGGGCGGCGCCGACGTCGACGGCGAAGCAGAAGACGGAGATGGTGACGGTGAGCGGGACGCGGTGGACGACGCGACGCCGGGCAGCCCCGCCATCTCCGCCGACCGGCGCTGCTCCGGGGTCAGGCCGTCCGCCGACGTCCGCCGGGCCGGCTGGGTCAATGGGTACACGAGCACCGCGGTCAATGCCACCGTGGCGACGCCGGCGATAGCAACGCCGATCGGCCCCCAGTGAATGCGGCGCCCAGTCGCCGGAAGATCACTCTCGGTGGTCACTGACCCTTTCTAGTGGTACAGGAGTGACGCCCGCAACCTATTGATGCAGACGGTTATTCAAGCGCCTTCGACATCTGCTGCGAAGTCGTCTCGAACCCCAACGATTCGTACAGCTGCCGGGCGCCCGGGTTGTGGCCGAAGACGTTCAGGCCGAGCCGGGCGACGCCGCGGGCCCGCAGCTCGTCCTCGGCGGCGAGCATCAGCGCCCGGCCGTGGCCGCGGCGGCGGTGCGCCTCGTCGACCTGGATCTCG
The DNA here is from genome assembly GCF_016862795.1 of Dactylosporangium siamense. Classification (GTDB taxonomy): domain Bacteria; phylum Actinomycetota; class Actinomycetes; order Mycobacteriales; family Micromonosporaceae; genus Dactylosporangium; species Dactylosporangium siamense. The sequence continues at coordinate 33,228 of NZ_BONQ01000033.1, read as the reverse complement.
TAGATCCACGCCTGCGGCCGGTCGGCGATCGGCAGCCCGATCCACAGGAACCCGACGACCTCGCCGTCGACCACGCCGGCGAACAGCAGCTGCCCCTCGGTGGCCAGCCCGTCGGGCAGCAGCGTCGCGAACTGCCGCTCGACCCGTTCGGTGGCGTCCTCGAGGGTGGCACGGCCGGCGCGCACCTCGTCGGCTGCGTACTCGGCCTTGAGCGCGGGGACGCGGACGTCGTACTCGGCCTGGGTGAGCGGGCGAATCGTGAGCATGGGGCTCACAATACGAAGGCGTCCGTCCACAGCTGCCGGGACCGCCCCGACAGCGCGTCGAGGAGGCCGACCGCCTGCCCGTCGGTGAGCGCGGCCACGAAGTCGACGATCGCCCGGCCGCGGGCCATCGCCGTCGGGTCGAAGTCGCCGTCGGCGAGGCCGTAGTCGGCGGCGGTCAGGTCCCGCACCTCGGCGTGGGCCATCTCGACCAGGTCGTGCAGCCGTCGCGGCAGCCGCACCGCCTCGGCCGGGTCGACCAGCCACGCGTGCAGCGCCTCGACCAGCGCCCCCAGCAGCCGCGCCTGGCCCCGCTGGTGCAGCGCCAGGTCGGGGCGTTCGAGCACGAACCGGTGGTGCACGAACTTCAGCACCTGCACCTCGTGCCACTGCGCGACGCCGAGCGCGACGTGCCCGGAGCGCATCGGCGGGTCCGCCCGCACGTGGATCGCGTCGATCAGCCGGCGGGTCCACCGCGCCGAGAACCGCGCGACGCTCTGCTCCGCCTCGACCGAGCCGTCGAACGGCGCCGCGAGCAGCCCGTCGACCAGCTCGTGCCGGACGTGCTCCACGGCCGACCAGAACGCGTCGTCGTCGCTGATCCAGCCGTCCTTGCGGCAGATGTCGCGGCGCAGCAGCTCCACCGACCGGCCCGGCCGGCGGGTCGTGTGCCGCAGCGCGGCGAGGTCCAGGCCGCGCAGCTCGGTCGCGTCGCGCTGCCACGCCATCAGCTCGGTCGCGACGGTGCCCTGCTGCAGGACCCCGACCCGGTGGAAGTCCTCGAGGTCGTGGATGGCGTAGGCGATGTCGTCGGCGGTGTCCATCACCGACGCCTCGGCGGTCTGCTGCCACTGCGCGAGCAGCCCGTCGAACGGCACCCGGGCCTGGCGCAGGTCGGCCAGCTCCGTCACGTAGGCGCCGAACTTCACGGACCCGGCGGCGGGGTCCTCCGGATCCACCCCGGCACCGCGTGGTGTCGGCTGCATCAGGTGTACGTGCGGCGAAGGGTAGGTTCGCCGGGTCCACGGGTACTTCGCCATGGCCGCACGGACCGCGGCGGTCAGGTCCAGCCCGACGGTCGAGCCGCTGATCTCGGTGCTCGTCACGATGCGGTACGACTGTGCGTTGCCCTCGAAGCCGTCGGGCAGGCCGAGCCGCTGCCGGGCGAGCCGGTCCAGGACCCGCTCGCCGAGGTGCCCGAACGGCGGGTGGCCCAGGTCGTGCGCGAGCGCCGCCGCCTCCACCACGTCGGCGTCGCAGCCGCCGAGCTTGTCCAGCAGCGACTGCGAGCCGGTGGTGGGGGAGCACAGGCGCTCCACGATCCCGCGGGCGACGCTGGCCACCTTGAGGCTGTGGGTGAGCCGGTTGTGGACCAGCAGCCCGGACCCGCCCGGGCTGATCACCTGGGTGACGCCGCCGAGGCGGGCGAAGAACGGCGACGCGACGATCCGGTCGCGGTCGGCCCGGAACGGGTTGCCGGACAGGTCACCCTCGGACCCGCCGAACAGGCGCGCGTCTCTGGGGCCCGTCGCCGAAGGTGTCGAGTCCGACCTCATGCCGGCTTGCGCACTTCGATGACGAAACCGCTCGCGGTCACCGCCGCCGCCGGGTGGTGCACCAGCAGCAGATCCAGCAGCTTCAGCGGGGAGAGGATCCAGGTGAGCGGCAGGATCGCCCGGTACAGCCGCATGCTGCCGAACGACAGCAGCATCGCCAACCACTCCTGCAACGTCCACAGCATGCCCGAGGTGGGTCCGGCGCCGACCTTGACGCTGAGCACCTCGAACTGCGGGAACTGCTCGCGCAGCCCCACCTCCGTGTAGCGCTGGAAGTCATACGGCGAGGCGTGGAACGGCTGCATGAACGGCACGAACACCAGCATCCGCCCACCGGGGCGCAGCAGTCGATGCATTTCCGCGACGTGCTCCGCCGGGTCCGGCACGTGCTCCAGCACCGCGATGCTGATCCCGCCGGCCAGGCTGCCCCCGGCGAGCGGCACCGTGCGCAGGTCGGTGACGATGTCGACGTTGGGATACGTGCCGCCGTCCAGGCAGATGACCCGCTGGTCGCGGCGGTGGGTGCCGCAGCCGAAGTCGGCGACGAGGTCCCGGTCGAGGTCGAAGCTGCGCAGGAACGGCATGATCAGGTTGCGGTCCATCACCGGCGAAAGGACCTTGATCGCCGTCGGGTACACCGTGTTGAACCGTTTCTTGACGAACTCCTTGATGCGGTTCAGCGCGTCGGCGGTGAGCTCCTCGGACTCGAACCCGCCGAACTTCAGCTGGCTTGCCCCGCCCGTCCCGCGCCGCCGGCCGTGGTGGCCGCAGGCCGCGCAGACGATCGTGTCGCCGCCGTCCAGCCGCAGCGGCGTGTGGCACGCCGGGCAGGCCAGCACCTCGGCCAGGCGGGCCTGGCGTCCCGCCGCCGGCTCGATCGCGGGGGCGTCAACCGCAGTGTCGTTCATCATCCCTCAGCGGATCTCGTAGACGGCGATCTGTCCAGAACGGTGTCTGAGCCGCGCGAAGTCACCCAGTGTCGGTGCGGGGGTGTCGCGGGCCTCGTCCACGAACAGCCACCGAACACCGTACCGGTCGCGCAGCCTCCCGATGGTCTGCGCCGACGGTGCGGCGAAGGCGGCATCGTTGTCCGCGAGCACCCGGCCGTCCCAGTAGGGCACGTAGACGGCGTTGACGTGGGTCTCGGCGGCGACCTGATGGGTGCGGTTGGTGAAGCCCCAGCCCTCGATCAGGAAGCGGCGCTCGGAGTACGCGGAGAACGCGAAGTGCCGGTTGTCGCACCCACTCTCGGGGGCGCCGAGGGTGGAAAGGCAGTGCGTGTTCGTGGCCACCAGGTCGTCGGGGTCGGAGTGGTCACGCAGCCACCGGCCCGCCTCCGGGGTGCCGTCGGGGATGAACGGCGCGGACTGCCGCACGCCGCGCCAGCCGGTGTGCTGGGCCTCGCGGGTCGTCTGTTCCAGGTGCAGCAGGGTGGTGACCAGGCAGATGCCGGCCAGCAGGCTCGCGTAGGCGGTGCCCTTGGCCGGGAACGACGAGCGGCGCACGAACCACGCGGCGACCCCGAGCAGCGCGAACACCGCCAGGTACGGCCAGACCAGGTGGAACGCGGTCTGCGCGACCCCGCCCGTCCTGGCCGGCACCGGTGCCCAGTTCGGGTCGAGCTCGCGGACCAGGATCAGGATCGCGGCGCCGGTGAGGATCGCGCCGCCCACCCACGCGAGCATCCGCCGGTCCGGCACGCCGGCGGGCGTGATCAGGGCCAGGCCGGCCACCGCCGCGAGCGACAGGTAGGGCCGCCCGGACACCATGAACCAGCCCTCGGCGCCGCCCTCGTGTCCGAAGACCATCAGCGCGCCGATGCCGGACAGGCCGATGCCGAACATCAGGACGACCGGGTCCGCGGAGATCGTCAGGTCGGGCCGGCGGCGCCTGGCGAGGCGGGCCAGCCCGAGCAGGCCCGGCCAGATGCAGGCCCAGCACGCGAACGTGATCAGCGTGACCAGGACCAGCCGCCCCGTCGAGCCGCTGCCGGGCAGCGCGAACCCGGCCGTGTAGGGCGCGCCGGAGATCCGTGCGAAGTGCAGCGGGTCGACCGCGAGCCCCTGCGACGCCCCGCCGAACAGGACGAACTGGGCGAAGAGCAGGCCGGCGAAGGCGATCCCGGCCGCGATCGGGGCGGCCGGGCGGACCCGCCCGCGGGCCAGCAGGCGCACCGCGACGACCAGCAGCAGGCCGGCCAGCAGCATCGGCAGGAACGTCGCCTTGCCGCCGGCGACGGCCGCGGTCAGCAGCACCACCAGGAACCAGGGTCGGCGGTTGGACCCGGTGAGGACGTCGAGCAGGGCCAGCGCCAGCGCCGCGAACAGCAGCGCGCCGAACGTCTGCGTCGGGCTCGTCCACATCTGGGCCCGCAGCGACGAGCCGTCCTCGTAGGCGTTGGTGGCGAAGACCGAGAACCACCCGTTGAGCTGCCACCGGTACGGCGTCGGGGTGAGCACGAAGTAGGTGGTGACCGCGGCCGCGGCGCCGGCCCACCACCTGCCGGTGAGCCGCTTGCCGAGCACCGCCATGAGCAGCAGGAACCCGAAGACCATCGGCAGCGGCGACAGGCGCACCAGCAGCACCTGCGGCTCGATCCCGGTGATCCACGAGGTGGAGGCCATCTCGGCGTAGACGAACCAGTGGTAGAGCACCGGCTGCTCGGGCAGCCACGGGGAGGCCAGCGGCAGGTGGTGCTTGGCCTCACCCAGCAGCGCCAGATGGAACGGGGAGTCGGCGTCGGGGCTCAGCATGGCGGGACCGGACACGTCGTGCGTGCGGAAGAACCGCACGGCGCTCCAGAGGAAGAGCACCAGCGCGGAGCCCGACAGGATCGCCGAGAACCAGAACGGGGTCTTCTCCTCGTCCCGGTCGGTGCGGCGCCAGTGCCGCCGCAGCCCCGGCACCAGCAGGAAGGTGGCGACGGTGGCGATCGGCCAGGCGGCGACCAGCAGCGGCAGGCCGGCCGCCCTCGCGCCGATGTACGCCACGACCTCGCACGAGTACCCCACCGCGAGACCGGCGGCCGCGTCCTCGACGAGCCAGCCGGGCCGGCCGCGGACCGCCCGCCAGAGCAGCATGCCCGGCAGGACGATCCCCAGCGCGAGGTAGCCCGTGAAGATCGCGGTGGTCCGGACCGGCACGCCGTAGAAGGCGAGGCCGGCGACGACCAGCACGCCGAGCGCGGCCGGCGGTGTCCAAGCGGGCGGCCCTCGCCGGGCCGTCGCCGGCGTCGGTGCTGCTGACGCGGGCTGTTCCACGGTGACTGCCACAGGATCCGCCGTTTCTCGAGATGCGTCGTCGCACCCTGCTCAACGCGTCACGAGGCGCACGAGTCGCTGGCTCTCCGGCTGATCAAGGTTGCGATGCCGTCGAGTACCCGCGCCAGGCCGAACTCAAAATCGGTATCGGGTGTTTCATCCGGTGTGTCGAGGATGCCCGTTGCCAGCAGCCGTCCGATCGCGGGGAACCGCCGGGGGTCGACGAGCTTGCCGAGCAGCTGGCCGTAGCTGAGCATCGCCTCGTCGGCGGTCGTCCCGGACGCCTGCGCGGCCGCGGTGATGTCCGCCGTCAGCAGCGCCCAGTTCCGGGCGATGCCGCTGATGGTCATGATCGTGGAGAGCTTCTCGTGCTCCTCCAGCGAGGTCCCGGCGAGCACCGCGAGGCCGTAGTCCATCCACCCGACCTGGTTCGGGGTGAGCGGCGGCGACGCGGTCGGCACCCGGACGATCCACGGGTGCCGACGCTGGATCGCCAGGAGCGTGCGGCCGAAGCGCAGCAGCCCGGCGCGCCAGTCCTCGCCCGGTAGCGCCTCCGGCGGCGGGCCGATCGCGGCGTCGACCATCAGGTCGAGCAGCTCGTTCTTGGCCGCGACGTAGCGGTACAGCGACATGGTCGCGGCACCCAGCTCGGTCGCGACGCGGCCCATCGACACCGCGCCGAGGCCCTCCGTCCCGGCGACGTGCACGCCCGCGGCGACGATCCGATCCAGGGTCAGCCCGGGTTTCGGCCCCTTGCCGGGCCGGGCGCGCAGGCCCCAGGCGGCGGCGAGGACGGCGGGCAGCTCGTTGTCCATTGACTCAGATCCTACGTCTGCGTATAACTTACGCAATAGAGCGTACGTCATACGCAGAAGATCACGGGAGAGAGCTGACATGTCTCTGGCTGTCGAGGCCACCGGCCTCACGAAGTCCTACGGCAAGCTCGACGTCCTCACCGGCGTCGACCTCGCCGTCCCCGCCGGCAGCGTGTTCTCCCTGCTCGGGCCCAACGGGGCAGGGAAGACGACCGCGGTGCGCATCCTGGCCACGCTGCTGCGACCCGACGGCGGCCAGGCCCGCGTGGCCGGCTACGACGTGATCCGCCAGCGCCGGCAGGTCCGCGGCGCGGTCAGCCTCACGGGGCAGTACGCGGCGGTCGACGAGCTGCAGACCGGCGCGGAGAACCTCCGGATGATGGGCCGGCTCAGCGGCCTCAGCTCCGCCGCCGCCACCCGGCGGGCCGCGGAGCTCCTCGAACGCTTCGACCTCACCGCGGCCGGCAACCGGCGCGCCGGCACCTACTCCGGCGGCATGCGCCGCCGCCTCGACCTCGCCGCCGGGCTCGTCGGCAGCCCGTCGGTGATCTTCCTCGACGAGCCGACCACCGGCCTGGACCTCACCAGCCGGCAGGCGATGTGGCAGGTGATCGCCGGGCTGGTCAGCGCCGGCGGGACCGTCTTCCTCACCACGCAGTACCTGGAGGAGGCCGACCAGCTCGCCGACCGGATCGCCGTCGTCGACCACGGCCGGGTCGTCGCCGAGGGCACCCCCACCGACCTCAAGCGCCGCTTCGGCGACCAGCGCCTCGACCTGGAGCTCGCCGACCGGACCGGCTGGGAGGCGGTCGCCGCCCACCTCGGCGGCCGGGTCGTGCAGCGCGACCCGGAGCGGCTCACGCTCGGCGTCACCACCGACGGCAGTGCCGCCCACGTCCGCGCGGTCCTCGACGAGATCGACCCCGGCCGCGCCGCCGTGCGCCGCTTCTCACTGCACAGCGCCACCCTCGACGACGTCTTCCTCGCCCTCACCACTGTCAAGGAGCCCGCACATGTCTAGCGCCACCGTTGCCACGCAGTGGCTGACCATGGGCGGCCGGTCGCTGCGCCTCGGCCGCCGCAACGTCGAGGCGATCATCATGTCGCTGGTCCTGCCCGTGATGCTGATGGTCGTCTTCGTCTACCTCTTCGGCGGCGCCATCGACACCGGCACCGCCTACGTCACCTACGTCGTGCCGGGCGTCATGCTGCTGTGCGTGACGTTCGGCTCGGGCATGACCGCGGGCTCCGTGGCCAACGACATGACCGGCGGCATCATCGACCGGCTGCGCTCCCTCGACGTCGGCGGCCCGGCCATCCTCGCCGGCCACGTCGCCGCCAGCGTCGCGCGCAACGTGTTCTCCAGCGCCCTGGTCTTCGGGGTGGCGTTCGCCATCGGGTTCCGGCCGCACGCCTCGGTGGCGCAGTGGCTCGGCGTGGCGGGGATCCTGGTCCTGACCATCACCGCGGTGTCCTGGCTGGCGGCGGCCCTCGGGCTGCTCGCCTCCTCGCCCGAGGCGGCGAGCGGCTACACGTTCGGGATCACGTTCCTGCCCTACGCCAGCAGCGCCTTCGTCCCGGTCGACACCATGCCCACCTGGCTGCGCGGCTTCGCCGAGCACCAGCCGATCACGCCGATCACGGAGAGCCTGCGCGGCCTGCTGCTCGACCAGCCGGTCGGCTCGGCGCCCTGGCAGGCGGCCGCGTGGTGCCTCGGGATCATGGCGGTGTCGATCGTCGCGACGGCCCTGCTGTTCCGGTCCAAGACCCGCGGTTGACCCCGCGTGCCCGGCCCGCCCCTCGCCGGGCGGGCCGTCAGCGGGTGAGGCGGCAGCGGACGGGCTCGTCGAGGCCGCCGACCTCGATGCGCAGGTCCTTGAACTCGTCGCCCGGCCAGGCGTCCAGCTCGATGGTGCCCCGGCGGCCCTCGAGGGTCAGCTCGGCGTATGGGTTGTGGTTGTTGTCCGCCGGCTTGAGGGTCCAGGTGCCGCTGCCGGACACGGGGGTGCGCCGCTCGTCGGCGTCCTCGTCGTGGACGACCAGGGCGTCCGCGCGGAACGTCCCGCCCTCGGCGATGCTCACCTTGCCGCCGCACTCGCTGGTCCACACGCCGACGACCTGGTCGGCGGTGAACGCCGGCGAGCCGCTGAACGGCCAGTCGATGTCACAGCAGCCGCAGCCGAGCAGCAGCGGGAGGGACAGGGCTGCCATGACCACTCGGGTCCGGGTCGATTGACGAGGCACGGAAGTGATCATGGCAGATCCATGAATGCCTAGCCAGCAGCGGGATCCAGCTTGATCGACAGGCTGTTGACGCAGTGGCGGGTGTTCTTGTCGGTCATCCGCTCGCCCCGGAACACGTGACCCAGGTGCGAGTCGCACCGGGCGCAGCGGATCTCGGTGCGGGCCATGCCCATGCTGCGGTCCTCGATCTCCTTCACGGTGCCGGGGATCGCGTCGTCGAAGCTCGGCCAGCCGCAGTGCGAGTCGAACTTCGAGGTGCTCTCGAACAGCTGGGCGCCGCACGCCCGGCAGTTGTAGACGCCGGCGGTCTTGGTGCTGACGTACTCCCCGCTCCACGGCGCCTCGGTGCCCGCGCGGCGCAGGACCCGGAACTCGTCCGGGGACAGCCGCACGCGCCACTCGGCATCGGTGGTGGGCAGGTCGACAAGTGGCTCGGTCATGCCTCAACGGTAGGCGGCGCCGCGCCGGGCGACCATTACGGCCCGCGAACACGATTTTCGCGATGCGCGCGACGTCTCCGCCGCAGCCTCGTTGGACCGACGAAAGCCACGATTCGGACTTTATGTGGCACACCGGTCGAATGGACGGGGTACGACAACGATGAGGCTGCTCTACAAGGCGGTTGCGGTCGGAGCGGCAGGCGCCGCGGGCATCACGCCACTGGCCACCGCGGCGCATGCCGCGCTCACGTCGCAGGAACTGCGCGTGGACCGCTGCGGCCAGACGTGGAACGGCACCCTCGAGCTGTGCGCCGCCGGCGAGACGTCCCACCCTGGCACGGCCCCCGCCGGCTACGGCCCGACCGACACCAATGGCTGGCAGTACGACGCCCCGACCGGCGTCGGCACGGGCGGCCCGCTGTACGCCGGCCACGCCACCGGCGCCGATGACGCCCCCGGCTACGGCGGTCACGGCCACGGCCACGGCGGGCACAGCAACGGTGGTGGCGGTGGTGTCAGCACCGGGGGACCGCTGCACCCGGGCACAGCCAGCGGTGGCTACGGCAACGGTGGTCACGGCCACGGTGGTCACGGCCACGGCGGTCACGGCCACGGCGGTCACGGCAACGGTGGTGGCGGTGGTGTCGGCACCGGGGGACCGCTGCATCCCGGCACGGGTAACGGTGGCTACGGCAACGGCGGTCACGGCAACGGGACGCCGGGCGGCAATGGCAGCGACACGCCCGGCGGCGGCACCGGAAACGGCACGCCGGGCGGCAACGGCAACGGCAACGGGACGCCCGGCGGTGGGACCGGCAACGGCACGCCCGGTGGCGGGACCGGCAACGGCACGCCGGGCGGCAACGGCAACGGCGCCGGCACGCCCGGTGGCGGGGCCGGGAACGGCACGCCCGGTGGCGGCACTGGCACGCCCGGCGGCACCGGCAACGGCACGCCCGGCGGCACCACGCCGGGTGGGACCGGCACCGGCAGCGGCGGTCCCGGTGTTTCGAGCGTCCCCACGGGTTCCGCGGCGACCGGCGCCGCGACGGCCACCGGCATGCTGCCCGTGACCGGCACGTCGTCGATGATGACGACGATCGGGTTCGCGTTCATCATCGGCGGGGCCGGCATCCTGTACCTGACCCGCCTCGGCGACCGCGGCGAGGAGCAGACCCCCGACGCTAGGACCCCCGGCGGGACCCCCGGCGGGACCCCCGGCGGGACCCCGGGCCGGACCTCGGGCCGGACCCCCGCGGGCAAGGGGCCGGTGGCGCCGAGGCCGCGGCGCAGGCCGAGCCCGCAGGCGGCGCGGCGCTCCTGATCTCGTCCCGGAAGCCCGCTCGATGGTGTCACGGGGCGCCGCGGGCGGGTCCGGCGCGTAGGGTGCTTGGCATGGCCAGTGCGCTGGAGATCGAGGTTGCCGGGCGTCCCGTGCGGTTGACCAGTCCCGACAAGGTGATGTTTCCGGAGCGTGGCTTCACCAAGCGCGACGTCTTCGAGTACTACCTCGCGGTCGGCGACGGCATCATGCGGGCGCTGGGCGACCGGCCGACGACGTTGCAGCGGTTCCCGGAAGGGATGAGCGGGGAGACGTTCTTCCAGAAGCGGGTGCCGACCAAGGGTGTCCCGCCGTGGCTGGAGACGGCGCAGATCGCGTTCCCCAGCGGGCGCAAGGCCGACGAGCTGTGCCCCGCTGACCTCGCGCACGTGGCGTGGGCGGCGCAGATGGGCACGATCGTGTTCCACCCGTGGCCGGTGCGCAAGGCGCACGTCGACCACCCCGACGAGCTGCGGATCGACCTGGACCCGCAGCCGGGGACGGACTTCGCCGACGCGGCCGTCGTCGCCGGCGAGCTCAAGGCCGTCCTCGACGAGCTGGGATGGAAGGGCTGGCCGAAGACCAGCGGCGGGCGCGGCGTGCACGTGTACATCCGGATCAAGCCGGAGTGGACGTTCGTCGAGGCGCGGCGGGCCGTGATCGCCCTGGCGCGGGAGGTGGAGCGCCGCCGGCCGGACCTCGTCACCACCAAGTGGTGGAAGGAGGAGCGCGGCGAGCGGGTCTTCGTCGACTTCAACCAGATGGCGCGGGACCGCACGATCGCGTGCGCGTACTCGCTGCGGGCCAACGCCCGGGCCACGGCGTCGACGCCGCTGCGCTGGGAGGAGCTGCCCGACGTCGAACCCGACGACTTCGACCTGCGGACCGTGCCGGAGCGGATCGCGAAGCTCGGCGACGCGCACGCCGGCATCGACGACGTCGCCCACGACATCACGCCGTTGCTGGAATGGGCGGAGCGGGACGCTTTCCGCGGTGAGGGCGACATGCCCTACCCGCCCGAGTACCCGAAGATGCCCGGCGAGCCGATGCGGGTCCAGCCCAGCCGCGCCCGTGCCCCCGAGTGAGGCGCTACTTGTTGCAGGTGAGGTTCGCGGGCGGGACCAGCAGGTCGATCAGGTAGCGGTTCACGGCGTCGTTCACGCAGCCGGTCTTCGGGTAGGCCGTGTGGCCCTCGCCCTTCCACGTGATCAGCGTGCCGACGCCGAGCATCTTGGCCAGGGCCGGCGCCTGCTCGTACGGGGTCGCCGGGTCGCCGAGCGTGCCGATGACCACGATCGGCGCCGAACCGGTCGCCGGGCCCGCCGGGTAGGGGTCGCGCTTGCCGGGCCACTGCGCGCAGACCAGGTTCAGCGCGAGGGCGCCGCCGAACAGCGGATACTTCGACCGCCACTGCGGCTGCAGCGCCCTGGCCTGCTCCACCGTCGGGGTGTCGTCGCTGTCCGCGCAGCCGACGGCCGCGTTGGCGTCGAACATGTTCGTGTACTTGCCCTGCGGGTCGCGTTCGGCGTAGGAGTCCGCGAGCTCGAACATCTTGTCCGGGTTGCCGCCCCGCAGGTCCTGCATCGCCTGGGCCAGCACCCGCCAGCTCGACTCGTTGTACAGCGACGACACGACCGCGGTGAACACCCAGCCGGCCGTGGCCTTGCGGCCCTTGCCCTGCACCGGGGCGGTCCGCGCGTCGGCGATCGCCTTCATCACCACGGCCCGCGGGTCGGGCCCGATCGGGCAGGAGGTCGCGTTGGCCTTGCACCAGGTGGTGAGGTTGTCGAACGCGTGCTCGAACCCGGCCGCCTGCTTCTCCGCCGAGTCCTGCATCGACAGCGTCGGGTCGACCGCCCCGTCGAGCACGAGCGCGCGGACGTTCTTCGGGAACAGTTGGGCGTACACGGCGCCGAGCAGCGTGCCGTAGCTGTACCCGAGGTACGTCAGCTGCTTCTCACCGACCGCGGCCCGCAGGGCGTCCATGTCCCGGGCCGTCTGTTCGGTGGAGAAGTAGCGCAGGGTGTCGCCGTACTTGTCGCCGCAGGTCTGCGCGAGCCTCCTGGTCACCGCGACGGACTCGCCGAACGCCGCGTCGGTCTGCGGGTCCGGGTCGATGCCGAAGTTGGCGTCGAGGTCCGCGGTGGAGAAGCACCGCACCGGCGACGACCGGCCGACGCCGCGCGGGTCGAAGCCGATCACGTCGAAGCGGCGCACCACCTCGGCCGGCAGCAACACGGAGCGGTAGACGCCGTATTCGAACCCGGACGCGCCGGGCCCGCCCGGGTTGATGAACAGCGACCCGACCCGGTCCCGCTGCGTCGTCGACCGCCCGCGGACCAGCGCGATGTCGAACGTGCCGGACCCGTCCGGGTTCTGCCAGTCCTGCGGGACCTTCACCGTCGCGCAGTCGTACTTCACGTTCTGCGGCGGGCTGGAGAAGATCCCCTTGTACACATCCGGGCAGGCTTTCCACGCGGCCGGCTCGATCTGCACACCGGACGACGTGGAGGGCTCCGCCGACGGCGAGCTCAGCGTGCGCCCCTCCTGGATGGGCGCGGCCGGGGTGCTGCAGCCGGCGAGAAGCGCCGCGACGAGCAACCCGGGCACGAGTCGTCTCAAGGCCGCCCCGCCAGCACGGACTCGACGTCGAAGCGGATCGGCCGGTCGAGCTGGTCATACGTGCACGAGTGCGGCTCCCGGTCCGGCCGCCAGCGCTTGAACTGAGCGGTGTGCCGGAACCGGTCGCCCTCCATCGCGTCATAGCCGACCTCGACGACGAGCTCGGGGCGCAGCGGCACGAACGACAGGTCCTTCTTGCCCGACCAGCGGCTGAGCCCACCCGGCAACCGGGTCGCGGCGTCACCGGCCGGCACGGCGTCGAGGCTCGCGGCCGCGGCACCGGGGATCTGACCCGCCCAGTTCCACGGGTGGTCGACGATGTCCTCCCGGTACGGCGCGAGCTCCTCGACCAGCTCCGCCCGGCGCTCCCGGGTGAACGACGCGGACACCCCGACGTGGTGCAGCCGGCCCTCCTCGTCATACAGCCCGAGCAGCAAGGACCCCACGATCGGCCCGTCCTTGTGCCACCGGAACCCGGCCACCACGGCATCCGCGGTCCGCGCATGCTTGATCTTGAACATGGTCCGCTTGCCGGGCTCGTAGGCGCTGCCGGCGGGCTTCGCGATCACCCCGTCGAGCCCGGCGCCCTCGAACCGCTCGAACCAGTCACGGGCCACCTCGATGTCCGTCGTCACCGGTGTCACGTGCACCGGCGCACTGACGCCCTTCAGGGCGTCGACGAGCCTGGCCCGGCGCGTGGCGTACCCCACCTCGATCAGCGACTCGTCACCGATGGCGAGGAGGTCGAACGCCACGAACGAGGCCGGGGTCGCCTCGGCGAGCATGTTGACGCGGGAGGCGGCCGGGTGGATCCGCTGCCCGAGCAGCTCGAAGTCGAGCTTCGGCTGCCCCGAGTCCCGCCGGATCACGATGATCTCCCCGTCGACCACACACCGCACCGGCAACTGCGCCAGCACCTGCGCGACCACTTCGGGAAAGTACCGGGTCAGCGTCTTGCCGCCCCGACTGGCGAGCTCAACCTCGTCCCCGTCCCGGAACACAATGCACCGGAACCCGTCCCACTTGGGCTCAAAGCTCATCCCCTCCACACTGGGCAGGTTGGGAATGCTCTTGGCCAGCATCGGCTCAACAGGCGGCATCACCGGCAGATCCACCCTGTCACAGTACTGCTACTTCCGCGGCGGCCTTCGGCCGGAAGAGCAGTGGGGGATTCTCACCCCGGACCCCCAATGCTCGCGTTGCTCGCACGACCTGCGCCCCGAGGGCGCGGTCGACTGGGACGCATGCGCGTGGCAATTTGAAGACCGGGGGTCCAGGTCCCAGGCAGTCAAGGTCTGTCGTCCTCCTCGCCCGCCATGCGCGCGAGACGACCGGGGCGGGCCCGTCCACCACAAAACCCCGTCGATCACCAATGTGGGCACCCCCGGCGATGTTGCGACAGCCAGGGAGTCGCCGCTTCCCACAGTCCGGTAGTGGGGCAGCGCCCGCGTCCATCGGACGGGCCCGCCTCCGTCGTCTCGCGCGCATGGCGGGCGAGCCAGACGAAGGACCTTGAGCGCCTCCAAACCTGAACCCCCGGTCCTTCAACTGCCACGCGCGAGCGTCCGAGTCGACCGCGCCCTCGGGGCGCAGGTCGTGCGAGCAACGCGAGCATTGGGGGTCCGGGGTGAGAATCCCCCGGCGGGACCCGCCGCGCCAGCGGTGGGGCAGCTAGAAACAGAAGCGGTGGGGCAGCTAGAAACAGCTAATACCGGGCGAATGCCCGCAAAGCTACTCTCGGGCCGAACTTTGGGGCCGTGATGCCGGCGGCGGCTAGGAGGCCGCAGACGCGGCCGCGGTGGCCGGCGTACGGGGCGAGCAGCTCCAGCATGTGCTCGTCGGTGCCGCGTGGGGCGCCGGTCAGGGCGTACGTGACGACGTTCTTGATGTGGTAGTCGCCGACCGAGACGGCGTCGGCGTCGCCGTAGGCGGCGCGGGTGACCTCGGCCGCGGTCCACGGGCCGATGCCGCGGATGCTCACCAGGCGGGCGGTGGCCTCCGCGGCCGTGGCGCAGCGTTCCAGGCGGGACGCCTCGGCGGCGACCCGGCGCAGCGCGTCGGCGCGTTTCTGTTCGATGCCGAACGGGTGGAAGACCCAGTAGGGCGCGGCGGCGATCGCGGCCGGCTCCGGGGGCAGCTTCAACCGTGGGTTGGGGCCGGGGGCGGGGTCGGTGCTGAAGTGCCGCAGCAGCCGCACGTAGCCGTCGCGGGCCTCCTTGCCGGTCACCTTCTGCCCGAGGACGGCCGGCACCAGGTGGTGGAAGACCCGGCCGGTGGCGCCGATCCGCAGGCCGGAGTGCTCGCGGGCGAGGCGGTGGACGAGCGGGTGCTGCCGGGCGAGCTCGGCGAAGCCGGTCACGTCGTCGCGGAGGCCGGCGACGGCGTCGGCCCGGTCCAGCAACCAGTCGGCGCCCGGCCCGTAGGCGGTCGCGACCAGCGAAGCTCCCGTCAACGCCAGATGGAGTGTTCCCGCGCCGGAAGGGGTACGGGTGGCGAACCACCCCTCCCGGGCCCCGACCGACAGCGTCGGGTCGCCGTGGATCAGGGCCAGGCCCTGCAGGGTGCCGGCCAGGTCGAACCGCGGCGGGGTCGGGAAGGTCCTCATCACGCCACGGTCCTGGCCGCGGTTCTGGCAAGGGCGCGGTGCAGCAGGCGGGCGTCGCCGAGCATGGCGCGCAGCTTACGCTCCAGCCCGGCGATCGGGATGAGGTTCTGCGGCGCCCGCGGGTCCTTGTAGGCGCTGGACGCGAACCGGGGCAGCGTGACGGCGGACAGGTGCGCGAGGGCGATCGCGTCGGCGGGGAGCAGGTCCGCGGAGCATTCGGCCCGCACGATGCCCGCCCACGGCGATCCCTCGGGTCCGGGCAGCCGCAGGTACCAGGCGAACCGGTGCCATGACGTGCCGAGCAGGAACACGGGGGAGCGCTGCCCGCTGCGCAGCCGGGTGACGACGGCCGTCAGCTCCGGCGGCAGGTACTCGACCCGGTGGGTCTTGATGTAGCCGAGAGCCCGGGGCAGGTGCGCGCGCTCCTGCAGCGGGCCGTCGACGATGAGCAGGTCGCCGTCGTCGCGTTCCTCGCTGGACACGCCGACCTCGAGCGCCCGCATGTGCCGCTGCACGCCCAGCGCCAGGTCCTTGGGTTCGCCGCGGGCGATTCGCCGGGCCGGGTAGCGGATCGCGCCGGCGACCAGCGGCGGGGCGAGCTCGAACGGGGTGAACAGGCCGCGTTCGATGCGGGTGGTGGCGATGGCGGCGGCGCCCCGGTCCAGGTCGCACCGCACGACCCCGGCGGCGTAGGACGCGGCGACGCCGGGGTGGGTGACGCCGTCGTCGTCGGTCGCCCAGACGCGCGCGTCGATGCGCTGGACCCCGTCGACGACGAGGACCGTGGCGGGTGGGCGCAGACCCAAGGGAGCGTCGACGGCCCGCCACGCCGGGGCGGGCAGCTCGACGTCGGGCTGGATCTGGGCGCTGCTCTGCGCCTGGGGGCCGTCCGAGCCGCCGGCCTCGAACGCGACCCCGTAGGAGGGGTCCCAGGCGTCGACGTGGAACTTCACAGCCCGATCCGTTCCACGCGGGCGGTCCGGGCGTCCCGGCGGACCTCGAACCTGACCGGGATCCGTTCGGCGAGGGCGCCGACGTGCGTGACGACGCCGACCATCCGGTCGCCGCGGGCGGCGAGGGCCTCCAGGGTCGCCGCGACGGTGTCCAGGGTGGACTGGTCGAGGGTGCCGAAGCCCTCGTCGAGGACGATCGACTCGAGGCTCGCCGCCGACGTCGACATCCCGGCGAGCTGCTCCGACAGGGCGAGCGCGAGGGCGAGGGACGCCTGGAACGTCTCGCCGCCGGACAGGGTCCGCACCGCGCGGCGCAGCCCGGCGTCGTGGTGGTCCACGACGTAGAACTCGCCCTTGTCGTGGCCGAGGTCGTACTGCCCGCCGGACAGCTCCCGCAGGGTGCTCGACGCGCCGTCGACGAGCGTGTCGAGGGCCTCGGCGAGCAGCCACCGCTCGAACCGGTCGGCCCGCAGGTGCTGGGCGAGGGCCTTGGCGACCTGCGCCTCCTTGGCGACCTCGTCGCGGTGGCCGCGGAGCCGGTCCGCCTCCGCGCGGCGTTCCTCGATCCGCCGGTGGGCGGCCTCGGCCCGTTCGAGGGCGACCGCGGCCTCGCGGGCCGGGTCGGTGCCGGGCGCGGGCAGTCCGGCGCCGGCGAACAGGGCGCGAAGGTCGTCGCGGACGGTGGTGACCCGCGCCTCGGCGTCCTGGACCGCCCCGACCGCGGCCGGCCGCCGGGCCTGCCGTTCACCGGCGGCGGTGCCGGCCCAGCCGGTCAGCGTGGCCCAGGCGTCGGCGAGGTCGTCGCGGTCGGCCGGCGGCGGCCCGAACGCGGCGAGTGCGTCGCGGGCCGCGTCGAACGCCTTCCAGGCGGCCCGCAGCTGGTCCTCGGCCTTGTCGGCGGCGCCGGCGGCCTTGCGGTGCGCCTCGCGGGCCTTGCGGACCTCGGCCCCGGCCCGCTCCAGCCCACTGTGGAGTTTCGCGATCGCGTCGAGGTCGCGGCGCAGCGCCTCGGGTGCCGGCGCCCCGTCCAGCGCGGTGTCCAGTGTGGACAGCCGGGCGTCGACCTGCTCGGCGTGCGCCTTCGCGGCGGCGAGGCCCCGGTCGAGGTCGCGCACGACCTTGTCCTGCTCGGCGACGACCCGTTCGGCGGCGTCGCTGCGCTTGCGGGCCGCGTCGCCGGCCGCCTTCGCCGCGGCGACCGCCGGCTCGTGCGGGGTCTCCGGCAACACCTGGACCGTCTGGGTGCACACCGGGCAGTCGTCGCCGACCCGCAGGTGCGGGCGCAATGCGGTGGCCCGGTCCACGGCGACCGCGGTCTGGTAGGCCTCCCGTGCCGCCTCCAGGGCTTCCATCGCGTCTTTCGCCTTGGTACGGGCAACGCCCAGCGCCCCGGTCGCCTTCGCGTGCTCGCGCTCGGCCGTGGCGACGGTCCCGTGCACGGTTGCCGCCTCGGCGGCGAGCCGGTCGCGCTCGCCGTGCGCGTCCAGCAGCCGCCGCAGCGCCGTCTGGTCGCCGGCCGCCTGCAGCTCGCCGCGCAGCTTCTCCTCGCGTTCCTCGGCGGCCCGGGCCCCGTCGACGGCGGCGGTGACCGCGCTGCGGGCGGCGGCCGCACCGGCCGCGAGGGTGCCGGCGTCCGCGGGGACCCGCAGCCGGGTCAGCCGGTCGATCTCGGTGTCGAGGCCGGTCAGGGTCTCCGCGGCGGCGACCGCGAGCTTCGCCGCGTCGTCCAGCTGGGGACCGATCCGGTCGACGCCGTCGGTGAGCGTCCTGAGCGCCGCCGCCTTCGCCGCCGCGGCGGCCAGGGCCGCGTCGTCCACATCGGACATCCCGGCGAGCTGCTCGCCGAGCACCTTCAGCTTCGCGTCCGCGGCGCCGCCGAGGGTGTTCGCGCGTTCGCGGATCTGGCCGTACACGTCGAGCCCCAGCAGATTCACGAGGATCTTCTGCCGCTCCGCCGGCTTCGCGTGCAGGAACGCCGCGAACTCGCCCTGCGGCAGCACCACGCACTTGGTGAACTGCTCGTAGGGCAGCCCGATCACGGTCTGCACCGCCAGGTCCACCTCGTTGGGGGTGCCGGCGAGCACGGTGCCCATGTCCTCGGCGCTGATCCCGGTGTCGAACCGGGCCAGGTCGAAGCCGTGGGGGAGCGCCTCCAGGCCGGCGTGTTTCGTGGTGACCGCGCCCTTGCCGTCCCGGCGGACCACCCGGGCCAGGACGTAGCGCACGCCCGCCGACTCGAACACGAACCGGACCCTGGCCTCGGTCGCCGACGGGGCGAGGGCGTTGGCGATCGCCCGCCGGTCACCCCAGCGGGGGACGGTGCCGTAGAGGGCGAACGTGATCGCGTCGAGGATCGTCGACTTGCCGGAGCCGGTCGGCCCGATCAGCGCGAAGAAGTCCGTGTCGGTGAAGTCCACAGTGGTCGGCTGCCGGAACACGGTGAACCCGTCCATGTCCAAACGAATGGGTCGCATGTCAGTTCCTCGCCTCCTGAACTTCGTCGTGCAGCTGGTGGAACAGCTTGACCGTGGCCTCGTCCGCGTGGCCCTTCTGGCCGAGGTAGTCGGAGAACAGCTCGCCCGCGGACCGGCCGGCCCGGGCCGCGGCCCGTTCGGCGGCCTTCGGGTCGGGCAGCAGCTTCGGGTCGATGCGCACCTCCAGGGCCTTCGGCAGCAGCTCCTGGACCTCCTCGCGCAGGCCCGCCCGCGGCTGCTCCGACACGTACACCCGCAGCCACGCCTCGCCGGTGTCCAACGTGGACAGCTGGGTGAGGGTGCCCCGGACGGTCCGCAGGGGGGTGGCGACCGGCAGCGGCACCTCGCGGACCCGCGCGGCGGTGCTCGTGGTGACGTCGACGATCGCGACGGCGGAGAAGTTCTCCTCCTCGCCGAAGTCGATCGGCAGGGGGCTGCCGCAGTACCGGATCGGGCAGGGCCCGTTGACGACCTGCGCGCGGTGCAGGTGTCCCAGCGCCACGTAGTGCGCCGAGGACGGGAACACCGACGCCGGCACCGCGTAGCCCATGATGGTGTGCGCCTCGCGCTCGCCGCCGCCCATCGTCGCGCCGATGACCGTCAGGTGCCCGGTGATCAGGTTGACGGTGTCCCGGCCGAACCCCTGCGCCAGGGTCGCCAGCAGCCCGCCGATGTGGTGCGCGTAGGACTGGGCGCTCTCCGCGGCGCTGAGGTCGAACATCTCCGCCGCCCGGACCGCGTAGCGCTGGGACACGAACGGCAGCGCGGCCAGCCGCCACTCCTCGCCGTCCTTCGTCCGCCCTTCCAGCAGCAGCTCCTCGGGCCTGGTCAGGGCGCCGCGGATGGTGATCCCGGCGGCGTCCGCCCACGGCCGCAGCGCGTCGAGGGCCTGGCCGTTGTCGTGGTTGCCGCCGATGACGACCACGTCGGCGCCGGTCTTGCGCAGCGCCGACAGCCCCCGCGTGACGATCTTCGTGGCGTCGGCGGGCGGGCTGGCGGAGTCGTACAGGTCACCGGCGACGATCACCAGGTCGGGCTGCTCGGCCTCGGCCACGTCGACGAGCGCCTTGAGGGCCGCGATGTGGTCGTTGGCCCGCGACTGTCCTTTCAGGACCTTGCCGACGTGCCAGTCCGAGGTGTGCAGGATCCGCACCGGTGGTTGTCCTTTCTCAGAACGGGATTTCGTCGTCCGCGATGCCGCCGCCCACTCTCGCGACGACGGCGAACGAGTCGTTGGCCTGCGCGATCGAGCGCAGCGTCGAGCTGGGCGGCGGGCCCGCCTCGGCCGGCCGGGTCGCCCAGGACGGGAACGGGAACTCGATGCACAGCGGCACCGGGATCTCCGGCTGCGACACGAACATCGTGCCCGGCTTGGCGAGGAGCGCCCGCTGCCGCTGGGCGGGCGGCAGGAACCCGTACTCGGGGCGGGAGGCCTCCGCCGGGTCGAGCCGGCCGACGACCCGGATCGCGGAGTTGGCCACGATGCGCCGCTCGACCTCGCTGGCGGTCTGCTGCGCGCCGATCAGCACGACGCCCAGGGACCGTCCGCGTTCGGCGATGTCGAGCAGCACCTCCTTGATCGGGCTGGTGCCCTCGCGCGGCGCGTACTTGTTGAGCTCGTCGAGGACCACGAACAGCAGCGGTTTCGCGGTGCCGGCCTTCTCCTTGCGCTCGAACTCGCTGCGCAGCGTCACACCGACCACGAAACGCTGCGCCCGGTCCGGCAGGTTGTGCAGGTCGACGACCGTCACCTGGGCGCTCTCGGCCGTGTTGATCGCGTGCGGGCGGCGGGTGGCGAGGTCGCCGCGGATCAGCCGGGACAGGTCCTTCTTGCTGCCGATCAGCCGGCGCGCGAACGCGTTGACGGTGCCGAGCCCGACCGCGCTGCCGGCCCACTGGCCCCGGGTCGAGTCGTCGGTGATCTGCTCGACCAGGTAGTCGACGAGGTCCGCGTAGGAGTTGAGCCGGGTGCCGTCGACGGCGACGCCGCCCTCGGCCGGCTGGGCGATGCGCGCCAGGTGCGCCGTCACCGAGTGGACCACCATCGTGTACTGCTGCCGCTCGTCGTCGGCGTCGGCGAACACGTATGGCAGCAGCCGGTCGGCGCAGAACTCCTGCAGCGTCCAGTAGAAGCTGTCGACGCCGGTCAGCCGGCTGCTGACATCGGGCGTGCCGGAGGAGTCCCCGGCCCGCGGCGGCGCGTAGACCCGCACGTCGGGGAACGGCCCGGCGACCAGGCCCAGCCGCGCGTATGCCGCCTCCGTCGTGGCGTCCAGGCGGCTGTTCGGATAGTCCAGGAAGAGCAGGTCCTCGCCCTTGACGTTGAAGATCAGCGCGCGGGTGTTGGCGGTCTCGCCGGCGCCGCCCAGGACCCCGGACCGGAACACCGAGTAGAGCAGGAACGTCGCGAAGCTCGTCTTCGTCGCCACCCCGGAGATGCCGGAGATGGACACGTGCGCGCCGCGGCTGCCGTCGAGGAAGTCCGCGTTGAGGAACATCGCCGCGCCGTCCCGCCCGAACCCCATCGGGATCGTGCGGTCCATCCGGTCGAAGTACAGCGCGCCGGCCCTGGCGTCGCCCTGGGCCCGGTGGACGACCGCGCCCGGCGTCGGCGGCACGTAGACCTCGGGGTCGACCCGGGTCGTGGTGATCTCGGCGGCCTCCTGCACCGTGGCCGGCAGGGTGCCGTCGGCGACCAGGAACACGTCGGAGTCGAACACGACCCCCTCGTGCCGGGCCCGGACCGCGGTGACCACGCCGGCGATCCGCACCGACGGCTGGCCGGGGAGCTCACGCTCGGTGACGACGACGTCGTCGAGCTGGAGGTAGGCGTCCTCGTTCACGGCGACCCAGAACGTCAGCGGGGTGGCGTCGGCGGTGCCGAGCACCCGGCCGACGATCGGCCCGTCCTTGTTGGCGTCCATCTGGTCGACCCCCAGTACATGTGTTCGCCTGTGCATCGTGCCCCAAGACCGCCAGTGGATCGAAGTCACCACGCCCGCTGTGGACGTGTTCACGTCTGTTCACGCGTGCAAACCAGGACAAACGCGGCGGCTGTCCACAGGTTGGGGACACTTGTCCACAGGGGTGTGGACAACGGTGTGGATTCCGGCCGGCTGTCCTCAGCGCCCGTACCGCAGCAGCAGCTGACCATCGGCCAGCAGGGCGTGACGCAGCGTGAGCGCTTCGGGTGTCGGCAGGTGCGGTCCGGCCGTGATCCTGCCCGCTCCGGGCCCGGCGAGCAACGGCGACACCGTGAGGCACAGCTCGTCGACGAGCCCCGCCACGGTGAGTGATCCGAACAGTATCGGGCCGCCCTCGCTGAGGAGCTGCGCGAACCCGCGCTGCCGCAGCTGCCGGACCGCCTCCCGCAGGTCCACGTGCCCGTCACCCGCCCGGATGACGTCGGCCGTTTCCTCGAGGTCCCGCACCGCGGTGTGCCGGGTGGTCACGATGATCGGCCGGACCGGGGCGTCGGCGAGGGCGGGCTGCGCCGGGTCCAGGTCGCCACGCCCCGAGACGATCACGAGGGTCGGGAACTCGCTCAGGCCGTGCGCCAGCCGCCATGCCCTGCGCTCCGCGTCCAGCCGCAGGGCCCGGTAGCCCTCGTCGCGGACCGTGCCGGCGCCGACGACCAGCGCGTCGCAGCGCATCCGCAGGATCCCGAAGACCCGCTTGTCCTCCGGGCCCGAGAGCCCCGCGGACTTCCCGCCGAGCGTGCCCGCCCCGTCGAGGCTCGCCACGAAGTTCACCCTGATCGACGGCTCGGGCGGCGGCGCGTACAGGTCGATGAGCGCTGCCTGGTCGACTGGTCCGGGCTCCGGGTACAGCTGCTGCACCCGGCAACCCTACGTGCCGCGCTCCGGTGACCGGCCTACTCGCCGGGTGGGCCCGTCACCGGCGGGGTCGGCACCGGCTCGCGGTGCTGGCAGTCGCACCGGTTGCCGCCCGGGCAGTCGGCATGCCGTTTCTCCCGACACGCAGGACAGATCACGACTTCAGGGTGCGCCGTCGCACCTGCTCGGTCAACAATGACTGCACCATGGCGCGCACGATCATCCAACTCCGCATCTCGCTCGACGGCGTCGAGCCCACCGTCTGGCGGCGGGTCCTCATCCCGGGCGGGTTCACCCTCGACCGGGTCCACCGCGTCGTGCAGTTCGCGATGGGCTGGGGCGACCGCCACCTGCACGTGTTCGACGTGGAGGGCGTCCAGTACGGCGTCCCCGACCCCGACGGCCTCCTCGACGTCCACGACGAGCTCGACGTGCGCCTGGACGCGGTCGCCAGCAAGGGCGGGCGGCTGCGGTACACGTATGACTTCGGCGACTGGTGGGAGCACGACCTGACCGTCGAGGACGAGTTCCCCGCCGATCTGGACACCGCCTATCCCGTGTGCACCGCCGGCGAACGCGCCTGCCCACCGGACGACGTCGGTGGCCCGGACGGCTACCGCGACCTCGTCGCCGCCGTCGGCGACCCCGCGCACCCCGACCATGTGGCGATGGGCGAGTGGCTGGGCCGCGCCTTCGACCCGGGTGCCTTCGACCCGGCGAGAGCCACGACATTGCTGCGCCGCATGACGTAGGCCCTCGGCCACGGCGGGTGTGGTTACTGTGCGGGGTCCGGCGACTGCGGGGGGTTGTGCCGGGTGAAAGTTTCCGTTGCTTGACGGTGCCGTTCCGGGGTTGGTCGGCGCCGTGATCGATCTTGGGAATCCGTCGCGGTAAAGCGGGGCAAAGCGACCAGGACCGAAGCGTCGCGGCGGCGGCCAAGAGATCGGTGTCTGTCGCTTGATCCAAGGGCTGGGCGGCGAGGGCCGGGGGCGCTCCCAGGCGCTTGGCGTCCGGTTTGTCCATCGACGCCGGTCTGTTGCAGCGCGAGGGCGCCCGCTTGCATCGGTCGATGATGGTCGATGCCTCGCGGAAATCGAGCTGGGTCTCTGCATGGGCGACCGGGAAGCGCGCATATCGCGGTAAAGGCCGACAAAAAGGCGGCATGAAATCTCGCGGTAACGAAATGGGAACGCTCCCATTGCCCCATTGACACCTGGCGGACGAGGCGCCAGTCTCATGGGAGCGCTCCCGTGGCTGTGGCCGGTGACACACCCCGCGGCCATGGGAGCCATTCAAATGCGACACCCGCCATACCTGCGACACCCGAACGACGGACTTCACACCCGGGTCCGCCGTCGATGCGTCACACCCCCACCCAGCACACCCGTCAAACTCCCATCACGACCTGAGAGAGGGGTCAGGATGAGCGTCACCTCACGCCGTCTGCGTTCGATCGCCACGGCCACGCTCACCGTGGGTCTTGCCCTCGGTATGACCACTGCGTGCAGCGCCAAGAAGGACGCCGAGCCCAACGCCAACGGCACCGGCCCGGTCACCATCTCGCTGTCCTACTTCGGCACGCCCGGCTTCAACCAGGCGGTCAAGGACTTCGAGGCCGCCAACCCGAACATCAAGGTTGACGTCAAGAACGAGGGCCAGACCAAGGACTTCGCGCCGAAGCTCGCCCAGTGGATCTCCGCCGGCAGCGGCGCGAGTGACGTGGTCATGCTCGAAGAGGGCATGCTCCTGCAGTACCTGAAGGACAACAAGGGCTTCGCCAACCTGCTCGACCTGGGCGCGTCCTCCGTGGAGAAGGACTACCTGTCCTTCAAGTGGAAGAACGCCTTCACCGCGGACGGCAAGAAGCTCGTCGGCCTCGGCACCGACGTCGGCCCCCTGGCGATGTGCTACCGCACCGACCTCTTCCAGAAGGCCGGCCTGCCCGTTGACCGCGACGCGGTCAGCAAGCTGTGGCCGACCTGGGAGGAGTACGTCAAGCAGGGCGAGGTCTTCAAGTCGAAGAACACCGGCGCCGCCTGGACCGACTCGGCCACCAGCGTCATGCAGCCGTACATCATGCAGAACGCCGACAGCTGGTTCTACGACAAGAGCGACAAGTACATCGGTGACACCAACCCGGCCGTCAAGAAGGCGTACGACCTGGGCCTGGACATGGCCGGCAAGGGCCTGACCGCCAAGCTCGCCCGCTGGTCGGCGGACTGGGACGCCGCGTTCAAGAACGCCGCGTTCGCGACCGTGCCGTGCCCGCCGTGGTACACGGGTGTCATCAAGGAGCGCGCCGGCGACGCCGGCAAGAACAAGTGGGACATCGCGACCATCCCCGGTAAGGGTGGCAACTGGGGCGGCTCCTACCTCGCGATCCCGGAGCAGAGCAAGAACAAGAAGGCCGCGTTCGAGCTGATCAAGTTCATCACCGGCAAGCAGGGTGGCCTGGACGCGTTCGCCGAGGCCGGTCCGCTGCCCTCGTCGATCGCCGCGCTGGACGACCCGAAGATCACGGACGCGAAGAACGAGTACTTCAACAACGCGCCGGTCGGCAAGATCTACGCCGGTGCCGCGAAGGAGCTCAAGCCGATCTACCTCGGGCCGAAGCACCAGGCCCTGTGGGAGAACGCGTTCGAGCCGGCCATGCAGGCTGCCGAGCAGGGCAAGCTGAGCGCCCAGGCGGGCTGGGACAAGGCCATCAAGGACAGCAAGGCACTCGCCGAAGGCTGATCCAAACGTTGACGGCGGAGGCGGCGTCGAACCTGACGCCGCCTCCGTCCTCCACATAGCCCGTTGATCGGAAGGGATCCACCCCCCATGGCAACCAACGTCGGCGAGGTCACCGGGCCTCGCCACGGGCGCGCACCCGCCGGGCCGTCGAAGCAGCCGTCGCGGCGCTCCGTGCGGGTCGGGCGGCTCGACCTGCGACTGTCGCCGTACCTGTTCGTCGCACCCTTCTTCGTGCTGTTCGCGGTGTTCGGCGCGTACCCGCTGATCTACACCGCCATCCTGTCGACCCGCAAGAACACGCTGACGGGCGGCGACGCGGGCTTCGTCGGCCTGGAGAACTACCGCAAGATCCTCTGGGACGAGCACTTCTGGATCGTCATCTTCAACACGTTCGGCCTGTTCTTCGTCGCGACCGTGCCGCAGCTGATCTTCGCGCTGCTCATCGCGAGCTGGCTGAACAAGAAGATGCGGGCCCGCACCGCGATCCGGATGGGCGTGCTCATCCCCAACATCACCTCGGTCGCCGCCGTCGGCATCGTGTTCGGTCTGATCTTCGCCGACCGGTACGGCCTGGCGAACTGGCTGCTGCAGAGCGTCCACCTGGACCCGGTCGAGTGGCGCAACCACCGCTGGTCGTCGTGGACCGCGATCGCGTTCATGGTCGACTGGCGCTGGACCGGCTACAACGCCCTCATCTACCTGGCGGCGATGCAGGCGATCCCGAAGGAGCTGTACGAGTCGGCGTCGCTGGACGGCGCGTCCGCGGCCCGCCGCTTCTGGCGGATCACCGTGCCGCTCATCCAGCCGACGATCCTCTTCACGGTGATCATCTCGACGATCGGCGGCATGCAGCTGTTCACCGAGCCGCTGCTGTTCAACTACGGCCGCATCCAGGGTGGCTCGCTCAACGAGTTCCAGACCGTCGCGATGTACATCTACGAGACCACGTTCACGAACAACTACAACGTGGGCCGCGGCGCCGCGATCTCCTGGCTGCTGTTCATCATCATCCTGATCTTCGCGCTCATCAACTTCGCCCTGGTGCGCCGATCCGTCAAGGGGCAGACATCATGAGTACGACCATGACCCGGCCGCGGAACCTGCCCGTCGAGCCGCCGAAGAAGAACAGGGGCCGGGTCCGCAGTGCCTCGGCCGCGCTGTGGGACGCCAGCCCGCTGACGTACCTCGCGTTGATCATCACGATCGTGCTGTCGATCTTCCCGATCGTGTGGTCGTTCATCGTGGCGTCGCGGGAGAACAGCGCCGTCACCGACATCCCGCCGCCGTTGACCCCGGGCCCGAACTTCTTCGACAACGCCTCGCGGGTCCTGGCCAACACCGACGCGAACTTCGTCTACGGCCTGATCAACTCGGCGGTCGTGTCGTCGTGCGTGACCCTGTCGGTGGTGTTCTTCTCCACCCTCGCCGGGTTCGCGTTCGCGAAGCTCAAGTTCCGGGGCAAGAACGCCCTGCTGCTGATCATCATCCTCACGATGATGATCCCGACCCAGGTCAACATCATCCCGCTGTACCTGCTGATGGTGAAGTTCGACTGGACGAACACCCTCCAGGCGGTCATCGTGCCGTTCCTGGTCAAGGGCTTCGGAGTGTTCATGATCCGGCAGTACGCGGAGTCGGCGATCAGCGACGAGCTCATCGAGGCCGCCCGGGTCGACGGCGCGTCCACCTGGCGGACCTACTGGTCGGTCGTGCTGCCCGCGTTGCGTCCGGCGGCGGCGGTCCTGGGTCTGCTGACGTTCATGGAGACCTGGAACGACTTCCTGTGGCCGTACGTCGTGCTCAACGGCGACACACCGACCGTGCAAGTTTCACTGAACATTCTCGCGACCGGTTACTACAAGACCGACTACGTGCAAGTCTTTACCGGGACAGCGCTCGCGATCGTGCCGCTGCTCCTCGTGTTCATCGCATTCGGCCGTCAGATCATCGGCGGCATCATGGAAGGTTCGGTCAAGGCGTGACCAGCATCGACCCGCTGACGTTCCCACCCGGTTTCGTGTGGGGTGCGGCGACCGCGTCGTACCAGATCGAGGGAGCCGCCCAGGAGGACGGCCGCACCCCCTCGATCTGGGACACGTTCAGCCACACCCCGGGCAAGACCCTGGGCGGGGACACCGGCGACGCGGCCTGCGAGCACTATCACCGCTACCGCGAGGACGTGGGGCTGATGAAGGACCTGGGCGTCAACGCCTACCGGTTCTCCGTCGCTTGGCCCCGCGTCCAGCCGGGCGGGTCGGGGCCGGCCAACGCCAAGGGCCTGGACTTCTACCGGCGGCTCGTGGACGAGCTGCTGGCGAACGACATCACCCCCTGGGTGACGCTGTACCACTGGGACCTGCCCCAGGCGCTCGAGGACGCGGGCGGCTGGCCCGCCCGCGACACCGCGGCCCGGTTCGCCGACTACGCCATGCTCGTGCACGGCGCGCTCGGCGACCGGGTCCGGCACTGGACGACGTTCAACGAGCCGTGGTGCTCGGCGTTCCTCGGCTACGCGTCCGGCGTCCACGCGCCCGGCCGCCAGCACGCACCCGACGCCCTGGCCGCGATGCACCACCTGCTGCTCGGCCACGGCCAGGCGATCGAGTCCATGCGGGCCGCGGATCCCGAGGCACAGCTCGGCATCACGCTCAACCTGTACGCGATCTCCCCGGCCGACGAGACGAAGGCCGGGGACCTCGACGCGGCCCGCCGCATCGACGGGCTCGCCAACCGGATCTTCCTCGACCCGGTGCTGCTCGGCTCGTATCCGGCGGACGTCGTCGCCGACCTGCAGGGGGTCAGCGACTTCGGCTTCGTCCGCGACGGCGACCTCAAGCAGATCGCGCAGCCCCTGGACCTGCTCGGCATCAACTACTACAGCCGCCACGTGGTCGCCGGCGAGGACCCCGACGTCCCCGCCGAGCCCTACTGGCGGGCGCCGACGTCGTGGCCCGGCAGCGAGACCGTCCGGTTCCTGAAGCGGCCCGGCGTCCCGGTCACCGACATGGGCTGGGAGGTCGACGCGCCGGGGCTCACCGAGACCCTGACCCGCGTCGCCCGCGACTACCCGGCGATCCCGCTGTACATCACCGAGAACGGCGCCGCGTACGTCGACACCGTCGGCGAGGACGGCAGCGTCGAGGACGCCGAGCGCGTGGCGTACTTCGACGCGCACTTCCGGGCCTGCCACGACGCGATCACGGCCGGGGCACCGCTGCACGGCTACTTCGCCTGGTCGCTGCTGGACAACTTCGAGTGGGCCTGGGGTTACACTAAACGGTTCGGCATGATCCGGGTCGACTACGACACGCAGGAGCGCACGATCAAGGCCAGCGGCCACCGGTACCGCGAGGTCATCAAGCACAACGGCCTCGGCGAGTAACGTGCGCCGCCCGACCCTGGACGAGGTGGCCGCGCTCGCCGGCGTCGGGCGCGGCACGGTCTCCCGGGTGATCAACGGCTCGCCGCAGGTCAGCCCGGAGGCCCGGGCCGCCGTCGCCCGCGCCGTCGAGGAGCTCGGATACGTGCCCAACCGGGCGGCCAGAGCGCTCGTCACCCGCCGTACCGACTCCGTCGCCCTGGTGGTTTCCGAGTCGGAGGAGCGGGTCTTCGGCGAGCCGTTCTTCGCCGGCATCGTCCGCGGAGTCAGCAACGTCCTCGCCGACACGTCCCTGCAGCTGTGGCTGGCGATGGCACAGTCACCGTCGCAGCGGCTCATGGTCGAGCGGCACCTGTCGGACCAGCACGTCGACGGGGTGCTGCTGCTCTCCCTGCACGACGACGACCCGCTGCCCTCGCTGCTGGGCAAGCGGGGGCTGCCCACCGTGCTCGGCGGGCGGCCGGCGCACATGCTCGAGGTGGAGGGTGACAACGAGGTCGCCTTCGTCGACAACGACAACGAGGGCGGTGCCCGCACCGCCGTCGAACATCTCATCGGCCTCGGTCGCCGCTGCATCGCGGTGATCGCCGGCCCGCAGGACATGGCGGTGGGCATCGCCCGCCTCCGTGGCTACCGGGAGGCGCTGCGCCTGGCGTCCCTGCCGCACGATCAGCGACTCATCGCGTACGGCGACTTCAGCGAGGCGAGCGGGGCCGACGCGATGCACCGCCTGATCCATCTCAACCCGGGCCTCGACGCCGTCTTCGCCGCCTCCGACCTGATGGCCGCCGGCGCCATCCGCGCCCTGCGTGAGCTGGGCCGCCGGGTGCCCGCCGACGTGGCGGTGGTCGGGTTCGAGGACTCCGCCGTGGCCCGGCAGACCCAGCCGCCGCTCACCACCGTGCACCAGTCGGTGGAGGGCATGGGGCGGGAGATGGCCAGGCTCCTGCTGGCCCGCATCGCCGGCGGGCCGGCCCACTCGACTGTGCTCGACACGCACCTCGTGGTCCGCGAGTCGGCCTGACGCGGCTTCCGTGTGCAGCACAGTCCTCATTCCCCTGCAGGAGGCACCCCGTGCGCTTCGGCCACTTCGACGACGAACGCCGCGAGTACGTCATCGACCGACCCGACACCCCGCTGCCCTGGATCAACTACCTCGGCACCGAGGCGTACTTCGGCATCATCTCCAACACCGCCGGCGGCTACTCGTTCTACCGCGACGCGCGGCTGCGCCGGCTCACCCGGTACCGCTACAACAACGCCCCCATGGACCTCGGCGGGCGGTACCTCTACCTGCGGGACGCCGCCTCGGGTTCGTTCTGGTCGCCCACCTGGCAGCCGACGCAGACGGAGCTCGACGACTACGAGTGCCGGCACGGCCTGTCCTACACGCGTATCGCCTCGCGGTACAACGGGATCAAGGCCGAGACGCTCTACTTCGTGCCGCTGGGGGAGACCCTCGAGGTGTGGCGGCTGAAGGTCACCAACCTCCGTGAGACACCGGCGGAGCTCTCGGCGTTCTCCTCGATCGAGTTCTGCCTGTGGGACGCGCAGGACGACGCCACCAACTACCAGCGCAACTTCAACACCGGCCAGGTCGAGGTCGTCGACGGCGTCATCTACCACAAGACCGAATACCGGGAACGCCGCGACCACTTCGCCTACTTCGCCTGCAGCGAGCCCCTGGCCGGCTTCGACACCTCCCGTGAGGCGTTCCTCGGCCCGTACCGCTCCTGGGACCGGCCCCTGGCGGTCGAACGCGGCGAGTCCGGCGACTCGATCGCCAACGGCTGGCAGCCGCACGGGTCGCACCACGTGCGGCTCACCCTCCAGCCCGGCGAGACGCGGGAGATCGGCTTCGTGCTCGGGTACGCCGAGAACCCCCGCGACGCGAAGTTCGACCCGCCCGGCTCGCAGACCGTGAACAAGGCTCTTGTGCTGCCCAAGATCGCTGACTGGTTGCGGCAGGACACGGTCGACGCCGGGTTCGCCGCGCTCGCCGCGCGCTGGGAGGAGCTGCTCGGCGGGCTGCAGGTGCGGACGCCCGACGCGGACACCGACCGGATGGTGAACATCTGGAACGCGTACCAGAACATGGTCACGTTCAACATGAGCCGGTCCACGTCGCTGTACGAGTCCGGGATCGGTCGCGGCATGGGCTTCCGCGACTCCAACCAGGACCTGCTCGGCTTCGTGCACATGATCCCGGAGCGGGCCCGCGAGCGGATCCTCGACATCGCCGCGACCCAGCTGCCCACCGGCGGGGCCTACCACCAGTACCAGCCGCTGACGAAGCGCGGCAACAACGACATCGGGTCCGGCTTCAACGACGACCCGCTGTGGCTCATCCTCGGCGTCTCCGCGTACATCAAGGAGAGCGGCGACTGGAGCATCCTGGACGAACCGGTGCCGTTCGACAACGCGCCCGGCAGCGAACAGTCCCTGTACGAGCACCTGCGCCTGTCGTTGCGGTACACCCTGGACCGCCTCGGTCCGCACGGCCTGCCGCTGATCGGCCGGGCCGACTGGAACGACTGCCTCAACCTGAACTGCTTCTCCGACACGCCCGGCGAGCCGTTCCAGACCACCGAGAACGCCACCGGCGGCGTCGCGGAGTCGGTGTTCATCGCCGGCCAGTTCGTCCTGGCCGCGCGGGAACTGGCCGCGCTCGCCGTGTCGAGGGGTGATGACCCCACGGGGTATCAGAACGCCGCGGAGAAGATGGCCGGCACGATCGCCGAGCACGGCTGGGACGGCTCCTGGTTCCGGCGCGCGTACGACTTCCACGGCAACGTCATCGGCTCCGCGTCCAACGACGAGGGCCAGATCTTCATCGAACCGCAGGGCATGTGCATCATGGGCGGCGTCGGCCTCGAGGACGGGACCGCGGTCCGGGCCCTGGCCAGCGTCCGGGAGCGGCTGGCCACCCCGCACGGGATCGTGCTGCAGCAGCCGGCGTTCTCGTCGTATCGCATCGAACTCGGCGAGATCTCAAGCTACCCGCCGGGGTACAAGGAGAACGCCGGGATCTTCTGCCACACCAACCCGTGGCTCATGATCGCCGAGGCGATGGTCGGCAACGGCGACGGCGCCTTCGACTACTACAAGCGGATCAACCCGTCGGCCCGCGAGGAGCTCGGCGACCTGCACCGCTGCGAGCCGTACGTCTACGCCCAGATGATCGCCGGCCGGGACGCGCCGACGCACGGCGAGGCGAAGAACTCGTGGCTGACCGGGACCGCGGCCTGGAACTACGCCGCCGTCACCCAGTGGATCCTGGGCATCCGGCCGGAGCTGGCCGGCCTGCGGATCGCGCCGGTGATCCCCGCCGAATGGTCCGGGTTCTCCGCGGTGCGGCGCTTCCGCGGTGCCACCTACCGGCTCACGGTGCGCAGGGAGCCCGGGACCGCCGGTTCGACCTGCCGTCTCATTGCGGATGGGGTACCGGTGGAGGGCGCTGTGCTCCCCGTCGCCGCTGTGGGTGCCGAGGTGCTGGTGGAGGCGATTTTGTCGTAGATCGTTCCGGGTTGCGGTCGTATTGCTGCCGCGGTGCCGCGTTTTCAGGGCACCGCGGCTGCAAGATCGCTGGCGTGTGCGCACAATGGGGCGTGCCTTCCACGAACAGCCGCCCCCGCTCAGCGGGCCGCCCCACCCTCGACGAGGTCGCCTCGCGCGCCGGCGTCGGGCGGGGCACCGTGTCGCGTGTGGTCAACGGCTCACCGCAGGTGAGCCCGGAGGCGCGCGCGGCCGTGCAGAAGGCGATCGACGAGCTCGGCTACGTCCCCAACCGCGCCGCCCGCGCCCTCGTCACCCAGCGCACCGACTCCGTCGCGCTGGTCGTGTCCGAGTCGGAGGAACGGGTCTTCGGCGAGCCGTTCTTCGCCGGCATCGTCCGCGGTGTCAGCTCCGCCCTCGCCGACACCCAGCTCCAGCTGTGGCTGGCCATGGCCCAGTCCCCGGCCGAACGCCAGCGCGTCGAGCACCACCTCACCAACCAGCACGTCGACGGCGTCATGCTGCTCTCCCTGCACGATGCCGACCCGCTGCCCGGCCTGCTGGAGCAGCGCGGCCTGCCCGTCGTCCTCGGCGGCCGCCCGGCCCGGATGCTGACCTCCACCTCCACCTCCACCTCCAGCACCGGCACGGACGCCGGCACCGGCACTGCCACCGGCACCGACGTCGCCTTCGTCGACGCGGACAACGAGGGCGGCGCCCGCCTCGCCGTCGGCCACCTCCTGGACCGCGGCCGGCGCCGGATCGCCGCGATCGCCGGCCCGCAGGACATGGCCGCCGGCGTGTCCCGCCTCACCGGCTACCGCGAGGCGATCGAACGCGCCGGCAGGCCCGTCGACGAGCGCCTCATCGCCTACGGCGACTTCAGCGAGGCCTCCGGCGAACGCGCCGTCCACGAGCTGCTGGCCCGCACCCCTGACGTCGACGCCGTCTTCGCCGCCTCGGACCTGATGGCCGTCGGCGCCCTGCGGGCCCTGCGCGAGCTGGGCCGCCGCGTCCCCGACGACGTCTCCCTGGTCGGCTTCGACGACGTGGCCATCGCCCGCCAGACCGACCCACCCCTGACGACCGTCCACCAGCCGGTCGAGGCAATGGGCCGCGAAATGGTCCGCCTCCTCCTGGCCAGAATCGCCGGCGCCGCCCCCACCGCAGTCATGGTCGAAACCCACCTGGTAGAACGCGCCAGCACTGTTTCCCGGCTGTAACTAGCT